>SCQE01000030.1 GCA_004321915.1 Nitrospirota bacterium
GTCGTTTTTGCCGTCATACTCGCGAAGGCGGGTATCCAGAAGGTATTGTTTTTAAAGAATACTGGATTCCCCGATCAAGTCGGAGAATGACAAAAACGGGACTTTTGCAAGAGCCTCTTATATCAAAGGCATTATGAAAAAAGGGGATACAGGTATAAATTCAAGTTGAACGGCCGGGAAATAAAGTTTCAGTGGTTGGACCCGGTCTTTGAGTGAGAGGCGGTCTATGCTCCCCTGCTTGTCAAATGCAGGATTTGACAAGGTCCACCCATATGACTATTATAGTCATATAAAGAAGGGTCTGGAGGGCATATCCATGAAAACCGCGGCTGTTTCGGAAATGAAGGCGTCTCTAAGCGAGTACCTGCTAAAAGTAAAGGCAGGGGAAGAGGTCATTGTAACCGACAGGGGCAGACCGATTGCCAAACTCGTGCCGATCGAAAGAGGGGATGAAAATATTCCGGCGCATCTTTTATCTCTTGAAAAGGCCGGGTTAGCGAAAATTGGAAAGGGCAAAATACCAAAAGGTTTTTGGGATCTGCCGCGACCGAAAGATCCGAAAGACAGGGCGCTTAAAGTTCTTCTGCAGGAACGGGAGGACTCCCGATGATGTTCTGGGATGCTTCAGCCCTCATCCCATTATTCATGGAGGAAACCAAAACTAAAACGGTGCGGAAGATTGCAGGACATGACGGCGCTATTGTCGCATGGTGGGGAAGCCCTATAGAATGCTGCTCGGCGTTTGCCCGTTTGCGCCGTGAGGGCCATCTGCAAACAGGCGAGGAAGACCGTCTGCGGCATCTGCTCTCTCTTTTATCGGACTCATGGACAGAGATTTCACCCGGGAAGGACCTCAGGAACACGGCTGAGAAGCTCCTGCTTACGCACCCATTGCGCGCGGCTGATTCGTTTCAACTGTCCGCCGCTTTAATCTGGGCCGGGAAAAATCCAAAGGGGTTTTCCTTTGTATGTCTTGATCAAAGATTACGATTGGCGGCAAGGAATGAAGGGTTTACCTTACTGCCTGACAAACTTCCCTGATCCGGGCGCTTCAGTCACATTTGTCTTCCCGTTCCTTGATGTTATTTCATAATTGCTGATTATGGCAGCCCCCCGGGTTGTGGGGGCTAAAAATACAAAGACTTCTGGATTCCCGCTCAACGCACTGCGGGAATGACAAAAATTACCGTCGGGAACGGACAGGTAGTACGCGATAACCATAGTAGTAGGAGGGGGCACGGGCGTTCATGCGCTCGCTGCCCCCAGCGAAGTAGAAGTACCACGCATTGGACGAGCCATCTAATTCTGATGTCCATACCCATTTATCACCTACTCCAAATACAGTGTCAGCATTACCGGGCTTGGATTTGTCATACAAACTCTTTAATTCAGCCCTTGTCGGCAAGCGCCAACCGCCTCCGTTAAGGCTCAACTTTTGCACATATTCCCCTGCCTCATAATGATTCATATCCCAACTAGGAGCCGGCACCCACTGAAGTGCAAGTTTTGAGTCCTCGATAATCCCATTTTTAAAAGTGAATCTTTCTGTGGCAATTTTTTCCTGTTCTTCCCTTTTTCCTGATGCAGTTATCGTCGGAGCTTCCGGAACACTTTCGCCAAGCAGTTTTTTTACAAGCCTCTTGCTTGATTTAATAAGATCGTCAACTCTGCATTCACATTCATCTTCTGATACATTCTCTATCTTCCCGGTCTCGACATTGATAAGCGAAAGCGTTAGGTAATAAGTTTTCCCAACCAGACTTACAGAACCGGCTATTATCTTGCCCGCTCCAAGAAGCTGGCCTGCCTCTACTATACATTGCCCCGAAACACAGCCCGACATCTGGAACTTCTGCTCGCCCAATATCTTATTCATGTTGCCGCGGTCTATCACTTCATACTTCTTCGACATAACCAGCTCGCGCCTGATGCTCTCTGTCAATGGCCGGGCAATATCGCTGTCTATTTTCCCGGTAGTTTCAACATCAAAAACAGCAATGTAATTGTCCATCAGTTTTTGTTTGGGTTTTGGCTTCTCTGCGGCATATGTGAAGGCTGCAACCGAAAGCGTCAGCAGTATAGCCATGATTAAGCGTACAACAAATCCAATTCTAATGTTCATGCTGCAAAAATCTCCTCAGCAGCTACAGCCTTTGAAGCATAAAGAACCGCAGCCCTAATATCATCCTTCTTTAAAAAAGGATACGATTCCATCAGGTCTTCATAAGTTGCGCCAAATGCAAGTTTTTCGAGTATGATTTCTACGGTAAGCCTTGTGCCTTTTATAACAGGCTTGCCGAGCATAATTTTAGGGTCCATGTTAACGCGTTTCAAAAGATTTTTTTCTGTCATTTTCTAACCTCCAGAGATAGAAATCTGAACTTGTCCTTATTTATTACTACAAAATGACCGGACAGGCGGCCTATATGCTCTTTGAATAATTTCTTCAGCAAAATTATTTTCGGGGCAACTTCCTGCCCTTTAATCCTTATGAGAATTACACCGCTCGTCAATCTTCTTTGATAAAAAACCAGCTCACCGAAATCCTTGTCGTTAGTCAACAATACTCTATTTTCTGAACGCGCTGATTTTAAAATGTCTTCATCAGCCATGAAAGGATCAATAGCCGGAACCCATTTGATGTCCAGCCCCTCATTTGTCATATAGTCAACTATCTGTTTCTCGATATTGGCATCAGCCAAAAATTTCAGTTTATTCATGCTTATTTTTCACCTTAATTTTAACAGTTTCCACGGCTTTCAGTGCAAAGGCAGAAATTGCAAGCAAGAGCAGTGCCGCAATCATAAAACCTATTAATTTCATTACGTTAATTTAAAGGAGAGACAGGCTTTTGTCAAGGTAAAATTCACAAAGCGAAATGAGCATTTAAAACTTTACAACAGCAGCCCTGAACGGAAGAAGCCCAACCGGATTACTGTCTGAAGTTATAATTCCGGGGTTTCGCCATGACCCTACATCAGGCACATGCCCTGAGATTCGGGCTCCACTGCAGGGCCGTTATATTTTTCGAGCCTGACAGCCGAAACCTTCAGTTCCGGGATCTTGGAGGTCGGGTCCAGCACAGGGTTTGTGAGCCTGTTGACCGCGCCTTCGGCAAAATGGAATTTCTTGAAAATAACCCCCCGCTGGACCTTGTCCGAGATCTTTGCCCGCGCAATAACATGGCCCCTTCTGCTCTCGACCTTTACCCAATCATTGTCCTGTATGCCGAGCTTTCCTGCGTCTTCGGAGCTGATCTCTACAAAACTTTCGGGGCAGTACTCCTTGAGCAGCCTTACCCTGCCTGTCATTGTAGCGGAATGGTATTGATAATAGTCCCTTCCGGTTGTGAGTATGAACGGATATGCGCTGTCAGGGACCTCTGCGGAGGGCCTGTATTCTACGGCCGCAAACAGCCCTTTACCCCGCGCGATTTTGCCTTTGTGGAGTATGGGCGTGCCCGGATGCGTTTCGTCCGGACAAGGCCACTGCAGGCCGTTCATTCCGAGCCGCTTATAAGTCAGGCCTGCGTACTGCGGCGTCACTTTTCTCATTTCGTCGAAGATGTCCTCCGCTTTTTCGTACGGCATCGGATGACCCATCTTAGCTGCAATGCCGCCTATTATGTCCCAGTCCTGCCTTGCTGTTCCCGGTTCTTTTAGCGCCTTTCTTACAAGCTGCACCCGGCGCTCGGTGTTGGAAAAGGTGCCGTCCTTTTCTGCAAAGGAAGCGGCCGGAAACACAACGTCCGCCATCCTTGCCGTCTCTGTCATAAAAATATCCTGTACGACAAGCAATTCAAGATGTCTAAACGATTCTTCGACATGGGTAAGGTCCGGGTCGGTAAGCATAGGGTTCTCGCCCATGATATACATCGCCTTGAGCTTTCCGTCATGCATCGCATTGGTCATCTCGACCACGGTCAAGCCCGGAACTTCCGAAAGGGATGCGTTCCAGAATTTTTCGAACTTCTCCCTGTTCTCTTTTATATGGACCTTCTGGTATCCCGGATAAACGTCAGGCAACCCGCCCATGTCGCAGGCACCCTGCACATTGTTCTGGCCCCGAAGGGGGTTGACACCGCTGCCGGGCTTGCCTAAATGGCCGCATAAAAGCGCAAGATTCGATACCGCTTTTACATTGTCCGTACCTTTTGAATGCTGCGTAATGCCCATGCAGTAAAGGATTGCTGCGTTCTTGGCGGTCGCGTACATCCGGGCCGTTTTTATTATGTCGTCCTTCGGCACCCCCGTAAGAGTCTCAACATATTCCGGGGTGTATTTCTCCACGACAGATTTGAAGGCATCGAAATTCTCGGTGTGCTCTTCTATAAAGGCCTTGTTTTGAAGCCCTTCTTTTAGTATTACATGCGCAAAACCGTTGAGCAGGGCCAGATCGTAGCCGGGCAGGGGCGAGAGCCAAAGCGCCGACTCCTCGACAAGGTCCGTTCTGCGCGGATCTATTACGACTATTTTTGTGCCCCGGTATCTCGCAAAATGCCTGAGCCTCATACCGATCACCGGATGGGTTTCGGTATTGTTGCTGCCTATCACTATCATCACTTCAGCTTCGGCAAGATCTTCGATGGAGTTGGTCATCGCCCCTGAACCGAGTGTGGCGGCCAGCCCGGCCACCGTGCTCGAGTGTCAGAGACGGGCGCAGTGGTCTATATTGTTAGTGCCGATGACCGCCCGCATAAATTTCTGGAAAACATAGTTGTCTTCGTTCGTGCATTTTGCAGAGGTAAGCCCTGCTATGCTGTCTGCGCCGTGTTTGCCCTTGATCTCGGCAAGCCGGGATGCGACATAATCTATGGCCTCTTCCCAACCCGCCTCTTTCAGGACCCCCTGCTTTTTTATCATCGGGACGGTCAGCCTTTCGGGACTGTTTACATAGCCGTAGCCGAAACGCCCCTTAACGCAAAGAGAGCCTTTATTGGCCCCGACGTAATCGTTGGTCGTGACCTTGATTGCCTTATTGTCCTTGACATTGAGTTCAAAGCTGCAACCCACCCCGCAATATGCGCAGACCGTAGCGACCTTTTTGGCCCCTTCAGAAACCCCGTCAGGCAAATTGGCATGGGTCAGTGCGCCGACCGGACATGCAGATAAACACTCACCGCACGAGATGCATCTTTCGGGCGCCACTATATCCATCTTGGCGCCTATTCCGTTACCTGAAAGGTCTAGCACAGACCTTCCGACAACCTCTCTGCAGGACCTTATGCACCTGCTGCACGCAATGCAGCGGTCAGGCCGGTATCTGATAGCGGGCGTGGAATAAGGCCTTTCTTCGGCCTTGTGTGCGCGCTTCGGCATCGGCGGTTCTGCGCCGTATTCTTTGACCAGATTTTCGAGCTGGCACCTGCCGGCAACGTCGCAAAGTTTGCAATCCATCGGATGGGTCTGCAAAATAAAGCCGAGCGTCTGTTTTCGCATCTCCCTCAGCCTCGGGGTGTTCGTCTCTATCACCATGCCGTCAAACGCCTTGGTGGTGCAGGCTGTAACGGGATTTTCATGACCTTGAATTTCGACGATGCAGAGCCTGCAAGAGCCTATCGGGAGCAGCTTTTCGAGATAACAGAGCGTCGGGATAAAAACACGGTTGCTCCTCGCAGCCTCGAGAATCGTTTTCCCTTCTTCTGCGATTACTGTTTTTCCGTCGATGATCATCTGCATTCTTGTATCCTCGCCTGTTCTCTATTTGTAAGCATATGTCACAACCCTGTAACACCTTAGGCATCTGGAGGCCTCGGAAATAGCTTCTTGGGCCGTATAGCCTTTTTCAGCCTCGCGGAAATCCTTTTTTCTCTCCAGCGGCGGTTCATGTTTTATAGGCAGCCTCTTGACGCCACCCGGAATTTGCAAATCCTCCGCAGGATCATAAACATTAAGTTCTTTAACAAACCCCTCTATGTTTTCTTCTTCAAAAGATTCAAGTTTCCCGGAAGTCAGGTATTTGTCTATCTTCATGGCGCTAAGCCTGCCGTGCGCACACGCGCGAATAAGGACATCCGGGCCTGTCACACAATCCCCCCCTGAAAAAACCCCTGCCCTTGTTGTCATAAAATGCTCGTTAACGATAAACGTGCCTCTTTTGTTGATCTCAACCCCCGGCAGGTTGCAGAAACAGCCGGAATCGCCTTCCTGCCCTATTGCAGCCACAACAACATCCGCAGCAATTATAAATTCGGAGCCGGGGACCTCGACAGGCCTTCTCCTGCCCGATGCGTCCGGTTCGCCAAGCTCCATACGGAGACATTCGAGCCCTACCACCTTGTTATTTTCGGCCACTATCCTCTTTGGCGCCGTAAGAAAATGGTATTGAACGCCCTCAGCCTCTGCATCGTTTATTTCGACCGCGTCCGCAGGCATCTCTTTCCTCGAACGGCGGTAAACAAGGTGCGCTTCGTCGAACCCCACTCTGGAGGCGGTGCGCACGCAGTCTATCGCAACGTTTCCTCCGCCCACAACCGCAATCTTCCGGCCTTTGGGTATCTCGTCGAGCAGCCCGAGATTTACATTCCTTAGAAAATAAACACCCGGCACAAAGCCGTAATAGCCCTTGTCTTCCCCTTCGATCCCCATGCTTTTGTGGCAGTGGCATCCGAGGCCCATGAATACTGCCTTGAATCCCTGCCCCTCAAGGTCGTCAAGCGTGAAATGGGCGCCGAGACTCGTGTTATAAACTATCCTGACACCGAGGCGTTGAATGTCCTCGACCTCCCGCCTCAATATTTCTCTTGGCAGCCTGTAATCGGGGATTCCGACAGCAGCCATGCCCCCCGACTCAGGGAGCATTTCGAATATCGTCGTTTCATATCCGGCTTGGGCCAAAAATTTGGCGCATGTGAGCCCCGCAGGCCCGGCGCCAATAACGGCGACTTTTATGCCTTTGGCCGGAGCGCATGCCGTGTCCTGTCTTTTCCCGCGCTCAACCTCGAAATCAGCCACAAACCGTTTAAGATGCTTTATCTGCACAGGTTCGTCAATAAGCCCTCTCCGGCAATTGAATTCACACGGCCTTACGCAAACGCGACCGAGCACGCCCGGCAGGGGAAGTCTTTCTCTTATCACTTCGAGCGATTTCTCGAAACGCCCGTATTTTATCTCTTCGACATATTTCGGTATGTTCAGGTGTATGGGACAGGCCTGCATGCACGGCGCAGTAAGTATAGAACTGAATTTCCCGGAGTTGTCTTTTCTCTTTTTGTCTTGAATGGATTTTATAAGCCGCTCTCTGAAATGTTCGATAATATGAATGAAGACCGGGGGCGAACTTTGTCCTATCTGGCACATCGAGGTCTTGGATATGGTTTCGGAAAGGTTTTTTATCGTGTCTAAGGTATCCGGCCCGCCCTCACCGGCCATCAGCTTGTCGAACAATTCGAGTATTACCGAGGTCCCGGCCCTGCACGGCATGCACTGTCCGCACGAATAGCGCTGTATGGCCTTTGCGTATTCATGGCAAAGTTCAAGCAGGTCTATTTCAGGGTCAAATACCTTGATGCCCCCCCATCCGGCTACAGCAGCTACTTCCCTGTCAGAATAAGAAAGCTGTCCTTCGCCTTCCACACGCTTATTATTCCAATAACAATAAACCGCCTCTCCCATTGTCCGCCGCCTTGGTGTTTTATTTTAAAAGCATGATAATGCTACTCTTCCGCCGCCCTGCCGATACTGACAACTTTGTCATCGTCGTCCAGATCCATGAGCTTTACGCCCTGTGTATTTCTTCCCAATACCGAAATGCTCCCGGCCTTTGTCTTTATCAGCTTACCGCCGTTCGTTATCAAAACTATCTCGTCATCTTCCTTCACCTGAAGAAGGCCGACGGCCTTGCCGCCTTTTTCGGTCACTTTTATCGAAATGACCCCTTTGCCGCCCCTTCCCTGAACAGAGTATTGGTCTATGTTAGTCCTTTTGCCCAACCCTTTTTCGGTTACGGTCAACAAGACTGTGCCTTCTTCGACAACATCTGCAGACACAACCGCATCCCCTTTTTCGAGCCTTATCCCGATAACTCCCCTAGCGGACCTGCCGACAGACCGCACATCTTCTTCTTTAAACCGTATCGATTGTCCATCGTGCGTGCCTATAATGAGGTCATTCGTGCCGTTGGTCCTCTTGACCGCAATAAGCTCGTCGCCTTCATCGAGCGTGACTGCAATAATGCCCTTGCTTCTCGGATTTCCGTATTCTTCGAGCGCCGTCTTTTTTACGATCCCGGCCTTTGTGAACATCACAAGGTATCCGTCCTTGAAATCCTTAACATTCAGGGCGGTAGTTATGCGTTCTCCTTCCGACAGGGCAAGAAAATTGACCATCGCCTTGCCTTTTGCCGTTCTGCTCGACTCGGGAATATCGTATATTATCTTCCAGTATAGCCTGCCCGAATTGCTGAAAAAGAGCATGTGGTCGTGCGTCGAGGCTATAAATAAATGTTCGACATAATCCTCTTCGCGGGTCTCCATGCCCTGCAATCCTTTGCCCCCGCGCTTCTGGCTTCTGAAGATCGAAAGCGGTATCCGTTTTATGTAGCCTTGGTGGGAAATGGTAATCACCATTTCCTCTTTTGTGATGAGGTCGGCCTTGTTAAGGTCGGCAAGTCCGGCCACTATCTGAGTCCTGCGTTCATCGCCGTATTTGTCCTTTATTTCGAGAAGCTCTTCTTTTATTATCTTCGCCACAAGCGCATCGCTGCCCAGAATGGCCTTTAGTCTCCCGATCTCCTTTATGATATCTTGGTATTCCGAAACAATCTTTTCGCGCTCAAGCCCGGTCAGTCTCTGGAGCCTCATCTCGAGGATCGCTTGGGCTTGGATCTCGGTCAGCGGGTAGTTTTTCATCAGGCCGGTCTTGGCCTCATCAGGATTTTTAGATTTTCTTATTAAGGCGATTATCGCATCGAGGTGGTCGAGCGCTACCTTGAGTCCCTCCAATATATGCGCTCTTTCCTCCGCTTTTTTCAGTTCAAAGCGCGTGCGCCTGACAACTATATCTTTTCTGTGCTGTATAAAATACCCCAGCATTTCCGGAAGCCTGAGTATTTCGGGCTTGTTCCCGACTATCGCCAGCATATTGATCCCGAAGGTCGATTCCATCTGGGTATGTTTATAGAGGTTGTTCAGCACAACCTGTGCGATCTCTCCGCGCTTGAGTTCAACCACAACCCTTATTCCGTCCCTGTCCGATTCGTCACGGACATCGGAAATGCCCTCTATCCTCTTTTCTCTTACAAGTTCGGCTATCTTCTCGATAAGCCGCGCCTTATTCAGCTGATAAGGGATCTCCGAGATTATTATGCTGTCCCCGCCTTTGGCCGCCTCTTCGATTACAGCCCTTGCCCTTACCTTGACCAAGCCCTTTCCGGTCGTATAGGCGTCAATAATCCCTTGTCTGCCGTGTATGACAGCGCCCGTAGGAAAATCGGGGCCCTTTATAACGGTCATCAAGTCTTCGACGGAAGCGGCCTTGTTTTCAAGGAGCATAACAAGGCCGTCGATGATCTCCGAGAGATTATGCGGCGGGATATTTGTGGCCATACCTACCGCTATTCCCGAAGAACCGTTTATGAGCAGATTCGGCACTCTTGTAGGAAGCACAAGCGGCTCTTCGGTCGTTTCGTCAAAGTTAGGGGTGAAATCCACCGTATCTTTATCGATGTCAGCAAGAAGCTCTTCGGCCAGTTTTGCGAGACGGGCTTCGGTGTATCTGTAAGCTGCGGCAGGGTCGCCGTCGAGCGAACCGAAATTTCCCTGCCCGTCAACGAGCGGGTAGCGCATATTAAAGTCCTGCGCAAGTCTTACCATGGCATCGTAAACCGCGGAATCTCCGTGCGGGTGATACTTTTTAAGCACTTCGCCGACAACACCGGCGCTTTTCGAATATTTTTTGCCGGGCAGCAGACCTTCCCGGAACATCGCGTAAAGTATCCTGCGCTGAACAGGCTTAAGCCCGTCCCTTACCTCAGGCAGCGCCCTGCCGATGATTACGCTCATGGCGTAATCGAGATAACTTACTTTCATCTCTTCTTCTATGCTTACCGAAGTCTTTGACATTAAATCCTATCCTCTCTTATGCCATTGTTAAAAACTTAATATTTTAACACTTTTCAGGCTTCGATTTCATTGTTTTTTGGAAAAACATAAGGTTTTGAAACAGATTCGAATAATTACAATATAGTATTATTATTTACATTTTTGTAGTATTTTTTTTAAACTTTACAATGCTCAAAAGCAGCCCGACAATCGAGCTTACCGCCCTATATGAAATAAGCAAACTCCTGGGCGCCTCTTTAAACCTTAAGGCGAACATCCGGGGGGTAATGCGCGTGCTTTCGGAATACCTTGACATGAAGCTTGGCACCGTAGCGTTACGCTCGGGCGATGAAATTTCAATACTGGCAGCGCACGGCATGTCGGAAGACGAGATAAAAAAAGGCCGTTACAAACTCGGCGAGGGGATAATAGGCCGGGTGGCCAAAATCGGCTCCCCCATAGTCATCCCGAATATCGGCGACGAACCGCTGTTTCTTAACAAAACCGGATCGCGCAAAACCGTCCAGCGTGAAAATATCGCCTTTCTCTGCGTCCCTATAAAATTCAAAAATGAAATCCTCGGGGTAATGAGCGTTGACCGATTGTTCAGGGGGAAAACCGTCTCCTTCGAAGAGGACTTGAGGCTTTTAAAAATAATTGCGTCGCTTATCGGCCAAGCCGTAAAACTGCACGAAGAGGTCGCAAAAGAGCGCGAAACGCTTATCGAAGCAAAAGAATCTCTGGCCCGGCAGCTCGAAAGCAAATACAAGGTCGAAAATATGATAGGCAAATCATCGAGGATTGTCGAAGTGTTCGGGGAGATCCACAGGGTCGCGCCCTCTCGCGCCAATGTGCTTCTGCGTGGTGAAAGCGGGACCGGCAAAGAACTCGTCGCAAAGGCGATACATTTCATGAGCCCGCGAAGCAAGGGGCCTTTTATAAAGTTCAATTGCGCCTCCATCCCCGAAGGGCTCTTGGAATCCGAACTTTTCGGCCATGAAAAAGGCGCATTCACCGGAGCGATGATCGCCAGAAAAGGCCGGTTTGAGCTTGCCGATAAAGGGACCATATTTTTGGACGAGATCGGCGACCTGCCGCTCGCCCTCCAGCCCAAGATCCTGCGGGTCCTTCAGGAAAAAGAATTCGAGCGGGTGGGCGGAGAAAAAACCATATCCGCGGATGTCAGGCTGATAGCCGCCACAAGCAGAAATCTCGAGGACCTTGTGGCCAAAGGCATTTTCAGGGAAGACCTTTATTACAGACTTAATGTGGTGCCTGTTTTCCTGCCGGCGCTGAGAGAACGAAAGGAGGACATCCAGCTTCTTATAGAACATTTCCTCAAAAAATACAACAATGAAAACGCCAAATCCCTCAAGATTACGCCTTCTGCGATAGATATACTCTCGGCCTACGACTGGCCGGGCAATGTCAGGGAACTCGAAAACACGATCGAACGGCTCGTAGTAATGTCGTCGGGCGCTAAAATCGCGGCTTCGGACATTCCAGCCGATATAAGGGACAAATCCGCGGGTTCCAGATACGGGATCCAACTGAAAGATGCGCTGCCTTCGGCCGTAAAAGACATAGAACGGCTGAGGATACTGGACGCCTTGCAGAAAACAAACGGCGTACACGCAAAAGCGGCACGGCTGCTGGGCCTCACCTCGCGACAGATCGGGTACAAAATAAAAAAATACGGTATTGAGTGGAAAGCCGACTGGCCCGCTTCCCCGTGAATAAAGTAATCGCTATAACAAACCAAAAAGGCGGAGTTGGGAAAACAACAACCTCTATAAACCTCTCGGCCTCGCTTGCGCTCGCCGGCGAAGAAATTCTTGTTATCGATTCGGACCCGCAGGGCAATCTTACAAGCGGACTCGGGATAAAAAAAGAGAACATAAAAAACAGTCTTTACGAAATGTATTCGGGCAGGGCCTCTGTAGAAGAAATCATGACCCAGACCATGATCCCCAATCTTTATATCCTGCCGACCTCCATGGACCTTTTTGCGGCAGAAATAGAACTGCTTGAGCGGCCCGACAGGGAAAACACGCTGAGGAACATCCTGCAGCCGTTAAGAAGCCGCTTTAGATACGTTTTTATCGATTGCCCCCCGTCTTTCGGTCTGTTGACCTTAAACGCGCTGGTAGCATCCGACTCCGTGCTTGTGCCTGTTCAGTGCGAGTTTTTCGCGCTCGAAGGGCTCAGCCTTTTGATCAAACTGCTGTGGCGAATACGCGGCGGGTTCAACGAGGGCCTTTCGCTCGAAGGCATTGTCCTCACAATGTACAACAGGCATCTTTCCCTATCGCAGCAGATAGCGGAAGACGTGCGTAATGTATTCAAGTCGAAGGTCTATGACACAGTAATTCCAAGAAACGTCGTGCTTGCAGAGGCCCCGAGTTTCGGCAAGCCCGCAGTACTCTACTCACCGAATGCCACCGGCTCGCAGAGCTACATCGCGCTAGCCAAAGAAATTTTAAACGACAATAATTTGTTGTTTAAAAACTGACGGACTCGTAAAAAGTCTTTTTTAAGGCCGTCATTCCCGAAATCCTTAATCGGGAACCCAGTCTTTTCAAGTAATTGCTTACGCTCCGGATACCCGCCTTCGCGGGTATGACGACTTTTTACGACTTCGTCAAAACATAACCTGCGCAAATCACAATCAGATTTAATTTTTGGAAGCCGCTATAGCTTGCCGCAGACAGGGCAGTCAGGATCGCGATACGCCTTGAACTTCCTGAATTCCACCTTGGTCCCTTCCCAGACAAGGATCTTGTTCTTTATATTGTCTCCGACGCCCGCCAGAAATTTTATAGCCTCAAGAGCCTGAAGACAGCCGATAACTCCGGGTGTGGCCCCCACCACAGGGAAGACCTCTTTGGGAGGAGACTCCGGAAAGATACATGCAAGACATGGCGTTTCCGGGACTTTTATAAAGGTCAGCCTCCCGTCCATGCCCCAGATGCTTCCATGCACGAGCGGTATTTTCTTTCTTATCGCGCATTCGTTCAGAACATAACGGGTCGGGAAGTTGTCCATGCAGTCCATTATAAGGTCTGCGTCCCCGACGAGTTCGTCCACGTTTTCGGCCACAATCTTGTCGGTTATGGCGGTAATATTTATACCCGGATTGAGTTCGCCCAAAGTGTGTTTGCCGGATACGGCCTTGTTTGTCCCGATCCTGTCGTGATTGTGCAAAATCTGACGGTTCAGGTTCGACATGTCAGGAGAATCGAAATCGCATATCCTGATGTTTCCAATTCCGGCAACAGCAAGATATATCGAAACAGGAGAACCCAACCCCCCCGCCCCCGCAATAAAAACAGTGGATTTTTTAAGTTTTTCCTGCGTTCCGCTACCCCACCCCTCCATCATCATCTGACGGGTATAGCGTTTGAGTTCGTCATCCGTAAGCATTTTTGTTACCTCCTGTTAGCCTAGTCCCATGGCTTCTCTTACGAGAATAAGGGTCTGTTCCGCTTCCCTCATGGCTTTTTTGTTCCCCTCGGCTATTATATCAGAAATAATTTCGGGCTTGTTCTGCAGCTCCGCCCTTTTGTCCCAGATAGGCTCGAGATAGGCAAAAATATTTTTTATCAGCACTTTCTTGCAGTCTATACACCCGATGCCCGCGCTCCTGCAGCCTTCGGCAACCTGCTGCTGCTCCTCTTGGGATGAAAAAATCTTATGCAGATGAAAGACCGGAGAAAGCTCCGGATCCCCCACATCCGTGCGCCTCTTTCTTGCAGGGTCGGTCATCATTGTCCGTATCTTCTGCTCAACGACCGAAGGCCCGTCGCTGAGATACACCGCATTATCGTAGCTCTTCGACATTTTTCTGCCGTCGAGCCCCGGCACCTTCGGGAATTTGGTAAGCAACCCTTCGGGTTCGGGAAACACTTCAGCGTAAAGGTGGTTAAACCGCCTTGCGATTTCACGCGATATTTCGAGATGCGGCATCTGGTCTATACCTACAGGCACATGCTTCGCCCTATAGATTATTATGTCGGCGGTCTGGAGTACAGGATAGCCCAGAAAGCCGTAAGTCGAAAGGTCCCTGTCCTGAAGCTGCTCCTGCTTTTCTTTGTATGTCGGCACCCTTTCGAGCCATCCCACAGGCGTTATCATCGAGAGAAGCAGATGCAGTTCGGCATGCTGCGGCACCATAGACTGGACAAAAATCGTGCTTTTCTCAGGGTCGAGTCCGGCCGCGATAAAATTTATGAGCAGGTCTTTTACGCTTTCTTTAATAGCGGACGAGTTTGCGTATCCTGTGGTAAGCGCATGCCAGTCAGCCACAAAATAGTAGCATTCGTATTTTTCCTGAAGCGAAACCCAATTTCTTAACGCCCCTACAAGATTCCCTAAATGCAGCTTTCCGCTCGCCTGCATGCCGCTGAGCACTCTATCTCTATTCACTTGATCACCTCACAACATACCTATTATGTTCATAAAAAGCCTCGCAAGAGGCATTATAAGATAGCTTGAGAAGCCGGTGGCAACGAGCAGCAGCACTATTATCATGCCGTAAGGCTCTATCTTGCTGTAGGCCGCAGCCTGTCTGTAGGGCAGGAAGCCCATGATGACCCTGCCCCCGTCCAACGGGGGTATCGGCAAAAGATTGAAAGAGGCGAGTATCACATTCATGGTAACGCTCGCGGTAAGCATCATTGCAACGGGTTTCAGAATTTTGTCCAAGGCCTCTGCAGAAAAAAACTCGACGGACGGTATTAAAATATATTTCAAAGTTATAATGCTAGCCGCCGCAACGATCAGATTGGCGACAGGCCCGGCAGCGGCCGATATCGCCATGTCCCTCTTCGGGTTTTTAAAGTTTGCCGGATTTATCGGCACCGGCTTTGCGTATCCGAACATAAACTGCCCGTTCGAAAAAACCAGCAGCATTATCGGCATGATCACCGTGCCGAACGGGTCTATATGAGATACGGGGTTCAGCGTCAGTCTGCCGAGCATTTTTGCGGTAGGGTCTCCCAGCCTCCACGCAACATAACCGTGAGAAACCTCATGCAGTATTATCGCTATCAATATCGGCACTGCGGAAATTGCGACCTGTCTTATAATCTGTTCCAGTTCCATTTTTTAGTTCGCCTCCCCTGCACATTCGCAGGCAAATACGGGCCCTCCAACCTTCCATATAAACTCAAAATTGCAAAGTATGACCACAGGCCCTCCGTTGTCATCTTTCATAAAGTTCCCGTCCTCATCCACAGCAAGCAGGAGGTCGTTGGCCTTAAGCAGCGAGCCGTCATAGCCCGCATCCGCCAGCCTTTGTTTGGTCTTTTCCAGCAGCCTTTGGCACTGCGCCTCGTCAACAATGCCTTTATACGGGGCCTTTGACAGGTCCAGCGGCATGTACAAAGCCTCCGCCTGTCTTGCAACCAGATGATCGGGGCCGTTGTAATACCCGCGAATCGTTATATAGTTATGGCTTTCCTGAAGAATAGGGTTCCCTTCGGGATCGAGGATATCTTTGTGGCTGTCGTATTTTCTCCGGTCGCTCGAAGCCTCTATTTTGGGCACTCCGGTCATGTATATCGCCCTGATATAAACCGACGGAATGCCGAGCCGGTTCAGTTTGTGCGATACGGCGAACTCTTCGAACGGGCTGTTTATTCCGTATTTTATGATCTTCGAATTCTCTTCGTTCCCTTCATCTCCGCCCGCAGGCATTTCGCCGACACGCGAGGCCTTCCAGACAAGACGAATGTTGTCTTTTGTAATGGTGTAGAAGACCTCTTTGGTCTCCGACAGTTTGAGCGACGGTGTTTTCCTCCACCTTTCAGGGAGAAAGTAATCGAACAACCGGGCGTTTCTTCCGACCACCCACAAATGGCCGCCCGTGCTTTCGGCATGGCCGTAAATATACGGGACGCCCAAAATCTCGGCATAAGAAAGGTGCGGGGGCAACGGCGTAGGCTTGAAACGGTCCCGCTGATCGTCAAGATACGAATGTCTTCTTGTGGATTTTACGTCCTCCTCATGCTCCTTTGTCCGGAGCAAAAGCTCATAATCGATCACCGAATATTGCCCTTCATCTATCAGCCTGTAGATCAATTCGACCTGCTCTTTTACCGGATCTATTTTGTGCTCCTGCCCGACTTTGGCGATCCTTTCACTGTCGTCTTCGCTGAGCACGATATGCTCAGGCTTCATGTCCGCAACAAGAAAACCTTTTTTGTCCATGTCGATTATGGCCTTGTGCGTGAGCGTCTTAAGGTGATGTACGAGTTCTTCATGATTTATGTCGATATGTTCGAAAAGTTCGGTCAAATTTTTGCCTCTTATCCATTCGTAGATGAGCTTGTACTCCTTAAGGATGTCCAAGTCGATGCCCGGATGTTTCGCCCTTATACGGTTTATCTTTGCCCTAGACCTGCCGCTCTGCCATAGCTGCATACGTTCCGGAGGCATATAAATGGCCATCGGCCGTTGCGTTTTGACCTTCATGTTTTTAGGACCGTAAAGGCCGTCTCTCATCTCGAATACCAAAGAGAACTCTTCCCACGGACTGTTGAACTCGGCATCGCAAAATTCCTGCAGCGTGTGGGTGTCTATGGGGACATCCTCCCCGACCCGGCAGGTCTTCACAACAAGATCGAGACTTTTGCCCTCAACCTCTTTTGTCTGGACCCTGTAAACCGAGCTCGTTCCCTTCAATCTGACCTTATGCTTGTCAAACCAGTGCTTTTCATGCCAGTTCTCGATCTGAAAATGCTCCTGATACTGCTCGGCAAAACGCGTCAGATATAAATCTCCGCCGTCGCCGGTCTTGGAGTGGACATACACCGCTCCCAGAACATTAACAAGCGATTTTTTAGGGGCTGTTTTTTCCAAAAGCTACGACATCAGCCTAACCGGGCCGCGAGTTCTCTGAACTGCTTGTTCAACCTTTCGGGAAGGCGGCTGCCGAATAGGGCAAAGTGGTTTTCTATGTCCGGGACCTCGGCCTTCCACTCCTCCCTGTCCACCTTCATAAGCTCTTCCATATTCTCTGCCGATATGCTCAGGCCGCTGATGTCCAAATCACCGTCTTTAGGCAGCAGGCCTATCGGCGATTCCTTTGCGCCGACCTTGGCGTCGATACGTTCGCACATCCATTTAAGCACTCTGCTGTTGTCGCTGAACCCCGGCCAGAGGAACTTGCCGTCCGGGCTTTTTCTGAACCAGTTAACATAAAAGATCTTTGGCGCCTTGCTGCCGAGCTTGTCGCCGATATTCAGCCAGTGCTGGAAATAATCGCCCATATTGTATCCGCAGAAAGGCTTCATCGCAAAAGGATCGCGCCTTAGATTCCCTACCGCGCCTATGTTTGCGGAGGTGGTCTCGGACGCAGCGGTCGCCCCTAGAAAAACTCCGTGGTCCCATGAATAGGCCTCGCTCACCAGCGGAACGGCATTGCTGCGCCGGCCGCCGAATATGAAAATATCTATCGGGACCCCGGCCGGATTTTCCCAGTCTTTGCAGATTACCGGGCACTGCGAAGCAGGGGCTGTAAAGCGCGCGTTCGGATGGGCGGCATCGTGAGAACTGTCCGGGGTCCAGTCGCGGCCTTTCCAGTCGATGGTATGCGCCGGGATATCGTCGGTCATGCCTTCCCACCACACATCGCCATCGTCGGTCAGCGCACAATTGGTAAAAATAATATTCTCTTTCAGTGTATCCATCGCCATCGGATTGGTGTTGTAAGAAGTGCCGGGGGCCACTCCGAAAAACCCGCTTTCGGGATTTATCGCATGCAGTCTGCCGTCATCCCCTATCTTCATCCACGCGATGTCATCGCCGAGGCATTCGCACTTCCAGCCCTCTATGGACGGCCGCATCATCGCGAGATTCGTCTTGCCGCAAGCGGACGGAAACGCGGCTGCTATGTGATACTGTTTGCCTTCCGGACTTGTCAGCCTGAGGATCAGCATATGTTCGGCCAGCCAGCCCTCCCTGCGGGCGACCGCCGAGGCTATGCGGAGGGCCATACACTTTTTGCCGAGCAGTGCGTTGCCGCCGTAACCCGAACCGTAAGACCAGATAAGGCTTTCTTCAGGAAAATGGCTTATATACTTGCTCTCGATGGGAGCGCAAGGCCATTGCGTGTCCTCCTGCCCTTCCGCCAAAGGCGCGCCGATGGAGTGCAGGCAGGGTATGAAGTCGCCCTCTTCCCCTAAAACCTCCAGCACACGCGAACCGACGCGGGTCATTATGTGCATATTGCAGACAACATAGGGGCTGTCGCTTATTTCTACGCCGATCTTGGCGATAGGCGAGCCTATCGGCCCCATCGAAAACGGTATCACATACATCGTGCGGCCTTTCATACAGTCTTTGTAAAGGCCCCTCATAGTTTTTTTGAGCTCTCCCGGGTCTATCCAGTTATTCGTCGGCCCTGCCTCGTCTTTCGAGGTGGTGCTGATATATGTGCGGTCTTCGACACGCGCCACATCGCTCGGGTCCGAGCGGAAAAGGTAGCTGTTAGGCCGCTTCTTTAAAGGGATCGCGCTGCCGCTTGCCAACAGTTTCGACATCATCGATTCATACTCTTTTTTGGTGCCGTCGCACAGATAAATATCTTTGGGACCGCACATCTCCGCAACTTCTTTTACCCACGCTGCAAGCTTCCTGTTCTTCACCGTAATTTCCATAAATTACCCCTCGCTCTTTATCTTCCTTTTTTTGAATATGAATTATAACGGTTGATGAAATGAAAAATCTATTGCGGAATAAGGCGGATTGGGCATTGGGACGACCCCGGCGGTCTAAAAAATTTTCTTCTTGTTATAAAAAAACGGCTTGAGCGTTTTCAGCGCGACCACCGAGGCGACCGGCTTGAAAAGCCACGCTGCCAGAGAACTGCTGCCCAAGCACTTTTTGCAGTAGGGGTGTTCGAGCCTGAATTTGCTAAAGCCTTCGATGATCTTTTTCGCTTTCTCGGAAGATAGAATTTGTTTCAGGGGTTCTTTGTGAAGATTCCCTATTGCCGTGTTGCCGTCATAATCTATGCAGCAGAGCGCAACATCGCCGTTATGGAGCACCGCAAAATGGTCGCGCATGCCGAAACAGTAACCTGCCCATGCATCCCTGACAGGGCGGTCGTCAAACGCATGCCCCCAATCCTCAAGGATGTAGGTCTCGAAAAAAACATTGGGACAGATTTCGATTACATTCCATTTGTAGGCGGTCAGCTTGTTCAAGGCCTTCATCGCCTTGGCACGAAAAGCCTCGTCCGCGCCGGTAATATCGTAAATGCGGCCCGCCCAGTCCTGAAAAGTCTTGCGGAGTTCGCGGGTCGACGAGATTACATCAATAGCGCCTTTTCTTTTTTCGAGGCTCTTTTTTGAAAATCTTGTATTCAGAAAGCGGAACTTGAAAATGGTCTCAGGATATTTTTTATGATATGCGGCAAAGAAATCGAACACGCCTTTCAGATAGGCTTCGAATTTTATGCCCCCGGCCTTCCTTAGAACAAAAGACTTTGCATCCGGTGTTTGAAACGAAACATCGAGCTGATGCAGCCTGTGAGACAAAAGTCTTTTACCTTTTTCTGTGCCGAGGCAGCTGCCGTTGGTGGTAAGCCCTACGCCCATTCCGGCCTTTTCCGCATGGCTTAAGATGTCGAAGAAGTCGGGGTGCAACGTGGGTTCGCCCATGACATGAAAGGTTATCTTTTCGCAGACCCTGTTTCCGGTAAGCTCGTCTATCAAGGCTTTTGCGAGCGCCGTGTCCATATATCCGTAGCGGCGCTTCATCTCGGATTTAGGACAGAACACGCAGTTGAAATCACAAACATTGGTGAGTTCGATATGGACCCGCTTCAGGGGGATGGGGAGGTGGCCGTACAGCTTTTTAGTCACTGCCTGTTTTGTCGCCGTCTTCCTGTCTCTGTATAAACCGGAAAAGTTTTTCGAGAGCGCCTATCTGTTGGTGTCTCTTGTTGTTGCCCGAATATCTTACAAGGTCTTCTATTATGTCCGCTGGGTCCGAAAGGTCGACATTGTAAATCCCTCTTCTCGTAACTTTGTACCATTCGAGGTCGGTTTTAAGCGTGTCCTCCGAAACAAGGACCTTACGCACCGCAAGATACCCTGTTTTTGTGCGGAGCAGAGACATGGCCGTGCGCAACGCCCGCATAGAGGTGTTCCAGCTGTCGAGACTGAATTCAAAGGCACAGTGCAGCACCACGTCGCAACCCTCGTCCATATCTATCGCAATAAGCGGAATTTCGGCTGCCAGCCGCCAGAGGCCGTCAATGGTTTCCTGCGCTGCAGGAGTGCTTTCCGGGGACCTCTTTATATAGAGAGCGCGTATCTCGCGGTGAAGTTCCATCATGCAATTATACCATTTACAACAAGGTCAATTAAAAAACGGGAAAAGTTTATCATAGGTTTCCAATATATGTTCGGGTATTACCCGCAGCTCTGCGGTCACGGCCATAAAATTGGAATCGCCCGCCCAGCGCGGCACGATATGAATATGTATGTGCTCTTTTATACCTGCGCCCGCCACCCCGCCTATATTGATGCCGACATTGAACCCTTCGGGATTGAACGCCTTCTTTACGCAGGCCGTGGCATATTGCGTAAGCAGCATCATTTCGGAAAGCGCGCTTTCTTTAAGGTCCTGCAAGCCGGACGTATGAAAATAAGGCACCACCATAAGGTGTCCGTTGTTGTACGGATATTTGTTCATGATTATAAAAGCCTCTTTGCCGCGATGCAGAATAAGGTTGTCCCTGTCGTTTTTTTCGGAAGGTTTTACACAAAAAATACAGTATGGCTCTTTTTCCGAGAGTATGTATTCCATTCTCCACGGCGCCCACAGGTTCTTCATTTCAGATCATACCCCTCATGGCAGGATGTTTCAGCAGTTTTAATACCGCCTGCGCGTCGCCCCAAGTCTTTACCTTGTCGGAAGGGGTCCGGAGCAGATATGCGGGATGAAAGGTCGGCATGACGGGTATGCTGATTTCTCCGTCCTTGTATTCGCCGAACTTGCCGCGTTCTTTGGTAATAAAGAAACTGCTGAACGGCCCGCTTCTGCCCAACATCGTATGCGCAGAGATCCTGCCGAGCGAAACTATAACTTCGGGAGCTATTATCGCCACCTGTTTTTTTAAAAACGGGAAACAGGTCTCGATCTCGTCCGCTTCAGGGTCCCTATTGCCGGGCGGTCTGCATTTGGCTATATTGGCGATATAAACATCGTTCCTCGTAAATCCAAAGTCTTCGCCCATCTTGTTTATAAGACGGGTAAGGAGCTGTCCCGCTTCTCCCACAAAAGGCCTGCCCGCCTTGTCCTCTTCCCGTCCCGGCGCCTCGCCGACAAACATTATCCGGGCATTCGGGTTCCCTTCGCCGAAAACAAGATTGGTCCTTCCCTTGGAAAGTTTGCAGCGCTTGCAATCGCCTATCTCATGCCGCAAAGCCATCAGGGCCGCCTCTTTATCGGCGTCCGCAGAAGCGAGAGGAAGACTTTCAAACCCCAGCGCCTTATAGAAATTAAGCACGAGAGAAATATCGCTTTTGAGATCGTGCGCGACCGCTGCCGTCATTCTGTTCTCATCCTTTTATATTTTTCGGTCCGGGTCTTGTCCTTGGCCTTGAAAGCATAATCCAAGAGGCTTTCGACGAACGTTTTTTTCAGTCCGGCTTTTTTGGCCCTGCCCAAGTTTTGTTCCAGTATTTTTACGGCCACTTCAAAATCGGATTGAAGGGCCCGATTGTCCGCCATCTCCCAAAGGGCGGTCAGCTCCCCCTCTTCGCTTGCGGTTTTCTTGTAAAGGTCGAGCGCTATCGACATGCTTTTTTCGGCCTTATCGTATTGCTCAAGCTTTTTTAAGGCACTGCCCATATTCAAATAACCGTGCGCTATGGTCTGTTTTAATGCGTTTGCGTCAAGAGCTATCTTGAGCGCCTGCTTGAAATGTTCGAGGGCCTCGCGGTATTCCCCCATTTCCATTTGTGTCTGGCCTATTTTTGTCAGGGTGGCGGCTTCTTCCCGCTTATTGCCTGTTTCCCTTGCATTGGCAAGGGTCTTTCCAAGCGCGGCAACCGCAGGCTGATAAGATTTTTTCTGGCGCAAAAGTTTTCCCAACAAATTGTTTATAAGGTTCGCCCTTGTAATATCGCCGCCTTTGTCCGCCAGTCCCTGAGCGTGCATCGCATACCCTATCGCATTATCGGTTTCGCCTTTTTTGTCGAGCGCCGTTGCGAGGGCATATTCGCTGTCGAAAACGCCTTTTGCCGCAGAAACTTTCTTTGCTTTGTCGAGCGCTTCGGCGGCAAATTTTTCCATGCCTTTATAGTCCGTTTTTTCGAATGCCGTCCATGCGCTCTCGATGCTCTTGCTTACCGCCGCAAGTTTTCCGGACAGCTTGGGATCGTACAGCTTTAACATCGAAAAGATCTCTTCTTCGAGCTTGAAATCGCTGTTTATAAGCAATGCTTGGTCCAGCCGTTCTTTGGCGGTCTCTTTCGCGCTGAGTTCAAGGTAAACGCCTGCGAGTTTGACCGAGATCAAGGCCTTGGTGTAATCGGAGGCCCAGAGACTCTGAAACACTTCGCGCTCGGCCTTTTCAGCGGCCGTCCTGAATATTTCGGCAGCTTTTTCTTTGTGGCCTGAAGCAAAAGATATGCGCCCTTTGCCTATGACCGATAAAATATCGAGCTCCGGATTACCGAGCGTTTTACCTATGCTTTCGGTTTCATCAAGATGTCTGAGGGCTGTTGTAAAGTTGGAGTTGGCCGCATAACATTCTGCCGCATAGTAATGCAATCTTCCTTTGTCCGGCAGATCTTCTTTTTCTTCGGCCTTTTTAATTTTCTCTTCGAGCATATCGCACTTTTTGGGAGACTGCAACGAAGTATCTTTTTTTAGCGGAGCGGAGCGCTCGGGTTTGTCTTCAGTCCTGTCTTCGGTCGGCCTGACCGCTTCCTGTTTTTTTGCGGCTTGAGGCCCCTTTTTCAACTGCTCTGCCTGCTCCGGTTTTGTCTCTTTTACCGCAGGCTGCGTCTTTGTTGTTTTTGTCTGAGCTGCCAGCTGCTCTTTAGGCAGCGCCTTTTCTTTTTCTTTAATTTTGGCCGGGGCATCTTTGTCCTTAGGCATGGGCTCTTCCCTTGCGTTTCTTATGGTCGAAGGGAAGCGGACCAGATACTGTTGGTTTTTTGCGGGGATGTCAAAGACAGCTACATCTTCGATCTCTTTGCCCTTATCAAGCTCCATTATTGCAAAACCGTCTGTGCCGAGCCTCAACAAACCCGAGGCGCGCGCCGACGATTTCCAGAGAGCGCCCTTTCCGTCCGAAAGATAAATATCAGAAACAATATGCGCGGGGACCGGAGCAGGGCCTTTATTCACGGCCTTAAAGCGCACTATTATAAACTTGCCTTCAGGTTTCAGGCCGAAGACCCCGTCGCCGACAGATTCAGCTTCCTGAACAGAG
Organism: Nitrospirota bacterium; assembly: GCA_004321915.1. Classification (GTDB taxonomy): domain Bacteria; phylum Nitrospirota; class Thermodesulfovibrionia; order Thermodesulfovibrionales; family Dissulfurispiraceae; genus MYbin3. The sequence goes on from SCQE01000030.1 coordinate 23,496, forward strand.
GTGACCCGGTAAAAAATTTTAGCGGCGGTTTCTCGCGCGCCCTCTCTGATACGGATTGTCCTGTTGGCCGTCTGTCCCGGATATGCTCCGGCCTCGTCGGCCGAAAAGACCAGCAGGCAGCAAAACGTAAAACAGATATAAAGCAGCCTGCCCTGATTGCAAAAATTCATACTACCTTTCTCCCCACCTGAGCTTTGTCCTCAGCACCTGAAAATAATCCCTGTCGCACGGGATAAGTATTTTTGTCGTGTAAACGGATTTTTTGACCTCTATCACATCGTCTTTTTTCAAGGAAAAACCGGACTGTCCGTCCAGTGTCAGAAAAACATCCTCGGTGTCTGAACGCATGATCAATTCGACAGCAAAGTCGTCAGGAAGCACTATCGGCCTGTTCGTGAGCGTATGCGGACATATCGGCGTCATAACGATGCTGTTCAGCGTAGGATACAGTATGGGGCCGCCCGCTGAAAGCGAATAGGCTGTAGAACCGGTGGGAGAAGATATTATCAGGCCGTCTGCCTTAAAGGTCGTAACATAGAGGTCGTTGACGTAGGTTTCGATATCGATTATTCTGGCAAGCGCCCCCTTGTTGATCACGACATCGTTAAATACTATCGAGTCGAATACCTGCTTTTCCGCTCTCTGCACCGTGGTTGAAAGCATTATGCGCTTTTCATAAGGACACTTGCCCGAAAGCACCTTCTCCATAGACGCGTGGAGTTCGTCTTTATTGAATTCCGTTATGAACCCGAGCCCCCCCAAGTTCACGCCGAGGATCATGACATCCCTGCCGACCGCAAGTCTCGCTACGCTCAGCATTGTCCCATCGCCGCCGAGCACTATAAGGGCCTCGCAGATGGACGGCATTTCCTCACGGGTCGTGCCCCGCATCCCCAAAAGTTCAGCAGTCCCCTCTTCGAGGAAAACTTCGCAGCCGCGTTCTTTAAGCCACGGCAAAAAGGTTTTTGCTATTTCGAGAGGCTCGGGCCGTCCGGCCTTACAGATTATTCCAATCCTTTTCATCCAATCCCTCGATAATTATTTCACGCTCAGCGCTTCCGGCGGATTGAAGAAATATCGCAACCGCATCGCTAGGCCTTTCTCCAAGTCTTTCCGCCCACTCGACGACCGCTACGCCTTCGCCTTCCATATATTCCCAGATACCCAATTCATGCAAGGCTTCTCCGCCTTCTATCCGGTATAAATCGATATGGTAGAGCGGGGGAACAGTATCATGCTCGGCAACTATCAAAAAACTCGCGCTGCCGATGTCCCGCTCCGACATGCCGAATGCCGAGCCTATGCCTTTTATCAGGGTTGTTTTCCCGGCCCCCAAGTCGCCGTACAAACAGACAGGTATTTTTCTGTCTTTTACATATTTCCCGACCTTCCGGCCGATAGCGACGGTTTCGCCTTCGGACCCGGATAGAAGCTTCAGGACATTGCCCACCGCGCTATTTGGCCAAGGCTTTTATCAGGTCTATCTTGCCTATTATGCCCCTGATTTTTTTGCCTTCTACCACAGGGACAAGGTGGATCTTCTTCTCGGCCATTATTGTGGCGATCTCTTCCAGAGAGGTCTCTTCGGACACGGTAATAACGTCTTTAGAGCATATCTCCCCTGCGGTCATCGCCGTCATCTTTTGCATCTCTTTCTCGATCTTTGCAGGGTTTTCAAGCAGAACGAAGGCATCAAAAATCCTGAGCACCGTAGGGATGTGCAGCCGCTTGTTCCGGCTTATCAGATCATTCTCGGTCACGATGCCGTAAATGTTTCCGCTGTCGTCAACCACAGGGGCCCCGCTTATCCTGTTTTCGACAAAAATCTTTGCGAGGGCCTCGACCGTCGCTGCGGGAGATACGGTAATAACATTGAGGGACATAATATCTTTGGCTTTAAGCATTCAAGTCTCCTTTCAGGCATATCCGCACCGGAAGGGTCGCGTCCGGACAGACTTAAGTTATAAGGAACTCCAAAAGAGCTTTTTCGGTGTGCAGCCTGTTTTCGGCCTGATCGAATACCGCGCTGTGCGGGCCGTCCATGACTTCATCGGTTATTTCAGAGCCGCGATATGCCGGCAGGCAATGAAGGATGGTCGCATCTTCTTTGGCATGTTTTAAAAGACCGCTGTTTATCTGGTAATTCCTGAATTTCTCTTTCTTCTTTTCCGCCCCTTCTTCCTGTCCCATGCTTACCCAGACATCGGTATAAATGACATCGGCCATACCCGCCGCCTCTTCCGGGCGCCTGACTACGGTTATGTTGCTTTTATATTTTCCTCTTGCGTAATCGATAATTTCGGCGTTAGGTTCGAACCCCTCGGGACATGCGATCGCAAGCTCTATTCCCGTGAACGCCGCAGCTTCTATCAGGGAATTGGCAACATTGTTGCCGTCTCCGATAAAGGCCATTCGCACGCCTTCGAGCCGCCCCTTTTTTTCGAGGATAGTCATCAGGTCCGCAAGTGCCTGACACGGGTGATGCATATCGGAAAGTCCGTTTATCACAGGCACCGCAGCATGTTTTGCAAAATCAACGACAGCGGAATGCGTATACGTCCTCAAGACTATCGCGCTGAGATACCGCGAAAGCACCTTGGCCGTGTCGGCAATAGTTTCCCCGCGTCCCAGCTGTATCTCTTTGGGGTTCATATATATCGTCTGTCCGCCGAGCTGATAGATCCCCACCTCAAACGAGACCCTTGTGCGGGTCGAAGGCTTCTCGAAAAAAAGACCGACGCTTTTTCCTATAAGCGGACACTTGTTCGCGTCTTTCCCCGACTTCAGGTCGATCGCCCTTTTAATCAGGCCGGTAAACTCATCCGGCAAAACATCGAATATGGTCAGGAAATCTCTTTTCATACAAACTTGTCCAAAACCTCTTCAAGCACATCCGCAAGCTTATCTATATCGCGTTCTTCCACTATCAGCGGGGGCGCGAAACGAAGAACATTGCCCGCAGTGCAGTTTATCAACATCCCCCTGTCCATGCAGGACCTCACGACAGCCGTGCCCTCAAAAGGCAGTTCCATGGCAACGAGAAGGCCTTTGCCGCGAATGCTTACGACCTTGTCAGGCAACGCTTCCGCTATTTGCTTGAGTTTCTCCAAAAAATAATTCCCCATCCTGTTGCAATGGTCGAGAATAAAACCGTCTTCCATCAATGTTTCAAAAGTGGCTATCGCAGCGGCGCACACAAGAGGATTGCCTCCGAAGGTAGAGGCATGATTGCCCGGCTGAAAAGAGGCCGCAATTTTTTCGGTCGCGAGCATGGCACCTATCGGGGCCCCTCCGCCGAGCCCCTTTGCGATCGTCATAATATCAGGGGCCATCCCGTAGTGCTCATAGGCAAACAGCTTGCCTGTCCTGCCCATGCATGTCTGCACCTCGTCGAATATAAGCAAAAGATTATGTTCGTTACAGAGCTGGCGCACCTGTTTAAAATAAGACTCCGCAGGGATCCTTACCCCGCCCTCGCCCTGAATAGGTTCAAGCAGCACAGCGCAGGTATGTTTATTGACGGCCGAATGCAGTGCCTCGATATCATCAAAAGGCACATGTTTGAACCCCGGCATGAGCGGCTCAAACCCTTTCTGAAATTTTTCCTGCCCGGTCGCCGTGATCGTTGCCAGCGTCCTGCCGTGAAATGAATTTTTGGCGGCTATAATTTCATGACGGTTCTGTCCGTAATGGTCCTTCGAATATTTTCTGGCAAGTTTTATGGCCGCTTCGTTGGCCTCGGCCCCGGAATTGCAAAAAAAGATTTTGTCCGCAAAAGAATGCGTCACTAAGAGCTTTGCCAGCTTGATCTGCGGTTCGATATGGTAAAGGTTGGATACGTGCAGCAGCCGCTGCGCCTGTTTTTGGATGGCCACAACCACCTTCGGGTGGCAGTGCCCTAAAACATTGACCGCAATGCCGCCTATGAAATCGAGGTATTCTTTGCCGTCCGCGCCCCAGACCTTCATCCCGCGCCCCTTACGCAAAACTATAGGGAAGCGGTTGTAAGTGTGCATCAGGTAACGTTCGGAATCTTCGATTATTTTTTTAACTTCCATCGAACATGATAACACAGCGAAAATATACCCGGCAAGGCGACAGCGGCTGCTGACTCGTTTGGTTAAACTGAGCTATACTAAACGATTATGATCGGATTTTTGAGAGGCCGCCTTTTTTCTAAAAAACCTGACAGCCTGATTGTTGATGTGAACGGGGTAGGCTATCAGGTGCTTGTTCCCATATCGCTTGTTTCAGCCTTGCCTGACGAAGGCCGTGAAATAATGGTCCATATATATACCCATGTCAGGGAAGACGCGATTATTCTATACGGCTTTCAGACCGAAGATGAAAAACGTATATTCATGATGCTTATCGGGGTTTCGGGGATCGGCCCTAAAATCGCGCTGAATATTTTATCCACGATAAGACCGGACAACTTTTATTCTGCGATCGATTCGGAGGATGTGGACACGCTTTGCAGAGTGCCGGGTCTGGGCAAAAAAACGGCCCACAGGCTCATCCTCGAACTAAGGGAAAAACTGCCCTCGCTGAAGGAAAAGAAAGATGCGAATTATGACGATACTCTCTCTGCTCTCGTAAATCTGGGGTACAAAAAAACGATCGCCATAGAAGCGCTCGAAAAGGCCTACAACAGCGGGACCGGAGATATCGAGACCCTGCTTAAAGAAGCGCTGAAGCATCTTACAAAAGAGGGCAAATGAGAATCGAAGACGGACAGATCAGCCCGCTCGCTCCCGAAGCCGACGAAGAAGAGATAAAATACGAGACGACCCTCAGGCCGCGCACACTTGAAGAATTCGTCGGTCAGGAAAAAATCAAAGAAAATCTTAAGGTCTTCATCCAAGCCGCAACCATGCGCCAAGAGGCGCTTGACCATGTTCTGTTCTTCGGGCCTCCGGGTCTCGGAAAGACTACGCTTGCAACCATCATCGCAAACGAACTCAAGGTGAATATCAGGACCACCACAGGCCCTGTACTCGAACGGCAGGGCGACCTTGCGGCAATTCTTACCAACCTCTCGCCCGGAGATATTCTATTCATCGACGAAATCCACCGGCTACCGCGCGTTGTCGAAGAAGTGCTCTATCCGGCAATGGAGGATTACAAGCTCGACATCATTATCGGTCAGGGCCCGAGCGCAAGGACACTGAAGATAGAACTGCCCAAATTTACACTGATAGGCGCGACAACAAGAACGGGTCTGCTCACCTCTCCGCTCAGAGACAGGTTCGGCGTTATCTGCAGGCTCGAATTCTACTCTCCAAAAGAGCTGTGCGAAATCGTAACGCGCTCTGCCGGGCTGCTCAACATCGAGATAAAAAAAGACGCTGCTGAAGAAATATCAAAACGCTCGCGCGGCACCCCGAGAATCGCAAACAGGGTGCTCAAACGGGTCAGGGATTTTGCGCAGGTGAGGGGCGACGGCACAATCGACATGAGGATTTCTCAGGAGGCGCTCGACGCCCTCGACATAGACCACTTGGGCCTTGATGAGATCGACAGAAAACTGCTCCGCACCATCATCGATAAGTTCGGCGGCGGACCTGCGGGAGTCGAGGCTATTGCGGCTGCCTTGAGAGAAGACAGGGAAACAATAGAGGATGTTTATGAGCCGTTCATGCTGCAGGAAGGCCTGCTCGAAAGAACGCCGCGCGGCAGACTCGCCACCAAATTCGCTTACGAACATTTGGGCATAAAACTCCCGCAGGGGTTGTTTTAGAACGAAGCGTATTTTTTATTCGGGGGAGAAAGGGGTTTTTCTTTGCTATGAAGCATGACTAAAAAATCGCAACATAACCACCCGCACAAAGGACACCGGGAACGCCTAAAAAACCGTTTCCTCAACGAAAGCTTAGATTCCTTTGAAGATCATCAGGTCTTAGAGCTTCTTCTGTTTCAAGCAATTCCCCGACTCGACACAAACCCCATAGCGCATCTTCTTATTAAACGCTTCGGCAGTCTGTCCGCAGTGCTTGAGGCCGACCCGCATGATCTGGAATCGGTGGAAGGAGTAGGCCCTTCGGCAGCCGTTTTTCTTTCAATGATACCTCAAATTACACGTCGTTATTTTCTGGACCGCGTAAGACATTCGCGCAAACCACTCACAACTTCTGAAGCTGCAGCAGAATATCTCATCCCTCTTATGGCCGGACGCGCCGAGGAAGTTTTTTATGTGATCTGTCTGGACTCCCAGCTCCGCGTGCTTTATCCCGCGCTTGTGAGCGAGGGCACGGTAAAAGACGCCGTGGTCCATCCCCGGCATGTTGTTGAGGCTGCGCTCAGACACAAAGCGGCCTCTGTTATACTTGCCCATAACCACCCCGGTGGAAGCATGAACCCTTCCGGTCATGACCATAAATTAACCGTCCGTCTTGTGCAGGCGCTCGGCAATATCGACATTAAAGTTGTTGACCATGTAATCGTTGCTGGGGACCAGATCTACAGTTTTGCAAGAGAAGGCGTGATGCCGGTATTTAATCTGGCGAAATGAGTTTCTACAAGACCGAATGTGGCACAATAACCAAGGGGATATATGAGCACTGAAGCCGACGCCAGAATGGTGATAGACAAACTGCTTGAAAAAGCGGGTTGGGTCATCATGAACAAGGCACAGGTGTCAACAGAAGAAGCGTCAGCCGACGGACGGGCCGACTATCTGCTTAAAGACTCCAGAACAAGACCCCTTGCAGTCATAGAAGCAAAGCGTTTTGCCGTTGATCCTTACTCGGCAAAAGAACAAGCCAAGTCGTATGCACAGGCTCTTGGCGCTCCATTTGTTATACTGAGCAATGGGCAGGAGCATTATTTCTGGGACTACACGGACGGAGACGCCCGGCCTGTCATGGGCATGCCTTCCCAAGCCGATCTCGAACGAAGGGTCAATATCAAGGCCCATCGCAGAGGCTCTTTTCAGGAATCATTAGCCGTATTCCCTTGCCCTGTGCGCTTTGCCTTCAAGGGCGAAGAAATCGAAACACGCCCCTACCAGATGGAGTGCCTCAGGAAAGCTGATGATGCTCTGATCAGCGGGCGGCGGCGTATGCTCTTTGAGATGGCTACCGGAACAGGAAAGACACTGACTATCGCCATGCTGATGAAACGCTGGTTTCAGGCGGCGATAGTTTCGCGCGTCCTTTTCCTTGTTGACCGTATCGAGCTTGCGAAGCAGGCAAAAGAGACTTTTGACGATTATCTCGGTGACTGGCCGTCGGTTATTCTTTATGGCGGCAAACGCAGTCTGCAGGGCCAAATTGTAATAGGGACGCTTGACACTATAGCCGCTCAACTCGGACCCGGCGGGTTTGGACATGCCTATTTTGATCTGGTTGTAACGGATGAATGCCATCGCTCCATTTACAACACCCATCGGGCCACGCTCGGCCACTTTGACGCCATACACATAGGACTGACGGCAACCCCGAATCCGGGCGAACTCAGGATGATAAGCGAACATGAACGCAGGCTGGTCCGAAACACATACATGTTCTTTGACTGCTGGGATTCTGCCAAAAAGGAAGGCAGTCCGACCTTTGAATACGGCATACAGCGTGCGATCAGTGACGGCCATCTTGCCAAGTATCGTGTTTATCATGCCGAAAGCGTCCTCACCTATGAAGGCGCAGAATGGGAAGGGGAGGAAATCAAGCCCGGCGCATGGGGCCGCGATGTCGAATCCGAGGACCGTCTGAAGACCATCATTCAGGAGTATTACTCCGCCGACAATGAGCGGTCGCTGGAACGGCCACGAAAAACAATAGTCTTTGCGGTATCGGAGAAGCAGGCCTCCATTCTTGTCCGGCTTCTAAATCGCCTGTTGTCGGATGAGGATTGCCTTCGTATAGCTTCTCAGATCAACCGTTCACCCTCTCAGGTGAGACAGGATTATGCAAAAAAGATCACCTGCTATACCAATAATGGAAATCCGAAGCCAGTCATAGACGAGTTCAGATATGACCCTCTTCCGCTTGTAGCCGTATCCGTGGACATGCTCGACACCGGCTATGACCACAAAGAGGTGGAAACCCTCCTTATGTTGAGGCCTACGCAATCAGCCATCAAATATGCACAGATGAGGGGACGCGGCAGCCGCCTTTGTCCGAAGATCGGGAAGGCTGAGTTCATAATCTACGACTTTGTCGGCAACACCAAACGTTTTAACGATCAAGGCGAGGCGTATCACAAACCGCGACTTGTGGGGACAGCCCCGTTATCCGGCGTAGGCTATTCCGGGGAAGCGGAAGAGGACGTGCCGAAGGCCGCAAGCGATGAGGAGAATTATAAAGCACGGAAAGAGGGATTCCAAGTCATTGTGGAAGGTTCCCTCACGGATGAAATACGCGCCCGAGAAATAATACTGGTCGGCCCGGAAGGTCTTGCAGTTGATCGCAAGACATACCGAGAGAAATGGGAAGAAAAGATAGTTGAACTCAGAAAGACCGACCCGACTGTAGAGAAGATATTCAGGGGCGAGGAACTGACGGAGGATGAATGGACGGAGCTTGCCGGTCGCCTCAACTCGCCGGAATACTATTTCAAGGAAGATTCGCTTAGAAAGGCCTTTGAACAGCCGACCGGCTCGCTTTCTGATTTTATCAGGGTCGCCCTTGGCCTTGACAGGTTCCTGAGCCGGGAGGAGCGCATTGAAAAGGCTTTCAATACCTGGGTGACTGAACACTCAAGCAATATCAACCCCGCCCAAGCTCAAATGCTCCGGCTGCTCAAGGCGCGGGTGATGACCGGTGAGGAAATAACCATTCGGCTCTTCAGCCAACCGCCCTTTTCATTGTGGGGCGGCCTGACCCGCATGGAACAACTTTTCGGAAAGGAACGCCTGCTTCAGATGGTGGATGAACTTAACACCCTGCTTGCGGCATAAGGAAAACAAATGGACAGCGCACAAACACAGAATACTCTAAAGGCCCTTTGCAAGGTGATGTGGGACAACAACGTCACGAACCCTATCACTTATGTCACCCAGATTTCCTACCTCCTGTTTCTCAAGATGCTTGAGGAGATGGACCACGAACAGCAGGAGGCCCGCAACGGAAATTACAGGTCGCTATTCGGCAAGTATAAGGATGGGAAGGAAGAACTCGATTACGACCCGCTCCGCTGGAGCGTTTTGACCTCAAACCCGGACAATGAAGCCATGCTCCGCACGCTAAGGGACACCCTGCCTTTGCTGTCGCGTCACCCAAACCTTTCGCAGGGGGCGCGGGCGATATTCCGCAATGCGGCGATAGTTATACCGAATGGAGCCACCCTTCGGAGGGCGGTGGATATTATCGCGCCCATATCATTTCTCGGCCTTGATGCGGATATTAAGGGCGATCTCTTTGAATACCTTGCCAGCGAACTCGGCGGACAGAAAAAGGCAGCGCAATTCCGCACCCCGCGCCATCTGATAAGGGTCATTACTCAGATGGTTGACCCTCAAATCGGAGGGACGGTCTGCGATCCTGCCTGCGGTTCAGGGGGATTCTTAATTGCCGCCTATGAGCATATCTTGCTTGCCAACACCAGCCCAGATTTTATTCACGAGAGGGTTTCTCCTGACGGGACGGTACGAAAGATCGGCATAGGGGATAAGCTCACGCGCAGCCAGTGGGATTTCCTCCAGACAGGCGCTTTTTACGGGTTTGACGGAGACCAAGACCTTCTCCGCATGGGCGCGATGAACGCCATGCTCCACGGTTTCGACCGCTGCCCGATGGTCCAGCGCGACTCCATATGCGGCAGCGAAGACAAATGGGACGAAATACAGTTCGATTATATTCTGGAGAACCCGCCGTTTTCAGGCTCGCGCGGCGACGCCAAGCGCTCGCTGCGTATAGAGAAAGGCGACAAATACGTCCTTTTCCTTGCCCACGCCTTGCGGAGCCTGCGCCAAGGCGGGACAGCAGGGATAATCTTTCCAAACGGCATCCTCTTCGGCGACACCGGAAGTCATGTTACTGTTAAGGAGCGCTTGCTGCGTGAATTCGACCTTCAGGCCGTGGTGGTCCTGCCAAAAGGCATGTTCGAGCCTTACACACCCAACCCGACCTGTTTCTTTATTTTCAAAAACACCGGGAAACCGACAAAGAACGTCTGGTTCTTCAAGGCTGACTGCGACGGCTCGTCGCTCTCAAAGGCGCGCAAGTTCGGCCCTCAGTACCGGAACGACTTCCCCGATCTTTTGAGTATGTGGCCCAAGCGCAAGACCGCAGAAGGCCGCGCTTGGCTGGTCCCCGCAAAGAAAATTATAGACAACAACTACAACATGACCCTCTCCAGCCTCGGTCTGATCGAGGCCGAAACCATAGAACATCCGGAGCCTGAGGAGATACTCGCTTCAGTTGCCGCAAAGGAAGAGCGCATTCTCCAGCTTATTCAGGAAATGCGGGGATTGCTTGCGGGAGGGAACGGGGGATGAAAAAAGAGTTAATTCAATACACTGAACTGCTGACACAAATCAAGGACCGTATCCGGCAGGCGCAGGTAAAGGCCACCCTTTCCGCTAATGCGGAGATGATCCTTATGTATTGGGACGTCGGACGGATGATTAATAAGCGGCAACAGGAAGAGGGATGGGGTTCGGCAGTTATCCCGCGTCTTGCAAAAGACATTCGCAACGAACTGCCTGAGGTAAAAGGTTTTTCCGAGCGAAATATCGGCAGAATGATTGCCTTTTATCGAGAGTATTCTTGCTGTTCCCAAATTTTGCCACAGGCTGTGGCAAATTTGAGTTCAACTTTTGCTAATGCTGAAAAAGTGCCACAACCTGTGGCAAAAATGTCTGCGGCGGGTAATCCTGAAAATTTGCAGCAGCTTGTTGCAAAAGTTCCTTGGGGACACAACATACTGCTTATGGAGAAAGCCAAAGACCTGCCGTCCCGTCTCTGGTACATGCAGCAAACCATTGAGCAGGGGTGGAGCAGAGATGTTCTGGCTCAGATGATCAAGTCCGAAGCCCATAAACGACAGGGAACGGCGGTCAATAACTTTCAGGACCGTCTGCCCTCCCCACAATCGGATTTGGCGCGACAACTTCTAAAAGACCCTTACATCTTCGATTTCCTGACTCTGACCGAACCGTTTGAGGAGAGGGAACTGGAAACCGGCCTAGTAAAGCATCTGGAGAAGTTTCTTCTTGAACTCGGGCAGGGCTTTGCTTTTGTCGGGCGACAGTATCATCTGGAGGTCAGCGACAAGGACTTCTACATTGACCTGCTGTTTTACCACCTGCGGCTGAGATGTTTTGTGGTGATTGAGTTAAAGAAAGGGGACTTCAAGCCGGAATATGCCGGAAAGATGAACTTCTATTGCTCGATGGTGGACGATAAACTCAGGCATGAAAACGACGGTTCCACTATAGGTTTGATTCTCTGTCAGACCAAAGACCGCGTGCTGGCCGAATACGCATTGCGCGACATTCACAAACCCATAGGCGTTTCGGACTACGAGCTTACCCGAGCCCTGCCGGACAACCTGAAATCCAGCCTGCCGAGCATCGAGGAGATAGAGGCGGAGTTGAGCGGGGAGGCGGGGGAATGAGCGAGGTGTATCTTCCTGAAGGATGGATGTCTGATTCTTTGGGAAACTTGGTTGATATTGCAGTCGGTAAAACCCCGAGTCGTAGTGATTCCAGATATTGGGATGGCGGCGTGCATAAGTGGGCAACAATCGCAAGCATGGAATTCGGGCGGGAACTTAATGACACCAAAGAGAAAATAACAGACCTTGCGATTAAGGAAGCCAACCCGAAGCTTGTAAGAAAAGGAACGCTTATGTTCAGCTTCAAGCTGACTATTGGAAAGATGGCATTTGCAGGGTGCGATCTTTATACAAATGAAGCAATTGCAACTCTTGTTCCGAAAGACAAAAGGATAGACAAGAAGTTTCTGTTTTATGCGCTTCAAGTTGCAGACCTAACTATCAATGTTGGCGATGCAGCTAAAGGAGCAACGCTAAACACAAAGACAATGCCACTAATCGAAGTGATTTTTCCTGAAGATGTCAAAGAACAGCGCCGGATTGTGGCGCGGATCGAGGAACTGACGCGGAGGGCGGAGGAAGCGAGAAGGACGGCTGTTGAACGCGATGCTGAGTTGAATATTTTGCTTCAGGCCCTATACGGTCAAATGATCGAAGACGTTAAATGGAAGCCGCTTCATGAAGTTGCTTCGTTGGTTCGGCGCTCCATCAAGACCAAACCCGACGAAAAATATGAAGAGATGGGTATTCGCAGTTTCGGCAGGGGAACTTTCAAAAAACCGGTGCTGACTGGCGACCAGATAGGCAATAAGCGCATTTATCGTATCCATGAAGGCGATCTTGTCTTTAATAACGTGTTTGCCTGGGAAAAAGCGATAGCTGTTGCCAAAAAGGAAGACCACGGACGGGTGGGTTCCCATCGCTTCATTACGTATGTGCCCCATAAAGAGAAGACCACGTCCGAGTTTCTTTGTCATCATTTTCTAAGCGAGCGAGGCATAGAAGATATACGCGCCGCCTCCCCAGGCTCGGCAGGAAGAAACCGCACGCTCGGGCTGACGAAGCTGGAAAAAATACTGGTGCCGGTACCTGAACATGACGAGCAGAAGCGTTTCGCTGAGATCGCCAAGCGGCGGCAACTTGTCCAACAGGAGTCGTCGGGCATTGAGGCTGACGTGAAAGCATTTACAGCGGCCCTGCTTGCTAAAGCGTTCAGGAGTGAGTTGTAGCCGTGACTCAGGTCATTCAGATTCCCACGCTTAATGATTCACCTGCTGATTTCAAACAGATGTTTTCTATTTGGAATAGAGCTAACGGTTATTACGAGGACGTGCATTTTGATTTTTCGCATTGCGGCTTTCTTCGCCCTAATGCCGTAGCTTTTCTTGGAGGACTTGCGAGGCTGATAGTGTCTCGCAATGGGACAGTTGTATTTGATTGGACTACCCTTAAGAATGAGTGGGTAAGAAATACTCTCAGCCAAAACGGGTTTGCCGGCGCCTTTGGCCGCACTTCATCAGGCTGGACGGGGCACTCCATTCCGTATCGGGAAGATAGATTGCGGGATGCCAACGGCATTATAGATTATCTTGAGCACTATTGGATGGGCAGAGGGTGGGTGCATGTGAGCCTGCGACTGCGTGATGCCATCATTGGGCATGTTTGGGAAATATACAATAATGCCTTTGAGCATAGCGGTTCGGAGATAGGCGTATTTTCCTGCGGACAGCACTTTCACCGGCAGAACGACTTAGTCCTTACTGTTGTAGATTTCGGTCTGGGCATTCCTGCTAAAGTTCGGACATTTCTAAGCAGTGATCCCCGTGCTGAACAATTGCCTGCCTCCGGATGCCTAAGGTGGGCTTTTCAGAGAGGCAATACTACCAAGCAGGATGAGCCGGGCGGCCTTGGTCTTGATTTGCTAAGGGAGTTCATAAGGTTGAATCAGGGGAAGTTGGAAGTCTACAGTAATGAAGGTTATGCTATTATTCAGAAAGACGGTGAGCGGTATGAAAACCGTGACATCTCTTTTGAAGGTACGGTCGTACATATTACCCTGCGTTGCGACGAAAAATTGTACCATTTTAAAGATGAATCGCCGTTCTGAAAAGGAGACCTAATCATGAAGATAGCAATTAAAGATATGATAGGGCCGCGCTGCATCATCAAGGAAGACGGCCAGAAGATTTACGACACAATAATCGCACCTTTGAAGAAGGGCGAGATCATCACGCTCGATTTCGACGGTGTGACACAATTTGCCTCGCCTTTCTTTAACTTCGCCATTGGCCAGTTGTTGAAGGACATAGAAGAAGAAAGCCTGCGCCGTCTGCTCCAGATAGTCAATCTCAATGAAACCGGCAGTCTGGTTGTTGAGCGTGTTATTGAAAACGCCGCCAAATATCACGGCAACAAGGACTACCGCAAGATAGTTGACGATATTCTCGAACAGCAAGCTAAAGAACTGGTCTGATGTCCATCAACTATGTTGTTCAAGCCGAAGTTGTAGATATAACCGCCGATGCGCCGCAAGCCGCTGATGTCTTTCTTGTAGATACCAATGTCTGGTACTGGATGACATATCCCAATGCCACGTCTAATATTCCGAGCCGGTTGTCGGATTATCCAAACTATCTTAACAATGCTCTCGGAGCAGGTGCGAAGATACATCATTCCGGTCTTTCGCTGGCAGAGTTGGCTCACATTATCGAAAAAACGGAACGTGAGATTTATGAGAAAACCGTTGGCTCAATCAAACCAAAAGAATACCGTCATAATCATCATGCTGAGCGTTCACGCGTTGTATCTGAAATTCAAGCCGCATGGGGGCAGGTCAAGAGTTTGGCTAACCCTCTGACAACGTGTATCGACGGCCCGACTACGGAAGCGGCATTAACACGCCTTACGAGTGAAAAAGTTGACGGCTATGATCTTTTTATACTCGACTCCATGAGAAATCACGGAGTAATACAGCTCATTACCGACGATGGCGACTTCGCAACTGTCCACGGCATTCAGGTCTTCACCGCTAACAGGAATGTTATAAATGCTGCGAGAGGGCAAGGCAAACTCCTGACAAGATGAAGAAACACTCTGATAAAACCTTTTCCGACATCACCTGGTCCGACCTTGAGGCTTGGGCAGGGTCGAAGATCGTATCGCGAGGGATGTCGTATAAAAAGGAACGGGCGGTACAAGGCTTATCCTTAACCCCTGAGGGTTCTCTTCTTGCATGGGTCAGGGGGACAAGAAACTACGTCACAAGGGTCTCGTTCGAAAAGGGAAGGCTCTTATCAGTCTGCTCATGCCCGTATCATTTAGCCTGCAAACACGCCGTCGCCGTTGTGCTTGAATATCTCGACCATCTTCAAGCTGATACTGACGTGCCTTTGGCGGAAGAGGATGATGAAAGAATAGTCCTGCTGGAAGATGAGACCTTAGCCTTCGATGATGATGAAGACGATATGGATGACGATGAATATATTGAGACCGACGAACCTGATATCGATTCCTCTCTTGAGAAGAAATCAAAGAAGGAACTCCGGAAAATGCTGAAAGGCATCATCAAGGACTATCCTGAAATCAAGAAAGAAATGGGCTTTGCGCCTGCATCGCCCAAGAAAAAAGGATGCCCTGCGCTGATCAAGTCTGTAACCAAAGCTATGGTTGTTACCAGCAGTGAGCAGGGCTGGCGCAACTATTGGAAACACACGGGACATACGCCTGATTATTCGCCCGTCCGTGTAGGCTTGCAGCGGCTTCTCGATGAAGGGTGCGCAGATGATGTAGTCCGGTTAGGAGAAAAGCTTTTCGTAAAGGGAACAGAACAAGTCGGGCAGTCTCATGATGAAGGGGAGACCGCCGATGAGATAGCAGCGACCATGCCGATCATTTTTAAGGCCCTTGCTGAATGTTCCTTGTCCGATACCGACAAACTGGAGCGAGCTGTTGATTTTGGCCTGAGAGACGAATACGGCCTTTGCCGCGGCCTTGACGAGTTTTTGCGGATCAGATTTGCAAAAAAGTCATGGAGCGAGCTGGCGGACCGGCTTCTTTCAAGGCTTAAGGACATGCGACCAAAAGGAAAAGGAGACTCCTTCTTTCGCCATTATGAACGCAACAATCTGTCTGATGAAGCCATTCGCGCGTTGGAGAATGCCGGAAGAGAAGAAGAAGCCCTTGCCGTTTGCTTTCATGAAGCTGAAGCGACCGGAAGCTTTGAGCGTCTTGTGAAGCGGCTTCGCAAAGCAGGCCGTACTGCGGAGGCTGAAGAGTGGATACGCAAAGGCGTGAAAGCGACGCAAGACAAGCTTCCGGGCATTGCGGCCTCTCTGAAAAAGGAGCTTCTTGATATCCGTCGTCGGAAGAAAGACTGGTTATTTGCTGCCGCGCTTCTTGCTGACGAGTTCTTTGAATCCCCCTCACTAAAGGATTTCGAGGAGCTTAGAAAAGCTTGTGAAAAGTCGAAAGTTTGGCCCGGGGTCAGAGCCGCATGCCTGAAGTTTCTTGAGACAGGCGAGCATCCCGGAGGCAGGCCGGATTGGCCCCTGCCTGAAACCGGCTTTGCGATATCACGGCCGGCCCGATGGCGCAAGCCACCTTTCACTGACGTACTGATCGATATCGCCATCGAAGAAAAAAACATTGATGCCGTTGTGCATTGGTATAACATTCACAAAAAAGAAAAAGATAAATGGCCGGAAGCGCATTTGGATGATGCTGTGGCGGATGCCATCGCCCAAGCATATCCTGATAAAGCGATTACAATCTGGAAGAATCTTGCAGAGGGACTTATGGCGCAGACCAATGTCAGCTCTTACAGTGAGGCTGTTAAATACCTGAAGAAAGTCCGAAAAAAATTGGAAGATATAAGCAAGGCTTCTGAGTGGGCTGTCTATCTGAAAGACCTGACCGAGACGAACAAGCGAAAGACACGGCTTGTTCAAATGCTTAACGCCCTAAGCGGAAAGCCGATCATTTCAAAATAAATCTTCTCATGCACTATTGCCCGTCCACCGAATATCAAAGCAGGCTCAACTCTATAAAAACGCTTGAGCGGTTTTGGTCGATGGGGTTAAAATATAAAAACTGCAATGAGCGCCTAAAAACATGAAAACAATTATTGTCGATTACTCAAAAGCCATTGATGCAAAAACGCCTGTGGCAGGAGATCAATCCGGATCGAGCGGGAAGTTCGTCCAGATCAGGCACGAAGATTCGGAATATATCGTATTCGCCCCGAAAGAAACAGCCCCGTACCATGCGGACATTATCGAAAAGTTTTGCGCGGAAATGGGGATAGACGGCTTTCTCGACAAACAAGAGAAGCGTTTCGAGATACATGATCCGGCATGGGACATCGTGGGAGGCGGCAAGTTCGAGATGGACAGACAGGGGCTTTACGTCCGCCTCTATGACAACTCGATGGCCTATGGCAAATTCGAGCGCGACGGCATGGAAGACAAGCTGCGCGGCACCGAGGAGTTTGCCGGTTATGAAATACGCGTCGAGTAAAACGAAAGCCCCGGCCCAAAACGATGCCTTACAAAACGAGCAGGGAACGGTTTGAGGAGCTTGCCGGAGACGCGCTCCGGAGCATACCGAAAAAATTTCGCAGAAAGTTTCGGAATGTAGCAATAATCGTCGAGGACTACCCTGCTAAGAACATCGTGGAAGAAATGCAGATACCCCGGAATGAACTTATGGGGCTTTTCAGCGGACGGCCTGTCGGAGAAGACGGAGGCTTTTTCGAAATCCCTTCCCCCTATCCGAATACGATACATCTTTACCAAAAAAATATAGAAGAGGCATGCTCCTCTGAGGCCGATCTTATCGTCGAAATTCGAAAGACCATGCTTCATGAAGTGGGGCATTATTTCGGACTTTCAGAAAACGACCTCGATGATTTATGATTTTAAATAGCGCCCATATTTTATGAACCTTTTAATGCACATCTGCTGCGGCCCGTGCGCCGTCTATCCCGTGAGCCTACTGAAAGAGCGCGGCGTAAACATCAAAGGCTTTTGGTTCAACCCGAACATACATCCGTTCACGGAGTATAAAGCCCGGCTAGATTCGGTCAAGTTGCTTGAGCGACTTTGGTCAATGGAGTTACAATATAAGGATGAGTACGGCCTGACCGAATTTGTGCGGAATGTGGCGGGTAGGGAATCAGGCCGATGCGAATACTGTTATTCGGTGCGGCTTGAAGAGACCGCGAAAAAAGCGAAGGAGACAAATGCGGACGCATTCACCTCATCGCTTTTGGTCAGCCCGTACCAGAAGTTCGATTTGCTTATGGAGATAGGCAGAATGTTGGAGGACAAATATTCGGTGGAGTTTTTGGACGAAGATTTTCGCAGCGGCTTCAGGAGCGGCCGCAGCAAAGCAAGGGAGATGGGATTTTACAGCCAGAAATATTGCGGCTGCATATACTCCGAAATGGAGCGATATCTTTCGGGGAAACAGAAAAGTTGACACAGATGAGCAGCATCGAGCAGCTGGGCAGGGCGATGATGATCGGCGGGATAGTTCTTGCAGCGATAGGCGGGTTGCTTATGCTGTCAGGCAAAATACCGTGGATTGGGAAATTGCCGGGGGACATTATGATCGAGAAAAAGAATTTTACATTCTATTTCCCGATTGCCACAAGCATTTTGTTGAGCGTGATACTCTCATTTTTGTTCTGGCTGATAGGAAGGAAATAAAAAATATGTTTACGAACAAAAACCCAAAACCATTATTAAAGGTTTTTACCGCAGCGATTATATTCTTTGCAGGTTTTTTCTCTGCAATCGAAACCCCTGCCGCAGACACTATAAGGGTCCTTCTTCTCGACAACAAAAATTCCAAACTGCCTCAAAAAAACGAACGGGTCGAAAAACTGGGCAACGGCAAAGGCTCTGCGCTGTTGAGCGGCATGAAGTATTCGGGGGTCCTTGAGGTATGGAAAGGCGATAACGGGCTTTATGTGATCAATGAACTGCCGTTTGAAGAGTACATTAAAGGCGTAGTTGCGGCAGAGGTAGGCAGCAGTTGGGACATCGAGGCATTGAAGGCCCAAGCCGTGGTGGCCCGGACCTATGCATTGATACAAAAACAGGCCGGAGGGAACAACAAAATAGCTTACCACCTTACGTCTTCGGTACTGCATCAGGTTTATAAGGGCGGGAATGTTCACGAGAACATTTCCCGAGCTGTAAGCGAAACGCAAAGAGAGGTCCTGACCTACGAAGGCAAACCGATAATCGCATACTACCACTCCACGAGTGGCGGAATAACGGAAGATCCGGTGGAGGTCTTCGGTAAAAGTTATCCGTACCTGAAACCTGTTTCGACAAACTGCGAGATATCTCCCTTTTATCTCTGGGAAAAAAGATTTTCTCTCCAAGACCTCGAAAAAGCGGCAAATGTAAAGGCACTCGAAGAAATAGCGATCGACTCTTTTACGGTTTCAAACCGGGTAAGAAACCTGAAATTCATGGCCGCAGGAAAAGAGTATGTTATTCCCGCCAAAGACCTGCGAAAAAATATAGGATGGGACAAACTTCCGAGCACCTTTATAACCGGTCTGCGAAAAGACAACGATACCTTCATCTTTGAGGGCAAGGGATACGGGCACGGGGTAGGAATGTGCCAGTGGTCAGCGCTCCAGATGGCAAAAGCAGGCAAGAACTACAAGGAAATCCTCGCAACTTTTTACCCGAACACCATAATCGAACTTTATGAAAACCGCTGATTTCGATTTTTGTCTTCCGGCCGGGCGCATTGCGCTGAGGCCGGCTGACAAAAGAGACCGGGCCCGCTTGCTTGTTTTGCACAAAAGCGGCAAAACCGAGCATAAAATTTTTTCCGATATTGTTCATTATTTCAATAAAGGGGACATCCTGCTGCTCAACAACACAAAAGTCTTTCCTGCAAGAATAATCTGCCGTAAGCCTTCGGGCGGAAAACTCGACCTGATTCTAGTAAAGCAAGCAACCGCCGGGGTTTGGGAAGTCTTGTTTAAAGGCCGTTTCAGCGGCAAGGCAACTTTAGGGGACAGATTCGATCTCGAAATTTGGTCCGAAAAAACCGACGATGGATCCGGAAACAAACGCTTTTTGAAGTTTTTGGATATCGAACCGGCAAAGGTTGTCGAAATGCTCTGGCAGTATGGGGAAATGCCCCTGCCGCCTTACATCAAACGCAGCCCCGACGTCCATGATAAAGAGCGATACCAGACTGTGTATGCCGAAAATGCCGGTTCTATTGCAGCGCCGACCGCAGGCATGCATTTTACAAACGAACTTTTGGATGCCCTCCGGCTCAAAGGCGTTGAAATACGGACATTAACGCTGCATGTCGGCACAGGGACTTTTACGCCGGTCAAAGCAGACAGTCTTTCCGGACATAAAATGGCCTCTGAATATTTTGAGATGGATGGAAAACTGCCGGACGAAATAATAAAAGCCAGACAAAACAACAGAAGGCTCATTTCAACCGGAACAACCGCAACAAGGGCGATCGAAGGGTTCATGAGCGGTAAATTCAGCGCTGTCGGGACCGCAAACGGTAAGGTACGCGGGCATACCGATATTTTTATCTATCCGGATTATTCGTTCAAGGCGGTTGACGGCCTGATAACAAACTTTCACCTGCCCAAATCAACGCCGCTTATGCTTGCGTCGGCCTTTATCGGTTTGAAAAATATACAAAAAAGCTACGAGGAAGCATTGTCCGGAGATTATAGATTTTTCTCCTATGGTGATGCTATGCTACTTTTATTATGAGGGGCAGGATAACAGAGAAGTCCTCAATTTTACTCCTCAGCCGCAACACGGTAATAATCGGAGCTCTCGTGATCACAGTGCTCGGACTGGGGTTAGGATATCTGCTCGGATACAAAGGCGGCACGCTCGGCATCGCCGAAAAGCAACAGGGCCCAACCGAAACAAAACTACCGCTGCCGCCTGAAGAAAAAAAGGTTATTGAATCTCCGTCCGGAGACTCTCCGGTCTTTCCTGCCGCGCCAAAAACAGAACCGCAGGCATCCGAACAGCAGGCGCAAAAAGAGACCGAACAACCTGCTGCAAAGGATATTCAACAGCCTCAGCATAAAAAAACACAGGAGCGCGGAATAAAGCCTGCGCAGAAAGATGCTGAACCAAAAGAGAAAAAGACCGCACAGGAAGTTTTGGAGCCGGAAAAAAAGCAGGAAGTCCCTCCGGAGAAGCAGGCTGCAAAGACCCATAAAGAGAAGCGCGCCCTAAAAAAGAGTTCCGAGGCCCAGCGAGAAGAAGTAAAACAGCCGGCAGCTCCTGCAAAAACAGAAAAAACACAGGCAAAACCGGGCCCTGCGGCCAAAAAAATATATACTATTCAGTTCGGCGCCTTTCCCAGCAGCGAAGGCGCATCACAGTTGGCCCAGTTCCTCAAAACCAAAAATATCAACGCATATATAACCGAGCGTGTCGAAGGCGACCCCTACTACAGGGTAAGGGCCGGATCATATAAAAACAGAAAAGAGGCTGAAAAGGCGGCGTTATCTCTTCAAAAACAGACCGGCCTGCCCAACTTTGTCGCGGCAAAGCACTAAACAACTCCTAACAATTCCCTGAACCTTATCATGGAGGCGCTACGAAAACCATTGAACTTATTTTAGACGAAGAAAAGGAGTATCCTTTTCTTCACGGCGGGCTCGACAAAACCTTCAGGGTCATGGAAGAGGAGCTGGGGGTCGCAATCAGCATACGCGGAAACAAACTGATCCTGCAGGGAGACAACGGCAAGACCGAAACCGCAGAAAAGCTGGTCCAAGAGATGCGCGAAATAAATGCAAAGGGATATTGCCTTAAGCCGGAAGACATATCCTACGCGATACGGTCTTTAAATGCAGGCGAGGAACTTTCTTTAAAAAGCCTTTTTTCCACAAATATTGCGGTCTCGTCTAAAAAACGTTTTATAATCCCAAAGACAGAAAACCAGCGCCGGTATATAGAGGCCGTCAGCAAACATGATATTGTTTTCGGCATCGGCCCGGCAGGCACAGGCAAGACCTATCTAGCAATGGCCATGGCTGTAAACGCTTTTCTGACAAAACAGATCTCGAGAATTGTACTTGTACGGCCGGCCGTAGAGGCTGGAGAAAAATTAGGCTTTCTCCCGGGCGACATAGCCGAAAAAGTAAGCCCCTATCTCAGGCCTCTTTATGACGCGCTTTATGACATGATGGAGATAGAAAAAGCTACAAAGCTTATAGAGCGCGGCATAATAGAGATCGCGCCCCTTGCCTTCATGCGGGGAAGGACCCTGAACGACTCGTTTATAATTCTGGATGAGGCACAGAACACGACCCCGGAGCAGATGAAAATGTATCTTACGCGACTCGGCTTTTCTTCTAAAACCGTAATTACCGGCGATATAACGCAGATAGACCTTCCGACAGGCAAAAGTTCCGGTCTTGTAGAAGCAATAAAAATTTTGAAAGATATCGACGAAATAAAAATAGTTTATTTTTCCGAGCGGGATGTTGTAAGACATAAACTCGTTCAGACAATTGTAAGGGCGTATGAAAGACACGAAAAACGGCTCGCAGAAGACGGCGCCAATTAAAAAACCCAAGAGCCTCGTCGAGAGGCTCAACGATTACAGGGACAGCCATAAGGACGATATGTCCAAGGTCTTTGTGCTGCTCGTGCTCGGACTTGTCTCTGCTTTTATAATCGCCGAGAACAGGAACATCGACAGTTTCGTAGGCAGTTTCCTGATAGCTGCTTTTATTCTCTTGTTCTTTTACAAAGACATCCGGCGTTACAAACCGCTCTATTTAAAAGACTACAAAATGCTTTTGCTTCTCGGTTTGCTCGTTTCAGGGACCCTGCTTCTAGGCCGGGTGTCCGCCTATCTTTTATCGGGCCTCCAAAGGGGCCTCGACCTCCCCGGAGGGGACACTTCCATTTTCGGCATCCCGATCCCGCTCGGAGCAATGTTGGTCGCCATGATATTCGATTTCCACACCGCTATGACCTTTTCGTTCGCCATAAGCCTGCTTAGCGGCATCTGGCTTAACAATCCTTATATCGCCATTTATGCGTTTTTCGGCAGCCTTACCGCGGCCTTCAGCGTAATACGCTGCAAAAAGAGATCGGCGCTTATCAAGGGCGGACTTTGGGTCAGTCTTGTAAATATTACGGCTGCCGAAATTATCGTTTTAACCAACGGGACACTGTTCTCGCCCGAAGCATTATATGCCTTCATGTTTGCCCTTATATCCGGAATTTTTGTGGCAGCCTTGATCTCGGTGCTTTTGCCCATACTCGAATTCATCTTTGGAATAACAACTGACATAAGCCTCATAGAGCTCCTCGACCTCGACCAGCCCCTCATGAAGAGCCTTATGATAAACGCCCCCGGCACATACCACCACAGCGTGATAACCGGAACTCTGGCAGAATCGGCGGCCGAAGCTGTCGGCGCCAATCCTCTGCTCGCTAGGGTATGCTCGTACTACCATGATATCGGAAAGATCAAAATGCCCGAATATTTCGTCGAAAACCAGAGGCATTCGATAAGCAAGCATGATAAGCTCACTCCGAGCATGAGCAGCATTATACTGACCGCCCATGTGAAAGAGGGCATAGAACTCGGCAAACAATACAAGCTGCCCCAATCGGTCATGGACATTATCCGGCAGCACCACGGCACTTCGCTGATCACATATTTCTACCAGAAGGCGCTTGAGTCAAACACCGAGGGGGGCCTTTCCAAGGAGAGCTACCGGTATCCGGGCCCCAAACCGCAATCCAGAGTTGCCGCTCTCGTAATGATGGCCGATGCCGTAGAAGCGGCGTCGAGGTCTTTGACCGACCCCACCCCTGCAAGGATTTCCGCCCTTGTGGACAGGATTATAAACAATATTTTCCTCGACGGACAGATAGACGAATGCGAGTTGACATTGAAAGACCTGTCCGAAATCAAAAAGAGATTCAATTTTATTCTTACCAGCATCTTCCATAAAAGGATCGAATATCCGGAGATCGACCAGAAAAATCTGACGCATAAAGCCGACATATCGCTTGTGGAGGCTGCGCCCGAAAAAAATACACCCAAGGCGACAGGAAATGGAAATATCAATAAGGAACCGTCAAAGGACGATAAAGATAAACCCGCTGAGAATAAAAAAAACGGTCAGCAGGGCACTAGCGCATTTAGTCCGGACAGATAAAGACCTGAAAGTCTGCGCAGACCGCTTGGAACTGAGCGTGGCGCTGCTCAACAACAGGGCCATACGGAATCTGAACCGCGATTACCGGGGCCTTGATAAAGTTACGGATGTGCTCTCTTTTCCTCAAAACGAACCGTTTTGCCTTTCTAAAAACAGCAGGCTTCCCGTGCATTTAGGAGATATCGCAATAAGTGTTCCGCAGGCAAAGAAGCAGGCCGCAGAGTACGGCGTCGGTTTTTACGAGGAACTATCGCGTCTTCTTGTGCATGGTTTTTTACACCTGCTAGGCCATGACCACGAAGAAGGCGGGTATAAGGCTTTTAAAATGCGGAAACTTGAAAAAAAGATTATGGAGGAAGTATGCCCCTGAGACGCTGGATAGACAGCGCCAACAATGCGATAGAGGGCATTCTTCACGCGGCCAAAACACAGCGCCACCTGAGATACCATCTCTATTCCGCGGTTGCAGCGCTCATGCTCAGCTATGCTCTCGGTCTGGACCGCACGGATTTTCTGATAATCGCAGTAGCGGTCATTCTTGTCCTGCTTGCCGAGATGCTCAATACCGCAGTCGAATACGTAGTCGATATTCTTTCTCCCGAATACCATGAGAAGGCCCGGACGGCAAAGGACGTTGCTGCAGGCGCGGTGCTGATGACCGCCTTTGGGGCTGCGGTCATAGGCTATATAACCCTTTTCCCGTATTTAAAAAAGATTTTCGATTCCGGAATTCATATAGCAAAACATTCAAAAGAAGAGATTGCCCTGATAGCGCTGGTCCTCGTGCTGATTTCCGTTATCGTCCTCAAGGCTTACACCGGCAAGGGGCATCCCCTAAGCGGCGGCATGCCGAGCGGGCACGCAGCCATCGCTTTCTCGGCATGGGTCGCGGTAACCCGCATTACAGAAAGCTTCGGTGTTTCGTTGGTATGTTTCGGTTTGGCGGTAATCATCGCCCAAAGCAGGATAACGATCAAAGCCCATACGCCGCTTGAAGTCATTGTCGGCTCTTTACTCGGGGCCGGGATAACTTTTATGCTATTTGAGATTTTTTACTGATTATGAAAATTCCTTTACAAGAAAAAATTGCCGGATTCATCGAAGGGCTCATCGAGCATTCGAAGGGTTTTATCCTTGCGGTAATCGCCGTTGTTGCCGTTTTAGGACTTTTGACCGGCTATCGTTACTACCGCTATACCGAAGACGACCCCCATTATTGCGCTTCCTGCCATCTTATGCAGGAGGCATACAAGGAATGGGAACGCGGTAAACACGGCGAGGTCCTCTGTCAGCAATGCCACAGCCTGACCATGCTCGAGCAAAACAAACTGCTTATGGCTTATGTGCTGCAGGGGAATAAGCCCCTGTCCCAAACCCACGGCAGAGAGAAGCCTTGGGCTGCGTGCAAAAAATGCCACGCCGGAGAAATGGCCCAAGGGTCGCTGACCATAAAAAAATCCCGGGGACACGATTTGCATATTGCGGTAAAAAATATCGGCTGCAAGACCTGCCACGAAAGCTCCCTGCACAATTTCAAGCCGAACGAAAAGGCCTGTCAGGAATGTCATAAAGACAAAGGTGTGCACGGCATAGGAATGGAGGCATTCTCCTGCCTGAAGTGCCACTCTTTTTCCGAAAAAACACAAGCGATGATACCTAAAGACAGATGCATAAAATGCCACACCAAAATACAATCTACCGGCCCCATGTCAGGCCTCATGTGCCGGCAATGCCATAAGCCGCACAAAAAAATTATTCCCAAAGAAACCGACTGCATAAGCAATTGCCACCATAACGAGGCTACAACCGGAAAACACGGGCTGCATGCAAAACTATCGCTGCATTGCCTCGACTGCCATAAGCCGCACTCATGGACTGTCACGGAATCGAAGGCAAAGCGACTCTGTTCAAAATGCCACGCTTACAAAGCGCCTGCGACGTTTGTTTACTAATTTTGGCATTATTGCAAAAAAACGACACCCTTTGGCATTATTGCAAAAGAAAATCCCTTAAAAAACAGCAGAAACAATGCTGGTACGTTTCGTGCTTATTTTTTGCAGTCTTGTAAAAATTGCCTCTGGACAGAAATGTAAAAAGCTTCGGAGGCAAGGCGCGCGATGCCCAAGGAATGAGGCGTACCGTTGGGTACGCTGCAGTGACGAGGGTTGAAGCGCAACGCAGCATACGGACTTTTTACATTTCTGTTGTTAAAGGGGAGGCATGAAAGGCTACTTCCTTATTGTCAGCATAATTGTCGCCATAATTTCCATTCTGGTCACGTTGAATGTATTTTTTCAGCAATCGCTACAGATGGAAATCGCCGAGCAGTTCAACAAAGAACAGCTTCTTCTATCGAGGTCGATCGCGAACAACATCCGGTCTTATCTCCAGTTTATGAAAGAAGAGGCGCTTGAGGTGGCGCACGAATTTGCCGAAAAACCCTACACGAGCAGAGCGATTTTCGAGGAGATCACTCAAGAGGAGATGAAGCACAAGGGCGTCCTCAAGACCGTGACCGGTCTCATCGATTCCGAGGGAAGAGTTGTGGTGATAAACGGCAACAGGGAATTGATCGGACAAGTGCTGCCCGAAATCGTATCGACCGGGAAAGCCTTACCGAATAAAAACGTCTCTATGATAAGCGCACCCGAAAGCGTAACGATTGTGGCGCCGGTTTACAGACAAAACAGATTATGCAATATAATCTTCATTTCTTTTGCGGTTACGGACATAGCAAACCATTTTCTAGAAAACGTACGCGCAGAAAGCTCGGGATATGCATGGATGATCAACAGAAACGGCGATCTGCTTTATCATCCTACGCATCCTGAGATGATCGGGAGGAACCTTTATAAGGCGGACGCCTCCTGCTTTAAATGCCACCTGAGTTTTGATTTTGAAAAAAAGATGCTCGAAGGCAAAAGCGGCAACTACGGGAGATATATTGCTCCGCACGGCGAGGACAAGATTCTGGCGTTTGCGGATGTTGACAGAGAAGGTCTTTCTTGGCTTGTGGTCATGTCATCGCCGTACTCGGACATAACACGCGTTACGGGCCAGAGCATGAAACTCTATTCGTACCTGATCATCTCCATTTTTGTCGCGACAACCGTAGTCTCGGCGATCCTTATCGTAATGAACAAAAAAAGGATTCAGGCCATCGAACTTGAAAAAAGACAGCGGGAGCTTGAACATTACACTCAGGACCTTGAAAATAAGGTTGCGGAACGGACCGCAGAACTGAAAGGCGAGAAAGAAAAGCTCGATACCATCGTCAGCACAATCGGCGGGGGCCTTGTGCTTATGGACAAAGACGGAAAGGTCCAGTGGACCAACAATGCGGTAAGGGACATGGCCGGCATAGACATAACCGGAATGAACTGCGAAGATGTCTGTAAAGACTGCCACATATCCGGCACATATATAAAAGACGGAATAGAGACGATGGTCATGTCAAACCTCTTCGGAAAAAACAATGTATTTTTTCAGGTGACCACCGCGCCCATCAAAAGCGATGACGGGGCCGTTCACGGATATATCAGACTGGTCCAAGACATTACCGAAATCAAAAAAATGGAGGAGCAGATAATACATTCCGAAAAGCTCGCCTCTATCGGGCGGCTTGCGGCCGGAATAGCGCATGAGATAGGAAACCCGATGACCTCTATCTTCTCTTTTGTCCAGATACTTAGAGAAAGCGAAGAGGACAAATTCAAGAAAGACAGCCTCGATACGATATATTTCCATGTAAACAGGGTGTCGGAGATACTTAAGCAGCTTTCAGGATTTTCCAAAATGCCTGCTGGAGAACCCAAAGAATGTCACATAAACGAAGTGATAGAGACCTCGCTGAACCTTATACAGTACGACAAAAAAGCCAAGAACGTTACGATCAAAAAAGACCTTGCCGATAATATTCCTGTCTTGACGCTGGACGGCAACCAGCTTTCGCAGGTCTTCGTAAACCTGATACTTAACGCTTTTGACGCGATAATGGATGACGGGAGCCTTGAGGTCAGAAGCTATGTTTCAAACGGTAATGTCGTAATAGCGTTCCGGGACACCGGCGTCGGTATTTCGAAGAGCGACCTTGCAAGGATCTTCGACCCCTTCCACACGACCAAAGAAAAAGGTACCGGGCTAGGTCTGGCGGTAAGTTATAACATCATCAAGAAAATGAACGGCACGCTTACGGTTGAAAGCGAGCAGGGCAAGGGCGCAACCTTTTTAATCACATTACCCCTGAAAGGACCCATTTCAAATGAAACCTAAAATCCTTGTTGTCGATGACGAACCCGATATCTGCCGCGCGCTCGACCTGCTGCTGACAAAGGAAGGGTATGCGGTGACCACGCTTAACAGCGGAGAAGACGCTTTGGAACAGATATCGAAAGAGACCTTCGATGTAGTGCTGACCGATTTAAAGATGGGCAAAATTGACGGGTTTACCGTGCTTGAAAAAATAAAACAGTCGGCCCCCGACACCGTAGCGATAATGATGACCGCCTTTTCCTCCGTAGAATCCGCCGTGGAAGCCATGAAGAGGGGGGCCACAGACTATATTGTAAAACCTTTCCTGAACGAAGAGGTCAGGCTTACCGTAAGAAAAAGCCTCGAACACCGGAACGTGGTGAGCGAAAATATCGCCCTAAAACAAGAACGCAGCCAGAAGATGTCCTGCAGGGAATTCATAGCCGACTCTGAGCAGATGGTCAATATTCTCGATACCCTCGAAAAGGTCATACCCACTAAAAGCAATATCATGATCTTGGGGGAAAGCGGAACGGGAAAAGGGTTATTTGCCGAGCTTATACACTGTAACAGCCCGAGGAGAGACAAGCCTTTTATATCCATAAACTGCTCGGCGATTCCCGAAGGCCTGCTTGAATCTGAACTCTTCGGCTACAAAAAGGGCGCTTTTACCGGGGCCGTAATAGATAAACCCGGCCTGATTCCGCTTGCGAACAACGGAACGCTTTTCCTAGATGAGATAGGGGACATGCCGCTTGCGCTGCAGGCCAAGCTGCTTAAAGTGCTTGAGACCGGCGACGTGCAGCCGCTTGGAGATACAAAGCTAAAGACGGTCGATATAAGGCTTATAACGGCAACAAACGTCGATATCGAAAGCAGGCTTAAGGAAGGCAAATTCAGAGAAGATCTATACTGGAGGCTCGATGTCATCGAGATAAAAATACCGCCGCTAAGAGAACGGCGCGAAGACATAGAAATACTTGCAATGCACTTTATGAAAAAGTTCTCCGACGAACACAAAAAAAAGATAAAGGGCTTCAACAAAGACACAATGTCCATCCTCATAGGGTATGCATGGCCCGGAAATGTGAGAGAGCTGAGAAACGTGATCGAACGTTCCGTAGTGCTTACCGAAGGCGAAAAAATTTCTGTTCAGGACCTGCCCGAAAAACTCAGAAAGACCGAAAGCAGCATAGAAACATCCACGCTCAAGGCCTACATAAACGATTATGAAAAAAACCTGCTCCTTAAGATTTATGCCTCTCACAACAAAAATAAAGAAGAAACCGCAAAGGCGCTCGGGATCGATCTTGCCACACTTTACCGGAAACTGAAAAAACACGGAATAGATGCGGAATGAAAAAGATATTTTATTGCGGGTTCGGCGCCGGATTTGTTCTCGGAATCGCCGTTGCATTAAGCATGGACCTGCTGCTGGGAAAGACGCTCGGGTCAGGCTGGAGCGAGGCTGTTGCAAACGACTTGAACAGGGCGTTAAAAAGTTCTTATTCCCCGGACCATCCCTTGGTAATAATCCTATCTTTCGGGATGATAGGAATTGTTGGTCTGATGGGCGGCCTGATGGGCGGAGGCTTCAGTTATGTTATCGGAAAGCTTTTCGGGACGCTTCAGCGCCATATACCGAAAAAATAGATTTACCCCAATCCCTCGAGTTTTTTTCTCAGGTCTTGCATAAGCACGCCGTAATCTTCCACGCTGAAGAAGGCAGAGCCCATGACAAGCATGTCTGCGCCCGCCTCTGCAACCTCGCGCGCATTTGAGGGTTTCACCCCGCCGTCAACCTCGATAATCGTGCTCAGGCCCTTTTCTTTTATCGCGGTTTTAAGCGCCTTTATTTTGCCCAGCGCCGAAGGAATAAAAGACTGTCCGCCGAAGCCCGGATTTACGGACATTACGAGAACCAGATCGATATCCGGAAGTATATAATCGAGGCTGCAGGCCGGTGTTGCGGGGTTCAATGAAACGCCTGCCTTGATTCCTGCATTCTTAATGACCTGAATAGTTCTGTGCAGATGGGTGGCCGCCTCGACATGCACGGTCAAATAATCGGAGCCGGCCTTTATAAAATCAGCCGCATATTTGTCAGGGTCCGCTATCATAAGATGCACATCGAGCGGAATGGCGGTTATCTTTTTTATCGCTTCCACGACCATCGGGCCTATCGTGATATTCGGCACAAAATGGCCGTCCATTATGTCTATATGCAGGACATCCGCGCCTGCAGCTTCTGCAGCCTCGATTTCTGCGCCAAGCCTCATGAAATCCGCCGAAAGAATTGATGGTGAAATCTTAATCACTGTCCCTCCCCGTATTTTTATTGTCTAAGCTTCTCTTCGTAATCGCCGAGACTCACAACCACTTTGAACTCCGCGCCGCTTTTCTCGCCGGTTTCAGGGCGTTGGGCGATTATTACGTCTTTCGGCGACGCCTCCGAATGGGCATAAATTACCCTGCCTGTTTTTATCCCCTTTTCAGCAAGCATGGCTTCGGCAGCAGCCAAGGTTTGTCCCACCACATCAGGCATATACTGAAAACGCGGCCCCTTGCTCACTATTATCCGGATTTCCCTTCCTTCTTTTACCTTGCTGCCCGAAGGCGTGTCCTGTCTGATTATCCTGCCCTGCGGGGTATTGGGATCAAAATCCTCGCCGTCCATTCTCAGATACAAACTTTTGTGCCTTACAATGTCGTTGGCTTCAGTCGTAGTTTTGCCCTTCAGGTCAGGCACATCAACCGTCCTGCTGAAACTCAAGAGCTTGAAGGTAAAGTGACCGGACACGAGCGCCAGAATTACAAGCGTAACGATAAAGAGCGGTATTTTTATGTATGCGTTCATTAGTTCCTTTTCAGCCTTGCCGCAAAAAATCCGTCCAGCCCGTGCCTGTGAGGATAAGTCCTGTAATGGGCGCTGCCTGTTTCCAAAGCATTAAAGAACGGTTGATCGGCCTTTATGATACTAAAATCAGGGTGGTTGTGTAAAAAGCGTTCGATCACTTTTTCGCCCTCCTCGGGCTCGGTCGAGCAGACAGAGTATACAAGCGTGCCGCCCTTACGCAGCATGGCTGAAACCGAGCGTAAAAGCGCATGCTGTTTTTCGTGAAAAGCCGCAAGGCTTTTCACCGAATGCCTGTATTTCACGTCCGGGTTTCTCCGTATAACGCCAAGGCTTGAGCATGGAGCATCCAGAAGTATTCTGTCAAAATCACCGCCAATATTTTTGTCCGGGGCCGAGGCATCGGCATTTACTATTTTTACGGATTTCAGGAAAAGACGTTTAATATTCTCTTTTAGCTGCGGAATCCTTCTGCTGTCGGATTCTATTGCAATAACTTCACCGTTGTCTTTCATAAGCTCTGCTATATGAGTTACCTTGCCTCCCGGCGCGGCGCAGGCGTCCAGCACTCTTTCTCCGGGCAGAGGGTTGAGAAGATGTGCAACAAGCTGGGAGGCCTCGTCCTGAATAAAAGCGCCTGTCGAAAGAAGCTCAGAATAGATGTCGGGTGGACAGGTGTTTAGCGCAATGCCGTCAGGAGAGTATTTTGCCTGTTGCGCTTTAATATCTTTTTCTTCGAGAAGTTTTAAAACTCTTTCTTTATTCGCCGCGTCAACCACCCGCAGCACAATAGGCGGGACATGATTATTTGCCTCGGCAAGCGCTGCTGCTTCGTCCGCCCCGAATCGCTCTATCCATCTTTTTATAAGCCATTCCGGATGCGAGGTCTTTATAGAAATACTCTTAACAGGGTCTTTTTCCGGCAGCGGCCGTTCTTGCGCCGTACTCCTCAAAAAGCTCCTGAGAACGGCATTCACAAACGATGCCTTCTGACTATTGGTTTTTTCGGCCTCGACCGCTTCATTTACCGCTGCCCAGTCAGGCACACGCATGAACACCAACTGATAAATAGCTGCCCGCAGATTATTCCGCGTGAACGGAGCAACTTTAGCGGGTGTTTTAATAAACGGCTCCAGCAGCCAGTCTATGTAAATCGCGTGCCTGAGCACGCCGTAAACAAGCTCCATAACAAACGCTCGGTCGCGGACTTCAAGCTCGTCGAATATGTCGTCAAACACATCCTTCGGCTTTGCCGGACGGGTGAGAATTTTTATAAGCGCGTTAATCGCTATAAGACGTATGGAGGACATTGGATTGGGTTTTTTAAGCATCTATTTTGCGGCCTTCAAGCTTATGGCTGTTTAAGTAGATATTCTTTTGACTTTGTGACAAAAGCTATTGCTTTGGGAAATATTTCGTCTATGTCCTCTCTCGAAATCGTAACCTCTTCCATATAATCGCCCTTCTGTCTCAGTTCAAAAGCATAATGCAGCGCGGTAGAAAATTCCTTATCAAACACGCCGTTTTTTACAAACTCTTTATCAAAGAGAGAAATTGCGCCCGCATGTTTTGAAGTGCCCAGTTGTTTTTCCTGCAATAAGGCGAGCACAGCATAAAACATTGCATAGTAAAGGCGGTTCATCACAGCCCGCAGACTCATATTCTCTCTCAAAAGAACTCTCGCCTCTTCGATAGAATCCTCAGCTTCTTTTAACCTGTATTTTATAAGTGATGCAGTCTCTTTTGTCACGCTACAACCCCTTCCTTATA
Organism: Nitrospirota bacterium; assembly: GCA_004321915.1. Lineage (GTDB taxonomy): Bacteria > Nitrospirota > Thermodesulfovibrionia > Thermodesulfovibrionales > Dissulfurispiraceae > MYbin3. Next base: position 56,072 of record SCQE01000030.1, read on the forward strand.
CACATTTTTAATAAAAACAGATTCCTTAAGCGGACTGTTCTTTACCTTGTCCATGCTTACAGCAATAGGCACAACAACGACATCTTCAGGGAATCCGGCTTCCCAAGCGCAATCGCTTATATATCGCTCCGTAGAATGATCGAGGCTTTCAACAACAACAAGCAGGTCGAGGTCTGAATCCGGTTCAGCATCGCCCCTTGCGCGCGAGCCGAAGACTCTTAGCTCGTGAATCTTGATGCGTTCGGAAACGAGCGCTTTGAACTTTTCTACTATCTCAAGGTCTTTTTTCTGCATCTCAATATTGCTCCTTTTTTGAAACATACCGAACAGCTTATTTTAGCTCAGTATTGCCAGACCTGACCCTGCGGCTTCCCCAAACAAGCTATGTAATGTCCCATTCCCCCGGTTTTAAGTGTATTAAAATATCTCTGCTTCCATGTATTACTGCAACAACATAGCATGTGTCCTGCCGAATCTGGTAGATAATCCGGTATGATCCATAAATAAGTTCCCTGATGTTCTCATCCTGAAATTCAGGGACAACTCTACCGCATAAAGGGAATGCGCCCAGCTTTTTCGGAGCGTTTAAAATATTTGTTACAACACGCTCAGCATAAACAAACGAATCTTCGGCAATGTATTCAAATATGACCTTAAGGCTTTCTAATGCAGGGTCTGTCCACGTGACGCGAGCCATGTCCTCACCCTTTTCTCGGCCTCATCCTGCGATACAAACTTTCCTTCGTCAATTGCCTTGATTCCCTTTTCAACTTTTTCAAGCACATATAGATGGTACTGAATATCTTCATATGTGCAATCCTCGGACAATGTTTTAATAAGACTTATTGCTTGTTCCTTTACCGCATTCATTTAGCGCCTCCTTTCAGGTTATATTTTACCATGCCTCGATTTACCGGGAGCTGACTCAATTTCTGTTCCGTAAAGTGTCCATAGCGTCCCTCCTTCGCTTAAAGTGACTTTTTAATAGTTTATCACGGCATGGTTGTCTATCACATTATTTTTAACCGTTATAAAAAACTACTGAAACGGAATATAGTGATTACCCTTTTGTTAAAAAGAATAGACAATCTTGACTTCTTAGTTAATCTTAGCTAAAATAAGAAGTATATATTACTTAAGGAGGTTAGCATGCACACTATTAGGATTTCTGACGAGGTTTGGGAAGCCATTGCCAATCAGGGCAAATTTGGAGAGACTGAGGACGATGTTCTTCGGCGAGTTTTTAAATTGCCAGCAAATTCGATCCGTACTAGTTCTCAAATAAAATTTTCAAACGAAGCTCAACTGCCCAATCGAGGGTTATTAGGTCGTCGCAGATCCTTTGCCGTTCAAAGAATGACCTCTTTTATAAGCAATAATAAACTACACATAGAATTTCAAGATGGCGCATCATCGTCTTGGTCATTGCCAGCCCGTAGCGATAAAGCCGGTATTCGTGCACTGATTGACAAAGCAATTGAATTTGCAAGAAAAAACAATGCTTCGCTTGGACAAATAAACGCTGCGAGGAAGACGCTGACCTCGGCAGATTACCACATAACAAAATAATTCAAACACGAAAGCAAGAAAGGCTTTAAGATTTTTGAGATATAACACCAAAATATCATAGGAACTCGTCCCTACTCTGTAATGTTACTCACTACGGGCGTTTCACGTGGTAGGCGACTATTAACTCATGTTCAATTTTTGAGTACTCTGTCGAGCACCAAAGTTTTGGTGCTCTGATTTGAGCCCGCAGGCCGAGTTTTGCGGCTGTAGCAGAACGAGCATTTAGAGCTGTCAAAACGCAGCCCTGAGCGAAAGGGATTTATACCTCTCGCCGGTTATCTATAAAACAAATGACCTTTTCTACCTTCTCTCCCAGCGCAGTCCTGTTATCTTTTCAAAATCACGAGAGTTGGATGTTATAACTGTGAAATCGAGAGAGATTGCGGTTGCTGCAATCATTATATCGTGGGCGCCGACAACCAAGCCCTTTTTAGCCAACGACGCCCAGATCTTTGCATAGATACGCGCCGCTGTCATGTCAAAGGGATAGACCGGGAAAAACTCAATGACTTTTTCTACAAAGGCCTGTCGTTTAAGCTTGCGCGCTTCGGTGTCTGCCCGTTCTATCCCATGCAGAAGTTCTGATGCGGTAATAACACTGATGCCAAAAGGTTCATCTTCTTTTGCCGCAATTATTTCTTCAACTTTCTGCCTGTCGCGTTCAAGAGCGATTATCTCGCTCGTATCAAAGATTACTCCCACGGCTTCGCCCCCGGAACAGCCGGTTGTTCATGAATAACTGTTTCAATATCACGCGCAAATGCTGCATTGTCCTCTTTGAGGCTTGGGAGTTTTTTAATAATATCTCTGAGATCTTTAAGTGATCTGACTGACGCTACAGATTCAATAGGAACTATAGCTGCGGCAGGCTTCCCGCCCCTTATAATAGTAAAGCTGTCATGCTGGTAACGGACGGCATTTAAAAGCTCAGAAAACTTTCTGACAGCATCTGTCGCACTAATTACCGTGGGCATAAAACCTCCATGTAAAATATGATAATAATATTTTACATGTTATGGTTTGCCTTTACAACAAAACAGCAAATCCGTTGTAAATAAAGTGTTTTATCCCGCCTCAATAAACGCGTCCTTAAGAAGTTTGCTCTGTCTTTCAAACGCCTGTCTCGGATTTCGCGGGTCTTTCATCAAGGCTATTTCCTGAGTAATCAGCCTTGCAAGGTTTAAAACATGGGTTTCGGCCTTTCCGGATTCGCGTCTGTAGAGGGGATGGTCGCGGTTAATATAGATAGTGGTTTCTTCAGAAAAAACTTCGGCGCTTTCTTCGCCGAAGCTGTCAACAACACAGGATACGCCGCTTTCTCCGAATTTTATTTTTTTGATGATAGCATTGGGCGTAAGCCTCTTTACCTTCGGTTTCTTTTTCCGTTTCTTGGGCGGAGCTTCGGGTTTTTCTTGGACCGTAACCTCCTCGGACTCCGTTTTTTCTTTGGCAACATCTGCTGCGCTGCCTGAGCCTTTTGTTTCGCCGCCTATCGGAAATGCGCCGAACGGCGATAGATCGGGATTTACAGACAATGCCTTGTATATCCGCTGAAGCGCCTCTTTTAATGCCCTGCCTACTTTTTTGCCCTCTTTTTTAATCGTCAGTTTCTGGAGGGAGGCTTTTACGTCGGTCATTATCTTTTCCATAATCTTGAGCAGCTCGCGGTATTCGTCGGAATCCCTGATGAATCCTGTCCTGTCGCTCGTTATCGGAAGAAAATCCGCATTGACCTCGCCCCGAACACGCGCCATTGTCTTGCCCCATGTCTCCATGCCGAACAGTTCCCGCCTGACAGTCACCTGTTTAACTTTTATCTCTATGCCAAGCTCCGGGGCGATTGACGCGCTTTCAGAAAGAATGACGATTTCTCCGCTTACAGCGCCGAAGCGCGTGCCCTCAAGAAACGGTATCTTGTGTCCGGACAAACTCCTCGGCGTTACTGTGTGGTTGTTTATCCTGACCCTGAAATGCGGGGCCTTGATCGGCGTGCCTTCTATGATTTTTGCCTCTATATCCGCGGGGTTAAACCCTTTTTCCAAGCCGGTAAGCAAGACCGTAGTGCCGTTATGTTTTCTGAAATCTGCGGGCAATTTTTCAAAAGGCAGCTGCCACGCGTCACCGCTCTGCTCCCACTGTTCTTTATCAAATACCACCCGGCCGACAAAATCATCTCTCTTGGTAAGCACCTCAAACCGTTTGCATGCCGAAAGGCTTGCGAATTTGCCGATGCCGAACTGTCCTATCCTGTCCCTGCCGTATGCCGGAGATTTAGGAGAATAAAGCTTTTGCTGAGATCCGATGTTGAAATACTGCCTGAGCCCGTCCATGTCCATTCCGCTTCCATTGTCTCTTATCTCGATAGAGTCCTCGCCTACAATAATCTCTACAAGGGTTGCATCAGCATCGTACGCATTGTTGACCAGTTCTCTGACAAACTCTATGCTTTCTGCGTAGAGCCTCTCACCTATCGTGGTTATGTGGCTTTTATCTATGGTTACAAGAATAAATTCGGTATCCGGCTGCATGGTTAATTATGATGCCACGAGCGGTTTTGCGAAAGCAATGACAAGCCTCTGCCGTAAAACAATCGCATCTTTTCCGCGCCTGACGAAAACTCTCTATGCTAAAATAAAACAACCATGCGAATTTTAAAAGACGGCAAATCAATAGAAACATTTTTGAAACTCCTCAAGCAAAGGGCTTCGGGCGTCAGCCCTGAAATTGAGGCGACGGTTGATTCTATCCTTGCCGGCATACGTAAAAAAGGCGACGACGCCTTAAAAAAATATACACTCAAATTCGACAAACACCGCTTGCCTGTTAAAATTGGCGCTTCAGAAATTAACAGCCTCGCAAAGCAGGCTGACAAGCGGGTGGTAAAGGCCCTCGAGTTTTCTGCTGAACGTATTAGGGATTTTCACCGCAGGCAGGTCGAAAAATCATGGTCTTTTAGAAAAGACGGGGCCTTGCTGGGACAGATAATCAGGCCGCTTGAGCGGGTGGGCGTCTATGTCCCCGGAGGAAAGGCTTCTTATCCCTCCACAGTATTGATGAATGTCATACCTGCGCAAATAGCCGGCGTTAAAGAAATCGCATTATGTGTGCCCACGCCAAACGGCGAGGCAAACCCGTATGTCATGGCAGCCATAAAACTTCTCGGCATCAAAGAGGTTTACCGCATAGGCGGGGCTCAGGCGGTCGGGGCAATGGCTTTTGGGACAGAAAGCATTCGCGGCGTGGACAAGATCGCCGGGCCCGGAAATATTTTCGTTGCCACGGCAAAGAAGAAGGTGTTCGGCGCGGTTGACATAGATATGATTGCCGGACCGAGCGAGATATTGATAATTGCGGATGCAACCGCCAATCCTGTTTTTGTGGCGGCCGATATGCTAAGCCAAGCCGAGCATGACGAGCTCGCATCGAGCATCCTTATAACAGATTCTGCGCAGTTGCTCGAAAAGGTTTCCAAAGAGATACAAAATCAGCTTTGCAACCTGAATCGCAACACTATAGCTAAAAAAGCCCTCCGGAATTACGGCGCGCTTATAAAAGTAAAACGCTTGGACGACGCTCTGGATATTGCAAATAATATTGCCCCGGAGCATCTTGAAATTATGACAAAAAATCCTGAAAAACTGCTCGATAAAGTTAAGAATGCAGGCGCGGTTTTCTTGGGACAGTGGACCCCGGAGCCGCTCGGAGACTACTCTGCCGGACCGAACCATACGCTCCCGACCGGTGGGACTGCAAGGTTTTCATCCCCGCTCGGAGTTTATGATTTTATGAAAAGAACAAGTCTATTGACATTCAATCAAAAAGGATTTAAGCTTTTATTAGAGACTGTTGAGTGCATTGCGGAGATCGAAGGACTTGATGCACATGCAAATACGGTGAAGGTCCGAAAAGATTTTTTAGATAGAAACACCGGAAAATAAGGAAGGAGAATCAATATGGCGGTAGGTTCGGTAAGCGATAAACAGACAAATTCGATGATTGATTTAATGCTGAATAAAGATGTTCAGACGAAGCAGGCGGCCAATTCCGAAGCGCGTCAGGCGCAAGCTGCAGCAAAACAGCAGGAAGAAAAAAAGGCGAGTACTGATTCTGTGGGGAGTGAAGGCGTCAAGGTATCCCTAACCAACCGTAACACTAACGAGACCGGAAAAGCTCAAGCGGACAACACTCGAACGGAAAAACAGGAAACTCTGAATGCTCAGGCGCAGCGCGCGATACAGGCATATCAGAACGCGAACATGACAGCGGAAAGCGGACCCCAGAAACCGGAAGCGGAAAAGCAGATGAAGCGGATAGCCGGGACTTAAAAAACCTTGACAGCCTTTTGGCGTATTGAAAAAGAGGGTTAGGCTTAAGCCTAACCCTCTTTGCTTTTGGGAGAGAACAACGAGTACAAAATAGTATATCCGCCGCAAGGCGGACCTGAATAACCGGCCCTAAAATCGCATCCATCGAGCATAAAGTCACATTTTTCACAAACAAACGCCGTGAGTATTTTGTCCGCTCTGCGGTTAAGCCGCTTAATTATATCGTCAGACTTAACTTTAGGGGGGTAGACTTCTATAAGTTCGGACAACTCGGATGCGGTTAAATTTTGTTCGAGAACCTTATACCCGCCGCAATACAAATCTTCTTTTCCCTCTTTGTAATAGCGGCAGAACTTTTTACAAACACTCTCGATGTACGGGGGTTCCTTCATCAGGAGGTAACATCTTTGAGCCACCCCAGATAATCTTCAGACCCTGCGATGACCGGCAAAGCTATTATTTCCGGCACAGTATAGGTATGCAGCTCCTTTACTTTTTTTTGTAATGCTTCAAAAAGATGGCTGCATGTTTTAACGATCATAAGCACTTCAGGCTCATCCTCGATCTTTCCCTGCCAGCTATAAATAGAACGGATGCCTTTGACTATATTCGCGCAGCCTGCCAATTTTTCGGATACAAGTGCGCCCGCGATTCTTACCGCTTCGTCCTCGTTGGGCGCGGTCACATAAACCACGATTGCGTCCGTCATGCGAGCATAAGCTCCATCTGTTCTATTCCTTTTTCCGGAAACTCTATAGGATATTTGTTGTCAAAGCAGGCTGAACAATAATCCGAAGGATTCGGAACGAGAGACTTGAGCCCCTCAACGCTTAGATAAGAAAGGCTGTCTGCGGTTATGTACCTTCTAATTTCTTCGGTCACATGGCTTGACGCGATAAGTTCCTGTCTTGTCGGAGTGTCGATCCCGTAAAAACACGGGCCGATGGTAGGCGGAGAGCAGATCCTCATATGCACTTCCGTGGCCCCCCCGGTCTCTCTTATCATTTTGACGATCTTTTTGCTCGTTGTGCCCCGAACAATAGAGTCGTCAACGACAACGACCCGCTTGCCTTTTAAGAGATCGCGGACCGGATTCAGTTTTATTTTTACGCCGAAATGTCTTATGCTCTGTTTCGGCTCAATAAATGTTCTGCCTATATAGTGGTTTCTTATCAGACCGAAATCAAAAGGAATTTTCGCTTCTTCAGCAAACCCTATGGCTGCCGGAACACCTGAATCAGGGACAGGTATCACTATGTCCGCATCTATCATCGACTCTCTTGCAAGCTGCTTGCCCAAAGACCTTCTTACCGTATTTACGCAGGTATGATTGAATATGTAACTGTCGGGCCTCGCAAAATATATATACTCAAATATGCAATGCGCACTCCTGCTGCTGTTAAGGACCGGAAACGACCTCAACCCGCTGCTGCTGATGACCACCATCTCACCGGGCTCGACATCACGAACATATTGGGCCCCGATCAAATCCAGCGCGCAGGTTTCGGATGCAACAACATAAGCGCCGTCGACCCGCCCGATGCAGAGCGGCCTGACACCAAAGGAATCTCTTGCAGCAATCATTTCGGAATCGGTCAAAAACAGCAGACTGAACGCACCGCTTACATGTTTTAAAGCGTCTGCTATGCGCTCATGAAGTCCTGTGTGGCGCGATTTTGCTATAAGATGCAGAATGACTTCACTGTCAGCCGAAGACTGAAATATGGCGCCGTTAGCCTCAAGTTCTGCCCTTACCTGATGGGCGTTCACAAGATTGCCGTTGTGGGCTATCGCCACGGTACCCAGCGTAAAATTCGCCATTAAAGGCTGCACATTTTTTAGAGAACTGCCGCCGGCAGTAGAATAACGGTTATGCCCGATAGCAGAATGGCCGGGGAGTCTTTTTAATCGCCTCTCATTGAAAATATCAGCCACAAGTCCCATTGATTTTTCAATATGCAGCCCCCTGCCGTCAGAGGAACAGATACCCGCGCCTTCCTGTCCCCGATGCTGTAAGGCGTAAAGGCCGAGATACGTCAGATTCGATGCTTCCGAATGGCCGTAAACGCCCACAATGCCGCATTCCTCATGCGGACGCTCTATCAGCGGTATCGGTGAAACATTTTTTGATTCGCCGCATCTTCGAAAGGTTCTTTTCAATTTATTCCCCTGCTAAATTCGAAAGCTATTATACGTATGCGAGCAGATTATATTTTAGCACAGCAAGAGACTACTTTTTCTCTTCCGTTCCCGCTGCTTCTTTTGCTTTTTGCTGCGATTCAGCTATTTTTTTATTCATCTCATTTGCGGTCTCGCGTGCATCTTTAACCTGTTCTACTCTCTTTTCTACACGCTCTTCAACCTTTTTGCAGCCTGAAAATACAAATACTAAAACAAAGACAGTCGCTGATAAAATAAGAAATAACTTTTTCATCTGCCGCCTCCTTTTTTCATACATACATGGAACAATCTGATTATAGCAGACAACAGCTGTTTATTTTCATTTGTATTACTTTTCTGCAAATGAAAAACAGATTTTTTTATGCTATACTGCATCAGAAGCCGAGCATGGAAAACACCTGTAAAACCAAGCATTCGCGAATGATTCGCGAAGAAAAAACTATCAAGGCTATGATACATCTATATTGCCGGGAAATTCATAATACAAATAATTCACTCTGCAAAGATTGTCTTGATCTGCTTGAGTATGCACTGGCCCGGTTGGACAAATGCCCCTTTCAAGAAAAAAAGAGTACCTGCGGCAAATGCCTGATACATTGCTACAAGCCTAAACTGCGCGAAAAAATACAGGAAGTGATGCGATACTCGGGGCCCCGCATGATACGGAAACATCCTATTATGGCCCTTTATCACCTTTTTGACGGATTAAAGAAACCTCCGGTCTTAGGCAAAAAATCATGACCGGCTTATTCAAGCCTCTATTCGTTATGCCGGTATTTTTGCTTCTTCTTTTTTCTGCGTCCCATGCCGTCCCTGCAATTTTCCCTGACTGGATAACTGTTGAAACCAACAATGATACGCATTTTCTCATAGATATTACTTCGATGGAGCAGGAAGAAAATAATATCGGTTACACATTACGCCTTTTACGGTCCGACAACAGTTTTGCGGATGCAAGACTGTTGCTCGATTGCGTCCGGAGAAAACACAAAATCGCTGCGATTTCGGAATTTTCAGACAGCGGCAAGCTTATCGCCCGATACGACAACTCAACCTATCTGCTTGATATAAAAGGAGAAAATATCTTTAACGTTCTTCTTGGGGCATCTTGTAATCAAGGCAAGGCACGCATACCGGCTTTAGATCGAAAGCAATAGAATAGAGCTACCCAATTTAAAAACCGCTCTGGAGCGGGTGCTCCAGAGCGGGAGAATATACCTAATGGGCATGTTTGTGAGTTTTTTGAGGTTGCGGGTCCCCGCTGTTCAGCAACTCGATATCTCCGCTTGCAAGCCTATATACACCGGTTACAACTTTCAACTCGCCGGATTCTACAAGATGCTTTACTATAGGACTTTTCTTCATCAACTCCTCTTTAGAAAGAAGAACGTTCTCTTTGATAGAATTATTCAACATCTCTTCTTTTGTTCCGCCTTTTGCCTTTGCCTTCTTAACAGCAGGCATAATCTTGTTTACTATAGCGCCTATGTTCCCCTCAGGCTTTCCTTTTGCGTCTAGCGTTGCGGCAACTGCTCCGCACTTTTCATGTCCGAGAATAACAAGCAACGGCGAGTGAAGGTGTTCCGCCGCATACTCTACGCTGCCCATAGCAATCGGATCGAGAACATTCCCCGCAACCCTTACCACAAATACATCTCCGAGCCCCTGATCGAAAATTATCTCCGGAGACACCCGCGAATCGGAACATGCAACGACTATGGCCGAAGGGCTCTGCCCCTTGGCAAGCTCTTTTCTTTTTGCATCGCTTATATCTTTTTGTGCTGCAACGCCCGCAATAAAACGCTTGTTCCCGTCCAAAAGCCTTACAAGCGCCTCTTCCCCCTTCTGCAAGTCGCCAAAAACCAGCCCCGCAGATATGGCAACAACAAACATCACAACAAAAACAATGCGTTTTCTATCCATGTTTCCTCCTTTTTACTGTCTTGCTAGGTATAATGTTCCACGTGGAACATTATAAAACCGTCCATTGTTGCGGAAGGAATAACCTCTCATAGGTCATTAATGCAAAGCTGTCGGTCATTCCGGCGACAAAATCACATACAGCCAGATGTTTTTCTGCAGTGCCTTTAACATGCCTGTTTCCAGCCGCATCTTCGATGTGCTCAAGATAGTGTTCGTAAAGCGCCCTCAAAATAAATCTTGCCTTCTTGAATTCTTTCATAATGGCTTCGCTATAATAAACCCTTTCAAAAAGGAAGTCCCGCAGCCTGTAAACCGCATTTTCGACATCCCCGCTCATTTTTATGTATGCGAGATCTTTTTTTAAAGACTCTGCCACCACGTTGGTAACCATAGTGTTTATTCTCTTCGAATAACTGCCGCCTATTATTTTGGTTATCTTCAAAGGCAGGTCGTTCCGTTTTATGACCCCCGCCCTAAGCGCATCGTCAAGGTCATGGTTTACATATGCAATTATATCCGAAATCCTTACAACACTGCCTTCAAGCGTGCATGGTCTGTCCTCGACCCCTTTAGGGACAATAGCCCCGATCCCTTTCGAATGTTTACCTATCCCGTCACGCACCTCAAAGGTCAGATTTAGCCCCTTACCGTTTTTTTCGAGCAGATCAACCACCCTAAGGCTTTGTTTATAGTGATCGAATCCGCCCGGATGCAGTTCATTAAGGACCGCTTCTCCCGCATGACCAAACGGCGTGTGACCAAGGTCATGTCCGAGCGCTATCGCTTCCGCCAAATCTTCATTCAACCTTAACGCACGGGCAATTGTACGAGCGATCTGGGAAACTTCGAGCACATGCGTCAGTCTCGTCCTGTAATGGTCCCCTTGCGGGGCAAGAAAAACCTGTGTTTTATGTTTCAGCCTTCGAAATGATTTGGAATGTATTATTCTGTCTCTGTCCCTTTGGAAACAGGTCCTGAGATTGTCTTCTTTTTCAGATTTTTGTCTGCCTTTGCTGCTGCGGCTTAAACATGCATTAGGGTGGAGAAGGCTTTTTTCGATTTCTTCTGTTTGTTCGCGAATGGTCTTCAAAATATTTATCTGCGTGCGAGCCCTGTCTTTTTTGCTGCCTCGGATACGGCATTCGCAACTGAATGTACAACCTTGCGGTCAAAGATGCTCGGGATTATATAATCTTCGTGAAGTTCGTCGTTCTTTACCATACCCGCAATCGCACGCGCAGCTGCAAACTTGACTGATTCATTCACGCCTTTTGCCCGAACATCCAGAAGCCCCCTGAAAATGCCCGGATAGCTGAGCATGTTATTTATCTGATTGGGGTAATCCGACCTGCCTGTAGCAAGGACCCGGACCAGAGGAAGCGCATCTTCGGGCGCAATTTCGGGATCCGGGTTTGCAAGGGCAAAAACCACCGGGTCCTTGGCCATACTCTTTATGTCAGCTACGCTGACAGCGCCCGGGACCGAAAGACCGATGAAAACATTGGCGCCCTTCATAGCATCAGAAATGCCGCCTTTCAATCTTCTCGGATTAGTTTTTTTTGCGATGGCTTTCTTATAAGGATTCATGTCCTCTTTTCTTCCCTCGTAAATAATCCCTTTTCTGTCGCAAAGCACTATATCTTTAACGCCAAACGCGCTAAGCATTAATGCGTTTGCCATACCAGCGGCGCCTGCGCCCGATATCACCACCCTGAATTTTCGTACATCTTTTTTGTACAGCCTTGCGGTATTTATAAGCGCAGAAAGTACGATAACCGCTGTGCCATGCTGATCATCATGTATCACAGGAATGTCCATCTCCGCCCTGAGCCGCCGCTCTATCTCAAAACAGCGCGGCGCAGAAATATCTTCAAGATTAATACCGCCGAATGTTGTAGAAATATTTTTGACCGTGCTGATTATCTCTTCAGGGTCTTTTGTCCTTAAGGCGATCGGGAAGGCATCTATTCCGGCAAACTCTTTAAAAATCATGGCTTTTCCTTCCATAACCGGCATTGCCGCGTCAGGCCCGATATCTCCAAGGCCGAGAACCGCAGTACCGTCAGTAACAACCGCCACACAATTGCCTTTAATCGTATATCTATAAGCATGTTCCGGATTTTTATGTATATCCCTGCATATCCTTGCAACGCCGGGGGTATAAACTTTTGAAAGGTCATCCCTGCCCTTCATCGGTATCTTGTTGTGTATTTCTATCTTTCCGCCCTGATGTGCTGCGAAGGTGCGGTCCATAACGCGAAGCACCTTTACCCCGCTAAATCTTTTTATGGCTTTTACTATTTCTTTTTCGTGCTCTTCGTCGCGGGCGTTGACCGTAATGTCTCTGGTCAATTTGCCTTTTTCAACATCGACAATATCTATAGAACCGAGATCTCCGCCGGCATCGCTTATTGCCGTAGCTATCAATGCAAACATTCCGATACGGTTTTCCAACTGGACCCTTAGGGTTATGCTGTAGCTCGGACTTGTAATTCTAAGCATGAGTTTCTCCTTTCAGGCTTTTGCGAAAAAAGCCTGCAACTCTGTTAAAGCCACCTCGCCCTGCGTCCCCTCTTTAAGATTTTTCCATTGGGCCTTTCCTGAACTAAGTTCGTTTTCTCCTAAGATTACGGCATACTCGGCGCCGATCCTGTCCGCTTTTCGCAGCTGGCTTTTTAATGATGCCCCGCCATAGCTCGGCTCGACCCATAAACCATTGTTTCTTAAGGATTTTGTTATCCTGAGGCCCTCTGTGTCAGCCTGTTTGCCGAGAGTGGCAACAAAAACCTTCGGGGCCGCTTTTTCGGGTGGGACTACTGTCTGGAGCAGTGTCGCAAGCCTCTCCATGCCAATAGCAAACCCGATTGCCGGGGTGTCCGGTCCGCCGAATTCCTTAACAAGCTTGTCATATCTGCCTCCGGCAGCCACAGCCTTTTGTGCGCCTAAATGTTCGCTCGTGACCTCAAATGTAGTTTTTGTGTAGTAGTCAAGTCCCCTTACAAGGTTTGCATTTAGGGAAAAAGGCACATCAAGCGTTTCGAGCAGCCCTGTGAGCTCGTCAAAATGGATCCTGCAATGCTCGCATAGATGCCCGGAAACAGCAGGTGCGCCGCCCCTAAGCTCAACGCATCTTTCGACTTTACAATCGAGGATCCTCAGTATATTTGTATTGTACCGCCTGTTACAGTCAGGACAGAACCCGGAGATCTTGTCCCTGAAAAAAAGCTGAAGCGCTTCTTTATACACAGGCCGGCATACATCGCAGCCTATAGAATTAAGTTCAAAATTCAGGTTTAGAAGACCGATAGACTTAAGAAAATCATTGAGCATAGCTATTATCTCCGCATCGAGTGCGGGCTGAGCAGCGCCGAACGCTTCGACCCCAATCTGATAAAACTGTCTAAAGCGGCCTTTTTGCGGCCTTTCATAGCGGAACATCGGGCCTGCATAGTAAAATTTTTGAGGAGAAGGAAGATTATGCAGCCCATGCTCCACAAAGCACCTTACCGCGCCTGCAGTGCCTTCGGGTCTCAAAGTTACGCTCCTGTCCCCTTTGTCCCTGAAGGTGTACATCTCTTTTTCAACAATGTCGGTTATCTCTCCGATGCTTCTTACAAAAATATCGGTCGCCTCGATTATCGGAAGCCTTATTTCGTGAAACCCGTACTTAACAAATACAGACCGCGCCGCAGCCTCTATGCGCTGCCACACAGATATTTCGGGTGGAAGAATGTCCTGAAACCCTTTAGGGGCGCTATATTTCACCCGAGTCTTCCCCTTCTCTCTCCTTGTCAAACTCAAGCATCTTCTGATGGCTTTCGATAAGCCGTTTGATCTCTTCTTTGAAATGGCGTCTGATGCCTTTAAGATCGACGATATCATCGTGGATCTTGGCAACCCTCTCTTGCGCCTCTTTAAGCATGTTTTCGGATTTCAGTTCAGCCTCTTTTATTATCAAGTCCGCTTCTTTCCTTGCGTTGGTCTTATAATCCTCGACCATCTGCTGCGTGGTCATAAGAGTTTCGCGCAGTGTCGACTCCATGCGGCCGTAATCTTTGAGCTGTTCATCTGCGCGGTTTATCTGCTCCTTCAATGAGGCGTTCTCTCTAAGCAATTCTTCAAGTTCTTCCCTTATAAGCTCCAGAAAAGAGTAAACCTCATCAACGTCAAACCCCCTGAACTTCATCGGGAACTGTTTCTGCTGGATATCAAGCGGCGTGATTCTCATATGATCGCCCCTCCTTTAAGTTTGTACGCCAATTCTACAAGAGAGCTTATCAAAAACCTCTGTATGAAAACAATCGCCAGTATTACAATTATCGGCGATACATCTATAGGTCCGAGACTATAGCCGATTTTACGCCTGATAGGCCTAAGCACCGGGTCCGTAACCGCATGAAGAAAGCGTACTATAGGATTGTACGGGTCGGGATTTACCCAGCTCAATAAAGCAGCAATGATTATAATCCATTGATAGGCATCCAGCGCCACCTCAAGCACCTTTGCCGCCGCAAGAATAAAATTCGCAAAAATAAACATTGGTCCTCCTCTGACAGTTATTCTTTTTTGCCGAGTTCTTCGGCCCTGTCGCGCGCTGCAATCAAAGCGTCGAGCACTATGGGCTTTAGCTTCTTCTCTTCAAAAACATTAAGTCCCGCGGCAGTAGTGCCTCCCGGAGATGTTACCATTTCGCGCAGCTTTTGCGGAGACATACCTGTATCGAGAAGGCGCGCGGTACCGAGCATCGTCTGGACCGCAAGCTCCTCCGCATGGGGCTTGGCAAGGCCCAGCTCCATGCCCGCCTCTATCAGTCCCTCTGCAAAAAGCGCTATAAACCCCGGGCCGCTTCCTGAAAGGGCTGTCACGGCATTCATATGTTTCTCGGGCATAATAATAACGCGACCGACCGACATGAAAATCTCGCGCACCGCGGCAATGTCCGCGTCCGAAAAACATTCGCACAACGACATGACCGACATGCCTTCGAGAATTAATGCGGGGGTATTCGGCATGACCCGTACAAGTTTTTTTGTCTTCAGCCTCGATTCAAGATATGACAAAGTAATTCCCGCGGCGATTGACACTACTGTTTTTTCGTCCGTAACTTCGCCCGCTATTTCCGCAAGCACGGCCGCCATATTCTGGGGTTTGACGGCAAGAATGATGATATTGCATGAACCGGCAACTTTTTTGTTGTCCGATGTTGTTTTTATGCCGTACGTCTGTTCTAAATACGCTCTTCTGTCCTCTCTCGGCTCTGATACCAGAAGCCCGCCGGCCACCGACTGCCGGCTGCTGACCGCCCCCTTAATCAATGCCTCAGCCATGTTTCCGCCCCCAACAAAACCGATCATAGGTTCAGCCTCCGTATTTGCATATAAAATAATTTATCACAGTCTATTGATAATACAATGAAACCGCTTTTTATGGCATCCTAACACATCGTTTCCATTACTGTTTACCCGGCAAGGACCGGGAGTGCGCGGCAGCGGTATCCTGCAAAAGGCATCCAAGATTTTCGAAATGTTGGGATGTCTCTAAAAAATCCGCCTCCCCTTTGCCGATCCCCAGATATTTTGCCCAATAATTACAGGCCTCCTTAAGCCTGCCCATATTCTCAAGAGTTACGGCGATATTAAAATAGCGCAACGGTTTCTGTGGTTCTAAGGCAAGCCCTTTCATAAAATAACCGAGGGCCTTCTCATATTCATAATTTTTCAGGTGTATCTCGCCGATGGTATTATAAGCGGACCCTTTCCGGGGATGCAGCGCTATGGCCGACATGGCATATTGCATTGCCTTATCGTTCTGTCCTTTCTCTACAAAACAGATTGCGAGATTGCTCAAGGCATCCGCATTGGAAGGGCTCAACGCAAGCGCCTTTTGATAGTAAACCATTGCATTATCTACGGCCCCCTCGCTTAAAAAAAAGTGCCCTAAATTAGCATAGGCGACCGTGGCTGCCGGCTCGATTTCCACAACATAATTCCAAAGCGTCTTGCCGTCCCTCCAGATTTTTGTATATTCGAATGTGCGATAAGAAAGCGCTACAATAATCACAACCAGTCCGGAGTAAAAAACAGCGCCTGCGGCGACCGGCCCAAACCGCTCGGAAAATCTTATTTTCGCCCGGACAAGGCCTGCGCCAATCAAGATAAAAAACCCGGTTGTGGGCAGGTAAACATATCTATCGGCCATTGCTTGGTCGCCTACTTTTACAATACCCATTACAGGCAACAAAAGCGTCAGATAAGCCAACCAGACAGCACACCACGCTCTATTTTTTTTATGCCGGATTACGCATAAACAGGACAAGAATACAACCGTCAAAATTGATAATAGAAAAAGAGGATTGGAAATAGATATATCTTTGGGGTACGGATAAAAAGGACTTAATTGCACAGGGACGAATATTTTCACAACATACGTCACAACCGCTTTAATGCTTAACAGGACACGGCTGAACAGCGGAACATCAATAAGATCTCTGACCGCGCCCCCTGCATCTTGGGCAGCCAACGTTACAATAGACGAGAAAACACTAAAAACCAAAAACGGTAATTTTTCATATAAAAGACCGGCCCCGTCCTGCAATCGTCTAAATCGCTCTACCGGATACCAGTCTAAAATTAACAATAACAATGGAAGGGTCACTGCCATCGGCTTGCTTAACAGCGCAAGAATAAAAAAGAACAAACTAAACAAATATCTTTTATCTTTCAGGCCGGAAAGACCGGGGCTGCCAAAACTTTCCGAAACAAGGCCGGCATATTTTATATAGGAAAAAACACTGAGGAAAAAGAAAAATGCGCATAGCACGTCTTTTCTCTCTGAAACCCATGCTACCGATTCAACATGAAGCGGGTGTATCCCGAACAACACCCCTGCCATAAAGCCTCCAAAAAGTTTCAAACCGGTCGGACACGTCAAACTTTTTTTAGCTTCAACAACCTCTAACAGCGCATTATAAAGCAGAACAAAAAGCAATGCGTTTGCCGCATGTATAAAAACACTCGTTAAGTGATGCCCGTAAGGGTCCGGTCCCCATAATTTATAATCTAAGGCATGGGATATCCATGTTAGCGGATGCCAATTACTGGCATGAAAATCAAAAAAAGCCCATTTTAAAAAATATCGATCAAATGAAAATATATGGTGATTTTCGACAACATATACGCCGTCATCCCAATTGACGAAATTATTACGTAACGCCGGAAGATAAACAAGAAAAGTAATAACAGCAACCAAGGAAGCGGTCAGAAACCATGCGCCCCGTCTTTTTTGTCTACACGTTTTATTCAAACAATCTTCATCGCGCAATAGCCTATTCCCTCTCCCCGAATATGGCGGTGCCGATCCTCACCATCGTAGCGCCTTCCTGAATTGCAACTTCAAAATCATGCGACATTCCCATCGAAAGTTCGGGCAACAAAAAACCGTCATTCCGCAATGATTCGCGCAGCAGGTAAAGTCTTTTGAAATAACCTCTTGCGTCTTCAGCATTTTCCGAGTAAGGCGGGATAGCCATCAGGCCCCTAAGTTCAAGGTTCTTGAGGCCGTTTATGCGCTCGATAAGCGGTTTAAGCTCATTTTCCTTAATTCCATGCTTTGTGTCCTCTTCCGCAAGCTTGGCCTGAACAAGAATTTTCTGCACCTTGCCTGCCTTGGCCGCTTGTCTGTCAAGCTCTTCCGCAAGCGTAATCGAATCAACCGAGTGGATCAGGTCAAAAAGCTGTACAGCAAGCTTTGCCTTGTTGGTCTGCAGATGACCGATCAAATGCCATTCCACCCCGAGATATCCTTCGCTCTTTTGGATTGAACCGAATTGCCCTATCTTCGCGAAAGCCTCTTGAACGCGGCTTTCTCCGAAAAGCCTTAAGCCGCAGCGGGCCGCCTCTGCAACCGCTTCGATGCCTACTGTTTTCGTTACTGCTATCAGCTTGACTTCCGAAGGACATCTATCGGCTTTCATCGCGGCAACGCTGATTTTTTTCAGTATTGTAGATATTATTTGTGTGGCCACTTCCGATTATAGTATTACCTGCCGGAAATAAATTCAAGAAAAAATAGGGTTACTAAGGAATTCACAAGCAAAGCCCCCTCACCCTCGCCCTCTCCCGCAAGTGGAGAGGGTTGTATTAGTTCCCCTCCCTTGAGGGGAGGGGATGAAGGGGAGGGTGATTTGTGCGGCTTTGTTAAGTTATATCTTAGTAATGCAACGATTATTGTATGACGTTACGGATTAAGCTACGTTGAAAAAGGCATGCTCTTAATTCAAGCAATTCTTGCCCTTTCATGTTATGGATGTGCTAAAATGTTAGACTTCAACCGAGCCCCCTTAGCTCAGTAGGATAGAGCACAGGTTTCCTAAACCTGGGGCCAGAAGTTCGAATCTTCTAGGGGGCACCAGTTTTTCAATGGGTTATGAGAGTTGTTAAGAGCAGTTTTTAGCCAAGTGTCCATCCTGCCCTCAATCTTCCTGATCGTCATACTCCTCTTTTACCTTCCTGTTTTAAAAAAGCTCTTTCCTATGCTCCCTGTAAGTTATCACGGTCGTTGTGTAAGTTGTTATACTGAAGGCCTTGCTTCATACATTAAGACTTTGCCTACTTCTTTCAGCCCTGTTTTTGTGTTCGGGAGATTCAATTCAATCCCTTCCAAAAACTGCATTGTTCGCCTGTCATAATACCGCTCTCCACATGTTTTGCAGACAGGGACACTTACAGGGATATATACAATATCGTTTCCGATGGGAAGTTCTTCTTTTACTTCCGTGATCTTAATATCTTCTCCATGACAGATGATGCATTTCATGATCTCTTCCTCCTCTTAAAATCTATCCATAACTCAGGGTCAGGCTGATAGACGGTTATTACTATTGCCATATCCTCATCCGCATTATAAGCGCAGACTATATGTAAAGGACGTGCAATCGTTGTCATTCCTAAAATCAAAACGCTTGGATAGGGTCTGTCGTCAGGATATTCTTCTATGACTTCTCCTTTACAGACAGCCTCGTATACTTCATTATCGAATATGCGGCCAAATTCTTCCGTCTCCATCTCTATTTTAGCATGTCTTGTATAAAGCACCGAATCTGCTTCAAACCCATGCCTGATTTTTTCTATCCAGCCAATTTTTGCCATACGCCTATAATCTACTACTTACCTGTCGTTTTATCAACATTTAAGCAAATCAATGTGTTTCATGAAAGATGTTCCATCAAGAGCAGCAAAGCCCTGCCCACCCCCATTTCCACTTTATCCCAAACTTTCGCAGATAGGCCTTATACCATCTCCGGAATAGTCATGTTATCCGGGAGAGTTTATAATAATGTTCCATTTCCTCAACCTAGGGCCAGAAGTTCGAATCTTCTAGGGGGCACCGGTTCTTTTCAATAGGTTGCGGCATCTGCGAGAATTCCCAAAAAATGGAGCGTAGCAGCTCCCCCGTTTCAAAACCTACTTATCAAGCGCCTCACGCACCTTTCTCAAAAGCTCATTGGGCATCACCGGCTTTGAGATAAATTCAAAGCCTTCTTCAATGCCGAATCTTTGTATGATGTCCATTGCATATCCGCTTATGAAAACAGCCTTTATATCATGTTTTATGCCTTTTATGTCCTCGTACGCGTCCTTGCCGTTTTTTCTCGGCATTATGATGTCAAGCAGAAGAAGCCGGATTTTGTCCTTATTTTCCTTAAACTTGTTTACTGCATCTTCTCCGTCGACTGCTTCGTGAACAACATAGCCGAATCTCTCA
Organism: Nitrospirota bacterium; assembly: GCA_004321915.1. Lineage (GTDB taxonomy): Bacteria > Nitrospirota > Thermodesulfovibrionia > Thermodesulfovibrionales > Dissulfurispiraceae > MYbin3. Next base: position 75,832 of record SCQE01000030.1, read on the forward strand.
AGAGTATTCTTCAGTAACGTCCTGACATTCGGATCATCCTCTGCCAGAAGTATGGTCTCTGTTCCGCCTGTCGGCACCGCCACTTCTACAGTTTTCATATCCTCAGTCCTGCCCTTGATCAAGGGCAGATATATCCTGAAAGTCGTCCCTTTGCCCGGCTCGCTATAGCAGTTAATAAACCCGTTATGCTGCTTTATGATTCCGTAGACGATCGAAAGACCGAGGCCCGTCCCCCTTCCAAGTTCCTTTGTGGTAAAGAAAGGCTCAAATATCCTGTTCTTTGTCTTTTCATCCATGCCCGAGCCTGTGTCTGAAACAGATATGAGCGCGTACCTGCCAAGCTCTCCGTAGTGGTGCAGCGCTATGAATTCCCTGTCTATTTTCAGGGGCATTGCGCTTACGGTCAAAACCCCTCCTTTTGGCATGACATCCCTTGCATTGGCGGCAAGATTCATAAGCACCTGCTCAATCTGTACAATGTCTGCTTTCAAGATCAAATCCTTCTCAGAGAGGGTTATCTGCAGTTCGATGTCTTCGCCGATGATCCTTGCAAGCATCCTCTTGAAACCGCTTACGATCTCATTAATATTTACTGCCCTGATCTCCATAACCTGTTTTCTGCTGAATGCAAGAAGACCCCTTGTCAAATGCGTCGCCCTGTCTCCGGCTGCAAGTATTTCCCTGAGCTGCGCCATTTGAGGGTCATCGGGCTTCATCTTCATCTGCATGAGCCCGCCGTAGCCTATGATCACATTAAGTATGTTATTGAAATCATGCGCAATGCCTCCTGCAAGGGTCCCTATCGCCTCCATCTTCTGCGTGTGCCGGAGCTGCTCCTCAAGACCTCTTTTTTCAGTGATGTTGTTCAGGGTTTCTATTACGGCATATACCTTCCCTGATGCGTCTTTCATCGGGAACGATCTTGACTCGATATAGATGCGGTTTCCATCCTTGTCAAAGTGGGTATGGACGGCAAAATGAGGAGTTCCGGTTTCAAATGTGTGCTTCACGGAACAATCCTCACCTTCCTGAAAACAGGGTTTGGCCATATGGTGGGAGACCTCATAACAGTGTTTGCCGACAATATCCTCACACGAAAGTTTTACCTGCTCGCAGTAAGCCCTGTTTGCGGAAATGATTTTATATTCAGGATCTATAACAATAAAACCTTCCCCCACGCCTTCAAGGATGTTTCTATTGAACTCCTCGCTCTTTCGCAGTGCTTCTTCCGCGCCAGCCTGCTGGATCACCAGTGCAGCTGTGCTGCTCAGGCCGTCGAGCATGGCATCCTCGTCCGGTCCGATCGTATGCTTGGCAAAAAGGGCCATAACTCCCATGGATTCACCGCCCGGAACACGGAGCTGGTATCCGGCAAAAGAAACCAGTCCAAGCTCCTTTGCCCAATCGTGATTGTGCACCCGCGGATCGTTGGCGACATCGTTCGTGAGGAACTTGTGATCAGCCCCGGATGCAATCGTACCGATCTTGTAGCAGCCAAATGGCACGCGGCGGTGGACCTCGCCGTTGATGTGCGTGTACCGGCCGGAGCCGGCAAGCAAGTGCAGGCATCGGTCGCGGAACCGGCAGACGTGCGGGCCTTCCTGAACCGCAGCGTGAACGCAGCCTTGATCGCACCGGTCGCCGGGCCGGATCAGCCAGATGCGGCAAAAATCAGCGCCGAAGATCCGGACGACGCAGTCGGTTATGCTTTTCAGCTTCTGATCTATGGTTGCAGCGCTCAGGAACGACTGCTGCAGTAGGTTGATCTCTTCTCTCCTTCTCAGCATGGTCGCCTGCTCAATCTCCATGCGTTTGCGCTCGGTGATGTCTATCACGGATGTCCTGCAGAGAGACATGCCTTGCTGCGGGTCTTCCACAGCTATGCTCTCACACTGAACGCATATTTCCGGCCTTCCGTTGCTGAGCAATCTCAACTCGCAGCTCCGGGGCCCTTTGCTCTTAAAAACATCCTTAAGATGAAGATGAAAAATATCCCTGTCCTCGGTCCGCACAAAAAGATGGAAGGTCCTGCCGACCAACGAAACCCGCTCCGTATTGCACAAGGAAGCAACAACAAGATTTGCATCAAGGACAGTC
>SCQE01000031.1 GCA_004321915.1 Nitrospirota bacterium
AACCACTGACTGGAGAGCCGTATGCGGGAAATCCGCCTGTACGGTTCGGAGGGAGGGGAGGCGAAAGCCTTTCCTACCCCCTATCAGATATGAGGCTTTGTCATGTTAGTTCTTAGTAAATACATGAATTTATACCTATCGCTCATGCATGCTTGCGATGCCCTGCAGTTTTCTTGACAGTTGAGTAATAGCGTTATACAATCTAAGCACGCAATAAGAATATTTAAGAGGGGTGTTTTCTATGCTTTTCCGTGGTTTTGTGGTTGTTATTTTTGTTATGGCCTCTTTTGTTGCCGTGCCTTTTGACGCTGCGGGCAGCACAAAATGCGCTGATGCCGAAGGCGAGGCGGTAATATTAAACAACGATGTCCCGTCTGCCAAGACAGAAGCGGCTGCGCGCGCAAAGTGGGCGGCTGTGGAACAGACGATGGGCGTTGAGGTCAAGGCCCAGTCTGTGGTGCAGAACATGGCGTTGGTCGACGATGCGGTCAGCAAGCAGATCAGGGGGGTCGTGACGAGTTCGAAAATACTGAAAGAAGAGAACAGAAAAGATACTTTCTGGGTGCGCATAAACGCCTGCGTCGAGCCGTCAAAGGCCCGCGATGCCTTGTCCTCCCTCGCTTTGAACAATTCGGTTGCGGTCTTTATCCCTGCCCGCAAACCGAGGACCACCGGCGGCTACGAGAGGGATGAGTTTGACGAGACGAGCGTTCTTTCGGAAAAGCTTATCGGGAGACTTACAGAGAGCGGATTTACGGTTGTCGATGTTGCGCCGACGCAGGCTATCGATGCTGCCGAAATAGAGAAGGCTGTAAAAAATAATAATTTCCTTTCGGTCAGGAGCCTGATGTACAAATTCCTCACCAATGTCCTTGTGATCGGCAAGCTGGATTACAATATATCTACGAGAAAAGGGCAGGACATAGGCTACGGTATGTCGATGCCTTTCAACAATGTTACGGTAAGATTGACTTACAGGATCGTGACTAAAGAGCCGTCGGGCAAACAGTTGATCTTGGCTGCCGATGCTATGGAGGGCAGAGGCCTTGCGAACAGCCTTGAAGATGCGGCTGCCAAGGGCATGAAAGACCTCTCAGAAAAACTGACACCGGTTGTCGTCGACAAGTTGTCTCAATATATAAAGGGCATCGCTAAAAAAGTGGTCGTTAAGATAAGCGATATTTCGGACTTGGGAACCAACTTTGAGGTGAAGGACACGCTTCAGAATATTGCGTGGGTCACCGGTGTCGAAGAGAAAGGGCTCGGCGAGTTTACGGTAAGTTATCCTGAGAACACGGTCTATCTCGCCAACAGTATAGGGCAGAAGGGAAATCTACAGATAATCAATTTCAGTACCAATTCTATAGCCGCAAGATATCGCAAACAATAAATTACGGAGGTCTCTTTTATGAAGAAAATTGTTTTATTGCTCGCTCTTTCGGCAATGTTTTTTGTCTCATCATCTTTTGCCGACGAAAAGCCTAGGATAGGGGTATTGAGATTTACCAATAATACGCATGCCTCTTGGTGGTACAGCGGAGTAGGCACGGATTTACAGGACATGCTTGCGTCCGAACTCGTGAACACAAAGTCGTTTCAGGTGTTGGAGAGGAAAGAGATAGACGCGGTGTTCAGCGAATTGAAGCTGGGCGAATCCGGTATGGTGGATGAGCGCACAAAGTCTCAGTTGGGAAAGATAAAGGGCGCTAAGTATCTGGTGTCGTCAACCGTGTCCGCATTTCAGGAAGATACGAGCGGGCAGGCCGGCGGCTTCGGCTTTATGGGGTTTAATATAGGCGGAGAGAAGAAAAAGGCCTATATGGCGGTGGACCTGAAGGTGCTCGACGTTGAGACGGGTGAAGTGATCGACGCGAGGACGGTCGAAGCGACCTCATCGTCCGGCGGTTTGGACCTGAGCGGCGCGTTCGGTTTTTTTTCGGGGAACATGTCAAAGCATGAAAAGACGCCGGTCGGCAAGGCCATCAGGGGCTGCATCATAGAGATTGCCGATTATCTGCAATGTTCTCTTGCCAAGAGCAAGAACGATGCATGCATGCTGGAGTTTAAGGAAAAAGAGGCGAAGAGAAGGGAAAAGACGAAGAAGTCCATTGACCTTGAATAATGTTCGGAGGGGGCTGGATGAAACAAAAATATATTAGAGAACTTGTTTCAAGCTGTATAAAACAGTTTCAACAAGGTCATTCCCGCGAAGGCGGGAATCCAGAAAAACTCCGGATTCAGGGTCAAGCCCGGAATGACAGGATTTTCGGCTTTGTGTATAAAAGAATCTTACCGATTTTTATTTCCATCGGACTGCTGCTTTCGTGTGCCCCCCCTGCGGTAAAGACCACGGTGCTTGCTCCTGCCAGATTTCATGAGGCTTCGCGATTGAAAGAGGTGACTGTTCTTCCTTTTGACGGGATGTACGGGAAGGAGTTTGCCGCTTCTCTCGAAGGTGTGTTGGCAGGCGTAAATATAGCGGACAAGCAGTATTTTACCATTGTTGACAGGACAAGGCTCGAACAGGTGCTGAATGAAATGAAGTTTTCCCAGAGCGGGCTTGTTGATCCCGACAAGGCCGCGAACATAGGAAAGATGGTAGGGGCAAAAGGCATATACAGCGGCGTCATTACAGAGGCTCGGAGCGTTGACCATCATTACACCGAAGAACGCTCGGAATGCGCCGAAAAGAAAGACCCCAAGAAGTTTTTTTCCGAATGCATAAGGTGGAACAAGAAGAATGTGAACTGCACCAAGAGGACCGCAACCTTTTCTTTTACACCTAAACTGATAGAGGTGGAGACGGGCAAGGTGGTTTACGCCAACAACCTTTCTGCTACTGCAGCGGCCCAGGCATGTCAGGACAGCACAACCCAGCTAAAGACCCCGGCGGAACTTATAGAACAGGCCAAGAAAACGGCACTAGTTCAGCTCAGGCAGGATGTATCTCCGTACTATATGACACTCCAGCTCAGGCTTATGGAGGCAACTGACGGCACAACACCTGATGCGGCAAAGAAACTGGAGCAGGGTATGGAATACGCGAGGGCGAGCAGGCTCGACAGGGCCTGCGAACTTTGGGGCGAGGCGCGCATAGCCTCGCCGAACGCGCCGTCGGTGCTCTATAACTTGGGCATCTGCTCCGAAGTTACCGGCGATCCACAAAAGGCGCTTGAGCTCTACAACAGCGCCGACAGGGCGATAGGTAGGCCCGACGATATGATAACAGCTGCGATGAGCAGGGTAAGAGAAGCCATTCAAAAACAGAAGAACCTCAGAGAGCAGATAGGGAAATAAAAAGCAGGTGAGTGTGAAAAGTACCTTCTTATTTAATGGCGGGCCATAAAGCAAGAAGTTGGCATCCTTGCTTAGCTTTTCCTTGAAAATATGTTCGACCTTAATTTAGTCTATATTCAGACCTGACAAAAGGAGTTGCTATGAAACTAAGCGCTGCTGTAAAGCCTATAAGTTATTTAAAATCCCATGCTTCGGAGATTGTGCGCGGGATTGCCGAAAACCGGACGCCGGTTGTGATCACGCTCAACGGCGAGGCCCGCGCCGTGCTTCAGGACATTCATGGATATGAAAAAGACCGTGAAACCATGGCGTTGCTGAAGATGCTGGCTATGAGTAAAAAGAGCCTTGAAGCAGGTAAAGTCAAGCCTGTAGGGGACGCCTTCCGCTCTGTAAGGGAAAAGGTCAGAAAAACGCGTGATTAAGAAATTTTCTGTTTTTATGGTTGAGGACGCAGAACAAGACCTGTTTGATATTTATCGTTATGTTGCGGCCAACGATTCTGCGGAGAAAGCCGAGCGTCTTCTCGACAATATTGAAAAGACTATTGGGCGCCTCGAAACCGTGCCGCAGCGGGGCCATTATCCGGCCGAACTTCAGCAGATCGGCGTTCGGGATTACAGAGAAATATTTTTTAAGCCGTACCGGATCATTTATCAGACAATAGAGTCTAACGTGTATGTTCATTGCGTGCTTGACGGCAGAAGGGATTTGCAGGACTTGTTGGAAGAGAGATTGATGAGGTGACTGGCGCGGAATGTGAAAAGTACCTTTACAATCGGGGGACGAGATGTTATCTTTATGCACTAATTAACATGATTGAAAACATTTGAGGAGGGTTTATATGAAAATTAGATTTGGTTTTAAAGTATTCGGGGTTTTGTCGGCGCTTGCCTTGGTCCTGACCTCAAGCTTGCTTATGTCAGGCTGTGTTACCACGACAGGCACTGCTATGGAAAGCCACAAGAAGGGCATGGAGACCATAACGGAAGATGAATACATGGTGCCTAAAAAGCCTGTTGACAGGCATTACATCGGCGCAGCATGGTCCAAGCAGTTCGGTCCTGTGGAGGACCCTACTATCGGAGACATAAGGGTGAAAAAAGAGAGGTCTCTGAACAATGTGCAGCAGGATTATGCCTTTAACAGGGGCATTGCGCTCGGCGGACAGCTTATTGCAGGGCCTCAGGGCGAGGTCGGCGTGCAGGGCGGCAGCATAGAGAAGGCAAAGCTCGAAGGCGTAGAGATAATAAGCGCGGTCACCCTCGCCGATATACCTTTTGAGCCGAAGGTGCCTTACATAACCGAGGCGTTGAGGCTCGCCAATTTCAGGATCAAGGACGAAAAGTCCGCAAAGGCCGGATTGAATGTGTCTGCAGGCAATGTTGTAGGCACCGGGACCGCTACTGTCGAGACCGGCGCACAGGCCAGAAGGGGCACAGAGGGCGAAGGTCTGGTTGTCGCTTACAAGCTTCATACTATCGATATGGGCAGCTATGCGAAACAGGATTCCGGCAACCTGCCGCTGGAACTCGAAAAGAGCGTAGATTTTTCTAAGGCCAATATGATCGTAAAAGCTCGTTTGCATGTTATCGAGCCGGGCGCGAGCAAATCCCTTCCGAGAAATCTGCTTTGGGCATGCTCCCGCGCCGATGCCATGAGCAGGGACATGGTTGCAGCATGGCTTGTTGAGATGAGATCGCTCGACCCGAAGAGGAAGTCTCTGACCATCGCCTTCCCCGCATTCCCTAAGGTCGATGACTGCCAGATGTACAGCGGCGTGATTTATTCCCGCATAGACCCTGTCACGGACAAGATAATCCGTCAGAAGATGAATATCACGATCCTTGACGGCGAGGTTACGGACAATATGAAGCCTAAAAAGTGGGACGCCCGGGTTTCTTTGGCAGAAGAGTCATTCAACATAAAGCTTATAAAGCCGTCGGAACTTGAGAAATAAGGGGGCGCGGTCATGGCTAAAAATCTTACATTAAAGACTCTAACGCTTGCCCTTATTCTGGTTTTGGCATCGGGATTAAGCGTTTTCGCAAAAGAGAAACCCGAGATTACAAGGCACGATGTCCAGTATCTCGACAGGAAGATCAGTGTGACCGTTCAGTGGCAGTCTCCCAATCCTGTGGTATTTGTGAGGATCAGCGCGGGACAGGACCAGAGGGACATAAAAGTCGACGAGTATGACAACCGCAGGAATCAGGACGGGTATTCGGGAGAGGTGTCCATATCCTTGAATGTCGACCCGAGGCTGTATCAGGATTCTATCCCTTATGTGATCCAGATAGAGGACGATATCAGGCAGAAGAGCGAGGTCCTGACCGGCAAGGTCAAGGTCTTTACCCCGAAAGAAAAGGACGACGACTGGGGCAAGGAAAGATTGACCGGTCCGGCGCCTGCAGGCCAGCCCGGGCAGCAGGGCGACATAATAGACAAACTCATCGGAGTGATGGAGAGGCATGACACTCCTCCGACGGTCGATAAGATAAACGTGGCCCTTATGGGAGGCGGAAATGTGACCTTCTCCACAAAGGCCATAGACGACAAGGGTTTGCGGGAGCTTACCTTCAAGGTGTTCGAAGCCAACGCGACACCTGCAGGAGACCAGACGCTTACCGGGTTGGGTAAGATATGGCAGGGCACGTCCAAGACCTTCACGCTTGCGTCAGGCACTTATAAGGTCGTGGCGCAGGCGGTCGACACTGCCGGAAACACCTCGCCGGAACGAAGCGAGACCTTTACCATCACCGGAGGGGCGCAGCCCCAGCAGGCAGGCGGTCTTATTGTTTCCATAACGCCCCAGAACGCGATAACGGCGGGCGGCCAGTGGAGGGTTGACGGCGGCGCATGGAAGAACAGCGGGGACAATGCAACTGGTTTGGCTGCGGGGCAGCACACGGTCGATTTCAAGGACATTACCGGATGGACAAGACCAGCGGCGCAAACCCTTACAATACAGGCGAATCAGACTACGACCGCAAGCGGCGCATATGTTGAGATAGCGCAGCTGCCTCAGGTCGGAACGCTTTCTGTTACCATAACTCCGGCCGAGGCGGTCTTCGCGAGCGCCCAATGGAATGTTGACGGCGGAGCGTGGATGAACAGCGGAGACAACGCTACTAATCTGACCGGCGGCCAACATACGGTCAATTTTAAGGACATTACCGGCTGGACAAAACCTGCTAGCCAGACAGTGACCATACAGGTCAATCAGACGACGACAATTAGCGGGGCCTATACAAAGACCTCGGGATTTCTTTCAGTTGCGATACTCCCGCAGGCCGCTATCGATGCAGGAGGCCAGTGGAGGGCCGACAACGGCACATGGATGAAGTCAGGGGACAATGTGACCTTGTCCGAAGGAACGCATACTGTTGAATTCAAGGATGCAGCCTCATGGGTTAAGCCGGCTGTCCAGACCGTCACTATTAAGGCGGGCCAGACATCATCCGTTTCAGGCGCGTACGGAAGGCTCTATACCATTGACAAGGATTTTGACGAGGGGCAGATGGTCGGAGTGGAGCATCAGACCGTTAAGGACCAGCTCCAGTTGAGCAAAACTTCTACGACGCTTCCTTTTATCTGGGTGCCTAACTCTAACGAAGGTACGATTTCAAAGGTGGATTCGAGGACAGGCGCGGAACTTGGCCGCTACAGGACAGGACCGGGTACTAACGGCAGTCCGTCGAGGACGACCGTTGACCTGAAGGGCAACTGCTGGGTGGGCAACCGCGCGACAGGCACCGCAGTAAAGGTCGGACTTGACGAGAACGGCCAGTGTGTTGACAGAAACGGCAATGGAAAGATCGATACCTCGACCGGAAGCCAGCCGTTGGCTTGGGGTGATGACGAATGCGTTTTGTTCGAGGTGCTCCTCTCTGTAGGTAAGGAAAACACATACGTTCCGGGGGCATATAAAGGTCCGTATGACAGCGCGCCCGGACCTCGCGGCGTAGCCATAGACGCCAACAACAATGTGTGGCTCGGAACTTACGGCACGCACAGGTTCTATTATGTGGACGGCTCTTCAGGCAGGATAATGAAGACTTTAGACGTGACCTCCGCCAATCACGGCTCTTACGGAGCTGTGGTTGATTCTGCGGGCATTCTCTGGTCGGCGGACATAGGGAACAGGAATGTGCTGAAGCTCAATCCAGCCACAGGGGCCCATAATGTGATCAGGCTCGGCCATATGGCTTACGGCATCGGTCTGGACAAGAACAACCACCTGTTTGTTGCAGGATGGACGGACAACAAGCTGTCCAGGATAAACACCTCGACCGGCCAGATAGAGTGGACCAAGGCAGGCGAATCGGGTTGCCGCGGCGTTGCAGTGACAAACGACGGCGATGTCTGGGTTGCCAATTCTTTTTCGAATACCGTTACACGCTTTTCTAACAACGGCGACAAAAAGGCCTCCATCCCCGGAATGAACCACCCCACCGGTGTTGCAGTCGATGCGGACGGCAAGGTCTGGGTTGTGAATAACGGCGACAACTATATCAAGCGGATAGACCCGGCCACCAATAAGATCGACCTTTCAAAAGCGGTAGGAGGGTCCCATTACGGATATAGCGATATGACCGGCATCGTGGCGCGCTCTTCCACCACAAAGCTCGGCACATGGACTGTGCTTTTCGACTCCAAGACGGATGCCGTTAAATGGGGCTCTGTTTCATGGAACGGCCCAGAGGCTCAGGGCGCTGTTATTAAGGTCAGGGTACGCAGCTCGAACGATCAGAAAACATGGTCTGTCTGGGAGGATGCTGTAAAGGGCTCAGACCTTAAAGCTACAACCGGCGGCAGGTATCTGCAGGCCGAGGTCACACTGCAGGTCATGTCCGGAGAGATTTCTCCGGTTCTTAACGACATTACCGTCAAGGTAAAACAGAATTAAGGGGGCTTGTTTATGAAAAGGATAATATTTGCATTTCTGTCGGTAATAGCTGTAAGCGGGGCCTGTTTTGCGGCTGATTCTATCCCTCCGGGCATGTACGGTTTTGACGACGGCAACATGAGCATGACCATGAACGTAATGCAGATGCCTGACGGCAAGGTTTTTATCGATGCCAACGGGACGAGCAAAGACGGCAAGTCCTGCAGGGTAGGCGATCTCGGTGAGTTCGGCGGCGGAAAACTTACGGTCGGCGTATGCAGGTTCGATATTACGGTTTCAGGGGACAGTTTTAAGATTAATGACCCTCAAAACTGTGCCGCATGTCAGCCGGGAGCTTATATATCCGGGACCTATGTGAAAAAATAAAGTATGCGGAGGTGTGTCTCGATGAGAAAGATTATTTTTACGGCCTGTCTCTTATTGTTTACGGCTTGCGTGCTTTATCCGCCGATGCCTTGTTTTGCGGATGAGTCTAAAGGCGCTGTCAATTGGGTGGGAGGTTATATAAGCGGCTTCGGACAGGCCACAGCCACGCCCAGCGGCAATAAAACCAAAGACAGGCTCAAGGCCTTGAGGGCTGCCGAAGTGCTGGCCCTGCGTTCTCTTGCAGAAACAATAAGGGGCGTAAGGATTGACGGTGATACGGTCGTTGAAAACATGATGCTCAGGGACGATATAGTCAGGGCGCGCGTAGAAGGCATTGTTAAGGGCGCACAGAAGGTCAGGGCCGATGTGGTGTGGGAAGACAATGCACCCTTGGCCACTGTCGAGATGCGCATATGCATGACGCTCAACGCCCCTGAATGCAGGTCAGGCAGCTCTCTGATGAGCATCCTGCCTGTGGAGCGGAAAAAGGAGCCGGCCTTTGTTCCGACTAAAAGTTTTATAGAAGCGCCTGCACCCGAAAAGAAAGAGGTCCAGCCTGTTAAAGAATCGCCAAAGCCGGAGCCGGTAAAGGAAATGCCTAAGGTGAAGGTCGTATCTTACGATTCGAGCAAACCTGTTACCGGAGTTGTATTTAATCTGGAAGGGCAACCTTTCGAGAGGGAGATGCTTCCTGTGGTGGTAACGACGGGTGAGGACAACAGCTATCTGACTGTTTATTCCGCCAAGAGCGTCAAACCCAATGTTATACGGACATACGGTGTGGTGCGTTACTCCGACAATCTCGATCAGGCGTTTAAAAATCCGCAGCTCGGCAATAATGTCATGACCATTTCCGCAATCAGCGTAACCAAAGAGAACATGCTTCTGATTAAACTGGAGGGCGCGAAAGCCCTAAAGGAAACGACCCGATACGGAAACGACTATCTGGGCGATGCCAAGGTCTTTATCAGCGCGCAATGAAGGGGGGTCGTATGACTAAAAAAATATTTTTATTTGTTCTACTATGTTTGTTCGCCTTGAGCTTTGCGGGTTGCGGGCCGCAGCAGGCGGCAAGATGCACCTCGCCCGAGGACAATCCGAACCACCACTATGTGCGCGGGATGGAGGCGCTCGAAAGGGTTCAGGACGCGCTTTTCAGGGGCAACCCGAATGTGTCGGCTGACCTCGAAACCGCCCGCGAAAAATTCGAGAGGGCTTTATACTGCGACAAGGAGTTTTATCCTGCCAACGGGGGCTTGGCCATAGTCTCGGCGCATAAGGTCAGGATGCAGAAAGACGCCGGTTATGCTGCGGTTGACAGGCAGAGGGCGATAGATTATGTGGAAAAGGGCGGCAGGGACGCGCGGTCGGACGAGGACAAATTCGACCACTATCTTTCGGTCGTCCGGGTCGACACCCTTATGAACGGTAAAAACTGGGTCGAAAAGACCGAAGAGGCTTACAGCTTGGGCAAAGAAGTCCGTCCCGACGAGAGAAAGCTTTACTACTATCAGGGTAAAGAGGCCCTTCAGTATTACATGGGGCTTGCCTATTGGGAGGCCCAAGAGTTTCAGAAGTCGCGCGACCTGTTCGGCAGCGTCCTGAATTCGAGGCGGGAAGGCAAATGGCACGAGAAGGCAGACAAGGCATGGAAGCGCGTCGACAAGATAGTCAGGGCCATGGCCGGGATCACCGTCGGCGATGTCGGCAAGAGGATAGCGATGAAAGAATCGGTAAGCCGCGGCGACCTTGCAGCGCTGCTTGTCGACGAACTCAAGATAGATAAACTATTCGCAGGCCGTATCCCTGTTCAGTCCGAACTCGACAAGATGAAGGCCGAATTCAAACCTGCGGATTTGAGCGGGCATCATTTTAAAGAAGAGGTCATGACCATACTCAAATGGAAGGTGAGGGGGCTTGAGCCTAAGTTTGACGGAGGCTCCAACTCCTATCTGTTCAAGCCTGCCGACGCTGTAAAGAGGGGCGAGATGGCTTTTATAATGGAGGACGTGCTTATTAAACTTACCGGTGACGAAAAGCTTGCCCGCGCGTTTTTCGGGCAGGACAGGTCGCCGTTTCCTGACGTGAGGCCGACCTCTCCGTTCTTCAATGCCGTGATGAATATGACCACGAGGAACATAATGGAGGGCGAGCTTTCGGGTGAGTTCAGGATAAACGCCCCTGTTGACGGAGCCGAGGCGCTGCTTGCGATAAGGGTCTTAAAGCAGAAGATGAATATCTATTAAATAAAAGCTGTCATTCCCGCGCAGGCGGGAATCCAGAAAAAGATGCTGGATGCCCGATCAATAACTTCGGGCATGACGATAAATTAGGAGGAAATTATGAGCAGGAGAATTTTAGCAGCGTTATTGATGGTTTTTTGTCTCACCGGTGTTGCTTTTGCGGCTGACGGCGGTACCGCGCAGGTCGACGCCCGTTTCGCGGCCGCAAACGAATGGTTGAACAAGAACAACCTTTCCGTTACTACTGCACAGGATCAGGCTTTTGTTAACGATTATGTCCTTGTTTTTGCGGAGGGACTCCCGTCGCCTACAGCCAAGTCTCCGGCGCAGAGAAGGCTTACGGCCACGAGGGCGGCTACAGTAATGGCCTACAGGCAGTTGACCGAGTTTCTGGAAGGGGTTGCTGTTGTGGGCGACACGCTGGTCAAGGACGCGGAGCTTCAGTATGACGTTGTCAGGGCCGCAGTGGCAGGTGTAGTCAAAGGCGCTCAGATAGTGCATCAGGACTATAACGAGCAGGAAGGTTCTGCCATCGTATTCGTAAAAATCGGAATGACAGGTCCTCAAGGTTTCGGTAGGACGATGTATGAGAAGATGATCGGCAATCCTCAGATAAAAAAGGCTGTTATCGAGCCTGAGCCTGTGCCGCAGTTCAAGCAGAAGCCTGTGCCGCTAGACGATAAATATGACGGCCTCGTGATCGACGCCACGGACCAGAACTTCAGGCCTGCGCTCATAAACAGGATATTCACTACAAAGGGTGAGGTTATTTATGACCCTTCCAAGATCAGCCAGAAGGTGCTTGTCGAGCAGGGTTGCGGAGAATATACCAACAGCGTTGACAAGGCCAAGGCCGCTCTCGGATCTAGGGGCGTTAAGAATCCGCTTGTCGTGAAGGCCTCGGGCACTGTTTCAGCTTCCGATTTGCAGGTCTCTGACGACGATGCGGTAAAGATTTATTCTGCCAACCAGAGGGGCACTTTTCTGGCGGGCGCAAAGGTGGCCTTCGTTCTTAAATAAAAAATCTGTTTCAGTGGATGCGGTCATAAGGCGGCCGCATCCCCTGTTTTTTTAGGAGGGTGACATGCGCAAGATTACGATAGCGTTGCTGTTCGCTGTCTTCACGCTGCTTTTTACGGCCGGGGTTTCTTCAGGCTATGAGAGAGAGTTGAGGCTGCTTTCCTCGTCCATTGTTTCTGCCATGGACAAGGTCGGGAGCCGCAAGAGTGTGGCTGTAATGGACTTTACCGATTCGAAGGGTAAGGTTACCGATTTAGGCAACTATCTGTCCTATGAATTGACTCAGGATCTGAAGAAGGCGGCTCAGGGCTTCGAGGTGCGGGAACGTGAAGATATGCGGAGCGCCTTTGCCCGGAACAACCTGACACTTACCATACCGTTCAACACGGAAACCGTAAAAAAGATAAATCAGGACGCGAAATTGGGCGCCGTAGTTCTTGGAAGTTATATGGTATTCAGCGACAAAGTTAAAGTGTCGATAAGCATTGTAAACACATATCAGGCAAAGGTCGTGGGTTCGACGAGCGTCGAAATTCCGAGGTCGAAAAGGATCAATGAGCTTTTGGGCGCGGCCCAAGAAACCTATTATAACCTCACCGGAGTCTGGCGTTCCGACGACGGCGGGCTTTATTACATCCGTCAGATAGGGAACAAGGTCTGGTGGTTCGGCGAGTCTTCCGCTAACAGTCCGGCATGGTCCAATGCTGCATACGGTGAAATTATCGGCAATGAGCTGAGGCTGCAGTGGGCTGATGTTCCCAAAGGCTATAATATGAACAGCGGTTCTTTGGTCCTCAATATAATCTCAAACGGCAGGCTGACAGCCCGTGAGAAAATAGGCGGCTTCGGCGGCTCGGACTGGGTTAAACAGTAGAAGTCAAAGATGAATTTTACATATCGGGATTTTGCGATAAGAATTGGTCTTAACTCATTCTTAGTGGCGAATCCGATGATACGGGATAGTTGTCCGCATGGATTTATAAAACATCTTGACAATTAAGGTAAATATAGCAAGAATGTATATATCTTAAGGAATCGTATTAGTGAGGGGAAATAATATGCACGACCGCCTGCTTTATTGTCGCATCCTGCTTGTTTCTTTCTTTTTGCTTTTTTTCTGCGTGCATAGCGAAGCGTCAAAAGGGACCGAGGTCGAGGCCGAAGGCTATGCCGACATTTCGGACGGTAAAAAGGGCGAGGCGCGAGAAATGGCTTTGCAGGACGCCTTTCGCAGGGCGGTCGAACAGGCCGTAGGCGTGATGGTCGAGTCGGAGACCTTGGTAAAGAACTTCGAGCTGCTCAACGACAAGGTCTATTCGAGGAGCAAAGGCTTCATCAAAAAATATACGATCACCAAAGAGAAGGTAGAGGCGAATGGCTTCAGGGTCTCTATCAAAGCTACGGTGCTTGCGGTCAAACTGCATAAGGCCCTTGACGAGATCGGCATGATAATTAAAAAGGTGGGCAAGCCGAGGGTCATGCTTTTGATATCGGAGCAGAACATCATGAGCGATAAACCGTCTGCGTGGTGGACTGATGGAAGCAGCGGTGTGGGCGTTGCCGAAAACACGCTTTTGTCCAAGCTGATGGACAAAGGCTTTAACGTGGTCGACAGGCAGTCTGTTATGAGGGCGGTAAAGGATGACCCTTCTTTGTCAAAAGGCATAACGAACATAACAAATGATATTGCGCTTAAGCTCGCTTCTGAGGGAGAGGCAGAAGTGGTTGTGATAGGGCAGGCTGTGGCAAAAGCGGGAGCAGGCATGATGGGCACGAGCATTAAATCGTGTCAGGCTGTTTTTTCGGCAAGGGCGCTTAATGCAGATACCGGAGAGCCTTTGGCGAGCGTTACTACCAATGGTTCCCAGCCTCATGTGGACCCTGTTGTAGGCGGCGCGGAGGCTGTGAAAAAAGCCTCACTCGAAATGTCCGAAAAACTTGCGTCTCAGATAATCGCCAAATGGAAAAAGAAGGCCGGGGGCGAGCACAAGGTAAGGCTTGTGGTGCGCGGCATATCCTTTGATAAAGTCAAGGGCCTTAAGGAATTGTTTAAAAGCAAGCTGGATTACATAGAGGAGATTTATGACAGGGGTTTCAGGGACGGCATGTTGAAGCTCGATCTAGAAACGACCGAGGCGGCAAAGGAAGTGGCGGAAGACATAAGCGAACTGAAGTACAAAGGCGGGACAATGGAGGTCACCTCCATCACCAGCAATATCATCGAGATCACATTGAGACAAAAATAAATTTCCGGGAGGTATTTATGAGGAGAGGTTTTGCGGTTGTTCTGGCATTGCTTTTGACCGTCATCTGTGGATGCCAGACGACAGAGAGCAAAAAGAGTTTTGATCAGGGCAGGGAGCTTTACGCCCAGAACAGGATCGAAGAGGCTGTGGCGCTTTACGAAGACGCCATCAGGCAGGAGCCGGACAATCAGGAGTATAAAGACGCTTTAAAGAAGGCCAAAGAGCAGGTGGTCGGAAGGAACATAGACAAGGCCAAGTCGTATCTCGATGCCAAGCCGATGACCTTCGATCAATTGAAGCGGGCGCAGGCCGAGCTGGACAAGGCGCTGAAATTATCACCGGATAACGAGAATGCCGCTAGACTTTCGGGACAGGTGAAATCCGAGATGGACGGTCTGAATAAAAAGGCCGAGGGTCTTTACTCGGCAGCAGGCAAGTCCATGGACACGAACGAATGGGGCGCCGCTATTGCCAAGCTCCGCGAGATAAAGGCTTTTTATCCAAATTATCTCGACCTGCCGATCAAACTGGCTATGGCCGAGGCCAACAGCATCAACTATTACATCAAAGAGTCGGACAAATACAAGGCCAAAGAGGATTGGGAGAACGTTGTCAGGACATTGATGTTCGCTAGAGATATTAAACCGGGCGACGCTGATGTGGCTGCCCGGATAAAAGAGGCCGAGTCCAAGAACTCGCCCGAATATTATGTGGGGAAGGCCGAGGACGCGGCAAAGCGTAAGGATTGGGACACGGCGATGCTTTATATAAGCAAGGCCAATGCCTTGGGTCCTCGCGGTGCGGCCGCCGACAGGATAGAGCGGCTCCAAAAAGATTCGACAGCCTATTTCATCGGCAAGGCCGAACAGGGTTTTGCGGAGCAGCGGTTGTACACCGCATACACAAACTTGGCGTCCGCCATAGAGTTGAGACCTGCTGTAAAGAGAGACCAGAAGGCGGTCGAATTGATGCAGCAGCTGGTCACCGCAATGGTGGCGAAGGGAGAGAGCTACGAGGCCACAGACCTGCTCGGCAACGCCTTCGTCTGGTACGACAAGGCCTTGAAGCTGTCGTCAGGCAACAGGGAGCTTTTCACCAAGACTCAGGCAGTAAAAGACAAGATACGCCAGAGGGTCGTAAAAAAGATAGCGATTATGGACTTCACCCCGCCGAGCAATAATCCCGATTCGGGCAGGCTGATAACCGACAGTCTGCTTTCGTATCTGACCAAGAACACTACCGGCGATGTGAAGATACTTGCGAGGGACGTGTTGGGCTCGATACTGAAAGAGATAGAACTTGGACAGGCAGGTCTTTCGGACATCGTTTCGGCAAAGAAGGCCGGAAAACTGAAAGGCACCGACGTATTTATCTTCGGCAATGTGCTTCAATACAATGTAGAAAAGAATGTGGACGAAGGCTTTAAAGTCGTTAACGCAGTGGTAGGCAAGAGGTCTATCCCTAACCCTGCGTACCAGAGCTGGATGGCTTCCAGACCTAGGTCCGGCGACGATGACCTCAAGTCGGCCCCGCCCCAGTTCATCGAAGAGGAGATAAGGGAAACTCACAAGTATAAAGTAGGGGTGCATAAAAAGACCGCCAGCGTAAAGGTCTCTTTCCGCGTTATCGACGTCGAGGAGGGCGAGACCGTTATAGCAAAAACCCTCAACAACAAGAAAGAGGCTGAGGACAACTATTCCGAAGGCGTGGATTTTGCCAACATAGCCTACAAGGCCGTGAAGCTGCCTTCCGATACCGACATGTTCGAACAGGTCGTAGAGGCCACCGTATCGGAACTGGGGTATGCGGTGCTTTCCCGCTTTCAGAATCTGCAGTTGCTTTACAGCAATAACGCGCAACTTTTGAGAAAGAAGGGCGAGCAGGAAAGGGCCGTAGAAAAGTATGTTGACGCTATCCATGTGGAGGAACTCAAGAATACATCCAGTCCCGTATCGGACAATGCCAAGAAAGAGATAGAGCAGATACTAAAGGGGATGGCGTTATAAGGTGGGCGGTATTCCGGCAAGAATAGCGTTTTTTCTCTTTGCGGCGTTGTTTGTCGCTGCGCCGGTTTGCGGTATGGACGCGGGCATGAAGCAAAAGCTTGCTGTTTTGCCCTTTATCCCCAAGAATATGGAGGCGATGACGGTCACAGAAAGCCTGTCGTCGCTTCTGCTTTCGAACCTTGACAGGACAGGACATTTCGAGATAATAGAACGCAAGAAAATCGAGGGTATGATAGAGCTGGAAGGTTTGAGGTTCGAGCATCTTACGAGGGACGACCTCGTCAGGATAGGCCGAAAAAACGGAATAGATTTTATTCTTTCGGGCAGCGCGATGAGCGTGGGCAGCTCGCTTGCGCTCGACCTGCAGCTTCTCAGTACAAAGAGGGAAAAGGTCTGCGTTTCCGATACCGTAAGGCTTTCTCAGACCGAGCTTTCGACAAAGATTTACGACACTGCGAAAGAACTGGTCAACAGCTCCAAGGAATGCTCGTCTGCGGCGTCTGCGATTGCCCGGCAACAGCATGTGCAGGCCCCCTCTGACTTGAGGGCAGGCGGCACTTCCAAGAGCATCAGGCTTTTCTGGTCTCATCCCGACGTGTCCAAGCTCATAGGGTTCAAGATATTCAGGGCGGGCAGCGAGTCAGGCTCTTTCAGCACTGTAGCGACGACTACCGAAACCGTTTATGTAGACGATAACCTTAACCTCAACGAAACTTTTTATTACAAGGTCCAAGCAATCGGCAATACCGGGGCCGAGAGCGAGCAGTCTCAGGTGGTGATGGGCAAGACCTCTATAGCCCCTCATCCGCCCATTTTTTTGGGCGTAAAGGCGGACATAAAGAGCGCGCATCTGCAGTGGCGCTCAAGGCCTTCAAAAGGCAAGGAAGGCGGAACAGAAGAGGCAGGATATAAGATTTACCGCAAAACAGCGCAGGACAAGGATTTCAGGGAGTCGGCATCGGCCCCTGCCGATGCCTCATCTTACACCGACACAGGATTGAAAGACGGTACGGCGTATCTATATACCCTTACCGCGTTCAATTCGAACAAGGCAGAGAGCGAATTTGCGACCACCCTCGATGTTGTCACGGTCTCGGGAATGGATGCCTTGAAGGCCGAGGCCGGCAAGATACGTCATGTGCCGCTTTCATGGAACGCGCATATCAACGACACTGTCGAGGGGTACAATATTTACAGGTCTGCGGACAAGGACGGAGAATATAAAAAAGCGGGTTCTGTTTCGGGCAGGATGACGGTATCGTTCACTGATTCGGGGCTTGAGGACAAAAAGATTTATTGGTACAGGATAGCCGCTTATAACAAGGCCAATTCCGAAACAGATAAATCACAGCCTGTATCCGTGGAAACCCGTGATGTCCCCCCGCAGGTGAAGGGCCTTTCTGCAAAGAGCGGAGAGGTGCGCAAGGTTTCGATTGCGTGGGAGCCTGTGAACAGTCCTGCCGACGAGATCAGGGGATACAGGATATACCGTTCGATGGAAGATAAGGGCGAGTTCAAAAAGATCGGTGATGTGGACTCTGATAGAAAAGCGTCTTTTACTGATGACGACAAGCCGCTGAAAGACAATACAGCGCATTTTTATCGTATTACCTGCTATAACTCGGCCAATGCCGAAAGCCCCGTATCTGCGGTAGTATCGGCGGTCACTAAGGCTCTGCCTAAGACCCCTGCAGGACTTAAGGCCAAGTCGGGTGAGGTAAAGAAAGTAAGTCTGGACTGGGACAAAAACCCCGAGCCTGACATAAAGGAATATCTGGTCCATCGCAAACGCTCGGACGAAAAAGAATACGACAAGGTAAAGACTGTCCGTGAAGGTATAAGTTACTCCGACACCGACCTGAAAGACGGCATGGAATATTCGTACAAGATTCAGGCTGTTGACAAGGACGGACTTGTGAGCGAAATGTCCGAGGCTGTATCTGCAAAAACGAAGCCGCTGCCCAATAAGCCTGCGGGGCTTAAGCTGTCTGAGAAGGACGGCAAGAAGGCCTTGTCATGGGATGCCAACGCGGAGAAGGACATTAAAGGCTACAATGTTTATAAAAAAGGCTTCTTGGGCGGAGGGCAGAATCTGGCTTCTGTGCAGGGGACGCTCTGGGTGATTGATGAATTGAAGGACAGGACAGAGTTCTTTATAACAGCGGTTGATGAGACCGGGCTCGAGAGCGAACGGTCGGAAGTTGTGGTTGTCGAGAAGAAGTGAAAGGGGAAAAGGGGAAAAGAGTAGAAGTGTCATTCCCGCAAAGTCGGGAATCCAGTTTTTGTTATTGTTAGCCTAATGACAGTTAAAGTAGGAGGGTTTATGTCTGTTGCTGCGGCTGAGAAAAAAAAGTACACCTACGAAGACTATATGAAACTTTCTGATGATGAAAGATACGAACTCATAGAGGGGGAGCTTATAATGTTGCCTACCCCCAAGACAGAACACCAAAGGATTTCAGGGAAAATTTCACAGAAAATAGGAAGGTTTGTTGAGGAGAAAAAATGCGGGGACGCCTTCTTTGCCCCTTGCGATGTTGTCCTTGGCGGCAAGGATGTGGTGCAGCCGGACATTCTGTTTGTCTCAAAAGAACGCGAACAGATAATCGAAGAAGACAACATCAAAGGCGCGCCCGATCTGGTTGTGGAGATCGTGTCCGACAGCTCGGCGTATAATGATTTCGTAACTAAAAAGATGCTTTACAGTAAGCACGGCGTGCAGGAATACTGGATAGTAGTGCCTGATGACGAGGCCATAGAGCTGTTTGAGCGGAGCGGTGAAAAACTGATTCTCAAGCGCAGGTGCGAGAAGGGCGACAAACTGGCGTCAACAGTCCTGAAAGGCTTTGAAATGGAGCTCGCAGAGATCTTTTGATGAAGATGGTGAAAGGGTAAAAAGGAGGGTTGAATAATGGCGCTTGCAAAAGAAGACGCAATAAGGTTTATCGAAAAACTGCCGGATGATTATTCTATGGATGAAATTATGGCAGAGCTTTACTTCAAGCAGCAGGTCGAGCAGGGATTGAGGGATGCTGAAGAAGGCCGTGTATATTCGCATGAGCAGGTAAAAAACATGGTGAAGGAATGGCGCAAATCCTCTGGTCGGAATTAGCGAAAGAACATTTAAGAGAGATTGACGCATACATTGCCGAAGGCTCGCCTTTTTACTCCATAATTTTTATTGACAGGCTTATTGCGGCTGTAGAGAAAGTGGGAATGTTTCCGAAGTGCGGCAGGATCGTTCCTGAGTTTGGGATTGAAAGTCTAAGAGAAATAATCTTTCATGAATACCGAATTGTATATCAACTTGCAAATGATAAAATTACAATAGTTGCTATCGTACACGGAGCAATGGACATTATTAAAAGAAGGGACAGAGAAACATGGGATTTGACATAGAGAAGAAAAACTTTACCTGTTTGCTAATCTACACATTAACTCTTTTGCTCTTTTTCACTTTTACTGTTCTCCCCTTCTACCCATTTACCCTTATACCTTTTTCACCATCTACTGTTTTTGCCGCCGAGATCAGCGACGGCGCTGTGCGGCAGGTGGGCAACCGCATACTCTTTGAGTTTGACATCACCGGCGATTACAACGAAGACACCGAGGTAAATTTCACCCTCAACATCAAGGGCAAAACTTACAGCGCCGACAGACTGCACCTTGAAGGCGACTTTGGCAAGACCAAAGCGGGCAAGGGGAAAAAGATATACTGGAATGTGCTTCAGGACTTTCCGAGAGGTCTGTCAGGAAGGGTTGAGTGGGACATTACAACAGGCGGCGGCAAGGTTGTCAAAGATGCCGCCACCGGTATTGAAATGGTTCTGGTCAAAGGCGGATGTTATCAGATGGGCGATACTTTCGGGGATGGTGATAGTGACGAAAAGCCTGTGCATGAGGTTTGTGTTGATGATTTTTATATCGGCAAGTTTGAGGTGACACAAGGGCAATGGCAGGCGGTGATGGGGAACAATCCATCGAGTTTCAAGAATTGCGGAGACAACTGCCCTGTGGAAAGTGTTAGTTGGAATGATGTGCAGGAATTTATAAGCCGCCTGAACAAAAAAGTCCCCCTTAGCAAAGGGGGAACGAGGGGGTTGTACAGGCTGCCGACAGAGGCAGAATGGGAATATGCTGCAAGAAGCGGGGGAAAGCGCGAGAAATATGCGGGTGGTGATGATGTTGACAGTGTTGCTTGGTA
>SCQE01000032.1 GCA_004321915.1 Nitrospirota bacterium
GCCACATCGTACACACCGTAGGGAATAACCTTACCCAATTCTTTATCCTGAAAATCATGAACATTTGTTTCTTGCGGCGCGCCCTGCGGCTGCCACTCTCGCCCGTTATTTTTAAAGTTGCCTACAAGCTCCTTTTTCTTGGTGTCGACAGATATTACAGGCTGATTCCGACGCTGAAATGCCTTTGTACGGGCATTGATGTATTCAAATTGCGCATTTCGGTCAGGATGCTGTGACCCTTCAATGGTCTTTGCATTGGCTTGAAGACTATACCCCATATCATGAAGTAGATCTGCGACTTTTCGGTCCCCAATGCGATACCCTTGCTGTTGAAGTTCTTTCGCAAGGTTCCGTGTGCTCTTGCATGTCCAGCGTAATGGCGACTCGGGGTCTCCCCGTGTAGTCGGCTCCACGAGGGCATCAAGGGCTTTGATTATATCAGGGGCATGATGAGTCAGTGGTTTGCGTCCGCCTCCTTTTTGCCGAATACGTCCGGCAGAAGGTACACTGGACTTGCCGGACTCCAGCTCTTTGAATCCGACATGGATGGTAGTACGAGATAGTCCAGTTGCTTTGGCTACCTTTGAAATGCCGCCATGTTGTAAAGAACGGGCTTCTACTGCCGCCCATATTCGTCTTCCTCTCTCATCAAGTATGTCGCTGAGTGCTGAATACTTTTCCTGAATTATGCGTTGTCCTACCATGCTGTTATTATACACCAGCATAGCTAATTGTTCAAGTTATTTATGCGCAGGCCCTAAGTGCAGTATAAGGACCAAAACCATTAATCTGAGTGAGATCAACCCCTGTAAATTTATAAAGAGCATCACGTACAGCAAACTCCGGTTCATGACGCTGCCGCGTCTTATGGCGGGCTTTTGGGAGCGGACTGTCGGAATTCTTCTTTTGGTGATTCAGTTTGGCCATAGACTTCTCTATCTCCGTGTCACAATCACCGATCATCCTATGATAGAAATCGTATAATTCGACCGCTTGCTTCAATCCAAAAACATGTTCCTCACGATAATTCCCTGTAAGAGCGGCTGTTATTGTCGCCTCCGATTCCTTGCACCGGACATCACGGTATGTTGCCAGTTGAGCAGCATCTCTCGCTCCACTGATAATCGCACGGATTATCCTCATTCCTGTGGCCCCAGTAATATCAGACACAACATGATGAAGTTGCAGGTTCATTTGCATAAGAGACTTCTGCATATGCTGAATATGTGCAGCAGCATATTCGATGAGGCGCTCCCTGTGTCGCATATAAGACCTAAGACTGGCAATATGTTCGCTCGGCCTGAAACTGGCCCTGAGCAATCCAAACTGATGTAACTTCTGAAGCCATTGCGCATCATTGTAGTCCGTCTTTCGACCAGGAACCTGTTTGACATCACGAGCGTTCACCAATATTACTTCAAACCCTTCTGATTCCAGAAGTTCAAAAATAGGTATCCAGTAAACTCCAGTAGATTCCATCGCCACAGAGGTAACACCAACTTCCCGAAGCCATCGAGATAACTCGTGAAGATCAGTTGTGAAACTCTTGAATTTCCTGACAGGTCTCGGATCACATTCAGGTGGAACCGCCACAACATGAAAAGTAGAGCCAACATCGATTCCGGCAGCATGAGGGTGAACTACGGAGAATTCTGAAGATTTTTTTCTCAACGACATAAAGCCTCCCCTTGATTTGGATTGGGAGGTGGAATGAAAACTACTATTACTTTCCTAAACGGGATCACCTGATACAAGCTGTCACCAATATCACGTACTTTTTCATTCTTGGACCATGTTTTTTAACGGGTAGACAACACCACTAAGCGGACGGCCTCTCCTCCCGTAGTAGTATACCCCGACAAGTTTCTACTATCACAGGAAAAGGCATCGCCTTTATGACGGTTTTTTAATATGTCGCGCTCCATTTTCATTTCCGCCAGTTCTCTTTTAAGCCTGTAATTCTCTATCTCTACCTCGGTTAGCGGCCTCTGCGTCTTGCCCACTTCTGAGAGCTTACCGGTGTTAACTTCCGAATTATAGTACCCCGAAAAGCATAGAATTAATCACAATAGGCTGACCCAAAGAAGCGGCAAATCAGATTATACTATCTCCTTCAAAGGCATTTTGAAAATAAGAAAC
>SCQE01000033.1 GCA_004321915.1 Nitrospirota bacterium
CTCAGGCGCACTCATCCTCGGGCTTGACCCGGGGATCCAGTATTTTCAAGATATTTCTGGATTCCCGCCTTCGCGGGAATGACAAATCATGTGGCATTGTAAATGTATTCCTTAGTAATGCGGTGTTACGAAAGAAATTCATCCCTATCGCAGGGTATTCTTTATATTTTGACCTCTATTGCGCCGGGCCTTAAAACCCTTATCTCATCGGAGCTTACGTCCAATATTGTCGAAGGCAGGCCGCCGCGCGTTTTCCCCGAATCTATCACCAGATCGAGCATATCTCCGAAATAGCCAAGGACCATCTCCGGACTGTCCGCAGGCGGTCTGCCGGAAATATTAGCGCTCGTTGCCGTTATGGGAAAACCTGCTGTTTGCGCAAGCCTAAAAGCGAAGGATTCTCCCGGCACCCTGACCGCAATCTTGCCGTCTGCGGCTATGTACTCAGAGAAACCTTGCTTTGCGGTAAAGATCAGAGTAAGCGCCCCGGGCCAGAATTTTTCGATAAGTATCTTTGCAGTTTCGCTTGTCGTTTGCGTAAGCGTCGGAAGCTGTGCTGCAGAGCCGATAATCAGCGGCATCGCCTTATCGCGCGGTCTTTTCTTAAGCCCGTAAAGCCGCTTCAGCGCAGACTCATTGTCGAATTTAACGCCGAGGCCGTAAAACGTCTCTGTCGCAAAGGCAACGATACCGCCGTTATTTAAAACCTTAACGGCAGTATGCAAGGCTTCTTGGATATTTTCAGGACCTGTTTTGATTACCATCGGGAAAGGCCTTAGTTTTGTCGTATGTCCTCAATAGCTTCATGAATCATGGCCCTTGCCGCAGCGTCAGGGTCGTTGTATACGGCATCGAGGAAAGAGAGCGCATCACTGTGCTTGATAATTCCGAGCAGGTTCGCCCCGTCGCCCCTTATTGTTGGATTGGGGTCTTCGAGCAGTCTGGAAATTTCGGGTATGAATTTAACAAGGCCGTCTCTACGGTCTTTTACAAGCTCTTCGACGAGCGCGGTGGCCCCGATGCGAACGCGCAGCCTTTCGTCCTTGACCATATCGATTATTACCGGGAAAAGGGTCTCGTCATGTTTCAACATATCGATTATGTTATCGAGAAACCCTTTTTCCATATGATCGCAGATCATTTTTCTCAGCTCATCATCCATGCCAATCGCGCTTCGTCTTCTTCTTATTAAAGACAAATTTTTCGGCGGACAGCGCGGCAAGGCATCCATGCGCCGCAGCGACAACCACCTGCCTGACTTCGGTGCAGGTCACGTCTCCGGCCGCGAACACCCCCGGAAGCGAGGCCTCGCACATTCTGTTCGTAACAACACATTCCTCTTCGGCAACCTCGACGCTTCCCTGCAGGTAATCGGTCACCGGCTTGCTGCCGTGCATATAAACGAACACGCCCGAAAGCTGCAGTTCGCTCTCAGCGCCCTGCGTATCTTTAAGCTTGATCTTCTCTACGGTTTCGCCGCCCTCTATCGAGGTTGTCATAAGGCCTGTAAGCACCTTCAGATTGGCAGCTCCCAACGCAGGGTGGTCATCAGAGACCTTGAGTTTTTGCGAAGGAGAGATGAGATAGACCGTTTCTGCAAAACGGGTGAGAAGTCCCGCCTCTTTCACAGCCTCTTCTGAATCGCCCAGAACACAAACGGTTTTGCCTTTGAAAAACGCGGCGTCACAGATAGCGCAGTAGCTTACGCCCCTGCCCAGAAACTCGGCCTCGCCCTTTATCGTCGCCTTCCTGCCCATCGAGCCGGTCGCGATTATCACCGCCTTGCCCTGATAGCTCTTGTCCATAGTGAAGACCTGTTTGATTTCGGCATCCAAGGAGACTCCGATTACTTGGGCCTCGACAATTTCGGCGCCGAAACGTATAGCCTGCCTGCGGAAAATGTCGAGCAGTTCCTTGCCCGAAACCGGGTTTTCGAGTCCCGGATAATTTTCTATAAGGCTGGCAAACGCAAGCGCTCCGGCTGTTTGGGACTTGTCCAGCACCACAGTTTTCATCTTTGCGCGCGCCGCGTACTGGGCCGCGCTGAAGCCTGCCGGACCTCCGCCTATTATCACCACGTCGTAAATAGCATCGGACATATGACCCCCTTAAAACTTTTTTATTATTTTGTAATAGGTATCTCTCTGTGCAGCCTTAAAGCCCGCGCTCTTTACAGCATCGATAATGTCATCTTTCGTAACGCAATAGCTGATTCCTGCGGCCTTTACAACATTTTCTTCTATCATGGTCGATCCGAAATCGTTCGCGCCGAACCTCAGCGCCACTTGGGCCATTTTCAATCCCTGCGTGACCCACGAAGCCTGAATGTTTTCGATGTTGTCGAGATACAGCCGGGACAGCGCCAGCACTCTGAGATAATCTGCCGCCGTTGCTGTTTTGAGTTTTGAGTTTCCCTTTAACTTTCCACTTCTCACTTCCCACTTCTCACTTATTTCCGTATTCCCCGGTTGAAACGACCATGGAATAAAAGCCGTGAATCCTCCTGTACGGTCCTGCAACGAGCGTATCGCGTCGAGATGTTCGATGATGTCTTCGGGAGTTTCGACGCTGCCGAACATCATCGTGGCCGTAGTCCTCATCCCGATATTATGCGCCTCTTCCATGACACGCAGCCACTGGGATGACTTTATCTTTTTCGGGCTCAGTATTTCGCGCACCCTGTCGGACAGGATCTCGGCCCCGCCGCCGGGTATAGAATCCAGACCTGCCTTTTTTAATACCATCAAGGTTTCCCTTACGGTCAGGTGATGTTTTTCGGAAAGATATGTTATTTCGGGAGGAGAAAAACCGTGGACATTGATGTCGTACCTCTTCTTTATCTCCCTCAGAAGGTTAGTGTAGTAAACGATGTCGAGCTTAGGATGTATGCCGCCCTGCATAAGTATCTGGGTGCCGCCGAGATCAAGGGTTTCGTCGATTTTTTTGAATATCTCGTCATTGCCCAGAAGATAGGCGTCCGCGCTGTCCTCGTCCCTGTAAAAGGCGCAGAAGGTGCATCTGTTCACGCAGACATTCGTGTAGTTGATATTGCGGTCGACGATAAAAGTCACAACACCTTTCGGATGCAGTTCTTTCCTCATATCGTCCGCATCCTCTCCTAGATCGAGAAGATTGGCGGAGTTATAGAGTTCTAATGCTTTCGTTTTTTCAATTCTTCTCATAATTAATTGACCGGATTATAAAACGCGTCTCTCTCTATGGGAGTTTTCCCTGCTCTTCTTATCAGGTGCGCCATGTCGTCCCTTGTCATGGCCTCGCCGCTCATGGCGCCTGCCGAGTGCGTTATCTTTTCTTCGATTATAGTCCCGTCAAGGTCGTCGGCCCCGAACAAAAGCGCGATCTGGGAGACCTTTTCTCCGAGCATTATCCAGTAAGCCTTGATATGGTCGAAGTTGTCGAGTACGAGCCTGCTTATCGCGATAGTTTTCAAATCATCGATCCCTGACGAGTAAAAACCGCCTATCTCTGTGTTCTTCGGATGATACGCAAGCGGTATAAAGGCCTGAAATCCTCCTGTCCTGTCCTGCAATGCGCGAAGCCGCATAAGGTGATCGACCCTGTCCTCGAAGGTTTCGATGTGGCCGTATAACATGGTGGCGTTTGTCTTGATACCGACGCTGTGCGCGGTCTCCATTATTTCAAGCCATCTCTTGCCGCTGATCTTTTCGGGGCAGAGCTTGTTCCGAACCCCTTCGACAAATATCTCGGCGCCGCCGCCCGGCATAAGGTCTAGGCCGCTCGCCTTCAAGGCCTTCAGCGTCTCCTCGACGCTCATTCCGCCGATTTTGGACATATAATCTATCTCCACTGCCGTGAATGCTTTAATAGATATCGCCGGAAATTTTTCTTTTATGGCCGCAAGCATATCGAGGTAGTGACTGAAGGGCCAATCAGGATGGAGACCGCCTACAATATGCACCTCACTGATTTTGACTGCCGGCTGCCGACTGCCGACTGCCGACTGACAATCTTTAAGCTTTTTTATTATCTCTTTTATGGTCAGCTCATACGCCCCCGCCTCCCCTTTTGAACGGCTGAAGGCGCAGAATTTGCAGCGGTTTACGCAGATGTTGGTAGGATTTATATGCCGGTTTACTATGAAATAAGCGTTGCCGCCGTTCTTCTTATCGCAAACCGAGGCCGCGAGCCGCCCGAGGCCGAACAGGTCGTCGTCATTAAAAAGTTTCAGCGCCTCGTCTTTTGAAAGCCTGCCGCCTGATTTGATCTTTTCAAAAATATGATCGGGTGCCATGAATCGCCTTCGACGCCGCTCATTCTCTGTTCTCTTCAGGTTTTGGAAGAGGGACTTCTCTTAAAAATCTCGCGCTTAATTCAGGTTGAATGGGATTGACATGAATGCCGCAGGCTATCTCAAATCCGGACAGGTAACCGACCCGCGGAACTATCGTGAGATACCAGTGTTCAAATTTTGAGTCTGAGTTTGAGGGCTTGCCTGAACGGATCGCGTAGTTGTAGTCCGGATTGTCGAGCCCCACGGCTATCTTGTACATAGTGGTCTTGAGGTTTATGGCGAGGTCCCGCATCTCCTCGTTTGTTATGTCCGCAAAAGATCCGGAATGTCTCTTAGGAAATATCCAGACATGAAACGGCGACATTGCAGCATACGGCAGAAAAGAGACAAAATGGTCGGTATTGCAGATTATACGCGCCCCGCTCCGCATCTCTTCGTAAATCATCTTGCACATCAGACATTCGCCGGTGTCATCGAAAAAACGCATGTAGGACTCTGTCCTGTCCCTTATCTCCAGCGGTACGATAGGGATCCCGACAACCTGCGACAGAGAGTGGTCGCAGGTTGTGCCCGAATTCAGGCCTTTATTTTTAAAGACCACAACATACTCGACCCTCGGGTCTTTGTAGAATTCTACAAAACGGTACTTATACATCTCGATGAGCGCCTTCAACTGACCGGTAGGCATAGTTGCGGTCTGCGTATCATGTTCGGGCGTCTCTACGATAATCTCATGGAAGCCCACCGCATTCATGCCCCTCTGGATCTTGTTGCCCCACCTCAACTGGTCGCCTTCTTCCGAAAGGCGTGAAAATTTATTACGCACAACCCTTATTTTCCAGCCTGCATGGCCTTCTATACGGTCGGTCTCCTCAGGTATCATATATTCGTTGCCGGGACAAAAATGGCATATGCCTCCGACCTCCGAAAGCTCCTTGTCCTTTTTCAGCCCGACGAAATCGGTGGGCCCGATCCCCGGATTCTTTTCTATGACGACCCACTCGCGTGTAACGGTGTTAAGTCTCATCTCAGGCATTTTTCCCCCTTAAATATTTGCCCTGTCGAGAGTCCTGTACTGAATGGCCTCAGAGACATGCTGGGTTTTTATATGATTTCACACCGTATTCTACCACCTAGAGGCTACCCTATGGAATACCGACAGCGTCTTGATAGCAAAGACTGAGGCTTGTTAAAACTGACTGCACAAATACCAGCCTGACCCTTTTGCCGGAAATTTTATTGCGGTAAGCAAGCCGGTGTAAGCGTTGATGACCTTGAAATTAATCATGGGTGTCTCTATTATATCATTAGTATCAGTTGGTCACGGTCTTTCTTGAGCCGGTGGAAAGGAAAATATGCTTGTAGACAAACACCTTGAATACGACGCCCTGCTTGGCAGCGAAGAGGACCGCGGCCGTCTCGTGCGGCTGCTGGACAACATCAACAGCCTGCTGGAATCAAATCCCCGCGGCAGCGTGTGCGTGGCCGTAAGCGGCGACTGGGGCAGCGGCAAGACCACCTATCTCAAGGCAATCGAAAGTTACTACGGGGCTTATCTCGGCAATCCTGTGCTCTTTTTCGAGGCATGGAAGCATCAGGATGACGACAACCCGCTTGTCCCCCTGCTGCTTGGCATAAAGAACATGCCCAGTCTCAAGCCGGATATCAGGGGTCTGCTTGACGATGCGCTGAAACCTCTGGTTGTATCCACAATCGCAGCCGCGGACATTATCCTGAACTTCTTCACAAAAAAAGGCGTCAAAAGTATAGAGGAGGCCTTTGCACTCGTGGAGAAAGACGCGCTTGAGCTGAAGTCTAAATACAATAACAACATGGAGGCTCTTCGGAAGGCTATCGCAAGGATAACCGAGGGCTACGAATACCGGACAGCAGAGACCGATGAGATAACAAAAAAATGGTCGCCTTTTGGCGGGGACATCAAAAATCCCCGACAGAAATATTTTGTCCTCATCATAGATGACCTCGACAGGCTCGTGGCTGAGAAGGCGTTCAAGGTGATCGAGGCGCTGCGGTTTTATTTCGATATGGACAACGTCCTGATCATAATGGGGATAAACGACAATATCCTTGACGACTACGTGAACAAGCATTACGGAGTCGTTGACGGAGACAAGCCGGACAAAGACAAGAGACGGGGCGAGCGCTTTCTCGAAAAGATATTCCACTGGACCTATGAGCTTTCATATTCCGAACTCAATGGTTTTCACACAACAAGCCTCCAAAAACGTGTCGACACCTCCAAGATGGAAAGAATAAGACACGTGCTCTCCGCTGTGGACAGCCTTTCACACAGGAAGTGGATCAAGCTCATGAACAGGATCGAGAAAAAGACGGCCGCAGTTACAACCGACGACCGGATTGAAAAACTTGTATTTTCGGCGATAATAAAGGAACTGTACCCTCGCGTTGAAATGTTTTCGAGGCGGTTTCCCGATGTGCTCGACTGGCTGTACAACAAGGAGATAAGTTCCGAACCGGCAAAGAAGGCCATGGAGGAATTGATGAAAGACAACAGCTTCATGGATTTTCCCGAAAAGAATTACCGTGCCGTTTTAGACAAGGCACTCGGGAAACCTGAGAAAAAGGAAACGGTTTAGGGGGCCTGCTATGGCGATAACAATCGACGACCTGTACCGCAAGGCCCACGTACTCATGGAAAATGAAGGCGGCAGGCGAGATGTCTTCGAGGTCTTCAGGGAGCGCATCGAGTCCGAGTTGGCGAACGGCACGCCGGGCAATGCCGTTCCGACCGTGAGGGTGCTTCAAAGTTATATCAAGGGCGACAGCTTCATGTTCCTGAATACGGATTTGCCCAACTTCTTCACGCTCAGAAACAAGAAAGGCGAGATAAAGGAAGACGCCCTCGGCTTTCTGAAAGAGATCACCGATTCGGGACTTATAAAGCAGCTTTACATGACTGTCAGAGACGCGGACAAAAAGTTCGACCTGCTCTTTCTCATGGCTAGGTATCTCGTGGATATAAAAGGACTGAGATTGAGGCATTACACCGACCTGCTTCTCATGACCTTTCACACCCTGCTTTTCCCTGACAGGCTTGAAGGCAGCGACAAGGACCGCTTCGATGTAGGAGACCTCTGTCTGCGTGTGCTCGTGAAATACGACTGCGCAAAATCGGCGGAGCGTTTTATAAGGGACACAAGGCTGACCGAAGCCCTGAAGCAAGCCTCTAAGAAAGCGCCCAGTGAGCAATACGTCGCCATGCTGAGAGAGGCTGTGAGGAAGACTGCGATCTCGGAGAAGTTTGACGAAGAGGTCTTTGCGCTGCTCGCGCTCTCGGACATGCTCTTTTACGTCCTGAACGAAGAACACAATGGGCTGGTATTCAGGCTCTTTGTCGAAAACAAGGAGCGATTGACCTCTTTTTTCGCGGCAAGGCTGAATGAATTACTGCAAAAGAAAGAGAATGAAAAAAAAGCCTTGTTGAACATTATCCATGGGCTGCTGGATGAAAAGGCGGCAGAGAAGAAAAAAGAAGGCCCTACACAGATTCCTTCAGAGCTTCTTTATCAGGCTCGGCCGATAGAGACGTAATACGCCCTAGGAACCTCTCCAGCCTATCCTTGCAGTGAACGTGGTTTTCCGCGCGAGACAGGAGAGTGACAAAATTAATCTCCTTGAAAGTCCCTTCCTTCACAAAATAGCCGTTGCACCACATCCGGCCTTCATTTTCCTTAAATACCTCGTAAAGATCGAGAAACGCGCAAACCCATTCGGCAAGTGCATGATAATCAATCTCGCCAGCCTTGACGGTGGCATTTATCAGATAAGGATATATGCTGAACTGCGTTTTGAAATCCTTCAGCTTTTTGCGTAACCTTAAGGCCTGCTCATAGGCCTTTAACGCCTCCTCCTTACGCCCTAATTCCGAATAGATACTGCCCAAATTGTTCAGGCTACCGGCCAGATAGGGCTCATACACCTCAGGCTTCTTTTTCGCAAGTCCTCCATATATCTCAACCGCCCCTTCCGCTGCCTTTAACGCCTCCTCCTTACGCCCTAATTCCGAATATCTGTTGCCCAAATTGTT
>SCQE01000034.1 GCA_004321915.1 Nitrospirota bacterium
AAAACTATCAGACATTCAAAAAACTTACCGATGACTGGGTCGAACTTTCCCTCGCCATCGCTCGCCTACGCAAACAAAAATAGTCTATAATCTCTATGAGAACTTTGCACTGTCGAGTAAGAACAAAACAGAATAAAGGAGAACCACAAAATGTCAGACACGCGAGCAGTTATTTCGACAAAATTCGGAGATATCGAGCTTAAGTTTTTCCCTGATGTTGCGCCTAACCACGTGAACAATTTTATAGAGCTTTCCAAAAAAGGGTTCTACGACGGCACAACTTTCCACCGCGTCATCCCGGACTTTATGATTCAGGGAGGAGATCCGAATTCAAAGGACCCCGACAAATCCCAACACGGAATGGGCGGGCCGGGATACAATGTCAACGCGGAGTTCAACTCAAAACCGCATAAAAGAGGCACGCTGTCAATGGCACGCTCAAACAATCCTAACAGCGCCGGTTCCCAGTTTTTTATCTGTGTAGCCGACGCTGCATTTTTAGACAGGCAGTATACGGTCTTCGGAGAAGTTGTATCAGGCATGGATGCCGCAGATAAGATCGTGTCACAACCCCGCGACGGAAGAGACAACCCGGACGAGAGAATAGAGATCAAGGTCCGGATCAAAGAGGACAATCAGGAATAAATAGGAGGTCATATGGTTGTTACCGACATCAAGCACTTTGAAGGCCAAGTTTCGATGACTCCGGCGCTTGGGAAAGCCCTTGATTTTTTGCGTGCCGCAGAGTTCGGAAAACTGCCGGACGGCAATATCGAAATCGACGGGACCCGCGTATTCGCAATAGTACAGAGATACGAGACGGTTGCTGCCGACACGCCGAAGTTTGAATATCACAAAAACTACCTCGACGTCCAGTATATAGCATCTGGAGAAGAGATCATAGGCTGGGCGACCTCGGACCTGATGACAGCATCAGCACCCTACGATGCTGAAAAGGACATCTGTTTCGGAACAGTGCAGAGAGAAAAGATGACACCCGTATATCTGCAAGCCGGACAACTGGCGGTCCTGTACCCTGAAGATGCGCATGCCCCGAAATTGGCTGCAGGAGCAAAATCTAATGTCCTAAAGGTTGTTATTAAAGTTGCGCTGAAATAAGGAACGCTTGTTTGAAGACAAACAATATTCGATCAAAGGCGTTCCTTTTATCCGCAAACATGCTTCTGCTCTTTTTGTTTCACGGAACGGCCCTGCCCGCAACGCTTCAGGAAAAGTATAAGCCTGTTAAGATAGCCGAAAAAGTCAAACCGGCCGGCAGTTCTGTGGCTTGGTCCCGTGACAACAGATTTATTGCCTTTCCGGACGATGGCCTTAATATCTACGATACAACCACAGGCTCATCGAAGAAAATAGATATGGCCACGGCGTACCATGTCATATGGGCCGATGACAACGTCCTTTTTGTCCTATACAAAAAAGGCGCCGACAAAAA
This sequence comes from Nitrospirota bacterium, assembly GCA_004321915.1. Classification (GTDB taxonomy): domain Bacteria; phylum Nitrospirota; class Thermodesulfovibrionia; order Thermodesulfovibrionales; family Dissulfurispiraceae; genus MYbin3. The sequence goes on from SCQE01000034.1 coordinate 1,454, forward strand.
ACTCTGCGCTGCCGACATAAAAAGACTCAAGTGCGAAGATATTCCGATAAATAAAGCGCCTGAGGCCGTGTTCCCCATAATGGACAGCAAAAAACTCCTCGTTGTTTCGGCGCAGCTCAAGACCGCCTCGTTGTGGTCGGATGTTTATTACGAATTGTCCATCCATGACTTGGCCTCGGACCTTACACGGACCATATACAGGGCAGACCGCACCCTGCTTACAAAAAATCCGTCCATTGATTTTCTGAGCGGATGGATAAGCATGGGAGTAAGCCCCTATGACACTACTTTTCTGACCATGGAATACGTGAAGCCCCCTATCTTTCCGCCCCATCTTAAGATAGGCGTTGTCGATTATATGACAGGAAAAACAAAAAATATCGGACAGGCGCCTCACAACAAATTTTCCGTTCAGGGCAGCTGGTCCCCTGACGGTAGAAGATTTGCATTCCCTGATCAAAAAGGCAGGTTGACCATAATGAATATTGCAGGAGAAAGCATTACGCCTGACAAAGAGGTCGCGGGCCGGCATCCGTCATGGAACCCCGTAGGGAGCCAGATTTTTATCGGAGGTCACATAATCGATGCCGACGGCAGCCGTAAGGTGGAGTTGGCGCCGAAAGGGGCTGACACAAAGGCCTACTGGTCTCCGGACGGAACTAAAATGGCGCTTCTCATAGACGAATCTCTCTGGCTGCTCGATGGATTCAAGCCTTCAATTATAAGTCCAGACAGACTGCCTGATAAAAATTTATTAAAAAAACTACTCCTTCTGAAAGAGCTTTTTACGGACAAGCTTATTTCAGAAGAGGATTACGATTCCAGATACATGAAGCTGCTCGAAAAGGACGGTCAAGCCAAATGATAAGATTACATATAGCAACTATCGTATCGTTTCTGATCTTCTTCATACCACAAATTTCATCAGCCAAGGACCCCTGTATAGAATGCCATAAGGCAAAAACTCCGGCCATAGTGAAGGCTTGGGAGGCAAGCTCACACTCGAAAAAGAACATCGGTTGTGCAGGATGCCACGGAAACGATATAGAAGCAAACCACAAAGGCACGGTAATAGTTGACGCAGTCAAATGCGGGTCGTGCCACCTGAAACCGCTGTCCGAACACAGGCTCAGCAAGCATGCCATAAGCCTTAAAGCAGGCCGGGGCTGCACGCGAAATATGCCTACCAGCGAGGAGCAGGAAAAGAGTTGCGCGTTTTGTCACGAACGAGGTTCGACAAAACCGCTGATAGACACCGAATGCGCGATGTTCCTGTCCCAGAAACCCGAAATGCAGCGCCAAGGCTGCGACTCCTGCCACAAGGTCGAAAACAGATGCGACACTTGCCATACCAAGCACGCCACAGACCTTTCCCACGCCAAGTCCCCTGCGGTTTGCGGCAGTTGTCACATGGGGCCGGACCATGCGCAGTACGAAATGTGGGAGACTTCTCCTCACGGCGCGCTTTTTAAAAGCGGCGGAGAAAAAGCAGGACCGACATGCGCAACATGCCATATGAGCAACGGCCTGCACAATGTCAGCAAAGGCGTAGCAACAGGCCTTCCGAATAGCGAGACGGAAATAAAGAAAAGAGAACGGAAGTTCATGATAGATATATGCTCCTCATGCCATACAAAAAACTTGTCAGCCAGAAGCCTTGACGATGCCGACGCTATCGAAACGCAAAGCAGGGGCCTTGTGGAAGAAGCTCAAGCAGTGGTCGAAGGGCTTTACAATGACGGATTGCTGATGCCTATGCCCAACGAAAGACCGCCCCACCCCTTATTCGGCGGCGCCCTTATTACAGGGCCGCATATGCTCTATGAAAATTTATCCAAAGTCGAGAGCCTTTACTTCAAGATGAAACAGTTCTACTATATGAACGCCTTCAAGGGCGCTTTTCACCAGAACCCGGATTACACGCACTGGTATGGGAATGCGCCGCTCAAGCTGACGCTCTCTGAGATAAAGAGCGAAGCCATTCTTTTGAGAAAGATCGGCGTGATCGAAAAACGGCTCGAAAATTTCATTTCTCCCTCGGATGCTAAAAATGATGAAGCCGGAGAACTGAAAAAAAACTTGAGAGAACTTAAAGACAAAAGACTGAATAATAAAATCAGCGAAAAAGAGTATATAGAGATGAAAACCCGCCTGCTGAAAAATGTAGGATTATAATGAGCAATAAATTATTTCGGAGACCACCCGTGTTTGTGCGGCTTGCATAACGCACAGCCGCTGGATTTTTTGTCCTTATAGACCTTTCCCATAACTCCTCCCTATAACCGGGCTAACGGCTTAATTTGGCAACTGCAAGCCGGTTTAGACTTACCCCGCTTTCAGCAGCCTTCAAAGCAAGGTCTCTATGAGCCTCAGGGGTGACGCGTACGACAAATTTACCGCTGTAATGACGGTTTGCTATCGGCTCGGGGACAACCTCGCCTGTTTTTCTCATATCCTTTATCACCTCCCCAACAACCTTGCGAATACCCTTTAAAGCTTCTTCAGGGGTTCCGGCCAACCAGCTCAAGCCCGGAAATTCTGCGCACAGCCCCACATGCTCGTTGTCCGCCTCCGACCATGTTACCCTGTAAGTGTAATGATCATTTTTCAGAGCCATAATTCACCTCCAACATCTCGATAGCTTTCAGCACTTGTTTAACCTGATATATCTTGGCCTTGCCTTTGTCGTTTTGAATATTAATTCTCGGGTCTCCCTGCCACGGTGTTCTATATATCCTGTGGCTGCCTCCTTTTTGCCGGGCAGTTCCAAAATAGCTGTCGCAAACAACGCATAAGTCGGAAAAGCGTACATCTTGAGGATTATTTCTCATCTGCAAAACCATATCTGCAACCTTGCCCATAGAAAATTATAGTATCAATAGTAGTATCGTTGTCAATATAGACTTCATACAAAACCCTACGACAAGGCCGAGTTCCTTCCGTTCATTACTGTTTTCTTATGTCCGATTTGCTAAGATATAACACTCAAACCAAACAGGAGATTTATACATGCCTTTTACGCCGTTTCATTTTCCACCTAGCCTGACCGTATCCCTGCCTCTGAGAAGATATATCGACATACCGTCATTCGTACTCGCCAATGTAGCTGTTGATTTGGAACCCTTGTCAGTAATGACATTCAAGCTGAAATACAACTATCACGGCTATTGTCATACGTTATTGGGAGGAATAATCGTCGGCCTCATTTGCGGCTTCCTCGCTTACAGGACAAGAGGAACATTAGGTCGTTTAATGGACCTGCTGAAAATTCCGTATGAGGCGGACCTGAAAAAAATGCTTGTGTCGGGCGTTTTAGGGGTGTGGTTTCATGTCATGCTCGATTCAATAATACATCTCGATGTCAAACCGTTCTACCCGGCGCAGTACAACCCTCTATATTCCATCATGGGCCATGATGCTTTGTATGCCGCATGCGCAGCGATGCTTGTTCCTGCGGTGTGGTTGTATATCAGAGCAAGAAAGGCATAGGTATCTTGCCGGGCCGTAAACTAATCCGATACGATTAGGCTATTTCCGTATTCTCAGCGAGTTAAAGACCACAAAGAGCGAGCTGGCTGCCATTGCCCCGGCAGCGACTATCGGATGCAATATACCCGCGACTGCGAGCGGCACTGCCACTATGTTGTAGAAAAACGACCAGAATATATTCTGCTTGATTATCGAATAGGTGCGCCGCGAGAGCCTTATGAAATACGGGATCAGGTTCAGGTCGTTCCTCACAAGCACAGCGTCCGCGCTCTCCATGGCTATGTCCGTGCCCCTGCCCATCGCCACTCCGACCGAGGCTGCAGTAAGCGCAGGCGCGTCGTTTATGCCGTCCCCTGCCATTACGGTCTTTTTGCCTTCCCTGTGCAGCGCCTCCACAAAATCCTTCTTGCCGACCGGCAGCACCTCCGGCAATGCGTTTTTAATGCCGACTGTATGGGCTATCGCCGACGTGGTTTTTGCATTGTCCCCGCTCACCATCGAGACCTCCAGCCCGAGCTGGTTCAACTCCCGGAGTGAGGCAGCGGCTTCAGGCCTCACCATGTCGGACACGACAAAGGCGGCACGCAAGGCCTTGTCCCACGACATAAATATGACCGTATCGCCTTCAGCCTCGAACGCTGCCGCGCGTTTATTTAGTGCCTCTATTTCGGCCTCCGGCACGCCGCTGCTTATCATATGCCGCCTGTTCCCGATATGGATTTTCCTGCCCTCTATTACGCCTTCGACACCCTTGCCCGGCGAAGCCTTGAACGACAAAACCTCGCGCCTCTTCGAAGACATGTCCGCAGCGCAGACAGCCTTGCCGAGACTGTGTTCCGATAGAGATTCTATGGCAGAAGCCAGAGACACGCATTCTTCCCTGCTCAACGCGGCGTCCAAAACAAGCACGTCCTTAAGCTGAGGCTTGCCCTGAGTGATGGTGCCGGTCTTGTCGAACACCACATGGTCCACACGCGCCGAGTTCTCTATTACCTCTCCGCCCTTTATCAGTATCCCCTTTGCAGAGGCGCGGAGGGTGAAGACCATTACGGCGAGCGGGGTGGCGAGTCCCAAACTGCAGGGGCAGGCTATGACTATGACCGATATGCCTGTCATTATCGCAAAGTGCGCGGGACGTCCTGCGGCGAAATAGTAAACGGTCGTGGCCAGCGCCAAGAGGATAATAACAGGGACAAAGTAACCTACAACCACGTCCGCAATGTTCTGTATCCTCGGCTTCTTGGCCTGTGCGTCCTCGACAGCCCTTATTATCCCGGCGAGGACGGTTTCATTAGCGGTCTTCGAAACCTCGAGGACAAAACTTCCGAATAGGTTCATTGTCCCGCCTATGACCGCAGATCCTGCTGTCTTGCCTACAGGCTTTGATTCACCCGTGATGACCGACTCGTCAACCTCCGACTCTCCCGAGCTTACCACACCGTCGAGGGGGATGCGCTCGCCCGGCTTTATCTGAAGCAGATCGCCCTTTTGCACCGAAGTTATCGGGACGGTCTCCGGTCCGCTGCCGGGCCTTATCCTGCTTGCCTCTTTAGGTGTCAGCTCCGAAAGCCTCTCGATGGTCTCGGACGCCCTGCCCTTGGCAGCTGCCTCTATGTACCTGCCGAGGAGTATCAGGGTTATTATCATGACCGCGGTGTCGAAATAGACCTCGCCTCCGCTGAACATCTGATACAGGCTGTATAAAAAGGCCGAGCCCGCGCCGGTCGCTATCAGAAAATCCATGTTGAACTGAAAATGTCTCAGCCCCCGCAAAGCGCCCGCAAAAAACGGCGCGCCCGAATAAAAAAGCGCAGGCACGGTCAAGAGCATGGCTATCACTTCAAGAAGCCTCTGGAGCCCGAATTCCATGCCCTGAAAATATCCGGCGTAAAGCGCAGCGCTGTATATCATCAACTGCGACGAGAGAAAACCTGCGGTGCCGAACCTGATGAGGAGGTCTCTGGTCTCTGCCTTCCTCGCGATAAAATGTTCCGATTCGGAATAGGCCTTGGGTTGATAGCCTATGGAGACTATGCGCTTCAATACGCTCCCGAGGTCCGTTTTCAGCGGGTCCCAGCGTATCTTGGCCTTGTGCGTAGCATAGTTCAGGCGGGCGTATTCCACCCCCTCTGTCCTGCCCAATATCTTCTCGTTGAGCCAGACGCACGAGGCGCACCTTATGCCGTCTATGAATACGTCTATCTCCTTCAGGCCTTCTTTTTCAGATTCCCGTATCAGGCCTTCGAACGGCTTCAGGTCTATCCCCTTTGAGAAGGCCTGTCCTGCCTCTTCCCATTTTCGTTCCCTGTAGAACCGGTCGAGACCCTCCTCGTTTATGAATCTGTAAATACCGGCGCAGCCGTTGCAGCAGAATATCTTGGGGGAGCCTTTGACCTCAACGCTGACCGTGTCTTTTTCAGGGAATTCGAGCAGGCAGTGATCACACTTTGACATAAGCCGACACCCCCCTGATCAGCCAATAAAGCCCCATTCCTATTACCACCGCCCCGCTCAACCTGTAAAGAAGCCCCCTGACACCCGCGCCGATAAAAGAGATAAGAGAGCCGAAGGCGAACAAAGAGGGCAAGGTCCCCAACCCGAAGAAAAAAGCGGTCGTCATTCCGCTAAATAGGCTGCCGCTAGCCGCTGCCGCTATGAAGATGGAATAAGACAGGCCGCACGGGATAAAGCCCATCACCAGTCCGAGCGTAAAGTACCGCCATACGGAAAAGCCTTCGAGCGCGGCCTTGGCCATTTTTAGCACGAGCGAGTTCTTTTTCTCGATCGTCTTGATCACGCTGAAAAGGCCTATGATGTCCATTCCCATGAGCAGCATCAAGATTCCAGCGCCGATAGACACGATATTCTGGAGCTCGCTCATCTTGGAGCCTACGCTCAGGAACTGGCCTGCCGCGCCCATGAGCGAGCCTATGAAGACGTAAGTCATGATCCGTCCTGCATTGTAGAGCAGGTGCGAGATAAGGCGGTGCGCCCTCATCCCCGGCATATCGAGATGCAGGGCGTAAGAAGCCACAATTGGACCGCACATGCCTATGCAGTGGCCGAAGCCGCCAAGAAATCCGGCGGTCAGTGCCAAGACAAAATTCATTTCGGGCATCACCGCACCTCGAAAGAGAATTCAGTTTGCGAGATGCCGCCCTGCCTCTCGATATAAACAGCGGCTATCCAGACCTTCTTACCGGCAGGGCACGGCGGTATCACCCATTCGGCCCCGTACCTGCCTTTTCCGGCATTGTTCATCTTCAGCCTGTTTATGCCCATATACATGCCCGGCATCGTAAAATCGAGTGTTACCTCGGCATCGGCCATAGGAGCACCGTCTTTCTTTAACTCCACGAAAAATCTGTGATTGGCCATCGTATGCGGAGGCTTGGGCGCAGCATCTAAAGATACGGTAATGTTGTCGGCGGAGGTCTTTGTGCAAGCGGCCTTATCCAGAGAACAGTCGGTCTTGTACGTTTCAGACCTGCTGCAGGCTGAGCACAGAAGAACAATGATTAACGCGATTATCCTGAACAAAACCAGAACTCTAAAGCCTTCCGGAGCGTATTATCGAGATCAAAAGCCAGAGCCCCAAGAAGAACGCGGACACAAAGGCAGAGAGGGCGAACAGGGATATGCCGAATATCGAAGGGCCGGAGCCTCCGGACTGCATTATGGCGGAACTCATGATTATAGCGCTCACTATAAGAGCAAACGATATCCTGTTGCTCGCCTTGTCCATGTCCTTTATGAAGTCGGGCAGGTTGGTATGATGCATCTTGATCTGAAGTTCGTCCTTAAGCACCTTTTTGAGCAGCAGACGCAGCTGTTTAGGCAGCATAACCGTTGCCTCTCCAACGTCGAGGATGTTTTGCTTTGTCTTTTCGTAAAACCTCGTGGGACTTATCCTGTCCGATATGAGCTTCTTTGCGTAAGGCTCAGCCACCGCAAAAAAGTTAAGCTCAGGGTCTAACTGCCGCGCCAGATTATCGAGCACCAGCATGGATTTGTTGATGAGCAGGAGATCGGACGGGGTTTTAAGGTTATGCTTTATCGCCAGATGCGTGATGATGTCGAGATAGCGCGCGAAGTTCACGTCCTGAATCGTCATGCAATAAAGAGGTTCGAGGTACTCCGCAAGATCGGCCCTAAACTCCCTACGGAATGTATCGAAATCGACATCCTCATGTATTATGCCCAACTCGACATACTGCTCTATAAGCCTGTCCAAATCCCGGTCGAGCAATGCGATGAACATGTTAGCTATGGTCTCTTTCAGCTGCTCAGAAACCCTTCCTACTATGCCGAAATCGAGGAAAGCTATTTTTCCATCGGGCGTAGCGAGTATATTGCCCGGATGAGGGTCTGCGTGGAAAAAACCATCGTCGAGTATCTGCTTCAGATATGAATTAACGCCTGCATTCGCGAGCTTCTTGCGGTCGAGACCCAAGTCAAGGACTGACTGAATATCGTCGATCCTTACACCATTGACCCTCTCCATAACGAGTACCTTTTCGGTGCTGTATTGCTCATACACCATCGGTATCATAATTTCGGGATTGGAAGCGAAGTTTCTCCTGAACCTGCAGCAGTTCCTCTTCTCTTCGTTGAAGTCGAGTTCTTTTCGTATGGTCTTGGAGAATTCATCCACTATGCCCTGAGGATTGAAAAACCTGCTCTCAGACACATATTTATCTAGAAGAAGAGCGATATAGTTCAGGATATTGATGTCAGACTCTATCTGGTCGCGGATGTCCGGACGCTGGACTTTTACTACAACCTCCTCGCCTGAGTGGAGCTTGGCCTTGTGGACCTGAGCTATCGAGGCGGCCGCGATAGGCTTTTCATCGAATTCGGCAAAGATACATCCTATCTCAAGCTTCGTCTCTTCCTCGATTATCTTTTTCGCGCTCTCTGCCGGAAACGGCGGCACCTCATCCTGCAGTTTCTTGAACTCGTCGGCATATTGAACGGTTATAAGGTCAGGTCTCGAAGAGAGTATCTGCGCCAGTTTGATAAAAGAAGGTCCGAGCTCAGAAAAGGCCATCCTGAGCCTTTCGGGAACGGTCGGCCCCTTTACGTCCGGCCATATCCCGAAGGCCTTGATCCTCTTCTTGAACGGTATGAATCTGCCGAGATGCGACTGGTCTATGATCTTTCCGAAGCCGTACTTCAGAAAGACGTTGATCACGAACTGCAGTCTCTTGGCAGACTTATAGGTGTTGCTGAAACGGAAAATATTCATCAATCGCAGGCATTATAAAAATTAATTACCGCAGCCGCCTCCGCCTTCCAGCTTTTTGATCCGGGCCGAAATATCCTCTATCTTCTGGTTCATCTTGTCGAAGTCGTCCTTTGTCGGAATCTTCATCTTGTCCAAAGTCGAAGATATTGTCTCGGATATATTTTTAAAAAGTTCTGAAGAGTCCTTGTCAGCCTTCTCTGTCCACTCCTTTACCAGCTTGGCACCCTGCGATTCGTTCAACTCGCCCTTCTTCACTAGGTCGTCCACAAATTCCCGAACCTTTTCCTGCATACCAAAGCCCGCCAAAACAGCATTTCTCGCAACATCAAAAATAGTCATAAGACACCTCCGTTTTTCTGAAAGTTATTTTACCATTATCAAAGAGTAGAACGCTTCAGGGTAGTTGTCAAGTTCTTTTCAACTTATAAAAGTCACATTTTTAAGGCCTAAAATCCGCAAAAAAATCAATCGACCCCAAGAAATCCATTTCCCCTACTCATTCTCTCTTATTCCTCCCCTGTCCATCCACTTAAGAAACCCTCTCAGCACTTCGATCGGTTTTTCCGGAACAAAGTATATGATGCTGCCCTTGGCAACCACGCTCATTTTCTGCCCGGGTTTAAGATGGAGCGTTTCTCTAACTACTTTGGGGATCATTACCTGAAACTTAGGGGATATGGTAGCTGTCATCATTTATACTCCTCATGGCTTATCGGTAAGATAATCGTAAGATCTCGGTGAGGATTTGTCAATTATTTTTTCTCTGGCTGCCGAACAAACTGCGGGAATGACAAAAAGCATTTAGCCACTAAGGGACTGCGCATAAATAACCTGAACATCTACGATGCCTTTGGATGCACCGAGTAGTTCCAATCGCCATGAAACTTGGCAGGCTTCAGATTCACTTTGGAAAAATCGGTCTTGGACA
>SCQE01000129.1 GCA_004321915.1 Nitrospirota bacterium
TTAACAGGTGAAAATAAAAAATTATTATTTATTTATAAATTATTAAGGTTAAAAATGGTAAAATTAAGATTAAGAAGAAAAGGGCGTGTTCATCACCCCGTTTATGACATTGTCGCAATCGACGAGAGAGCAAAACGCGACGGTGCATTTATAGAAAGATTGGGCTATTATGACCCTCATCATCAGCCATCGGTAATTTCGATTGACCCGGACAGGGCAGTTTATTGGCTGAGTGTGGGTGCACAGCCGACAAACCTCGTAAGAAATCTTTTGAGCTACGAAGGAATTTTGCTCAGAAAATATATGGCTATGAAAGGCAGTAACCAGGTAGAAATAGAGGAAGCTGTGAAACTTCATAAAGAAGTTGCAAAGGCAAGATATTTCAGAAGAAAAGATTTACGCAAAAAGAAGGTAAGCGATAAGGAAAAAGCAGCAGAAGCGGCAAAGAAAGAAGCAGAGAAAAAAACCGAAACTCCGGCTGAGCCAGAAGTGAAAGCCGAATCCGCAGAATAAAAATGAGTAAGAATAATAAATAAGAACCAAATTTCTTATTTGGTTTCTTTTGTATTTACATGGTTGATTGAATAAAGTAAAACATTATATATGTACGATTTCGAATTTAAAACTTTTGAAGAGATGACACCCGGTGATTATGCCCGTGTCGGGTTTATGTCGGGTTTGGAAGTTCACCAGCAATTACTGACTAACCATAAATTGTTTTGCAGATGCCCTGCCGGATTATACAGTAAAGATTATGATGCCGAAATATTAAGACACATGAGACCAACACTGTCCGAATTGGGTGAGTACGACGGCACAGCTCTGATGGAATTTAAAACAAAAAAAGATATTATTTACAGGATACATCATGACACTGTTTGTACTTACGAAATGGATGACACACCACCGTTTCAAATCAATGAGCAGGCGCTCGATATTGCCCTGGAAATTGCTTTGATGACCAAATCGAAAATTGTAGATGAAATGCACATAGCAAGAAAGCAGTATCTCGACGGCAGCATTCCAACTGGGTTCCAAAGGACAGCAATTGTTTCAGTCGGTGGTGCAATTCCTTATAAAACCCGTGAAATAAGGTTAATTCAGATGTCAATCGAAGAAGATTCATGCAGGGAAGCGTCAGATGTTGGTCATAAAAGGGTATATATTGCTGACCGGCTTGGTATGCCTCTTATTG
>SCQE01000105.1 GCA_004321915.1 Nitrospirota bacterium
CCCATTCTGCATTGTACTGGCAGGCAACTTCGCTCTCACAGCAGGGGAAATACCAGGATGCAGAGCCGATTTATTCCGAATGTTTCCAGAAATATCCCAATGAAGATTATGCAGACGATGCACTTTACTCTCTCGGGTTGATTGCCGAGACAAACGGCAGGCATGAGATTGCATCGAATTATTATAATACGATTGCAAAAAAATATCCTTACACAAATACATTCGTTGCATCGAGAATTCGTGAGGCAAACAATAAATTGATTTTAAGAAATCCATCCTCATCGATAATAATAATCGAAAATGTCGAGAATAAGCTTTCTCACATCAGGGACAAGGATTCAATCGGCTTGCTATATGAAGAACAGAGCTTTTCGGAACTCGCATCTGAGGATATACAGTACCTGAGAGTGGAAGCAGATAATTTATCGGGAAATTTCGATGATGCGGTAGTAATAGCAAAAAGCTTTCTGGAGACTTTTGCAGAATCGCGTCTTACGAATTATGTCCGGCTCGGAGCCGGCTGGGCTTTGCTAAATCAAGGCAGAAACCTGGAAGCAATTAAATATTACGATGATATTTTGAATGACCAGGTAGAGAGCGATAATAATTTAAAATCGACAGCAATGCTTTACCGGCTTGTTGCACTGAAGCGAAGCGGTGACCCGGTAGGTGCGAAGAAGGGTTTGCTGGCACTTTCGGTACAACCGAATTATCCTTTCCTGGCACAGGTTCTACTGGAATTGGGACAGATTTATTATGAAGAAGGCGATTATGAATCAGCACAAAAGATACTGGAGCATGCAGAACGTGAATCGAGGGATGCGGTTGCATCCGTCAGGATTCATCTACTGCTCGGAGCGACTTATATCGAATTGAACATGTGGGATAAAGCAGCGTCTGAGTACAAGGATGCAAGACAGATTGCATTGAAAAGCTCCCCTGTATTCATGCCAAACCGGGATTGGTATATTGCAGAATCAAGATTGAAAGAGGGAATATCGCTTGTCAAAAGCCATAGAAATTCAGCAGCCATTCCAGTATTAAATTCATTTATTGCAGAAAACAAAAAAGACAATAGGATGGACGAAGCAACTTTTTGGCTGGCAGAAGCATATTACAGGTCTGATTTGCTAAGGAATGCATCGGATACGTATGATAATTTGCTGGAACAATTTCCGAATACAGTCAGGCGTGAGGAAGCATTGTATGGGCAGGGCTGGTCTTATTTCCGTTTGAAAAGATTCGACAAATCATCGGCAATATTCGATAAATTAATCAAAGAATTTCAAGATACGAAATTCGGTCTGGAGGTGCTTTCGAGGCAGGGTGACGGGTATTATATAACTAAGAATTTCAAGCAGGCGGCAGCAACTTATGAGAAGGCAGCATCGCTTTATCCGAATACCGAAGACGGGCAGTACTGTGCATACCAGATGTGTCATGCACTTTACAGGCAGGGAGAAATGGA
>SCQE01000035.1 GCA_004321915.1 Nitrospirota bacterium
GTCCTAAAGGCATTTGGATACGAAATAAAGGACGGTTGGGTCTTACAGATTTCAAAACGCTGAAACAGCCACTATCAAGCATTTGAGGCCTACTGTCGCTTATTATCGCCGAAAGTCCAGAGAAAATCAATCCCAATCCCCTCAGCGGAAATGTCGTAATCACATACGAGCCTGACATGATAAACATCGTAAACTTCATAGAGGACCTATTAATGGACCCTAATATCCAAGCCGTAATAGCAGAAAATCATCATGTAACAGAATGAGTGTGCAGCTCTAATGCCATGCAAACAGTCCAAAATCCAAGTAAAGTGTCCCCTTCAGAACTTTCACCATATTTTCACATCAGTTTAATACTGTCGTCATGTCCATATTTTAAAATGTTTACAGAAGGAGGAAATACAATGAACAATAAAATTTCAGAACACCGTAAAACAAACACAAACGGCGTCCTCAAACATTTGGGGGTCATTGCGCAGATATTGTTCCGTCACAATCTGACCGGCAAGAAACTGCATCCCGGCACACGAAGCAGGCTTATCGAATCCGTAATTTATGTTGAGAAAAACAAGGACCGCCTGCCGGTCGACAACAACGGCGAAATAGACAGACTCTTGGAAGAAACGCGGTACAGACTCAGCGCAGATAAAATTATCAGGCAGCGCGAACAAAGCCTGCATGAAAAGGAGGTATAAATGACGAGTTTTTCTATCGAAAACGTAACACACGGCAAAACACCGTACCATGATGAGACACCATGTCCTTTCATAAACGCCAAAATCGAGATTTGCACGGCGGCCGTTTCTCTTCTGAAGACCGACGAGCATAGGCGCAGGTTTTATTGCGATACGGATGACTATGACAACTGTCCGTTTTTTATTTCTAAGTCGCTCAGGAGTTGCATAGATGTTAACTTTTCAACATGGACAGCCGAAGAAGCTCCGGCACATATTGAACCGTAGTCCCCGCATAAGGAATATTCCCGCACACGCATCCGCAGCAAACCTTTCCCGATACTCACCCTCGCCAACCACGAAAGCCTCTTTCTCGCATAAGCGGTCCCTTGATCGGTCATGTCCTCTAAGATAGTCCGGTTGAAACTCAGCGCTGCATCTATCCGTCCGAGACCGAGAAGCGCCATCAGATGGGGCAGCAAGGCCATATCTCCATACCATGCGACAGGACATACGCCTCCGTCATTGTCTTCTGTTCCGTAAGCAAGGCTCACAGGTATGACCTTAACGCCCAAAGCAGCCGGTATATTGAAAAAGGCGTTCTTGAATTGGAGCAGCCCGTTACCGTCGCCTGTGGTGCCTTCCGGAAATACGATTACGTTCACGCCAGCGTCTATGGCCTTCTTTATATCTTTCATTGCATCGATCGCCGATTTCGCGGATCCCCTGTTTATAAATATGGTCCCGGCAAGCCTTGCCAACCAGCCGAACATAGGCCAGCTTCCCATTTCCTCTTTGGCCACAAACAACGTCGGCCTGATCCCCGCTAAAACTGCTATGTCAATGTAGCTGATATGATTGCAGACCGTAAAACCGCTCTGCATAAAACTCTCTCCGCTCAGAGATATGCGTATGCCCAATATGCGGCACATCGTCTTGGCCCAGAGCATCGAACAGTAAGCCCTCGCCCGTATCAGTCCCTCTTCGTCCCAAAAGAAGAGGCTGTTCGCCGCAATGCCGACAAACAGGAAAAGCGTATTGGCTGTCCCGAGCAATACGCACCTGTAAAGCTTGCTGAATAAAGCCGGAACGCTCATACAAAATAATGTCGTTTATACCGGTCGAGTATCTTGTCCCTGTCGAGGATAATGAGCAGGTCGGACACCCCGAACTGCTCGTCAAGGGCCGGTTCTCCCGCTATCCGAGCCCCGAGACGCAGGTATGCGCTCAAAAGCGGAGGCATTTGCTCAGCCACCGCTTTTTTGTCGAACGGAGCGTCCGGATCGAACCCGGGGACCCTTTTAATGGGTGTTACTCTAAAACGCTCCCCGGTCAAATAGCGCGTCTTCAAGTATGAATAAATACCGCTCACCAGCAAAGGATTGATAGTGTGGATGCTCCCGCATCCGAAGAGATGGCCTATCCTGTGTTCCTCGATGTATCGCGCTATCCCGGACCACATAAGGTTCAGCGTAGCAGAGCCGCGATAGGCATGGCGGACGCACGCACGCCCGAGTTCAACCTTTTCTCCTTCGATCCTTTTAATTGCCGACAGTTCAAATTCCGTTTCGGAATAAAAGCCGGGGCCCCGTTCCGCCCTTGAGCCCGGCAGCAGTCTATAAGCTCCTACTACCATGTCTTTTTCAGTATCCATTACGATGATATGATCGCAGTATTCATCGTATTCGTCCGTGTCCATGCCGGTAAGGTAGGAAGCCTGCAGTCCTTCATTCAATTCGAGATTAAAAACCTCGAACCGCAACCGCATAGCAGCCTCCATCTCCGCATAGCTTTCCGCCCGTTTTACTATCAACCTTGCCGTAGAACTCTGCCTTGCAGGGACCATTTCTTCGATTACGCTTGAAGCGGCCGTTTGCGCTTTAGTCATGAATCCTCCTTTTGTTTTAAGCGTTATTGATCCTCAAAGAACTGAACAGCCTGTCTCTCAATACCCAGAATCCGGTATCGGGATACGGAGATATAACGGAATCCTTTCCTATCGCATAACGGTTTCCCCTCCACACTACGGTATTGCTGAAAAGAGGGACAAACCAAACAACTCCGATAATGATGTCTTTCAGCGGGACCAATAAGTACAAAAGAGGCGACATGTCCGTTCCTGTATTTTTTGCGAGATGGTAATCGCCGGCCGCCTTTGCCGCGCTCACGCAGAGCGAAAACAAAACGGTCAATGCCGAAGCCTCCCACAGAAGCACAGGGAGCGCCGAAAGAAACACAGGATTCACAAGCAGCTCCGACAAATATTTCACGCCGCCGATCTTCCACCTGAGCTTGCCCCACCGGGTATGCCTGTTTAGGAACCTCCCGAGTCCCCAATACTCGTTTACGTTTTCGACAGCATGACCTGAAAGCGCCACCTTCCAGCCCGCTTCCGAGATTTTTCTACCGATAATGAAGTCTTCTGCGAGAACGTTCTTAAACGCTTGCAAGCCGCCTATCGACTCAAGGACATCTTTTTTCATTAGCATAGATTTGCCGATAACGCAGGGCATGCCCAGAAATTTATCGAGAAAACAGACGCTCCCGATGACAAAAGAATTCATGTGCAAATTCTCGAATATGGATGCGAGGGTCCTGCCTCTCACCCCTTTTATAATATTGGTAACGAGCCCCACGGAGGGGTCGGACATGCACGCAACGGTTTCCTTTAAATAATCCCTGTCGGCAAGAACATTGCTGTCGCTTATAAGAATATAGTCGTACGCAGCCGCTTTATATGCGGGTATAAGGTTGTTTACTTTAGGGTTAAGTCCGTCCTCCCGCTGCCCGACTATTATGGAGATGTTCCTGTCCTTATATTTTTCTTTCACCTTTCTCGCCACTTTGTATGCCGGATCGTTATGGTCCTGAAGCGCAAATATAAGCTCGTACGAAGGATAGTCCTGCACGCAAAAACTGGACAGGTTGTCAAAAAGGTTGTCGTCGATGCCTTTAAGCGGCTTGAGGACCGAGACCGGAGGACAAAAAAAACGGGGAAGGGTTTCCCCTTCCCCAGAGCAGGGGGTAGAAAGAGAACAGCGTTTAGCCGCCGTTATTTGAAGCCAACAGCATATAAGTCCTACGAACGAAAGGAACGAGAAAAACAAGAAAACGCTCATCTGCCCTCCTAATTTCTGAACAGGGTTATCGCAACCCCTTTGTTATGCCTTATACAGTTTTTTACCGAACCCGCGTCTTTTTCGCAGTTCAAAAGCGTCTTCCAAGAGTAAAGGTGCCTTGCCCTGTGAAAATCGCTGTTGGCAATATACGGATACCTCTTCAGACTTATCACATTGAACACGTCGTCCCTGTTCGCGATCTCCCACGCGTCGATATATTTTGCGTATTTGTCCCTGTTGTTCCAGAGAAACAGCGTGTCCCTGTCGGTCCTCGGGGACATGTGGTGGGGATGGCAGGCGATGGTCAGGGCGTCCTGCTTTTTAGCTTCGAGGAATATCTTTTCACAGCTAAGACCGGCAGGTATAAAATCCTTTATATCGATCACAAGGATATGTGCGGATTTATCTGAAGAAAGGTAATTCTTGCTTATCTCGATGCCGGGTAGCACGAGCATTTCGTATTTTTCCCATGCGCGTTCACATTCGCTCTTCAGTTCCGACATATATTCGCCGAAGTTATTTTCGGTCACAGAAAACCTGAATCTGTTGGCGAGCATACCTATGGAACTGTCCCCGTTCACCACATGGTCCGTTATGGCAATCACATCAAACCCCGCTTGTCCGTAAAGTTCAACCACCCTTCTCATGCTGACAGCTCCGTCAGAGTATTTCGTGTGTATATGGAAGTCGCATAAAAGCATCTGCTGAAATGATAGAATTTTCAGGATTACGGGAATATTAAGGCGTTGTGAAGTTTTCGTTAATTAGCGGACGTGACCAAATTTAAGGCGGAACCGGCTATACGTATATCCACAGGAAGGCGCCCGAAATAATCACCGTCGATCTGGACCGGAGATTCCCCCTCGATACGCACACTTGCGGCAGCAAAACAGCTCACGTCGTGAAATCCGAGATGTCTCCCGCTCAATACCCCGGATATATAGCGCACCATGTCGGACCTTGAACCCCCATGCGCCGCAAAGACATACAGCGAGGGCTCTGTAATTCTAGCAGCAGGGGCCACATGAAAACCGCCTCCATAAAAGGATGATTTGCAGATCACCGCGTGGTAACATTCAAACTCTGTCGGCGCCGGTGTTTCGGCCACAAGCTTTATTTTGCAGTATTCGGAGGAAGCGAGCGTTTTAAGGCCGCTGAATATATAGGCGCCTTTGCCGACAAACTTCTTGAGGCCTTCATTGACGCCTTGCACCGCCATTGCGTCGAAACCGACACCCGCCATCAAGAGGAAACAGCGTTCTACGCCTGCCGCAGTGATTATTGCGGGGTGCGCGGCACTGGAAGTCCCGTTCAATATTAACTCGCAGCATTCCGCTAAACCCGACGGGAGTTTCAGCTCCCTAGCAAGCACCGAGGTTGTTCCGGCAGGCAATATAGCCATCGGGACACCCGAATAAATCAGACCGTTAGCAACTTCGTTATAAGTGCCGTCGCCTCCCGCGGCAACAACGACAATGTCCGCATCGTCACCGAATCTATCGGCGATAGACAATGCAAACTCCTCGGCATCGCCCTTTCTGCAAGTAAGCAGCGTCTCAACCGAAGCCCTTCCGCCAAGAAGCTCTGCGGCCCGCTTTATTTTTTCGGAAGCGCCTTTGCCTGCAACGGGGTTTCCTATCAAAAAAATATGTTTTTTCAAATCCCGTTCTTTCTAATCCTGCTCTTGATTATGTATGCGTAATATTTTGCTGCGTTCGTGGGAGTGCGTTCCAAGGTCGAGAAATCGACTTTATACAGGCCGAAACGCGCATCCAGACCCTGCAGCCATTCGTAGTTGTCGATAAGCGACCAGTAAAAAAAACCCCTGACATCCATACCGTCGGCAAGACAATGTTCGAGAACATCTATATGTCTTTTCAAGAATTTCGTCTTTTTATGGTCGTCGCGCGTCGCTATCCCGTTTTCGGTTATTATAAGCGGGACCTTGAGTTTAGAGGCATACCTCAGCACCTTGGCGAGTCCGCGCGGATGGACCTCCCATCCCATATCGGTCAGCCCGTGGCCGTCTATGTCCCTATGTCTCATCTCTATACCCATCTTCTTCAACGGATTGAACCTTAGATGCACCCGCATATAATAATTCACCCCGAAAAAGTCTATCTTGTTTTTTATAGGAACGTCCATTTCGAGAGGCCTGCAGAAAGGAAGAGACACCTTCAGTTTCCCGTCCATGAAAGCGTCGAGCAGGGAATGGTTGTAAAAATATTTTGCTATCCTTACAAGGAGGCGGTCCAACGGGTTCCAACGCTTCCAAGGCGCAAGCGCCGCCATATTATGGGCCACGCTCACCATTGCCAAGGGGTTTATAGAGTGAATAATGTCATACATACGGCCGTGGCACTCCAGAATATTTCTGAGCGCCTTTAATCCGAACGCTGCATTACGCAATCCCGGAGGAGAACAGCCTTCTAAATACCCTGCGAGTATCAGCACATAAGGCTCATTGAACGTTATCCAATATTTAACGCCCCGCAGCGTTGAAATAATCCTCCCGGCAAAAAGCATAAATTTCTCAACGGACACATCTTCATGCCATGGATATTTCTTTATAAACCAGAGAGGATGAGTGAAATGATGGATCGTGACCATAGGCTCGATGTTATTTTCTATAAGCGTATCTATAATGTCCTGATAATGCGCCACAGCCTCGTCGTCCCACACATGCTCTCTGGGCTGTATCCTGCTCCACTCGATAGAGAAGCGGTAGGCATTGACCCCCAGCTCTTTTAAGAGCTTAAGGTCTTCCTTGTAGAGCGCATAGTGGTTCGTTATGTCCGGGTTAGCGCTGAGCAGGTCGTCCCATGAGGTCCAGTCCGCATGAGAGGAACCTTCAAGCTGAAAGGCCGAGGTCGCCACACCCCAAAGAAATCGGTTGTCGGCGCCTTTAGTTCTACAATCATCCGCTTTCACATCAACCTGCGGTCCCTCACTATTGCAGAGCGTCCTTTTTCCGAGGACTGTTTTTTAGAGGCGCTCTTCACCTCTACAGCGCGGGAAGCAAGCTGGGCATAAGAATCTATAGAATGGACCTCGGTGCTGACAATGCCTATCGAAACCGTAAGCAATCTGAAGATCTCATCTTCATCCTTCCGGTTCTTTGCGGTATAGAAGCCCCTGCTGTAATCAACCGCTCCGTGGAAAACAGGCTGCATGGATTCAAAATCACGAACGACCCTTTCTGCTGCCTGCAATGCGGCCTGAGGTCTTGCAATGAATATAAAATCGTCTCCCCCTATATGCCCGACAAAGTCCAGACCGTCATTCATATAAGACTCCATCGTATCGGACAATATCTTTGCGAGGGACTTGATTACAAAGTCCCCGCGTTCAAAACCGTAATAATCGTTGTAGGGCTTAAACCAATTTATGTCCACATATACCACGTCAAAATGTATGTTATGCGCTATTTTCTTCTCAATTTCCCTCTGTATGGCCTCGTTCCCGGGCAGGCCTGTAAGCGGATTGGCGCCCTTGGCCAGTATTATGCTCTTACCTGTAATCGCATCCAGAAGGCTGCTTACGGAGACCAAGCCGAAATATTTGCCGTTTTTCGTTACACAGATATCGTCGTACATAAAATCAGGTTTTCTCCTCTGGACCATATGCGCCACATCTTCGATAGTAGTATTGTCATCGACCGAAAGAAATGCGGTTTCCATCACATGCCCTATGTTTTTGTGCGAGTTCAGATGTACGCCGTAACCGAACTTGCCGACCACTTGGTCCTCTATAAACCTGCTCCTGTACAACATGCCCACAAGCCTTTCCCTGTCGACTATCGGTAAACTCTTCAGGCATGAGTCGTCTATGAACATATTAAGCGCGTTCTTTATGGATGTGTCCGAATTAATAGACCCAACCCTGATTGCAACATCGCCTATAAAATCCATTGCAGGTGAATATTTATCGGACGCAGGTACCCTCTTGCTGTCGAGAAACGTTACTGCGGACGGTCCATAGTCCAGCGAGGCTGATGGTCTGGAAAGAAGAAAACCCTGTATCAGTTCTATGCCCATGTCGAGGACGATATTAAGTTCATCCTCGGTTTCCACGCCCTCCGCAATGACCTTGATGCCCATTCTGTGGCATGCCGTTGCAATAGAATCTACAAGGGTGTATTTGACCATGGCCTTGTCAATGTTCGATATAAAGTGCCTGTCTATCTTCACAAATTCCGGCTCGATCATCGAAAGCATCTTCAGCCCTCCGTATCCGGCCCCGAAGTCGTCTATTGCTATCCTGTAGCCGGCCTTCCTGTAATAGTTTATCGTTTCCTGAAAAAGTTTATAGTTGTGGATAGCGCCGTTTTCGGTGATCTCCAAGATTATCCGCTCCTTTGCAACCCCCCATTCCTCGGCCAAGCTGTCCGTGACCCCGACCGAGTGCGTGGGATCGAGAATGCTTTCAGGGCAGATATTGATAAAGAGAGACGCTTGCGTATTGCTCAAACCGAGCAAGGCCGCCTCCTTGATGGCATTCTCCCTGCATTTCATGTCGAGAGAGGCTATTATCTTGGCCTGCTTCGCCCTTTCAAAAAGATCGGGGATATTGTCCAACACCTCGCCGTTTCTGGATCTTAGCAATGCCTCGTATCCGAAGGCCGAACAGCTCTTGGCCGAAAAAATCGGCTGATAATGAGAGGTCAGAATGTCCCCTTCTATCAGATCGAGCAACTGATTTCTGGAAGCCGCAACAATATTAGAACTGCCGCTGACAGCCTCTTCGTTTTTAAATTCCCACTTTAGCCTTACCGACGAATTCATTTTTGTCCTCCTGAGAAATATTATCAGGAAAAGTTTAACGTTCCGGAGGTTAAAGCATGATTAAGGTAATGTTAAAAATCGGCGTTGCCTCGATTTTGATATAATATCCGGGTGTTTTCAGGAGGGCAAATGTCTATAGCTATTATTTATATAACCAACAAAGGTCTCTGTCTCGCGCAAAAAATAAAGGGCTTTTATCCCGATGCCGAGATGCTGAAGTTCAATGCCGAAACTGTCGAAAACCTATGGCAGGACACAAAAACGTTCGTGTTCATCATGGCAAGCGGCATAGTCGTGAGGACGATCGCGCCCTTTATCAAAAATAAACGCACGGACCCGGCGGTGATCGTACTTGACGAAACAGGCAATTATGCCGTGAGCCTTTTGAGCGGACATTCAGGCGGAGCAAATAAATTTACCCGGGAACTTGCGGGTTATCTAGGCGCGGAAGCGGTCATCACCACCGCCTCGGATACGAACAATATGCCTTCCATTGATATATGGGCCGCCGAAAACAACCTGCTGATCGAAGACTGGGACAAACTTCCTCAAATAGCCGTTAGATTTCTGAACGACGGCACCCTGCGGTTATATTCCGAAATAGACATGCCTTTTCCGGAAGGCTTTCTGAATGTCGCGCCTAATTCAGCAGACCTGCTAATTACAAACAAAAAGAGCATTAAAGAGTGCGGCTGCCGCGCCAAGGAACAACTATACCTCAGGCCTAAAAACCTTGTGGTCGGCATAGGCTGCAACAGCGGCACAACCATCGACGAGATTGAAAGCGCAGTGTGGGAAGTCGCTGAAGAAAACAACCTTTCTTTCATCTCCGTCTGCGCCGTAGCAACGATAGACCTTAAAGCGAAAGAGCCCGGACTCGTCGGCTTTGCAAAAAAATACGGCCTGCCTGTGCATAGCTTCCGTGCGGACGAACTTAATTCGGTAAAGGGCGTAAAAAAATCAAAAACCGTGTTCAAGGCCACTGGAGCGCATGCGGTCTCTGAGCCTGCGGCCCTGTTATTTTCAGGAGCGGACAGTCTTCTTGTGAAGAAACAGAAACGCGGCAATGTTACTGTAGCTATAGCTCAGCTGTCAGGCAAACAAGCGCGCCTGTTTAGACCCGGAGAGGTATTCGTCGTCGGCACAGGCCCCGGCGGCATAGAGCACATAACGCCTTACGCACAAAACGCGATACGAAAGGCCGATGCCGTTGTAGGCTACGATACATATCTCGAACTCATACCTCAATTGCTGCGCGGCAAAGAGATCCACTCTACCGGAATGACAAAAGAGACCGAACGCTGCCGCAAGGCCGTAGAACTTGCGCTGGAAGGCAAAAAAGTCGCGGTGATAAGCGGCGGAGACCCGGGCATTTACGCAATGGCAGGCCTTACGCTCGAAATACTCAAGGAAAAAAATGCTGCCGACCTGCCTGTCGAAATAATACCGGGCATATCGGCCTTGAACGCCTGCGCATCGAGGCTCGGCGCGCCTTTGATGCACGACTTCGCATGCATAAGCCTCTCCGACCGTTTGACCGATTGGGGCCTGATAGAAAAACGTCTCGAATCTGCGGCCGCATCCGATTTTGTAATCGTGCTCTATAACCCTAAAAGCAGAGGAAGGGTTGAACATATCAATGTAGCGAGAGATATAATCATGAAGCACAGAACTCCGAATACCCCCGTAGGAATAGTGAAGGCAGCAATGCGGCCCGATGAAAGCATTGCAATTACAAACCTCAAAGATATGCTTTCGCACGACATAGACATGCAGACGACCGTTATTATCGGAAATTCAAAAACCCTCGTCTGGAACAACCGCATAATCACACCGCGCGGATATGAATCAAAACTCAAACAGACAAGATAAAGAACCTGTAGCCCTGCTCTGGGACGAATCCTTCCTGTGGGGGGTAATGGCTGTGCGCGCCTTGAAAAAAGCGGCCCTGCCCTTCAAATTAATAAGGTCCGAAGATATAAAAAAAGGCGCGCTTTCTAATTACAGGATGCTCTTTGTTCCGGGCGGCTGGGCTTCCAACAAAATGAAGACCTTGGGGGAGGACGGTGCCGGGGCCATACGCAGCTTTGTTTCATCGGGCGGAAGCTATCTCGGTCTTTGCGGCGGCGCAGGACTGGCGACACAAGACGGCATAGGCATTATAAACATCAGCCGTATGCCGACAAGAGAGAGAGTGCCGAGTTTCAGCGGCAGAATACGGCTCAGGACCGACGATCATAAAATCTGGAACGGACTCAAAGACAAAGTAGTCCATGCGTGGTGGCCTTCGCAGTTCGTGGTCGGAGACGGTTCCGTAAAAACACTCGCAACCTATGTGGAGGCCATGCCTGACGCCTTCAGTTCCGACATCAATGTAGGGGACATAACTTCCAGCGAAGAATGGGAAAAGCTCGAAACGCTTTACGACATCAATCTGAATCCGTCCCGGCTTTTTGGCCAACCGGCAGTGGTCGAAAGCGCCTATGGTTCAGGCAAGGTCCTCTTGTCCCTCGTCCATTTCGACAGTCCGGACGATGAGAATGGCTTAGTTATGCTGAAAAACCTGTGGCAATATTTGGCCGGGGCAGAACCTTCCGTCAGCCAAAAACATGCAGAAACAAAAAGCCCGCTCGCCCCACAAAGACAGAGCGACATATCGAGGCTCGAGGCTATCACAAAGCACATTATAGAATTCGGAGAAAGAAATTTTTTATGGTTCTGGAGAAACCCGATGCTCCTTCAGTGGCGGCGGGGCGTGCGCGGTCTCGAATACTGCACTCTGTATATGCTTTTGAAAGAGTGTGCCGCAGTGTCTGAAGACCGAAACCCTGTTTCTACGACACAAGCCGAACGGATGACAAAACTGCGCGGCCTGCTGATACCCTTTGTCAAAGACGCTAAAAATCTACTCTTCAAAGAGCGCATAGCCATGCAGCAGGGACATATAACCTACGAAAAATGCAGCGACCCCGAAATACAGGCCTTGCGCAATGACCTTTTTTCTTCGTCCAAGAGCTACGGCGGCAGATTTAAAGAGCTTCTGGACGAAATAGACGCATTGCTTTTCGAACTGATAAAAAAATCTTACGATTAAGAATAGGAAGAATTCCTGTAGCGAGCGGGGGCATGCTGCTTACCCTGCCTATGCGTCGCGGCAAGGCCCAAGCTCAGGCCGGAATGCACCGAATATGATATAATTCCAACTATGAACGCGCTGAAGATAGACGCACTCAAACCATCGGTTTCTGAAAGACTGGCCCCCTTCCTCGAAGAGATAATAAAGGGCCACGGACACGGCATCCATTCCATCCATGTCGTAGGAAGCTCCGTAACGCCGGACTTCAACGAGAAGTCATCAGACATAAATAGTGTAGTGATTTTAAAAGAGATGGACCTCTCTTTTGCGAAATTTTTGGCCCCGCTCGGAGCAAAATACGGCAAGAGGAAAATCGCGGCCCCGCTGATGCTGACCCCCGAATATATCACACAGTCGCTGGATGTTTTCCCTGTGGAGTTTCTAGACCTAAAACATATCCATGTTACGGTGCATGGACAAGATATTCTGTCAGGCATAACCGTTGAGCGTTCTTATCTGAGACTACAGTGCGAACAGGAGATGAAGAGAAGACTGATAGCACTCAGGCAGGACTACATATCCTCGCTCGGCAGCGAAGACAGCATAACAAAACTCCTGTCCCGCTCGATTACAGGAATCATGCCGGTCCTGAGGGCGATAATCTTTTTGATGGGGCAAGAGCCTCCTGTAAAAAGGTCCGAAGTGATAAACACGCTTCAGGCGTTGTCCGGGACCGAAAAGGGAATATTCGAAAAAGTGCTAATGCTCAAATCTGGTCAGATAAAACCAAAAAAAGACGAAGCGCATGCCCTCTTCGAGGAATACTACAAAGCGGCCGGGGCGCTCGGCAAGATTGTGGATGATATCTCAACCAACCCTGCGTCACAGACGCAATAGCCGTTATCACCCATCAGTTATGATGTTTCAGTTGTTGCTGATGTCCGTGTTTTATCTGCTTGTACAAAATGCTTCTTTTGCAGCCACGCCTGAACCTCCCGCAAGACCTGCAAACTATGTAAACGACTTTGCGGGAATAATCGATGACCCTCAAGAAGTCCAGATGAACGCGTATCTCAAGGAACTCGAACAAAAGACCACAGTACAGATAATGGTGCTGACAGTCCAAAGCCTCGACGGAGAAGACATAGCAGGCTTTGGCTTGAAAATGGCGGAGAAATGGAAACCCGGACAAAAAGGCAAGGACAACGGCGCAATCATCATTGTTGCATTAAAAGACAAGAAGTACCGAATAGAGGTCGGATATGGACTCGAAGGTGTGTTGCCTGACGGGTTCGTGGGCTCGGTCGGCAGAGAGCATATGGTTCCGCACTTCAGAAAAGGCGATTACACGGGAGGTCTTTTCAGCGCTGTTACAGCCATGACCCAAGCAATAGCCGCTAAAGAGAACATCGAAATAACCGGAATGCCCAAACCTAAGGCGAGAGGACAAGTACAAAGGCAGCCTGCACAGAAAAAAGATTCTACTTTTACGATAATCCTTGCGGGAATACTTTTTGTATTGGCCCTTGCGCTCTTTATAAAAAACCCGAGTCTGTTTTCATACATTTTCATCAATATCATCTATAATACGCTTCTGGCGCTCATCTTCAGCCGAAATTCCGGGGGATGGTCGGGCGGCGGGGGCGGATTTGGAGGCGGTGGAGGCGGCGGCTTCGGAGGAGGCGGCGCATCAGGAGACTGGTAATAAAAACACAAAAATAAAGGAGGAAATTTTATGGGCAACGCAGCAAAAATCGCAATCGTAGTTCTCGGGCTACTGCTCTTGGTCGGCGTGTTCGTCGGCATGTGGGTCATCGGAGAGTACAACCAGATCATAGCTATGGACGAACAGGTAAAGTCCCAATGGGCTCAGGTCGAAAACCAGCTCAAACGGCGCTACGACCTTATACCGAATCTCGTAGAAACGGTGAAAGGTTACGCCTCTCATGAAAAAGGCATCTTCGAAAACATCGCAGCTGCCCGGACCCAATATTTTCAGGCAAAGACCCCGAAAGACCAGATTGCGGCGTCCAATCAACTCGAAGGCTTTCTTTCAAGACTGCTCGTGCTAAAAGAAACATATCCCAATCTCAAGGCCAACGAATCATTCCTGAAGCTGCAGGACAGCCTTGAAGGGACCGAAAACAGGATTGCGGTCGAGAGAAAACGCTACAACGATGTGGTCAAGGTGCTGAACACTTATAGAAGGTCGTTCTTCGGCAGATTCATAGCAGCATTGGCTAATGTGAACGAAGGCGCTTATTATGATATTCCTGAGGCTGAAAAAGCGGCTCCTAAGGTAAACTTCGGGAAATAGCTCATTAAATAATAAACGTAGCCGTGTGGAATTCAATTTCGCACGGCTACGTTTAAAAGCAGCTACTCACCTGCCGCTCTTTTCATCGAGGGCAAATTGATATAGGTCTCTGCACTTTTGGAGCCTTCTGAGATAAATCTTTTTCCGCGTCTCATCGAGCGCTTCGATAACCGGCTTCAGTTTATCGCTCCTGTTTATGAGTTCCTTCAACTCCTCCGGGGACAGAAGCGGGGTCTCGTTCGTTTTTGAGCAAATAGCCTCGAATTCAGCCTGCCACGATTCCTGAGCGTGAGCATAGGCAACGTGCGTAAAGATAATAGCCGCAGTCAGCAGAAGCAGCATGACAGGATTAGAAGTTTTTATGTTCATTGTGTCATATCCGGATGGCATCTCTTGCAATCATTCAGTGGAAATGCCACGGAAAGATGGCAAACACCGCAGAATTGTCCCCCGAGTATAAAAGGCATCGAAAAATGTTTTGTCGTCTTTTGCTTGATATTAAAAATATCTGGATGACAGTTGTTGCAGTCGAGCCATTGTATGTGTTCTTTGTGCGGAAAAACAGCAGGAGGTATGTTGAGCCATTCGGCCTGAAGCAGGAGTTTTTTCTCAAAGGGGAAGTCCGAAGGTCTGTCCTTCAGATAAACGGACGGCTTGAACAGGCCTTTTTCCAATGCCTTTACCCAGTCTATTTTGTTGCCGGCAACTGTCTTGGGAAAATGCGAAAGTTCGGAGAATTTTCCCTTTCCGTAGCTTCTATTGCCGTTATGGCATTTTTCGCAATCGGCTTTGCCGTGGCCGAAGGCTAATTTCCCGTTATGACACGCCCCGCAGAACCTGCCTGCCTTATTGCTCTCTTCCGTTATTTCTGTTGTATTCAGCTTCATATTGAATTCAAGCTCGGAATGACATACCCTGCAGGTATGTTTACGGCGGTGGCTCCAGTGCGAAAACGTCACCGCCTTGACCCCGTTCTTTTCAGAGGTCCTGTTGATGATCAGATTGCCGTACTCTTCCGGCGGCAGATTGGGAGGGAAATCCCAAAAGCCTTCCGCCTCTATGCGAAGCCCCAAAGCCAAGCCCCAGAACAGGACAGCTGCGATTATTATTGCGGCTGCTTTGTATGACATCTCTGACAATCTATCAGCGGAAAAGACACCTTGCCGTGGCATACCCCGCAGTATTTGCCGTCGAATATCTCGACCATCGAGTAGCGCGTCGTACCTTTTTTCACCCCTACGAATATCTCGGGATGGCAGACCTCGCAACCGTTCCATACGGTATGCTTCTTGTGCGAAAATATTATGTCAGGCATCTCGTTGACCTTCGGATTGAGCGCAAAGTCTTTCTGTATTTTCAGGGACTGCCTCTTGATAGACACGCCTTCGATAAAATCGACCAGCTTCAGAAGCCCCTCGGCCTCCGCCTTTTCCCAGTCTATACCGTTGCCGAACCTTTCCTTGGGAAGTTTTTCGGAAAAAGCATAAAAGTCCGCTTCCTTCTTAACGTGTCTGCCTTCGGAATGGCATCTCTCGCAAACGCCCTTGTCGTCGCCTATGAATTTTCTTGAGCATGATTCAAAAACTTTCCTGCCGTCGTAAACCGTTTTGCCGTTATGGCAAGTCCCGCAGTAATAGCCTTTCACGTTATCTATGGCCTTTATGTCGGTGGCGCCCGCTTTCATGGCAAACCCGATATCCACATGACAGAGCCTGCATGTAAATTTTGCCCTATGTACCCAGTGGTCGAACGCTACAGGGGCAAGACCGATGTTCTTGGAGTAGTTGTTGATGACCACCTTACCGTAGTCATGCGCCAGAGGCCGCTTCTTTTTAGTACCCGGCTGCGCCCACACGGCAACGGCAAAAAACATGATGAGACAAAGTATAAACGCCGGTTTCCTCATGATTATACCTCCCTGTAAAATTCGTAACGACTTGACACCCTACAAAAGAAACTGCTCCGAAAACATATTGAATTTCTTCTCGTGCCCGATGCTCGACGAAGGCCCGTGTCCCGGAATGAACTTGGTTGATCCCGGCAGCTCCATAAGCCTGCGGAACGACTTGCCCAGCTTATTTATATCGCCGCCCGGCAGATCACTTCTTCCTACAGAGCCTGCAAACAAGGTGTCGCCGGTTATCGCTATATCCCCGGAATAAAGACAGATGCCGCCGAGACTGTGTCCGGGCGTATGAAGCACTTTGAAACTTAAGGCGCCTGCGGTTATCACATCGCCGTCCTTCACAAACATATCGGGCGCAGGCTGGGTCTCTCCCTCAAAGCCCCAGAGCGCGGCGCTCTCTTTAGACAAATTGTAGCAACCGAGTTCGTCCTTGTGCAGAACAACCTTTGCTCCAGTTTCATTTTTTATGTCCACCACCGCTCCGACATGGTCGAAATGGCCGTGGGTGCATATTATGTATTGCACCTCCAAGCCGTTCCTGCTTACTACATCCATTATCATTTCGGGCTCATCCCCCGGATCGATGACCAAGGCCTTCTTTGATGCCTCGTCGGCTATAATAACGCAGTTAACCTGTAAAGGCCCTACCACCACGGTTTTTATGAACATCCTTTCCCTCCGAATTTATCTTTTATTTTTCCTGTGATGAAGAACATCTCGTCGCATTTTAGAAGATAGGCCGAAATCCCGAAAACTCCAAGACAGAAAACAATCGAGCCTCCGAGATAAAACGCCTTCTGCATGCCGCTGCCCGAGGTAGTCCATATATCACTACCGCTGACGCTCAAGCCGATTGCCGCCATTACGGCCGAAGCCATAAGGGTCTTAGAAAAAGAGACCGCAATCCTCTTTGTCCCCACACCGCCGAGCCTCTTTCTGAGAAAATAGAACAACAGAAGAAAATTGCAGCAAGCGGCAATAGAATTGGCCAAGGCAAGGCCGCTGTGCTTCATAGGCCCCATCAAGACGAGACTGAACCCTATATTTATGGCCATTCCGGCAGCCGCAATCTTGACCGGAGTTTTGGTGTCCTGCATCGAATAAAAAGCCGCGGTGACAACCCTTACTCCGACTATCGCCCATATCCCGAGCGCGTAAAACATTAACGCCTCAGAGGTCCCTACGGTCGCCTCATGTCCGAACAGGCCGCGCTGAAACAGGGTATTAACTATCGGCAGTTTCAGTGCGATAAGTCCGGCCATTGCCGGAACGGTTATGAAAAAAAGCAGCCTCAGGGCGAATGAAAAATCGTCCTTCAGTTTCACGAAATCGCCGTTTACCGCGTGCTCCGATAAGGCCGGTAAAACAGCCATGCTCATCGCAACACCGAATATCCCTATCGGGAACTGGATAAGCCTCATCGAATAGTAGAGGTAGGTTATGCTGCCGGTAACGAGATATGAAGCCAGAATCGTGCTTACGAAGATATTGATCTGGGACACGGCCATTCCTGCGGTAGAGGGTATTATCAACGTGCCGATTTTTTTAAGTCCGGGGTGGTTGAAAATCTCCCTGAATGAAGCTATCCAGCGTATTCTGTAGCCGCTTTTCACAAATGAAGGTATCTGAAAAAGCACCTGAACCAAGCCGCCTGCGGTAACACCGACTGCTACAGAGATTATCGGGTTTGCGAACTTGGAAGAAAGCGCAACCACGCAGACTATCGTGACAATATTGAGCAGGGCAGGCGCCAATGCGGGAATGAAAAAGATTTTCTTTGTGTTAAGCGCGCCCATAACAAGAGCTGCAAGGCTTGTGCAGAGGAGAAACGGGAACATTATTCTCGTAAGCAGCACCGAGTTTTCGAACTTGGCGGGGTCTTTCAAAAAACCGGGGGCTATTAAAGTAACAATCTGAGGCGCAAACAGAATGCCTAGCAGGCAGATAATCCCAACGAAAACAACTATGAAGATAAATGTGACATTGACAAGCCTGTTAGCCTCTTCTTCGCCCTGCTTGTTGCGGTATTCGGTCAGCACAGGAACGAATGCTGATGACATCGAGCCTTCGGCAAACAGCTCCCTCAACAAATTCGGGATCCTGAAGGCAACGAAAAAGACATCGGCAGAACTCGATGCACCGAAAAATCCGGCTAATATCATGTCTTTGATATAGCCGAGTACCCGGCTTATAAAAGTTGCCGCAGACATTACACCCGCGGCTTTGGCTATTTTACCTTTTGAACTCATTCCCCGTTATCCGTAGTTTTGCTTGCATATTATATCAGTTTCATGACTGCAGCGTAAGGGAGAACAAGCATACTATATGCGATAAGTATAGTTTTTTCGTTTGTTAGACAATTCTCTACCGCTTCATTTGTAAACATCGCCTCTTGAACCGATGCGCATTACCAAAACAGTAGATTGGATTATTTCGAATAGAATACGGTATTTCCCAATCCTGATTCGGTAAGTATTTTCTTCTCCCTGAATCGGCTTTAAATCCGTAGGCATCCCATCAGCAAGGCGGAGGAATGCCAAGTCAACAAAAGTTTTGTAATTATGCGGAAGTTTTTTGTAGTGTTTTACGGCTTTCTTTGAGAACTCTATCTCAAGTCTTGCCATCTGACAGTCTCGCCTTTTTTAAAATCCAAGCGGGCTTTCTTCCTGTCTTCTTTTTCGTCGCTGCTTAACGGGGAGGTGTCGCACTCCACAACAGTTTTCCAAAATACGCCCAACAGAGCATTCTTTGGCAGGGCTTTCAGCATTGTAACAAGCGCGTCTTCAGGCATAGTCAGTGTTTTTGTGCTCATTTCAGCACCTCCGTATAAGGCTATTATATCATACGGAGAAACAGCGAGTTTCCGTTGTCGGCTTTTCAGCAATGAGCGTCTGGGTTATCCGATGGGCGGGTAACGCCCCGCCCATTAACCTGCAATTGGGGTTCAAATGTAATTATCAGAGGACTGTACGAATCGAAATCACTGACTAATCGCGAATAATGAAAAGTGGTTGCCTCGCGCCTGCAGCCTCTCCGCTATGGTGCGAATCCCCAGAATATCCGCTCTATGCCTGAATAGTCTTTATAAAATGCCATGTCCGTAAAACCATTGTCCAGAGCCAATTTGCGGACATCTTCGGACTGGTCATGGCCTATTTCGAGAGCAAGCAGGCCGCCCTGTTTTAAATGTTCTTTGGCTCCTGAAAAAATCCTTCGGTAAAAAATAAGCCCGTCTTCACCTCCATCGAGAGCACCTATCGGCTCATAATCCCTTATCTCCCTCTGAAGCCCTGCAATGTCTTTTGTCCTGATGTACGGAGGATTCGAGACTATGACATCAAACTTTTTTTCAGCCACAGGTTCGAACAGGTCGCCTTTGAGGAACCTGACATTCGTAATGTTGTTCAAATTGGCATTTTGCGCAGCATACTCCAGCGCAATCTCCGACTGTTCCACCCCGCATACAGCGACATCATCACAATGCTTGGCTACAGCCAACGCGATGCACCCGCTTCCCGTACAAAGATCAAGCACAAAAACCGGCGCAAATCTTTTTTTGATATGCTCTATGACCTTTTCGGCCAAAAGCTCAGTCTCGGGTCTCGGTATCAGAACGCCATCGCCGACTTTTATTTTCAGGCCTAAAAAGTCGGTATATCCGATTATGTACTGAAGCGGTTCTCCTCGCAGCCGTCTCTCGACCGCAATGTTTACTGCATTCAGTTGTTCCCCATATGGACCCAAAACACCGGAATACAGAGCAGACTTATCGATGCGTAGAATCCCTGCGATTAAGGCTTCCGCCTCCTTTGCAGAGTCATTCATACCGTTCTTTTTTAAAACTGATGCGACTTCGTTTAGAAGATTGTCTATTTCTTTTCTCCCGACAATAGCGCTATAGATTAACCGTTGATATTATCCCATAAAATAAACTAAACTGACCAAATCCGAATAATTGAAGACCTATGAAAAGAGAAAAACAAAAAGCATACGCGCCTTCCTGCGACTGGACAGCCCCGTCAAAACCTGAAGCGGTCACAGAGAATAAAGACAGGATCCACCGTTACAAAGGCGACGGTAAATGGTCCGGCGTTAAAACCGAAAAATATAAAAACCAAAACGGAGGCTGGGCCTCGATAGTCAGAAATGTTCTGATAGGAAACTGCGGGGAATCGGCAAAATTCCACCTCCGCTACTTCGAAATAGCCCCCGGAGGATTCAGCAGTCTTGAGCGACACAAGCACGAACATGTAGTGGTCTGCATTAGAGGCAAAGGCAAAATTCAAGTCGGCAGAAAACAATATACCCTCAACTTTTTAGATACGGCTTACATAGCCCCTGACACAGCACATCAACTCTTAAACCACTATGACAACCCGTTCGGTTTTTTCTGCATCGTAAATGCGAAGAGGGACAGGCCTAAACCCGTAAAAAAAGCTTAATAAAGTTCGCCGAACTTGCGTTCGTCTATCTTTCCTTCAAGGAACGCTTCGAGAATCTTGGATTTCACCGAAGCCTTAAGCTCGTCAACGCTCTTGCTCAACTGGTCGGCAGTGATAAGGCCTTTTTCAAAGGCGGCTTTGAGTTTGGACTTTGCAATGTCGACATCCATGATTTTCGCCCTCTCCCAGTTGCGCGTTACAGGAAAGTTTCCGGTCCCTGCAATCTGCGGCACCTGTTCGACAC
Source organism: Nitrospirota bacterium (assembly GCA_004321915.1). Lineage (GTDB taxonomy): Bacteria > Nitrospirota > Thermodesulfovibrionia > Thermodesulfovibrionales > Dissulfurispiraceae > MYbin3. Next base: position 20,563 of record SCQE01000035.1, read on the forward strand.
CCTTCAGTTTTCTGACAGCCTTCGGCACGTTTTCTTTTATATAGTTTGCGATGTCATCGACCCTGACCCATACATCTTTGTTCGCCCTGCCCGTAAGACTCTCGATAAAATAATGGCTGAAGATGCCTGATTTAAGCTCTGTCTCGTCCTCCCACGATTGCTGGTTTACGGCCGAAGAGGTAATAATGACTTTCTGCAGGCCTTGGACCTTTATCAATTCGGACGAAGCCATCATGCCCACCAAAGGTTTGCCGCCCTTCGGTATAATAGACTTGCCCCCTCCGGTAAAGCAGGCGTCCAGCGCGACCATAACGCCTTTGGCCTGTGAAGAATCAACGAGTTCTTTGAGATATGATATTTTTATGCTCGTGTCTTCCATAGCTTCGGGATCGGTTATCACCGCATCGTAAGGCACCAGAAAGCCGTCCGAAAATTTATCGTCCTTGGTCTTGGGCGCCCCGTGTCCGGAATAATAGACATAAACATAACCGTCCCAGTTTTTTACCTTTCTCAACGCAGCCACCATCTCGTTTCTGGTCGCCTTCTCATTAAGAAGCAACGTGACATTCTCCTGCGGGATGCCCCCGTAATAAGGGTCTGTAAATATATCGTATACTTTCTTTGCGTCGTTCGCCGCGAACTGAAGATTCGGAATATCATGCCTGCCATTGTAGTCGATGCCTATTATTACCGCATATGTGTCCGGACGCAAAGGCGCGGCCTTGTCCTCAACCACCGGTTTAAACGAAGTCTTTTGCTGCGGAACCAAAGAGGTGTATGTCCTGCCGCCTTTCTTTTTAGCGAGGACCGGCGCTACAAGCTCCTCCTGCTCCATGCGTATCTCGGCAGAACCGATACGTATCTTAACGTCCCTCTCGACGCCCTCCCTGAGTATCCTCATCGAGGCGGTCATTCCGGGCGACAGCACCCTTACCTTATTAAAAAAATCAGCGTCGTCTTTGATCGCTTCATTGTTCACGCTCAAAAGTATATCGCCCTGCATTACTCCCGCATTCTCGGCAGGCCCGCCTTTAGTCACTCCCTCGACCTCAACGCCGGTTATTACGCCCTTGCTGTAACTCTTCGAGTTTACTCCCACCATCCCCCTGCCGCCCCTGTACTGCCACGCTTTCGCCTTATCGCCCATGGCATAGTACATCATCGAATGTTCATAACTCGTGTCGTATTCCAATATTTCTTTCGCCTTTTTTATGAAGCCGAATGCTGTCTCCGCGTCTCCCAGACCGAGATATGACCAAGCCTTGCCCCTGTAATACCACTGAAGGTTCGTCTTATCATCAGGCTTTGCCGATTCTAAAATCTTGTTGAAATCCCTCAACGATTCCTCGAAATTGCCGAGGAAGTAGTTCGACCAAGCCCTGCCGGGGAAGGAATAGTTCATCTTGGGGTCAAGCTGGATGGCCTTGTTGAAATGTCTTAAGGCCTCGTCATATTTCTGCTTGTTATAATACGCCCACCCGAGGTTATTGTAGGTCGTTGCATCATCTTTCAACTCCAGCGCTTTTCTAAGGGACTCTATGGCTTCGTCGTGCTGTTTGAGTTCATTATAGACATAGCCGAGGTCGGCATGAAAGAGAAACTGTTTGGGGTCAACCGCAATGGCCTCCTTCATAAGCGGGATAGCGGCCTTCAACTGATTTGAACCGCGCAGTTCCTCGAATAACGCATGGTACGAATCCTTTATCCCGTCCCAGCACTCTGTTTCGAGTTCCGCCCTTTGCGGCCTGTGTTCTAGCGCTTTTTTGTAGGCCTCGACAGCCTTGCGGTAGTTTTTGTTCTTATAATATGCATGTCCCAACCATCGGTAATGGTTGCTGTATCCGCTGATATTCGGAGCGTAAGAAACAACCTCCGGCATGGTCCAGTAATTGATTGCGAGCTGATATTGCCCCCGGTCATACGCGCCCTTTCCTTCGAGCCAATAACCGGAAGGGGATATGCAACTTGAGAGTAAGAGAACAAACAGCAGAGAGAAGAACAGGCTTCGCCTCATAGGAGATTATATATCCTTGAGCTTTTTCAGAAGTTCCCTTGCTTTTTCGATGTCTTCCTTTGCTTTTTTGTGGGTGGGATCGATTTCGAGCGTGTACTCCCATTCTGAAACGGCCTTCTGATAGTTGTTGTTTATATAGAAATTCACGCCTTTTTTATAGGAATCCTCGGCCTTGCCCTTTACTATCTTTTTCACCGAGCTTATGTAGCCTGAAACGTCCCGGTATCCGGCATCGATAAGGCTGAACAGTTTAAGAGACTCCGAATACTTTTCGTCCTTAACAAGGGCGACCCCCACCTGATAATAAAAATCGTTCTTAACGTCTTTTTCTACATTGTAATTCATTATCTGATAGGCAAGGCCTAGTGCCTCGCCGTATTTGCGGGCGTTTACGAAAGCGATGGCCTTGGATATCATTTCCTTTACGTTTACGGTCACATCTTTCTCGGATTTTGCGGCCCCCAGTTTTGCGACCTCTATGTTTGCCATCTGCTTGGGTTCAGAGCCTGTGATAGGCACGCGCAAAAGCGTGCCCGGCTCCAGTTTGGCGTTGACATCGACATTATTGAAAAAGGCTATCAAAAAATCCTTGTCCGGATCGCTGTAAGCCTGCTCGGCCACTTCCTGCAGCGTAGCTGTCCGCTTTATTTCGAAATATCTGAAGTTTTCCTCTTCCACCTTGCCCTGAAGATAGTCCAAGGCCTCGCGGTGCGCAGGATTATATAGAAGCGCAGCCAGAAACGCCTTTCTGGCCTCGTTAAAAGACTTGTTCCTGTAAAAATTTACACCCTTGTCAAAGTGGCTCTCGGCAAGCTTCTTTATCTTGGCCTTCAGCTCTCTTACCTTCTGTGTTGTCTCGGTATCGTTCGGAACGAACCCGCTCACGATCTGCCAGCATTGAAGCGCCTTCACAAATTCCGCGTTCTTCTCCGCCTCGTTGGCCATCTCCTGATACTTCTCGAAAACCTCTACGAAAGGGTCATCCAGATTCAGGTTGTAAAGCAGAGGTTTGAAGAACTTGTCCTTGATCTCGTCCAGCTTATCGCCCTTTTGTTCCGCCGCATAAGCGGTAACGCTTAAACAGAGCGACAGCGCGGGGACAATAATTTTCAAACAATTTCTTATTTCCATTCAAGCACCTCGCGCCTGAACAAAGACAGGCTCCTCTCGAACATGGACAGAGTGAAGTTCCCGGCAATGACCGAACGGCTTATGCGGTCGCGTTGGACAAAAAAAGGATTTCCCTCCTGTTTTACCGCGAACGCTCCCTGAAAGTCGTATCTCCTGACTATCTCGCTGACGAGGATATTCGGCTCGCTCAGAGGATACGCGAGATATCTGAGTTCTTTGTTCATTTCATTACGCATGACCACTCTGGACGAAGAAATACTCTCGTTTACAGTATCGACAAGGTTCCGTGACAGCTCCTTCTTGTCGAGTTTTGCCATCTTTGCAATGGCCTTGCTCTGGCATTCTATGCTGATCCCGTTTTTTGACATCTCACTGATAATGTCCCAAGATGGGGGCGAGTGGCTGTCCGCTATATCGTCCACCTCCATAAACAGGACCGCAGGATAACCGTATTTTTTGAGTACCGGATAGGCGATATCATATACATTTTTCCAGTCGTCCTCGAAGGTTATAAGCACGGACTTCTTGGGAAGCCTTATTTTAAAATCAAGGAACGAGGCGAACTGTTCTATTGTAATGACGTTAAAACCGTTCTCCTTAAGAAACCTCATCTGGTCCTCTAACGAATCTTTCAAAACAGCGCCTTTATCCAATCTGTTGGTAGTCAGTTTCTGGTAGGCAATGACAGGCACCGTCTGGTATCCCTTGGCCGTCAAGCCCCCTTTTTCTATACCGTTCAGAGGGATTATGAGTTTCTGTCCGGGCGCAACAGAGGTAACGTCGTTGAACTCGGATATGATCCACTCTTTAGAAGGGTCTTTTAAATGAGTTACAGCAAGCGATTGGAGCGTATCTCCCGGTTGAACTACGATGGCCGTATAGCCGTTAAGATCTCTGGCAACAGGCGTGGTAAGACAACCTGTCATGGAAAACAATATCACCAGTACAAGAGCGACAGTCCTACAAACACGGATCATTTTTTGTCCTTGATAGTTAGAACCTTGAAGGTTTCGACAGGCTCGGTCTTCCCTTTTATCTTTGTAGGAGGCAGGGCCTCGACGGTTATGATATTTTTTAGTTCTTCGTAGATGCCCTTGCTCACAACAGTTTCACCATCTTTTGCAAGGCCGTTCAGCCTTGACGCCACATTAACGGTGTCGCCGATAACGCTGTATTCCATTTTTATATCAGAGCCTAGGTTGCCTGCAACAAGAACACCGGAATTCACGCCTATGCCTATTCTAGCCAAAAGAACATTCTTGCCGCTCTCTGCAGCCTTTTTAAGCTCTTTCTGCATGGCGAGGCAGGCCCTCACCGCCCTCTCCACATGGTCTTCATGCTTTACAGGCACTCCAAACAAACCGAGTACAGCATCCCCGACAAACTTGTCGACATGCCCGCCGTGGTCAAGAATGGCCTTTGAGGCTATCTCAAAATATTGGTTCAGCGATTCGACTATGTCTTCAGGTTCATGCGTCTCCGAATACGCGGTAAAGCCTCTTATATCGGTAAACAGAACAGTTGCCTCGTTGCGCGTGCCTTTAAGCCATGTCTGCTCCGGGTTTTCCATTATCATCTTAACTATTTCGGGACTGACATATTTACCGAAACTCGACTTCATCATTTCCTTAAGCCCGAGTTCCTGCGCCATGTAATTGAACGATGACGAAAGGTCGCCCAGTTCGTCATTCTGTTTTATATTGACCCTGTGCTTAAAATTGCCGTTACCGATTTCCCTCGTCGCCCTGACAAGCTTGGATATGGGCTTTGCAAGGCCTATCCCCATAATTATGGCGATTACAATGCCGCCCAGAATAATGAAAGAAGCCACCATTAAAATAAACAGGGCCTCTTTCTTTATCATCTTCTCTATGAAATCCACCGAGATGCCTACATGCACCTCTCCGAGCACTTTGTCTTGGATCTTTACCGGCCTCGAAAGGTTCAGGATGTTCGAGCCTGTGGGGGTCATGTACTGATAAAAAGTCACGGTGCCGTCCGAAACAGCGTCCTTGGTGTTCCCGAACGGCTGAAACGGCTTGCCTATCTGATTGCTGTCGGTATGCGCCTTGACGATCTTTTCCCTGTCTATGATAATTCCATAGAGCAAACCTTCCGTGGATGACGTCTCTTTTATAAGCTTATTCAGTTCGAGGATATTGTCGTTCAAAAGAGGGATGCTCGCGTTGCTCACAAAATAGTTGAGGCTTATCTTGCCGGTCTCGATGGTCTGGATATAGAGCTGTTCTTTTTGCTTATTAAGAAAAATAACGCTTAGCGCCAATATGGTCAAACCGATTATTACGGTAAAAGCGATCGCAAGCTTTACCTTTATCGATATTCTTACGCCCGAACGCTCGTCGTCCATAACTGCGGGCTGGCTGCTATCTGGCTGACCGGTATTCATAAATTATAGGCTTAGTTTCTCCGAAAAAGCAGGCGAATGTCAAGAGAGGGGATGATTTTTCTTTGATCCAAACGTTACTATATGCTACAGAACGTGAACAAGTTTCTCCCGTAGAGCGATGGAAGATTCCAGATATATAAAGACAGGCGCAGGTATGGAGCAGAAACTGATCCTAAGTGAACGGGAAGCAGTTCTCGTGCTTGAACGCATCTCGAAGATCAAGGACGCCTCTATGGGCAACCACAGCCTGCGCACCGGACACTATGCCCGGCTCATTGCAGAAAACATAGGCATGAGCGAAGAAGAGCAGGACATTATCTTTCACGCGGCGCAGATACACGATATAGGCAACGTCGCCATTTCGGACAAGATACTTTTCAAGCCCGGCAAACTTACGGACGAGGAGTTCAAGATAGTGATGGGCCATACGATCGAGGGACACCGGTTTCTTAAAGACAGGGAAAACCGCTATTTTAAAGCGGCCTCGATAATCGCGCTCACTCACCACGAAAGGCTCGACGGGAGCGGGTATCCAAGCGGACTTTCGGGCGACGACATACCTATGTGGGGCAAGATAATGGCCGTGGTCGATGTCTTCGACGCCCTGACATCCAAAGGCCCCTACAGGGAGCCGTGGAATATCGCCGATGCCGCAGCCCTGCTCATCAAAAACAAAGGGGTACTCTTTGAGCCGCGATTCGTCGATATCTTTACTCTAAAGCTGGATAGGGTCAACGAAATCCGTATCGGACTCAGCGATTCGCAGCTGTAAATCTTTCGTAAAATATTTCGAATTCCCTTTAACCGAAGCCTGTTAGCGGTTATAATAGATAAAGACCGTTATCGATTTATTTAACTGAAATGCCATGAAACAGACCAAGTCATTTATCAAAAAAACAGCGTTGGCGTTTGTCCTTATGACCCTGCCCATACTCTACGGCGGCAAGTTCATATTCGAAAACCAGAAAATCTCAGAGGACAGAAACTCGGCAATAGAGCTGTCCCTGAGCGGCAACATTCTGAAAAACTTCTTTATAGACTTTGAACGCGATGTCAGGCTTGTCGTAAGGATCCCTGATTTCAAGGAATACATAGAGAACAATTTCAGCAGCGCCCACGCAGACAAAGAGGTAAGAGACATTCTGAAAAACATGTCCGTACTTTTTCATTTCATACGCAGCATCAGCGTTATCGACAGCAGAGGAAACGAAAGGATAGGTTTGTACAGCGATGGGAAAAGGAGCGGTCTCCCGGCAAACTCGAACTTTGTCAGCATTAAAAAAAGCTTGGAACAGATCTCCGCGCTTCCTACCGGCCGGTTTTACGTGTCTCCCATAATGTTCGGCGACAACACCGGCAAAAACGGCCCGCCTATTATACGCCTAGGATATACCCTTTCGAAAGAGGACGGGGAGAAAAAAGGCGTCCTGTTTGTCGACCTGAATATTGCGGACATAGTCAACGAGATACTTCCCCCGAAAATGTTCATCCAAACACCTTCGGGCTATCAAATATCTTTAGGGGACGATAAGACCGCCTTAGTTGCTAAATCCCCGTACACATTTACAGGACAGGACGGAAGCGTGCGGGTATCCGACAGTATAGACGCCCATTTCAAGGCAGTGGAATTTTATCCCGAAAACTTTTTCTTCATTGGAATGATCGACAACCATGCCGGACTGAAAAACTCGCTCATAAAGGTCGTTTTCGTTTCCATGATAATGTTCACGGTATTCTCCTTACTGATGCTCACGCTTACATTCCGGACTACGAAAGCCACAAAAGAGCTTGAAGAATCGCACCGGGCAATCATATTCTCTCTCGCAAACTTGGCTGAATGGCGCGACCCCGAGACCGGCTACCACCTCGAAAGGACAAGGAATTACGGCGTACTGCTGGCCCGGGAACTCAGGAAGAAAGAAAAATACAAAAACATCATCGACGAGCAGTTCATCAGCGACCTTTACAATGCGGCCCCGCTCCACGACATCGGCAAAGTCGGAGTGCGCGACTCTATACTCCTCAAGGAAGGAAAGCTTACTCAGGAAGAGTTCGAGATCATGAAAAAGCATGTGCTTATAGGCAAAAACATATTGAGAGATGTGATAGAGAAATTCAATATAAACAGGCCGTTCTTGGTCATGAGCAAAAACATTGCGGCTTATCATCACGAGAGATACGACGGCAGCGGCTACACAAAAGCGCTTAGAGGTGATGATATACCATTGGAGGCAAGGATATACGCGGTTTGCGACTCGTATGATGCGATCAGGGCCAAAAGGCCTTACAAAGAACCGATCACCCATGAAAAAGCCATCGAGTTTATAGTAAAGGACAAAGGCAGGCATTTCGATCCTGATATGGTGGATGCGTTTATTTCCTGCGAAAAAGAGTTCATGGAGGTTTTCGAAACTTACAGGTTCTTCATAGAGACCTACTCAGAAGACAACTCAAGTGTGGTGCGCAAAGACCTTAAGGTCGAGTGGGACGAAAGTCTTTCGGTGGGGGTCAGCGAGATAGACAATCAACACAAAGAGCTTATAAGACGTATAAACAGCCTGCTGGAAGCGATCCTGCACGGAAAAGGCAAAGAGAAGGCCGCCGAAATGTTGTCTTTTCTCGAAAACTATACCACAATGCATTTCGGCACCGAAGAAGCATACATGCTCAAATACAGTTATCCGGACTACAACGACCATCTATTGCAGCATCAAATATTTATAAAAGAACTTTCAGCGCTGAACAGGCATATCGAAACGCAAGGCGTGAACTCGGACCTCGTAATAAAACTGAACCACGATGTCATTTCATGGCTTATAAACCATATCTGCAAGGTGGACAAAGAACTCGGCTCATTCCTCAAGGTGAAACTCGCAGAAATAAATCTGCCGTAATTATTTGGTAAAGAATCAGGCGATACAGGCAAGCCTTTCGGCGCATAGGGTCATATCATCAGGCATCCCTGCCTCGAACTCAAGATAATCCCCTGTGGCAGGGTGAGTAAACCCGAGCGTTTCCGCATGCAGCATCTGACGCGGGAAATCTATCCTGCTTTTTCCGATTTGAAGAGAAGTCTTCCTTCCGTATGTATCGTCTCCGAGCACAGGATGCCCTATCGCGGCGAAATGCACGCGGATCTGGTGCGTCCTGCCGGTGCCGAGCTTGGCGGCTATAAGCGTGGCATGGCCGAATCTCTTTATCACCCGCCACGTCGTAAAAGCAGGCTTTCCGCGCCTGCCCCGCGTCGACATGCGTTTTCTGTCCGAATCCGACCTGCCGATGCTCTTTTCTATTACACCCGAATCACCCTTGAAATCCCCGAACACCAGCGCCTTGTATACCCTGTTTATGGTCCTTTCCCTGAACTGCCCGACAAGGTTATAGTAGACATCGTCAGAAAGCGCGACGACCATCACGCCCGACGTGTCCTTGTCGAGCCTATGGACAACACCCGGCCTGAGCGGAGCGCCTACGGAGGCAAGTTTATCGCAATGATAAGCGAGCGCGTTCATCAATGTGCCGCTGCCGTGGCCTGCAGCAGGATAGACCACCATACCGGCCGGTTTGTCGACAACGACAACATGCCCGTCCATATGAAGAATATTAAGCGGGATATTTTCGGGAACAAGACCTTCGGTCCCTTCCTCAGGCCTGTTTACCTCAATCGTGTCCGACAACTTTGTCCTGTAATTCGGGGATTCCGTATTGCCGTTCACGAGCACGCTGCCGTCCTTGATCAACTTTTGAGCCTGAGAACGGGTCGTGCCCGCCCTTTCGGAAACAAAAAAGTCGAGACGTTTGGAGACGTCTTCGTATAAAATTTCGAAATAAGTCGTCATTTAAAGTTTCAATCGGATTCAATAAAAATCTTTTTAAAGGGCATCCGGGGATACCACCAAAAACAAGGTCGGAAAGTAGAGCGCAGCGATATGTCTAAGCTGATGGATCTATTTTCAAGCATCGGCCATTTCGTAAAGTTTCAAAAAGTTCAAGTTGAACTGTGGTCATCACTGTAAGTGTAAAATTCTTTAGGGTTTCCCATTCGTCTTGATCGATGTCCTTAAAAGTTTCACCATGGCTAATTTGGTTCCGAACGTCAACTAGTTGCTTCAATGCCGAGTATAAAGTGATTTTTGATTCTGCCAATCGATTTTTGATACTCTCAATGTCAATGCCGAAATTCTTGCAGTTGGATTCTAAAACGGTAAAGTTAACATTTGATTCGGTTTCGATCCAATTTGTTGAATCAGCGAAAACAATTGGCAACTTAAAGAAATCAGCTAAGTTTTCACAGAATGCTTTTGCCTGCTCAATATCCAGAGTTGAAGATATTTCCTGTAATTGCTTAATACTATGTCGTTTTAAAATCTCATTTAATTCACGCCTTAGTCTAAATTGGGCAAGATTGGGATGAATTGCATTTAAATCAGCACGCATAAGTTCGACGCAACGTAGATATTCTGCAAATACAGTACGAAAAAATCTTTCCCAGTAAGCATAAATTATTGGGAGTAGGTATCCCCTCGTCATTCCAGAAAATCGGCTGCTAACGCTTACGATTATTTTATCTAAGTTGGATATGCCATTAGCGCACTCAGCATACGCCTGATCAGTGCTACTTAGAAATGTTGTAGCACTTTCTTCAATTGTAGTTGTCATAGCAATATTGGCCTATCAAATATTACTTTTCCCTAAAAACTTATTATACGGTAAACCCAGCTTTCCCAAGCTCTAAACGACCTACTGTTTTTGATCTGGAATTTGATCCGCTTCCTGTAAGAACATTTGCTTTTGCTTTGATAATTAGGTTGGTAATCTTATCTCCTATCTCCTCAGGTGATAGTTTTTCAACTATCTCTATGTTATGTGCAACACCTATGCTGACCATTTCAAACAACGCAGGCGAGAAAGGTCCGTAACTTCTTCGGTCAGACGGATTTTTACCACGAAATGCCTCGCCCCCAGGCAATGCCCTATTAATTTGAATCCAAACTCTTTTAAAAAGTTCTTTTTCCGCTTCATAGCTAAAGCTAACTGCATTTCTTGCAACTGCCTCCATATATTCCGTCAAAAAATCGCTTACCTCATGTTTAAAATTATGACTGTAATTTTTCATCGTAAGAAAACGTAATGCGAATTCCTCAAGAGTCAATCCCTTTTTTAGTTGAAATTGCATAGCGGCTCCCATGCTGCATTTCAGGCAGCCACCGCCTCCTTTTGTTGTATTTGTTTTCCCGATGCAAGTTTTATTTCTCTTTGCAGTGCAATCCTCAATTCCTGAAGATAGCGATAGCCCTTGACTCTGTGCAATCTCCGCTCTATGAACAGCAACGCCGTCGCAACCCATCTCTGCTTCTGACTGCTGTTCTTCCAATAGTCAATCCTCTCCGTTTTTTGTTCAACTTGGGCATTTATGGACTCAATCATATTGGTTGTCATAAAGCTCCTTCTTAGTACCGAATGTATCCCCAAGCGATGTACTGTCAGCGTTTCCTCCAAACCCTCCTCCAGACTCCTTACCGCAGATTCATTGATAAGCTGTAGCTCTTTTCTGATATGCTGAAGCGCTGCTCTTGCTTTATCATAAGTGCCTTTCTCGTAAGCCGCCTGCATCTTCCTGCGAAACTCCCCCTGAAGGTTCTTGGGTAAGTAGGAGACCACATTCTCACGCTTATGCCACTGGCACCGCTGAACGATACCATGAGGTCCAAACACTTCGGCGATTGCTTTCTTTATTCCTTTAGCTCCATCTATTACGACCAGCAGACCCTTGTCATATTTCAAACCCCTGTCTATCAGCTCCCTTAAAAAATCACCGCAGACCCTGTGGTTCTCACTGCCGCTCTGGATTATCCCTAGGATCACTTTCTTGCCCTCTATCGTTACTCCCACGGCCATGATTATTTCGTCCTCACCAAAGGTCTTGCCGTCAAGCACTATGGCTACAAAGTCGTACCCCTCAAGCGGCCGCTCCATTAGCTCCCGCAACTTACGGCTGCTGGCCTTGATGTACCTCCGGGAAACCGACGAGGAGCTTAACGATAAGGCTTCCGGTACTGCTTCCGCGCACTCCTTGTAATCTCTGCAACTCAAGCCATGGAGCACTCGCCGCAGCAATGCCTCATCTGCTTGTGCAGGGCTCTGCAGCCGCTCGTAGGAGCTTAGAGATACCTCCCGCTTGTTCTTCGTGTCTCTGACGCGAGGTATCAGCATCGGTATCCGCTGATCCTGTACATAGATAGAGCCCTTCTGACTGCCCCACCGGCTGTATCCTGCAATCCCATTGCGTTTGTACCTCTCTCCTGCCAATTGCGCTACCTCTGCTTGCAGTTCCTCTTTAATGTGCATCAGGCCCAAAGGAATTAGCGCCTGTATTAGCGCCAATCTGCTGTCTACATCCATTGCTCCATATTCCTCTGCTGTCTTCACCTCTGCTACCCTCGCCTTGCTGACCTTGCTTTTTTTGTCAATTTGTAATACCTTTTTCATATCGGCTCCTTTCTTGATGTCTGTTTTTTTGCCAAAAACTACTTTCATCATTTTAGGAGCCGCCACTTTAAATTTCAACTAAGTTTAGCATTCGTTCCTTGATTCCTCAAGCATATAGGCACTTTGTGGCTCATAATCTATCCCCATGGCTTTTGCAAACTCGGCATCTTTACTAACATCTTGCAGAAAAGTTGGGAAATGATGATCTAACATACGAATGCTGCAATTGCGCATTTCCTGATCTTCCAACCGTAACCCGCCACGATTAAGCCGCTTAAAAACCTCGTATTTATACATTGGCTTCGTTTCTCTTTTTAAGACATATACATGAAGACGCGCTCTTTTTAGATTTAATTGGAGTTGCGCCGGGAGTCTCACAAAAGTTAGTCCCTCAAGTTCTGTTAAATACTCGCCGCGCAAAAGTTGTAATGGCGTCGTTAGATCATGTTCGTTTTCATAGTGCCATATATCTTCATTACCTTTGATCCCTTGCACATGAGGAGGAGTGTCTCCTCCCATACCAAGAAACTTAATTATAGTAGATAGTCTCTGTAACCCATCCAAAAGATCCCAAGCGCCATCTATAGTCTCAAAGAAAAAAAGTGGAGGGATAGGCATTTCTAAAATAAGTGACTCAATAAAGCTGCTTTGTTGTTCTCGTGGCCATCGAAACAGTCTTTGGAAATCAGGACGTATCTCAATTTCTTTAGGCTTGGCCTTGTACATATTTACCAACTCAGAAAGAGAAAAAGTTAATGCTTCATGCTTAATATGATTCCGATGTTCCGTAGTCTGATCAAGCAACGATGGCATAAGCACCTCCGATTATTATTTTAAATGCATACAATTTAGTAAGCTCTCTACTTTGTAGCCCTCTTCCTTTTTACTGTCATCGTCTTCCTGCTTTTCCCCTTATAAACAGCACGCTCTTCCGCGACAACAAGTCCACGGCCGTTATCCCCGATTTCCCTGTATTCAATTTCGGCCTCGCTGAACAAATCTTGTCCCTCAGCCCTGAGGCGGTGAAGGGCCATACGGCAATACTCTTCGTCTATTTCTACGCCGATGCTGTTTCGCCCGCACTTCATAGCGGCAAGCATTGTTGTCCCGGTGCCGCAAAAAGTATCCAGCACTGTGTCGCCCCAGAAGGAAAACATCCTCACAAGCCGGTATGCAAGTTCAAAGGGAAAAGGGGCCGGATGATTTCTGGTGGACGCACCAGTTATCGTCCAAAACTGTCTGAACCACGTTGCGAAATCGTCCTTGTCTATCATGCTCAACCTGCGCTGTTCCTGCGTCGGTTTCCTGTACCCGCCGGGTTTCCGTTGCATCAAAATAAACTCCATATCATTTTTTACGATTGCGTTTGGCTCATACGGCTTGCCTAAAAATTTCGTGCCGTCATTCGCTTCAAAGGTAGCATTGGAAATCTTATGCCAGATAATAGGGTTGAGATTGTCAAAGCCTATCTTGCGGCATGCTACGGCTATATCGGCATGCAACGGCATTACAAGATGGCGTCCGTGCTCCTTTCGTGAGAGACATACGTCTCCAACAACACAAACAAGTCTGCCTCCGGGAACAAGCACGCGATAGATTTCCTTCCAGACCTTAGACAGTTCCGAAACAAAATGCTCATAATCGGCTATATGACCTAGTTGATTTGGGTTTTCATTATATCTCTTAAGCGACCAATACGGCGGAGAGGTGACAACAAGATGCACGGATTCATCGGATATAAAAGATAAGGAGCGTGTATCGCCGTGAATAAGGCGATGTAATGTTGTATGTTTTTCAGCTTCAAGTCCGATAATCATCAGCGCCCTTTGCCGAATGCGGCAACGTGAGCCGCAAGTGAGCGCACATAAAGCTCGAAAGTGAGATCTTCAGCGGGCTCCCCAAAAGCGCCTTTCAAACCGTATTTCCTGTCCGAAATAAGAAAAGCCGAGGCACTATAGTGCCGTTCCCTTACAAGTTTCCGGCAGAAAAGTTCATATCTTTTTGCGTACGACGCGCCCCTGAATTCCTCAAAAACACTGAAATGAGGTTCTTTTACTCTTACAGCGCTTTGAGATCCCTTGCAGTCTTCAAGAAGAAAAACGTATCCGAGCCAAGGCCGGACAGTCTTGTTAAAAGCCCCATCCCTGTATGCTGTCCAGAGGTCAAGTGCACTCCCCATAGCCTCCTCGGTACGATTATTGAAATTATTTCCGAAAGAAGGCCCCACCTGAGATTTTGCCTCAAGAGCAGCTATTAGCTGTCCGTCCTTGATTACGAGGAGGTCCCATTCTTTTGTAGGCCTGAAAAAGCCGGGTAGTTCAAGGTTCTTGTTGTGAAAAACATAGCGGTCATCTATTCCGGCATCGACTATTATTTCAGTCAGCAAACCAATGAAGCCGTCCATCTGCGCACCGCCTGTTACAGCGCTTCTTAAGCCTTGATCCGCACGCCCGGCGCCTTCCTGTTTCCGGGCCTGATTTTCACGGGTCAACCAGTAGTGCGAGACCGCCCCGGCAACCCTATCATTAAGATTCTTTATTGTCTCCATCGATTATTTTATGCTTTTTCGCGGTCTTGCCGCAAATACCGCTCGCATGAGTTCACAATTCATTTTCATCCTAGTTATGCTCATTGGGTATTATGACTTAAATCATATCCCAAACCGCAGCTCCCATTTTAGAATTGAAGCATGAGACAATTCAAATCATTCATCATTGCAGTAGCGTCGTCCACCGCATTTTTGTCAGTGTCCCTTCCTGCTGTTGCATGCAACGTCTGCCACAGCAAAAATCCTAAAATGGTAAAGATGCACAAGAACTTCACCAATATGAGCGATTGCTTTAAATGCCACGGCATGCAGAAACAGAGGACCCCTGAAGAAAGATCCACCGATCCGCTCTGTACGGGCTGCCACAAAAAATAAGCCCTGATTTCAGACCCAGGGCAAACGCACTATGTGAAGTGGGGAGGATAAAGCAGGCATAATAAGTGCAATAACATAGGCACTAACTTTAAGGGGGAGCCTATGTTATCGAATCCTAAGCCATATTTTGACAAAG
>SCQE01000036.1 GCA_004321915.1 Nitrospirota bacterium
TCAGCGGCAGCAGAAAAATGCAGCGCCGCATAGAAGACCCAACAGCGGGGCAGATTGAAGTCCTAAAGGCATTTGGATACGAAATAAAGGACGGTTGGGTCTTACAGATTTCAAAACGCTAAAACAGCCACTATCAAGCATTTGAGGCCTACTGTCGCTTATTATCGCCGAAAGTCCAGTCAAAGTGCCTGCAAATCTGATTGTCGCGCTATTGCCGATAGTTTTAAGAAGCAGGTTGTATGTTTCAATCAATACAAGGTCGGATGTGACGAGTTGTTATCGCTTATATACAAGCGAAGTATAAATTCCGGACGCTTCTTTTGAATATTGGTCGCTGCTGTTTGCAATCGCAATCCATGCGCCTGTGTCTATAAAGACTTTCATCGCGCTCTTTGCAAATCTCCACGTTTTTTTCCATATAAATATTCGTCATGTTTTGCAGCACTGTCTTTTACGGAGCTTTTACCGACCCCTATAATGCTCAAAGCTGTTTTAGTTATATCATCCGATTCGTTTTCTTTAAAAATATTCAGTTCAACTTTTTCGCGCTCGTGAAACCTGACCTTTTTAAGCGGCCTGAACACGCCGTTTTCGTATATAGCCGTCACTGTTTTGGACATACAAACCTCCTTCTAAAGAGATGTCTTAATTGTACCACAAAGAAAGTCTGAGAATTTATTTGTTATCTACTTAAGGTGCTGAAGTTGGAATTGGAATACCACTGGAGATTAAACAGGCCATCATACACTAAATACCACTGTCCAGTTATTGGGGATTAAAACAGCTCTGATTTCTTTAAATAATCGACGGAATATGATATTCTTAACCGAAAATATAATGAGTGGGGCGGTAATATGTCGGGATTGATTGAATTTTATCACCGGTTGTTCGATTCGGTCCATGAGGGCGTATACTTTATGGATAACAAAAAAAATATCATGCACTGGAACAAGAGCGCCGAGAGGATAACAGGCTACAGCGAAGCCGACATAATCGGCTCGCGATGCTCCGGAGGAATACTTACCCATCTCGATAAGAACGGCAACGATATTTGTACGACCGACTGTGTTTTCGACAAGGCCATCTGTAACTGCCGCGAAAATGTAGGGGATGTGTATATTCGTCATAAAGACGGACATCGCGTACCCGTGAGGATCCACATAACACCTGTAACAGACCCGCAGGGCAATATAGTCGGCGCTATCGAGGTTTTCAGGGAAAACGTATTCAGGAGCGTCGATGAAGAGTTGATCGCCGATCTTAAAAAGGCGGACCTGATAGACCCGCTCACAGGCCTTGCGAACCAGAAGTATGTTGAGATGAAGCTCAGGTCGGGTCTCGAACACAAACAAAAACATGACATACCGTTTGGAATAATACTCATATCCGTCGACGACCTTCGCGATATAGACGAGATATTCACCCATGACATAGAGCAGGAAGTTTTCAATATGGTCGCAAGGACGCTCGAAAGCAGTGTCAGGTCTTTCGATCTTGTCGGGCGTTGGGGCGAAGAGTATTTTCTCGCTGTTATAAGCCATGTCAATCAGGAACAGTTGGTGGCCATAGCCAACAAACTGCGCACGACAATCGAACGTTCGTTCGTGGATGTGCGCGAGCAATTTTTGCTCAAGGTGACATTGACCATGGGGGCCACGGTTTCTATGGCGGAAGACAGTGTGCAGACCATAACCGGCAGGGTCTTGTATATACTCGAGCGCGGGAAGAGTTACGGGCACAATCTGGTTTTTACCGACGAAGACCTTCACGAAACCGAAAGCAACAACTGATGATTCCCCCCGCATCCTGACCGAGATGGAAACAACAACGGTCAAGGACAGGCCCGAATATTTTTCGAGGACGGAGATATGCATAAGTCCGCGCCGGCTTTTGTCGATCGCGGTCGTCTATTTTTCAGTCGCGAAGCTCGGTCTGTTTTTTGTGGGTCAGGGTGTGGCCTTTATCTGGCCTGCGAGCGGCGTTGCGCTCGCCGTCTTGCTGCTCTGCCGCAGGCAGGACTGGGGAAAGATCATTGCGACGACCTTCCCGGTCAATGCCCTCGCAAACCTGACTTCGGGGAATTCTCTTGCCGTGAGCCTCGGTTTTGCCTTTGCCAATTCATTGGAGTCGTTTGTTGCCGCTTATGTCCTTACGGGATTTGCCGGCAGGCCGATAGACTTTTCGAAGCTTTCCGAAATAGCCGGTTTAGTTACGGTCGCTCTATTTGTGAACGGAGCAACCGCATTCGTAGGAGCGGCAGTCCCCTATTTCGGGACCGGATCATATTACTGGGACGTATGGCTGACTTGGTGGGTGGCCGACGGGCTCGGCATGTTGATAGTAACCCCGTTGGCAGTATCATGGGCAAGGGATTTTAAAATTTTAAGACAGCCGGACCCTTTGAAAGTAATCGAAGCGTGCTTTCTGGTAATATTTTTTGTGACCGTTTCATCTCTGGTTTTTAACTACAGGCCGCAAAGTTTCAGGCATTTCGAGCCTTATATGATTTACCCGGTCCTTGTCTGGGCCGGGTATCGTTTCAGCATGCGCGGCATTTCTTTTTTGATGACGGCGCTTGCCGTAATAACGGTCTATGCCACTATAAACGGAAAGGGTATGTTCGCCGTAGAATCCGATTCTATAAGCAACGCCTTTCTTCATGCGCAGCTGTTTTTGGCCATAACCGCGGGTGTCATCTATACGCTTACCTGTTCGTATGCCGAACTGAAGTCGCATGTGGACAGGGCCAGAATGTTGAATTCAATCCACGGCCTTGTGAATGTAACAGGAAAGATCGCTTCTTCTTTTTCTTCGGATATTACAAAACTCTATCAGGCGGTCTGCGATCATGCCGTCGAGAAGGGGTTATTCAAAAGGGTCTGGATAGGTTTGGCGGACCCCTACTCGCAGACGGTGGACATGGTTGCACAGGCCGGGGAGGGGGGCGGATACTCGTCGTTTGCCATGGTCCCGCTTACTATAGACAATAACGTATCTGCGACCTTGAATTTTTACAGCGACGTAAAAGATTTTTTCGGAGACGAAGAAATGGTTTTGCTTAACTCTTTGGCCACCGAGCTTTCGCTGGCCGTCCAGAACCAAGAAAACATAAAACAGCGCAGACTTTTCGAAGAAGCGTTGCTGCGCGCGGAAAAACGCTATCGTTCGATAGTCGAGAATGCGTCCGAAGCTATATTTCAGGTCTCAAAGGAAGGGCGGTTCATCATAATCAACAGCGCAGGGGCGCGGATGTTGGGTTATTCATCGCCCGGAGATATAATCGCTTCGGTCACCAACATGAGGAGCCAGCTTTATGCGGACCCTGAACAGCGCGATGAATTATTGCGCAAATTGGACAGGAAGGGTTCTGTGGCGGGTTTTGAATGTCTTTTATACAGACGCGACCGCACCCTGATCTGGTGCGAGATGAATGTGCGGGAAGTCAGCGACGAAGAGGGGGCGCAGCCTTATTACGAAGGGACTTTCAGGGACATTACCGAAAGGAAGAGGACCGAAAAGCTTGTAGAAAAACGACTCGAACTCATGGATTACTCATTGGACCATAACATTGCCGCGTTGCTGAGGAAGATGCTGGATGAGGTGGAAGAACTGACAGGGAGCAGCATAGGGTTTTATCACTTTGTGGATGAGGATGCCCGGACACTGACGCTGCAACAGTGGTCCAGCCTCACGGTGCATGAATTCTGCAAGGCTGAAGGTCGCGGGCTTCACTACGGGATAGACAAGGCGGGTGTCTGGGCCGATTGTATCAGAGAGCGGCGTCCTGTTATTCATAACGATTATAAAGCGTTGTCTCATGCGAAGGGATTTCCTGAAGGACATGCTCCGGTCACGCGGGAACTGGTTGTGCCTATCTTGAGGAACGGAAAGATCATAGCCGTGCTCGGCGTGGGAAACAAGGCTTATGATTATACTATGCAGGATGTCGAGATGGTCATTCTTTTTGCCGACATCGCATGGGACATCGTAGAGCGCAAGCTGTTCGAGGAAGAGGCGCGGCGATCGCAGACAAAGTTGATCCACGCCAACAAGATGTCGTCGCTCGGCATTCTGGTTTCGAGCGTAGCTCATGAGGTCAATAATCCGAATAATTTTATTATGTTCAACAGTTCGCTTATCGAATCCGCGTGGAAGGACATGGAAAAGATTCTCGACCGGAGGTTCCATGAAGAGGGTGCGTTTAATATTTCGGGGCTGCCCTACGAGGAGATGCGCGATGCCATGCCCAAACTTATTACGGGCATCAAGGACGGGTCGTACAGGATCAAGAACATGGTGGACAGGCTTCGCGAGTTTTCGCGCCAAAGCGGCAAAACGCTCGACGACAGGGTGAATATTGCGGTTGCGGTCGAAAATACATCCGTTATTATTTCCAACCAGATAAGAAAATATACCGATTGTTTCAATATCGAGCTGGAGCAGGACCTGCCCGTTATCAAGGGCAGCATTCAGCAGATAGAGCAGGTGCTTATCAACCTTGTTCTTAATTCGCTGCATGCCCTGCCTGACAGGAAAGCCGCCATTACAGTGCGCGCGAAACCCTCTCCTGACCGGACGAGCGTTATAATCGAGGTTGAAGACGAGGGGGCAGGCATCGGGCCTGATGTGCTCAAGCGTCTTACAGAGCCGTTTTTCAGCACAAAACTGGATGAGGGCGGGACAGGTCTGGGTTTGTCCATATCGGAAGCCATTGTCCACGACCATAAGGGCGAGCTGCGTTTTGAATCGGTTTTAGGAAAGGGCACCAAGGCATATATTACGCTGCCGGCCCTGCAGAAGGAGTGATATGAACAGGCATCAGAATTCTACAAACCCGGTGCTGCTTATTGATGACGAACAACAGTCTCTTTTGGGCGCAAGCCTTATCCTGCGGTCGTCGGGTTTGGAGGATGTGGTGACATTCAGCGACAGCAGAATGGTCATGCCATTTTTGTCCGAAAATAAAGCTTCGGCGATTGTTCTGGACCTGTCTATGCCGTTCGTAACTGGCGCGGAGCTTCTTAAAATGCTTAGGGATGAGCACCCCGACATACCGGTAATCGTTATGACGGCCATGAATGAGCTTGAGACTGCGGTGGACTGCATGAAATCAGGGGCCATGGACTATCTCGTCAAACCCGTGGACAAGGAAAGGTTCGTTACTGCGGTAAAAAATGCGCTCGAAATGAATACGCTCAGGAACGAGATGTTCTCGATCAAACAGCATCTCCTCGATAGGGGTGACGCCCTGCATGAAGCTTTTTCTAAAATGCAGACGACAAACAGGCGGATGCTCAATATATTCAGCTATATCGAGGCGGTGGCTGTTTCGGAACAACCTTTGCTTATAACCGGCGAGACGGGCGTGGGCAAAGAGCTCGTGGCGCATCAAGCCCATGCCTTGAGCGGACGTTGCGGCGAATTCATCGCCGTCAATATTGCGGGGCTGGACGAGACCGCTTTTTCGGATACTCTGTTCGGCCATGTGAGAGGCGCTTTTACCGGGGCCGAATCCGTGAGAGAGGGCATGATCGCAAAAGCCAAAAACGGCACGCTTTTTCTGGACGAGATAGGCGACCTTAAAGGACCGCTCCAGATAAAGCTTTTGAGGCTTCTGGAAGAAAGAAAATATTTTCCGCTCGGCTCCGACACCGGCAGCCGCTGTGAGGCGCGTATAATAGTCGCCACAAACCATGACCTGCAGGCTGATATGGCGTCCGGTAAATTTCGCAAGGACCTTTATTTCCGTCTCAGGTGCCATCATCTGCATATCCCGCCTTTGAGAGAGCGCAGGGAGGATATTCAACTGCTGCTGGACCGGTTCTTGGACGAGGCGTCTCAAGTTTTTTGCAAGAAGAGACCTCATCTTCCGGCCGAGTTGCTGCCTCTTTTGAATGCGTATACTTTTCCGGGTAATGTGCGCGAATTCAAGACTATGGTATGGGATGCCGTAGCACGGCATACGCACGGCACACTTTCTTTAGAGTCGTTCAGGGAGCATATGGGGTACGTTATGTCCGATGCGGAGGTTTTTAGTGCATCGGATTCTGCAGCGCGTTCATATTTTCAGGACCTTGAGGAGAGGCTTCCTACCCTCAAGGAGGCGGAGGAATTCCTTATTGCCGAAGGTCTTAAAAGGGCGGACGGAAATCAGGGCATTGCCGCAGCTATGTTAGGCATAACGCGTCAGGCATTGAACAAAAGACTCTATAGAAAAAAACAATAAATTTTCACTTCACCCCCTTAGCAGGGCAAACGCACTATGTTCGTCAGGGGCAAATTTCCTCCGTTCAGAAGCTGCGTTTTGACGGTTCTAAATGCTCGCTCCGCTACAGCCGTGCAACTCGGCCTTCGGCCTCAGACACTCACGGCTGTTTAACGCTGCGCTTCGCAAAGAACCGTTTCCAAAACTCCGCTATTCACTCCGGAAACCTGTCCCTGACGAATAATTTGGAAAAATAGTGAGTTTGTCCTAACCCCCTAGGACAAGGACAAAAGTTGCACATTGACTGTATCATATTATTTTTCAATCGGATAGCTTGTAATAATTCTAAATCTCTTTAGGTTTGTAAAATTTCTTACCACCCCTGCCTTATGCCTGTCAATAGGTAACCTGTTGAATATTAAGCAACTTTATTCTGGCACATATAATGCTCTATAAGATGACTGATTGCTATGGAAATACCCGTTTTAAAGGACCGATATTAATGGCAAAACATATTCTGGTAGTGGATGACGAGATGAGTTTCAGGTTTGCTTCGAGGCTCGCGTTCAGACAGGTGGGTTTCGATGTCAGCGAAGCTGTCGACGGTTACGAGGCCCTGAAACTTATTGTGAGCAGTCTGGACTCTGGAAATCCCTACGACATGCTTCTGCTCGATATCCAGATGCCTAATATGACCGGCATCGAGCTTTATAACGCACTGAAAGAGCTTGGGATATCCATTCCGGTGATTTTCATATCGGGTTATGCGGACGGCGCGATGATCGAAGATATAGAAAAGAGGATCAACGGGAAATTGTTGCAAAAGCCGTTTGAGTCACAGCAGTTGGTGAGGCTTGCCGAAAGTTTACTAAATGAAAAGGGTGAGTGCAATGGAAACTGAGATGAAAAAACGCGGCATAGGGTTCAAAAGCAT
The DNA here is from genome assembly GCA_004321915.1 of Nitrospirota bacterium. Lineage (GTDB taxonomy): Bacteria > Nitrospirota > Thermodesulfovibrionia > Thermodesulfovibrionales > Dissulfurispiraceae > MYbin3. Next base: position 7,140 of record SCQE01000036.1, read on the forward strand.
CGGCGGCATGTTAGCCCTGCAGTGTCTTGTTCTGCCTACGTTGTTCATAGACAGCACGCTTATAAGGCTGTTGGCGGCGAGTATCGCTTTAGCGGCAGTGACCGGCGGAATGGTTTTGTTTTTTAGAAGCAAAATAAATGAAGCGGAAAAAAGGGTCTACGAAGAGGAGAACAGGGTGATATCCGATATGGAGAAGATCATCGCCCCTGCGGTGCGAAGCATGGAAGAGCGTGTGAAGATAATCCCTGTATTGAACACGCAGCTGAAGGAGGTAATAGAGCAGACCGAGGCCGCGGCGCTCGAAATAGGCAATGATTTTTCGGATATAGTCTCTCGGGCCAGAAATCAGGCCGAGCAGGCATCCGCAGCTGTGAGCAGCTTTTCGGCGGAGGCCGGGAGCGGCGGCAATGTTATTGAACTCAGCAGGTATACGCTTACCGAGGTCACGGACAAGGTGCGTAATATCGGCGAGATCACGCAGCAGACCCTTGCGGACATCGAAGTAATATTAAAGGAAACGTCGGCCATCAAAGGTATTGTCGACGAAATGGAATATATAAGCGACCAGACCAACCTTCTCGCCCTGAATGCGGCCATAGAGGCGGCCCGGGCAGGCGAATACGGACGCGGTTTTGCGGTTGTGGCAGATGAGGTCAGAAAACTGTCACAGAAATCGGCGGCAGCGGCCGAGAAGATACGCAAACAGTTCACCAAGGTCGAGAGCGAGATAAAAAGCATATACGGGAAGACGGAGCGCAGCACGGAAGAAACTAGCACTCTTTCGCATGAAGCCGAGAATGTCGTGAACCAAACCTTGAACAAGATCGACCTTGCTATGGGCTCTACGCGGGAGCAGCTGCATAGCCTTATGGGAGAGACAGAATCCCTTGCGCGTGACATAGGCAGGATACTCGTATCTATGCAGTTTCAGGACATTACCCGGCAGCGTATAGAGCATGTCATAGATCCTCTCGTCATTATCAAAAGCGAGATAGAGGACGCCTGCCGCAGCATAAATCAGATGGAGGAACTGGTGCATCAGTCAGCGGGCCACGATTCGCTTGCCGCAGCAATAGAAAAGATGTACACCATGGAGTCTGAACGAAAGGCCATGCAAAAGGCGCTTAATCTCAAGCAGGAAAATACAGGCAGCGGCAGCAAGGCCGCTGCCGAAGACAATATAACCTTATTTTAGAAATCAAGCCGGAGGTGTGCTATGGGGAAAAGTATTTTGATCGTTGACGACTCTGCATCCATGAGGCAGCTCGTTTCTTTTGCGTTGAAGGACGCGGGTTATGATGTGACAGCAGCCGTACACGGCAAGGATGCGCTCGAAAAACTGAACTCTGTCAAGGCCGAAATGGTCATAACCGACCTGAACATGCCCGAAATGGACGGGATAGAGCTTATCAAGCAGATAAGGATGAAGCCCGGCTTCAAGTTTACGCCGGTGGTGATGCTTACAACGGAATCTCAGGACAGCAAAAAACAGGAGGGTAAGTCTGCGGGGGCAACAGGGTGGATAGTCAAGCCTTTCACCCCGGACCAGCTCCTCGGAGTGGTGCGGAAGTTCGTTAAATAATAAATGAGGGTGAAAATTATGGAATCTAAAATTGAAGAGAATAACGGAGAGAGAAGGGTTGTCCTGTCCGGCAGGGTCAATATCGAGGACGCCCCGAAACTGAGGGACCTGCTGCTAGACTCATTGAAGAGTTCGGACAATGTTTCGGTCAATTTGAAAGACGCGGAAGATTTTGATCTCGCATGTCTGCAGGTGCTCTGCTCAGCCCATCATACCGCCGGCACAATGGGCAAGTCTTTTTCCATAGCAGACAGCTTTCCGGCAGCGTTGGAACAGACCGTAAACGAGTCGGGCCTGTTAAGGGACCACGGCTGCATGAACGATGTGACCCAGACCTGTATATGGGTTGAAAAGAAATGGAAGGAGCATAAGGCATGAACACCGACCAATGCAGGGAGACCTACAGAGAGGAGGCCTCGGAACTCCTTACCGAACTCGAAACCTCGCTGCTTGAACTCGAGGAATCGCCTGAAGACAAGGACCTGATAGGCCGCGTGTTCCGTGCCATGCACACCATAAAGGGTTCCGGAGCGATGTTCGGTTTCGATAATATAGCCAAGTTTACACATGAAGTCGAAACGGTTTTCGATCAGGTGCGCAACGGTAAGCTGCCTGTAACAAAGAACCTTATCAACCTGACGCTCGATGCGCGCGACCAGATACGGGCCATGCTCGATGGGGGCAATGCCGCCGTTCCTGAAAAAGCGAGCGAGATCGTTGCAGGCCTGAAGGCATTACAGTCCGGGGGCGGGCCGGTCGCAAAACAGGAAATAAAGAGCGAGGCGAAGCAGGTCGATGTAATGAGCGGGCCGGTCACATATCGTATACGTTTCAAGCCCTCCTCAGACCTTTTTAAATCAGGGACGAACCCTATTAATCTTTTGAACGAGCTGAGGCAGCTTGGAGAGCATAAAATAGTGGCCCATACCACCTCCATACCGCTGCTCGGCGATCTGGACCCTGAATTGTGCTACACCTACTGGGACATCATACTTACAACCGGAAGGGGCGAGAACGCGATAAAGGACGTGTTCATTTTTGTAGAGGACATGGCAGAAGTCAAGGTTGATGTGATCGATGACGGCGGCAGTTTCGAAGAGGTCGAAAACAAAAAAATAGGGGAGATACTGTTAGAGAAGGGAGACCTTTCTTCAGGCGACCTGAAAAGAGTTTTAGGTTCGCAAAAGAGGGCGGGAGAACTGCTCATAGAGGCGGGCGTCGTAGACAGGGCCAAGGTGGAGGCAGCGCTTGTCGAACAGCAGCATCTGAAGGAAGTCCGTGATAAGCGTGAAAAAGCCGAGACCGCAACCAGCATCCGTGTTCCGTCCGAAAAACTGGACATGCTTGTCAATCTGGTCGGTGAACTGGTCACTGTGCAGGCACGGCTCAGCCAAACCGCCATAAGCCAGAATGAGTCTTCCCTGCTCTCTATTTCCGAAGAGGTCGAAAGGCTGACATGGGAACTGCGCGATCAGACCATGAATATCCGTCTGCTGCCGATAGGCACCACCTTCAGCAAGTTCAAGCGGTTGGTGAGAGACCTTTCGAGAGACCTCGGCAAGGTGGTCGAGCTTACCACGTCCGGCGCAGAGACAGAGCTGGACAAAACGGTCATCGAAAAACTTAACGACCCCTTGGTGCATCTCATAAGGAACAGCCTAGACCATGGTGTAGAGCTGCCCGAAGAACGTGAAAAAGATGGTAAGCCCCGCTCAGGCACCATACATCTTTCTGCTGCGCATTCCGGGGCCCAAGTGTTGATAGAGATAGCGGATGACGGCAAGGGGCTCGATCCCGAGGTGATCCGTAAAAAGGGAGTAGAGAAGGGCCTTATTTCCGCCGACGCAGAGCTTTCCGAGAAAGAGATATTTGCCTTGATACTTGCGCCCGGTTTTTCGACGGCAAAAACCGTTACGAGCGTGTCCGGCAGGGGCGTGGGCATGGATGTCGTAAAGCGGGCCATTGACGAGTTGAGGGGCACTATAGAGATTACGAGTTGGAAAGGGCAGGGCACGACCATCTCGCTGAAATTACCTCTCACCTTGGCGATAATAGACGGTCTTCTGGTCAAGATAGGCGACGGGTATTTCGTCCTTACGCTCTCGTCCGTTGAGGAATGCGTGGAATTGACCAAGAAGGATGTCGAATCGTCACACGGCAGGAATATAGCTAATGTGCGCGGCCAGATAATCCCATACATAAGATTGAGGGAAGAATTCAACATCACCGGCAAAAGGCCCGGGATCGAGCAGATAGTCATAACCGCAACGGATTCCGGAAGGGTGGGTTTTGTGGTCGACCAAGTGGTGGGCGAACACCAGACCGTAATAAAATCACTCGGCAGGTTTTACAAGAATGTCGAAGGTCTTTCGGGCGCTACGATATTGGGAGACGGAACAGTAGCGCTTATTTTGGACGTGGCTAAATTATACGAGAAGGCCGAGATATCCGAAACAGCCTCATAAAAACAGCTCTACAAAATAAAAGGAGGACGGACATTGGAAAAACTGCATTATGTAATCTCATGTGTCAAGTTTAAAAAAATAATGGAGGGAAGACGATGATCAAGAACATGAAGATCGGAAGCAAAATGGGAATAGGATTCGGGGTGTTACTTGCTCTGTTTTGCGTGGCTGTGGCTGTTTCTTATTCGTTTCTTAACGCAGCGGACAACAATGCAAAACAGGTACAAAAAGAATCACTGCCGTTTCTTATGCGTGCTTTTGAGATAGACGTCAATGTTACAAAGGTATCGGAGAGCCTTACGGACGCTGCCCTGACCCATAATCTGGATGGAGTCAAGGAGGCTGATAAGGCCGCCGCTACGGTAAAACATGATCTCTCTCTCTTCAGGGATATGTTTAGATCGGAGCAAAATACGAACGGGCTCAAAGAGGTAGAAGAGATGGAAAAGTCTTTCGATTCTTTTTTATCCGCAGGTAAAAAAATGGTAAATGTTTTTGTGTCCAAGGGACAAGCAGAAGGCAATAAGATCATGTCCGAATTCGACAAGGACAGGGAGCGGCTGTTGGGAGAGGTCGAAAAATTTCAGAAAGAACAGGAAGCCGAGGCAAATACAGCTACTGCCGGGGTCGAAAAAGCTATCGTCAAGGTCAAAACCGTATTGGTCTCATTAGGCATAACAGCGCTTATCATAGGCGTTTTTGTGGCAATATTTATAACGAGAAACATAACGAGACCCATTACAGAGGGCGTGTCTGTGGCCAACGCGTTGGCAGACGGCGATTTACGAGTAAGCATCGAAGTAAAGAGCGGGGACGAGACTGGGCAGTTATTGGCGGCGATGAAGAACATGGTGGACAAGCTGAAGGGGATAGTAACGGACGTGAAATCAGCCTCCGATAATGTGGCCTCGGGGAGCCAGCAGTTGAGCGCCAGTTCGGAAGAGATGTCGCAGGGTGCGACCGAGCAGGCGGCAGCAGCGGAAGAGGCGTCCTCGAGCATGGAGCAGATGAGCTCCAATATAAAGCAGAATGCGGACAACGCGCAGCAGACCGAAAAGATAGCGTCCAAATCCGCCGTCGACGCGAGAGAGGGCGGCAAATCCGTAGCAGAGACCGTAAAGGCGATGAAAGATATAGCAGGCAAGATATCCATAATCGAAGAGATAGCGAGGCAGACGAACCTGCTTGCCCTGAATGCCGCGATAGAGGCCGCGAGGGCGGGAGAGCACGGCAAGGGATTTGCAGTTGTTGCCTCTGAAGTCAGGAAGCTTGCAGAGAGAAGCCAGTCTGCGGCAGCGGAGATAAGCCATCTCTCGACCACCAGCGTACAGGTTGCGGAGAAGGCGGGAGAAATGCTCGGCAAGCTGGTGCCGGACATACAGCGTACGGCTGAACTGGTGCAGGAGATAAGCGCGGCATCGGCGGAGCAGAACACAGGGGCTGAGCAGATAAACAAGGCCATACAACAGCTGGATCAGGTGATACAGCAGAACGCATCAGCGTCTGAAGAGATGGCGTCGACAGCTGAAGAACTCTCTTCGCAGGCGGAGCAGTTACAGCACAGCATATCGTTCTTCAAGATCGACGATAACGGAAGCGGCAGAAGGGTCGCATCTTCCGCGCCGAGACCTGCCGCAAAACATATGCAGATAGCGCACAAACCGGCAAAGACGGGGCAGACAGCGCCTAAGCCTGCTGCAGCTTCGAGAAGGGCAACGGACAGCGGGGTTGCGCTGGACCTCGGTGGAAGCGGCAGCACCGACAAACACGACGAAGAGTTCGAGAAATTCTGATAAAGGGAGGCAACTATGTCAGTATCTACGATAACAGAGACGACGCAGTACCTCACCTTTAAACTGGCCAGCGAGTTGTTTGCGCTTGACATAAGCAAGGTGCGCGAAGTATTGGATTTTACCACGGTCACCAAAGTGCCGCAGACGCCCGATTTTATGCGGGGAGTGATAAACCTGAGGGGCAGTGTGGTGCCTGTGGTGGACATGAAGCTGAAATTCGGAATGAGCATGACCGAAAAGACGGTGAACACCTGCATCATAATTGTGGAAGTTACAATAGACAACGAGACGACCATTTTAGGGGCGTTGGCTGATTCGGTGCAGGAGGTTATAGACATCGAGGCCGAACAGATACAGCCTGCGCCTAAGATAGGGACAAGACTCAGGACAGACTTTATCAAGGGAATGGGCAAGCACAACGATCAGTTCATCATGATCCTAGACATAAACAAGGTGTTCTCGGTCGATGAGCTTGCGACCCTTCAGGATTCCACAGGCCCGGCCTGATATCTATCGGGTGGAAGTCGATATGAGAGATGCGCAGAAAGATATACGGGACGCGGCCCTAAGCTCGCGTCCCGCAGGCATGGACGATAAGGATTTTCATCGCCTGAGCTGTTTCATAGAAGAGGAATGCGGCATCAAGATGCCCCCCTCAAAGAAGGTGATGCTGGAATCACGCCTTCAAAAGAGGTTGCGCATGCACGGCATACAGACCTTCAAGGAATATTGCGATTTCCTGTTCAGTCCGGAAGGCACGCAGCAGGAAATGGTCCATATGATAGACGTTGTTACCACCAACAAGACCGATTTTTTCCGCGAGCCCGGACATTTCGAATACCTTGCCAATAAGGTGCTGCCCGAACTCTGCTCAGGGCGGGCTGCTATTGCTAGGACCTTTATGGTCTGGAGCGCGGGGTGTTCGACGGGTGAGGAGCCTTATACCCTTACCATGGTATTAAGCGAGTTCAAAGAGAAGAGCCCTGACTTTAAATTTATGATACTTGCGACCGACATTTCGACCCGGGTGCTCGATGCCGCGCGTTACGGGGTCTATGATGAAGAGACTGTAGGGCCTGTGCCGTTCGAAATGAAGCGAAAATATTTATTGAGAAGCAAAGACCGTTCTAAAGGGCTTGTCCGCATAATCCCGGAGCTGCGCTCCCTAGTAAGGTTCAGGAGACTGAACTTTATGGAGGGTGATTTCGGGATGAGAGAGCCGATGGATATCATATTTTGCAGGAATGTAATAATTTATTTTGACAGAAAAACGCAGGAGAACCTCATAAACCGTTTCTGTAAACATATGCGTCCGGGAGGTCATCTCTTTTTGGGACACTCCGAGACGATCAACGGGCTCAACGTGCCGCTCGTACAGGTCGCGCCCACGGTCTATCGAAGGCCCTGATGAAGTATGTCCCCGGCAAACTGCCGGTAATATATCTGAAACCGGGAGAGATGTATTTCAGCGAGATGCCTACCATTGTCCAGACTGTGCTGGGGTCGTGCGTTTCCGTCACATTGTATAGCCCGCTGATGTCGGTCGGCTCGATCTGTCACGGCCTGCTTCCGAAATGCAGGGGCAGAAAGGATTGCGACGGTACATGCGTGGAGGGTTTCAGGTTTGTGGAGTGTTCTGTACAACGAATGATAGAACAGTTTAGAATGATGGGCATATATCAGCATGAAATAGAGGCCAAGGTTTTCGGTGGGGCCGACATGCTTGAAGCCAATAAAGCCGATATAAAAAGATTGACGGTCGGCGCCCAGAACATACAGATGGCGATGAAGGTCTTGGACCTTGCCGGGATAAAGCTTGCGGCCTCGGATCTCGGTGGGGAGCAGGGCAGGAAAATACTTTTTTATACGCACACAGGAGAAGTTTTATTGAAGCGACTTAAAAAATCACTGAGGCTGTACGATATTGGAGATATGGAATGAAGAACGGCAAATTGCGCATACTGATTGTCGACGATTCGGCTGTGGTAAGAAAAACTTTGGAAGATATACTCTCTTCCGATCCTCAGATAGAGGTCATGGCAACCGCAGGGGACCCTTTTATAGCAGCGGACAGGATGCGCGACGAGGTGCCTGACGTAATCACGCTGGATGTCGAGATGCCTAGGATGGACGGCATCACTTTTTTACAGAAGATAATGAGCCAGCATCCGATACCTGTCGTCATATGTTCGAGCCTTGCAGAGAGCGGTTCTGAGACCGCTTTGAAAGCGCTCGAATACGGGGCCGCAGAGATCATTCAAAAGCCGCGCATGGGCACCAAACAGTTCCTCGAGGAGTCGCGTATTGCGGTTTGTGACGCTGTAAAGGCTGCGGCAAAGGTAAAGCCGCGGCCGATCTCGCTCCACGCAAGGGAAGTTTCTCCCAAGCTTTCGGCGGATGTGATGATGGCCAAGCCGACCAAGGCCATGCTGCAGACCACCGAAAAAGTCATAGCGGTCGGCGCTTCGACAGGAGGGACGGAAGCCCTGCGTGTTTTCTTGGAGATGATACCTGCCGATTCTCCGGGGATAGTAATTGTTCAGCATATGCCGGAACACTTTACCAGCGCGTTTGCAAAGCGTTTGGACAGTCTTTGTCAGATTACGGTAAAAGAGGCCGAGGACAACGACACGGTAATCAGGGGAAGGGCGCTGATAGCGCCCGGCAATTATCATCTGATGCTCAAGAGAAGCGGAGCGAGATATTATGTGGAGATCAAGGAAGGCCCTCTCGTATCGCGCCACAGGCCTTCGGTTGACGTGCTTTTCCGGTCCACTGCGCGTTACGCAGGCAAGAACGCGGTAGGCGTTATAATGACCGGCATGGGCGACGACGGGGCCAAGGGAATGTTGGAGATGAAAGAGGCAGGCGCATACACCATAGCTCAGGATGAAGCTACCTCCGTCGTATTCGGCATGCCTAAAGAAGCGATCAAGCTCGGCGGTGTCGATAAAGTTACGGCGCTCGACCGGATAGCGTTCGAAGTGATGAGGGTCTCCGGATAGACTTCAAATGTATTTGTTAATATCTGCAAGTCACATTGAGCCGTAGTGCATATTCTTGCATGCATTACCAATGCTGAACTGCAATATAATGCAGTGTCTCTTTTCCCGATCTCTTTAAAAACAACAAGTTCAAGATAGTAATCCTTCAGGCATATCTCTTGCAAACGTATAAGTCTGTTCAGGTCAAAGCCTGAAAAAATAATAAAAAGCAGGACGAGAGTTCTCTGTGGTTTATTTTTTTACAATACGATAAAACAGGAGGAATTCATATGAGTCAGGGGACCCGTTTCAGAGAGGCGGTCAAGAATGAAAAGCCGCTTCAGGTCGTAGGGGCGATCAACGCATATGCCGCGCGTCTCGCGGAGCGCACAGGTTTTAAGGCCCTTTATCTGTCGGGCGGCGGCGTTGCCGCAAGCTCGTTAGGGGTGCCGGATCTGGGCATAAGCGCTTTGGATGATGTGCTCACAGACCTGGACCGCATAACCGATGTGACGGAACTTCCGGTCCTTGTCGATATCGATACGGGGTGGGGCGGGGCCTTCAACATAGCTCGCGCCATCAAAGCCATGATCAAGGCGGGCGCAGGGGCTGTGCATATCGAAGATCAGGTGCAGGCAAAGCGTTGCGGCCATCGTCCGGGCAAAGCGATAGTAAGCAAGGATGAGATGGTCGACAGGATCAAGGCTGCTGTTGACGCTATAACGGACCCCGAATTTGTGATAATGGCCCGGACCGATGCTTTGGCTGTCGAAGGGTTGCAGTCTGCCATAGACAGGGCCTGCGCATGCGTCGAGGCCGGAGCGGACATGATATTCCCGGAGGCGATGACGGATTTGTCGATGTACAAGCAGTTTGCGGCTGCGGTCAAGGTCCCTGTTCTCGCAAACATCACCGAGTTCGGCTCCACCCCGTTATACACGGTCGAAGAATTGAGGGCTTCCGATGTATCTCTCGTGCTTTATCCTCTCTCAGCTTTTCGCGCTATGAGCAAGGCTGCGCTTGAGGTGTACGGAGCTATCCGCAGGGACGGTTCGCAGAAGTGTGTGGTGGATATGATGCAGACGCGGTCCGAACTTTATGATTATCTCGATTATCATGCTTTTGAAAAAAAACTCGATGAGATATTTTCTAAGGAGGAAAAGAAATGAGCAAAGAAGTCGAAATGATAAGCACGAAAGTAAAAAAATCCGTGGCCCTGTCAGGCGTGATAGCAGGAAACACGGCGGTCTGCACGGTCGGGCGCACAGGAAACGATCTGCATTACCGCGGCTACGATATAGTGGAACTCGCAACACATGCGACCTTTGAGGAGGTGGCGCACCTTCTTGTTCATGACGAACTGCCGTCGGCATCCGATCTGAAGGAATATATAAGAAAGCTGAAGGGCCTGAGGGGTATTCCGGTAAATCTCCGCCAGACGCTTGAACAGATACCTGCGTCCGCACATCCGATGGATGTTCTGAGGACAGCCTGTTCCATGTTGGGCTGCGTGCTGCCCGAAAAGGACGACAGGAACATTCAGGGCACGCGCGACATTATAGACCGGATAATAGCTTCGTTCGGTTCGGTGCTGATGTACTGGTGGCACTTCAGCCAGAGCGGAAAGAGGATAGAGGTTGAGACGGACGACGAGACAATAGCAGGCCATATACTGCATATGCTGCACGGCAGGAAACCCTCGCCTATACAGGAACGCGCGCTCGACCAGTCTCTGATACTTTATGCCGAGCACGAATTTGCGGCCTCCACCTTTGCGGCACGCGTTATTACCGGCACCCTGTCCGATGTTTATTCGTCCATAACCGGCGCGATAGGCACTCTGCGCGGGCCGAAACACGGCGGCGCAAACGAAGCGGCGTATGAGATACAGAGACGCTATAAAACTCCTGACGAAGCTGAATCCGATATCAAGGCGAGGGTCGCGAATAAAGAGATAATCATAGGGTTCGGTCACCCGGTTTATACGGTAAGCGATCCCCGTAATCCGATAATAAAAGAGATCGCCAAGAACCTTTGCAGCGAAGGCGACAATATGAATCTTTTCGCGATAGCCGACCGTCTTGAGACGGTGATGAAACGCGAAAAGAACATGTTCCCGAACCTCGACTGGTACTCGGCTGTTTCGTACCATATGATGGGTGTGCCGACCGCTCTGTTCACGCCGCTGTTCGTTATTTCCCGCTCTGCGGGGTGGGGCGCGCACATTATCGAACAGAGAATGGACAATAAAATAATCAGGCCGTCCGCAAACTATATCGGCGAGGAAGACCGCAGGTTTGTGCCGCTGATAGACAGGAAGCGAGACGAAGGCGTATAGGCAATATGCAGGGGGCAATGAAAATACAAATTATGAAAGAGGTGTATGCATGAGTTCTCATATTTCAAATGTTCGTCCTGACCCTGATAAGGTCTTGGTCGATATAGCGGATTATGTTTGTGACTATGTGATTAATTCCGACGAGGCGTACGAGACTGCGCGGTTCTGTCTCATGGATACGTTGGGCTGCGGTCTTGAGGCCTTGGGGTATCCTGCCTGCACAAAGCTTTTGGGGCCTATAGTCCCGGGCACTATCGTGCCGAACGGCGCTAAGGTGCCCGGCACGCAGTTTCAACTCGATCCTGTTCAAGCGGCCTTTAATCTGGGCGCGCTTGTGCGCTGGCTCGATTTCAACGACACATGGCTTGCAGCGGAATGGGGGCATCCGTCCGACAATCTCGGCGGCATTCTTGCGCTGGCCGATTATCTTTCACGCAAGGCCGTGGCTGAAGGCAGGAAACCGCTTACGATGAAGGCGGTGCTGGAGGCGATGATCAAAGCGCATGAGATACAGGGTGTGATAGCTCTCGAAAACGCCTTTAACAGGGTGGGGCTGGACCATGTGGTCTTGGTCAAGGTCGCCACTACGGCTGTTGCCGCAAGAATGCTCGGCTGCACTAAGGATGAGGTCATCGATGCCGTATCTCACGCGTGGGTCGACGGTCAGTCTCTCCGCACTTACCGTCATGCGCCTAACACCGGATCCCGCAAATCGTGGGCTGCGGGTGATGCAACAGCGCGCGGAGTGAGGCTGGCGCTTATGGCGCAGAAAGGCGAGATGGGTATTCCGGGAGCGCTCACAGCAAAAGGCTGGGGTTTTTACGACTCTTTGTTTAGGGGCAATGAGTTCAAGTTTCAGCGTTCTTACGGTTCTTATGTCATGGAGCATGTGCTTTTTAAGATATCGTTCCCTGCCGAATTTCATTCACAGACCTCGGTCGAATGCGCTATGACTATTCATGCGAAGCTGAAGGCGATGGGCAAGACCCCGGATGATATAAAAAAGATATCTATCCGCACGCACGAGGCCGCAATACGGATAATCGATAAAAAAGGTCCGCTCAACAATCCTGCGGACAGGGACCACTGCATCCAATATATGGTCGCTGTCCCTATTATCTTCGGTCGCCTTACGGCGGCGGATTATGAGGACAGCGTTGCTTCCGACCCGCGTATAGATGCGTTGCGCGACAGGATAACCTGTGTCGAAGACAAGCAGTTCACTAAGGATTACCACGATCCTGATAAGCGTTCCATAGCCAACGGTCTGACCGTAGAGCTGAACGATGGGACTGTGATGGATGAGGTTGTCGTCGAATATCCTATAGGCCATCGCCGCCGCCGTGCCGAAGGCATGCCTGTCCTTGTCGAAAAGTTCAGGACTAACCTTGCGCGCCGCTTCCCCGTAAAACAGCAGAGGGCGATACTTGATGTCTGTTTGGACCGTAAGGCCCTTGACGGAATTCCTGTGAACGAGTTTGTAGATCTGTTCGTTATATGACGTCTAATCCTTTGAATACGCTTCAGTCTTTTAATGCAGGGGACGGAACGGAAGGCAAGTTCTATTCTCTGCCTGCGCTCGAAAAGGCGGGCACAGGTAAAATCTCGCGGCTTCCAGTTTCTGTCCGCATCGTTCTGGAATCGGCGCTGCGAAACTGTGATGGAATAAGTATAACCGAGGAGCATATAAAGAAAATTGCCTGCTGGGACCCTGCTGCCCCGCGCACCGAGGAAATACCTTTTGTGGTTTCCCGCATCGTGCTTCAGGATTTTACAGGCGTGCCTCTGCTGTGCGACCTTGCTGCTATGCGTGACGCTGCCGTAGCGATGGGCAAGGGGCCGGACATTATAGAACCGCTCGTGTCTGTAGATCTGGTCATCGACCATTCCGTGCAGATAGACCATTACGGCGAACCGGGCGCGCTTAAAAAAAATATGGAGATGGAGTTTGGCCGCAATGCAGAACGCTATCAGTTTTTGAAATGGGGAATGAACGCCTTTGATTCATTCAAAGTGGTGCCTCCGGGAATAGGCATCGTGCATCAGGTCAACCTTGAATACCTTGCGCGGGGGGTGCACCGGAAAGACGGTATCTATTATCCCGACACACTAGTCGGGACTGACAGCCATACCACCATGATAAACGGTATAGGCGTGGTCGGCTGGGGTGTGGGCGGCATCGAGGCAGAGGCCGGGATGCTGGGACAGCCGCTCTATTTCCTTATGCCTGACGTGGTCGGTGTCTGTCTGACCGGAAGGCTGAACGAGGGTGTCACTGCTACGGATTTGGTGCTGACAGTGACCGAGCGTCTCCGTAAGGAAAAGGTTGTGGGCGCTTTTGTCGAGTTTTTCGGAGACGGCGCAGCCGCGTTGTCCGTAACCGACAGGGCAACGATAGCCAATATGGCCCCTGAATACGGGGCCACCATGGGGTTCTTTCCTGTGGATGCTGCTGTCACGGCCTTTCTCGAAGCAACAGGCCGTACTGAGAAAGAGGTCAGGGCCTTTTCTTCATACTTCAAGGCGCAGGGTATATATGGCATTCCGAAACCGGGAGATATAGATTATACGAGGGTCGTAGAGATAGATGTTTCGAAGGTAAAACGTTCGGTGGCAGGGCCTAAAAGGCCGCAGGACAGGATCGATCTGTCTTCACTTAAGGATTCTTTTACCTCGGTCCTCAAGACCCCTGCTAAGGACGGCGGGTTCGGAAAGACGGCGCAGGATATTTCGGCCCGTTTTCAAACGGGGGACGGGCTTTCTGTCGGCACCGGAGATGTAATAATAGCCGCCATAACATCCTGCACAAACACCTCGAACCCTTCGGTTTTATTGGCAGCCGGACTATTGGCCAAAAATGCCGTTGAAAAAGGCCTAAGTGTTGACAGGCGAATTAAGACTTCGATCGCGCCCGGCTCGCGTGTTGTGTCCGAATATCTTAAACGGACAGGGTTATTGCCCTATCTCGAAAAATTAGGCTTTTATGTGTCTGCCTATGGCTGCACAACATGCATCGGCAATTCAGGCCCTTTGGTGAACGGCATAGAGGAAGCGATAATTGCGAATGATCTCGTATGCGCGGCAGTTCTTTCGGGGAATAGAAACTTTGAGGCCAGAATACATCCTGATTTGAAGGCAAACTTTTTAATGGGCCCGCCGCTTGTTGTGGCTTTTGCTATTGCGGGGTCTGTATTAAAAGACCTCGACAAAGAACCTTTGGGCATAGGCGCAGACGGGCAGCCTGTTTTTCTTAAAGATGTATGGCCGCACAGTTCCGAGATTAATGCATTGCTCCATCAATCCGAGGACCCTGAGATGTTCAGGCGCCTTTATGGCGATTTAACGTCCGGTCATGATTTGTGGAACGGGGTGCAATCGGCAAACGGAAGCAGATATGATTGGCCTGCATCGACCTATATTGCACAACCTCCGTTTTTTAAAGGGTTCCGCATGGAGGCGCCGGACATAAGCCCTATCAAAAACGCTAGGGCGCTCGGTATTTTCGGTGATTCGATAACCACAGACCATATAAGCCCGGCAGGCGCCATTAAGGAAGACTCTCCTGCCGGCATTTATCTGAAGGGCTGCGGCGTGAGCAAGAGGGACTTTCAAAGCTACGGAACGCGGCGTGGCAACCATGATGTAATGGTGCGCGGGACCTTCGCCCATGTCCGTATAAAAAATCTGATGCTGCGTATGCGTGAAGACGGCAGCATCGCTGAGGGCGGGTTTACCCTGTTTCAGCCGTCAGGCGAACGTATGTCGATCTATGATGCGGCGATGAGGTATTCGGCAGCAGGCACTCCGACTCTGGTTTTCGGCGGCGAGGAGTACGGGACAGGCTCTTCGCGCGACTGGGCCGCAAAAGGCACGCGGCTTCTGGGCGTGAGGGCCGTTATTGCGCGCAGTTTCGAGCGTATCCATCGGGCGAATCTTGTAGGCATGGGAATACTCCCCTTGCAGTTTGCCGGAAAAGATTCAGTCCAATCGCTCGGTATAACCGGAGATGAGGAGTTCGATATTCCATTGACCTATGCAATCGTTCCGATGCAGGAGATACTCCTCGTTATCAAGCGAAAATCGGGTGAAAAGCGGGAGGTCGAATTGTTGTCACGGATAGATACCGCTGTAGAGGCGGAGTATTACAGGAATGGCGGTATTTTGCCCTATGTGCTCAGAGGCATAATAGCGGCGCAAAGGCCTACGGAATAGCCTGATGCTGCATCAGGCCGTATGATATAATGGTTGAAGCTTTACATAGCAAGGAGGTCATAAAAATGGCAAAGACGACCAAGAAAGCGGCGGTAAAAAAAACAAAGGCTGCCGCATCGAAACCGGTAAAGAAGACGGCGGCAAAGAAGGCAGCGATAGGATTTACGGTTAAAACAGGAAAAGAAATTACGGCGACTTTCCCCGACAGCATGGGCTTGACGTCAAAGGTTGCGGCAGCCATCGCGGCAGAGAATGTAAACATACTGGCTGCTACCGGCTATTCGGCCAGCGAGATGCGCAGGATGGCAACTTTCACGTTGATAGTTGACGACCTTGTACGGGCGGAGAAGGCGCTCGAAAAGATAGGGGCCACCGACATACAGGAGTCGTCTATTGTGCTGGTAGAGACGCCTAACAAAGTGGGGTCTTTGAAGGTGATATCAAAACTGATTGCCGATGCAGGCATAAACATATATTATTTTTATTCTACGACCAGCTCGGGCAAGACAGCTACATGTGTTTTTAAAACCGCAGACGATAAGAAGACAATGAAGATCCTGCGCGAGGCATAAAGATCAAGGCACTCAATTCATAATATAGAGGAGGCGGCAAGTGGGAAGATACGATGAGGTTTTTCAAAGAAGCATCGATGATCCTGAGGGCTTCTGGGCGGAAGCTGCGGAAGGCATTACGTGGTACAAGAAGTGGGAGAAGGTCCTGGATGATTCAAATCCTCCTTTTTACAGGTGGTTCAAGGGCGGGGAGCTTAACACCTGTTACAACGCGCTCGACAGGCATGTTGAGGGCGGAAGGGGAGATCAGGTCGCATTGATCTACGACAGCCCTGTAACAAAGACCATACAGAAGTTTACCTACCACGAACTTCTGGTCATGGTTTCTCGTTTTGCAGGGGTCTTGAAAAATCTCGGAGTAAAAAAAGGGGACACCGTAATTATTTATATGCCGATGGTCCCGCAGGCGGCTGTTGCGATGCTCGCATGCGCCCGCTTGGGGGCCGTTCATTCCGTGGTGTTCGGCGGGTTCGCTCCGCATGAGCTCGCGATAAGGATCGACGATGCAAAGCCGGACGTAATAATTTCCGCTTCAGGGGCGTTGGAGGTAACAAAGCTTATAGAGTATAAACCCATGCTAGATAAGGCATTGGGCCTTGCCAACCATAAACCGTCCAAATGCGTAATACTCCAGCGGTCTTTTGTCAAAGCTCCGATGGTGCAAGGACGTGATTTCGACTGGGATGAGCTTGTACAGAACGCACAGCCTGCGGAATGCGTGCCTGTTAAGGCCACGGACCCGCTTTATATCCTTTACACTTCAGGGACGACCGGAAAGCCTAAGGGTATAGTCAGGGACAACGGCGGACATGCGGTGGCTTTGAGATGGAGCATGCCGAATATTTACGACGTAAATCCGGGCGATGTTTACTGGTCCGCATCGGATGTGGGCTGGGTTGTCGGACATTCGTATATCGTTTACGCTCCTCTGCTCACAGGCTGCACCACGGTGCTTTACGAGGGCAAGCCCATAATGACGCCCGATCCCGGCGCTTTCTGGAGGGTAATATCGCAGCACGGCGTCAAGACTATGTTTACGGCGCCCACCGCATTCAGGGCCATTAAAAAAGAGGACCCTAAAGGCGAGTATATCGCGAAATACGACCTGTCAAAGTTTAAATACCTTTTTCTTGCAGGAGAGAGGCTTGATCCCGACACTTACCACTGGGCGCACAATCTGCTTAAGAAGCCTGTTATAGACCATTGGTGGCAGACCGAGACGGGCTGGCCTATTACGGCCAACTGTATGGGGGTAGAGCAGTTCGAGATAAAGCCGGGATCATCCACAAAACCTGTTCCGGGTTTTGATGTGAGGATACTCGATACGAACGGAAAAGAGGTTGAAGCTAACAAAGAAGGTCTGGTAGCGGTAAGGCTTCCGCTTCCTCCGGGTACGCTGCCTACATTGTGGAATGCTGAAGACCGTTTCCTTGAATCGTACATGAAGCCGCTGCCCGGATATTATTTTACGGCGGACGGAGGCAACAGGGACCAAGACGGATATCTGTTTATAATGGGGCGTGTCGACGATGTGATAAATGTGGCCGGGCACAGGCTTTCGACCGGAGAGATGGAGGAGATACTCGCTACGCATCCGGATGTCGCAGAGTGCGCCGTAATAGGCGCAGGCGACGAGTTGAAGGGACAGCTGCCTGTCGGATTCGTCGTTCTGAAAGCAGGCGCAAACAGAGAGCCTGCCGAGATCAAGACCGAGTTGATGCGCCTTATCAGAAATGAGATAGGCCCCCTTGCATGCTATAAGGAAACGGCTGTGGTTGCGCGGCTTCCGAAGACCCGGTCTGGAAAAATATTAAGGGGAACTATGCGCAAGATCGCGGACGGGCAGGAATACACCATGCCTTCGACTATCGACGATCCGGCAATATTGGGCGAGATAGAAAATGCGTTGAAGCAGATAGGATACGCAAAGAAAGGCTGATATTTTGTTTTTTTAAAGGAACAACAGAATTAAACTGTTGTTCCTTTTTTTTTGCTTTTGTTTTTTTTGGTATATAATATAAAGAAGCTGTGCGGGCCATATATAAATTCTAAACGGGAGGCTGTAATGAAAAGGTTTTTAGCTGTTTTTGCATTAGCTCTGTTTCTCATGTTGCCTGTTTTGTCTTCTGCGGAAATAAGGGAGGGTTCTTTTGAGATCAACCCTTATGCAGGATACTATAAGCTTCACGACACGAACAGGGGAGGCTTAGGGCTGGGGTTGGGTTATAACGTGACCAAGAACTGGGGAGTCCAGCTTGCGACAGACTATGTAAAGTCCCGCGCCAATCTTTATCGCGGCGATGTGCTTTACCATTTTATGCCGGAAAAGGCGTTTAATCCGTTTATTATGGCCGGGGTCGGTTCTGCGCACAAGAAGCCTAATAACGGCACAACGTACAACAGGATAATGGAAGAGGTGGGCGTAGGATTCAAGTACTTCTTTAACGACTATGTCGGTTTAAGGGTGGATGCAAGGGGCATAATGGAGAAACATTCGGGCTTTGCAACAACAGCAGGCTTGGTGTTTGCTCTTGGAGGAAAGGTGTCCAAGCCCCAACAGGTGCAGAAGGCTGCCGAGCCCGTAACCGTCGTACAAAAGGCCGAACCAAAGCCCGAACCGAGACCTGAGCCCAAGCCCGGGCCGAGGCCCGCTCCCAGACAGGAGCCTATGGATTACGCTCAGAAACCTAAGTATGCTGCGCCTGTGAAGGTTGTGCTTGAAGACATACATTTTGATTTTGATAAGGCCACCTTGACCAAGGAGGCAAAGAAAATACTTGACGATAATGCGCGCAAGATCAAAGAGAACTCAGGAATCGGGGTCCAGATCGAAGGCCATGCCTGCGCTCACGGAACAGAGGAGCACAACGCGGCCCTCAGCGAACGCAGGGCAAACGCCGTGAAAGAGTATCTGGTCAAATCAGGGATTGCTGCAGACAGGCTCAGCACGCTAAGTTACGGCGAGAAACGCCTTGCAATGCCCGAGGTCCCTACTCCGAAGAACAAGAACTCAAAAGAGGCAAAGGCCAACAGAAGGGTACATTTCGAAGTGATAGTAAAATAGATGTCCATTCAGACTGGCTGCCGTAAGGCGGCCAGTCTTTTTTTTTTTGACTATGAAAAGAAAAACATCTCCGCTATTCAGTCCGGAAATCAGGTCTTATCTCTTGATCGGGGGCCTTTTCTTTTTTACTCTGATCTTTGTTGTTTCTTGCACGACTACCAAAGAACGGATTTCGAGGCCGTCTGTCGCAGTAAAACAGCTTCCCGATATAAAGCCTAGCGTACCCTCACTTGGGCCGCAAGCGCAGCCCGGGAAAACAGTGCAGTTTAAATGCAACGACGAGAGCTCTAAGATGTTCAATGCGAGCGGAGTTGACGCGACCCCATTTGCAAGGCTCGCTTTTTACGATTTTGACGGCGACGGGGTTGAAGATATGGTGGTCGGCGGCAAGGAAGGCGATCTGCTCTTATTTAAAAACATAGGGACACAAGAGAGAAGGGAATGGGCGCTCGTTAAAGGATATTTCTCAGGGATAAATGCCAACGCGTTCTCGTCTCCTGCAATTGGAGATATTGACAATGACGGAATGGCAGAAGTGGTTTTGGGTACAGGGGGTTTTTCTTCTGAATCGGGCAGGATCCATATTTACAAAAACAATGGAACAGCGTCTAAGCCGTTATGGGTGAAGTCGAATGCCGGAGAAATCAGCATCGGGAATGATGCTGTTCCTGCTCTGGTTGATCTTAATAATGACGGACGACCCGATATTGTGGCCGGAAATTCGGAAGGGAGGCTGTTCGCATTTATAAACGAAACCTCTAAGGCAAAGGTCCGGTTTAAAAAGGATAACGGGTATTTTAGGAACATAAATGCCGGCACATACGCCGCGCCTGCTGCGGTCGTTAGAGACGGTTCGGTTCTGGTCATAGTCGGGAACAGCATGGGCAAGGTCTATTCGCTCGAAAAGCCGGGCAGGACAAAGGCCTTTGGAGGAAGGAAACAGCTTGGAATATCTACAACCAGCTTTGCGGCTCCCGCCTTTATGGGAGGACGTAAAGGGACAAAGGACCTGATTCTTACAGACGGAATAGGAGAGTTCCATTATTTTAAAAACAGCGACGGGGACTACATAAATTGGGAACACGACAGCAATTTTCTTCAAGGCCGGGTTTTTGCAGGCCCTGCTCTTTCTCCTGCGGTGAACGATTTGAAGATCAGGTCTTGTATAGTGCTAGGCAATATAGCTGGAGACCTGTCGTTGTACGAGTACGACGGTTCGAGGAAGCTGGTGCCTTGGAACGAGAGGTCGGGATATTTTAAGGGCATTAAGCTGCCGGGGTTCTCGAAGGGGCTGTTGACCGAATGGAGGGGTGTCACTGTTCTAATAACCGGACAACAGGACGGAATATTGAGGGCCTTCTATAATAGAGGCGGTGATGATTCCCCTGATTGGGTCGAAGAGAAAAACTTCTTCAGGAATATACCTAAAATAATGCATGCGGCCCCGGCCTTATTCGATATCGATGGAGATTCTGTCCAAGAGTTGATAGTAGGTGACAGCGAAGGACGGATACACGGCTTTAAGATTGCAGATCTATCCGATGCACTGCCCGAATGGAAGCCCCTGTATTCGATATTCGATAACGTTAGTGTGCAGAGGTTCGCAGCGCCCTCGGTCTATTCCGACGGCCAAGATGTTTTTTTGGTGGTGGGGCAGCAGGACGGAAGACTTCAGGTGTTCCGGTCAACGACGAATTCAGGCGTTTTGGCGCCGTTTAAAAGGCACGAGGCCCTTCCTGATATAAGGGTCCGTGAGCATAGTTCTCCATCCGTTAAATTCAGGAATGGGGCTGTTGAATTATCTGTCGGAGATTATAACGGGAACCTGAGGTATTACGTTTGCAGAAATGCAGAGGCCCGCTGATCTTTGGACAATAAGAGCGTGATCAAGAAAATTACAGCCGTTATATTTCTTTCGTCTGTATTTCTCGCATGTATATTTTTAATTAAAAACCGCTTTGATGAACACCCAATCTTGTCCGGCAGAGATAAGATATCCAAGGACATACGCGAAATAGAGAAGAAAAGCCCGACGGACAAGCAAAAAGATGCATTGAACGCGAACATCGAACGTTTTATCTCGGATTTCATAGCATCGAATCATGGTTTGAACAAGCGGATAGAACTCGGCGAGGCGCTCTATGCCAATAATTATTCCTCATATGCGAAGAGGGTGATAAGAGATGTGGTTGACGGTTCGCTTTCGAGATCCGAACAGATCGACATAGATGCCTTTGAGCTGCTGCGCCTGTTGCACCGGCAGGAAAACAATCTTGCCGAATACGATAATATCGTTGCTTCGCTCCCGGATGGATACCCTCAGAGGGACTTCATACTTAAAGAGGCTGTGCTGGCTTACTATAAAGAAGGTGACAGGGAAGGCGGCCATCGTTTTGTAGAGCGGATTTTTGAAACCGAAAAAAACAATGTATATCTGCGATATTACATTGACGGGCTTGCGATCGGCGATAAGGATTTGCTACTGAAATAAGGCTGCTGTTGGATTGTTGTAATTCGGTCCTGTTTTTTTATCTGGAATTTTTGGTCCTGAATCATCCTTAACGTGATACAATTTTAAATGGTTTGATTAAACCGACCGAGGAGGTTGCCGGGTCATATGAAACTTTAAAACAGCTATCAAAGTCTTCACGGCATTTATTGTCGTTGTAGGTATTGCAGGCTTTTTTATAGCGCCGCCGATTATAAAGTCTCTGATAGTCGGCAAGGCGTCCGAACAACTCCACAGGCAGGTAAGCGTGCAGTCGGTTGCTGTTAACCCCTTTGCGCTTTCTCTTACGATAAAAGGCCTTAAAATAAATGAGCCCGACGGTCCCGGCGCGTTTGTTTCGTTCGACAGGCTTTATCTGAACCTTGAGTCGGTTTCGATACTTAAGAGGGGCCTTGTTCTGAGGGAAATCATTATAGAAAAGCCCTTTGTGAACATAGTGAGGAAAGATGCGCATTTGTACAATTTTTCGGACTTGATAAAAAAAGAGAAGAAAGAAGAAAAGCCGTCCGATTTCAAGTTTTCTATTAACAACATCAGGATTGTTGGAGGGAAGATAGATTTTACGGATACCCCAAAGAAGAAGGACCATTTTCGGACAATTCCAATGAAAAGCGTTTTCAAACGAGCATAGAGCCTATAGATTTGACTGTTAAAAATTTCAGCAATGCCAAGGGCAAGAGCGCAGAACTCGAATTTTCGATGCAGACCGAGACTATGGAATCCGTAAAGGTTTCCGGGGCCTTTGGCTTGGACCCGCTTGTATCTGAGGGCATAGTCGAAGTCAAGAAACTTCAGCCTAAGAAATATGCCGCTTATTATGATAAAAAGCTCAATTCGGGCCGTATTTTTCGGACAAATTACGGATAGAAATAACCGACGGCGGAATTTCGTCTAAGGGTTCGGTCAGTCTGTCCAAAGACGGGCAGCAAAAGATCAAGGCCGTATTTAAAGGCGATGCTTCGATAAACAATTTTTCTTCGGTCGATGGAATAAATTCGGACGACTTTCTGAAATGGAAATCTTTGTATTTCGGCGGCATAGAGGTTGATACATCTCCTTTGAATATCAAGATCGACCAGATCGCCCTCTCTGATTTTTACTCAAGGCTGATAGTAAATGCCGACGGCAGCCTTAACGTGCAGGGCATTGTCGTAAAGCAATCCGACAATAAGAGTGCCGGGAACGACAATTCGTCTTTGGCGCCTGATAAACCGGCTGTTCCTGACAATGCCTCCGCAGCTGCGCCCAAGAAGATGGTCAGGATCAACTCGCTTTCACTTCAGGGCGGGACCGTAAACTTTTCCGACCGGCATATCAAGCCTAACTATTCGGCCAATCTGCTTGAGATTGGGGGCAGGGTTTCCGGATTGTCGTCGGACGAGAATACCCTCGCCGATATTGAACGGGACACAGAGGGTTTAAGGCAGAGTATCTTTCAACGCAAGCTTAAAGCAAAGAAACATAAGGAGCTTCTGAAAAAGGGTGCTGCTCCCTCGTCTGTGGATATGGTGAAGATCGAAAAAGAAGAGCATTTGAAATATCTTACGATGGCTTACAAAGAAGACAAATTCCCGAAGCCTAGAAATATGGTAGGCCTTTTGAAAGACCTCCCTGCGCCGGAGATGCAAAAACTGATGCTTACGCATATAGTTGTAAAGGAGGACGACCTGCGTTTCCTTGCTGCGCAAAGGGCGCTCAAGGTCAAGGAGCATATTTCCAAGTCCAAACAGGTTGAACAGGAGAGGGTGTTTCTTGTTGAGCCTAAATCCCTTCAGCCCGAGAAAAAGGAAAAGCTTAAAGACAGTAGGGTGGACTTTAGGCTGAAGTAGTATTTTTCGAGTTCTACAAACCTGTAACTCTATGCTGTCATAGCCGTGCTGTGCCAAAGTGGCAATCACCGTGTGCCACTTTGGCAATCTGCATTGCATTCAGCCAGACCCTTCAAAGCCGCTAGAATACCTATTGAACCTCTAGAAAGCTTTAAAATCAATACGTTAAATATTTTTAGTGCAGTAGGTATGAATCTTGTATATATAGTGTCTGTTTTTTTATACTGTGGGTGTGATTCGAGCATTCCAAATTGCAATAACGATATCTAGTGAAGTAACAGGGGAGGGTTTTTATATGAACAAAAACGAAGCACAAAAAAGAGCTGACCGTATCCGTGCTTTCAGGGCAGAGCTTATCGAGGAAAAAATCACTATATGGGAGGGAGCATGGGTTTAATTAGAACAGTATGGGTAATAGTCGCGGTTTTAATCGGGGTAGTGACATCTACGTCTCCGGTCTTGTTTGCCGCAGAGGGTGTCGAGACATGGGAAGAAAAACATAAGAGCGAACCTTATGTGATGCTGCTGAAGGATTATGTGATAAAGATAAACAAAGACTACAGCGTAACGGAAACATTTCACAAGAGGGCCAAAGTCCAGAATGAAGCCGGAAAATCCTTGGGCGAGATATCTATAAACTACGATAAAAGTCGTGAAGAGATAAGCAATGTTGAGGCATATACGATAACCGCTGAAGGCAAAAAACTCGGCTACGAGAAGATACAGGACCTTAATTCCGCAGAAGGTTTTGCGATATATTCTGACGGCCGGAAAAAAGTCATAACAATGGCTAATGTTGTAGAGGGAAGCATTGTTGAATGGAAATCAACGAAGGTCATAAAAAAACCTGTGATTGAAAACCACTATTATGACCACTTCCATTTTACGAATAGCTATCCGACCAAGGAAATGAAATACAAAATTATAGCCCCTAAAGAATTGAAACTCTTCTTCAAGAAACAAAACACGGCAATAGACCCTAAGGTAGAGATTGTAGGAGAAGACGCTGTTTATACTTGGGAAGCCAGAAACAGCGACAAAGTGGATGAAGAAGAGTTCATGCCTCGCGAGGAAGATGTTCACCAGATTGTCTGGATTTCCACTCTCACCGACTGGAAACAGCTTTCGGACTGGATGTGGTCATTGTATATGAAACATCTGAAGGTGTCGCCCGAGATTAAAGACAAGGTAAAGGAACTTGCCGGCGGTAAAGATACGGTTTTAGAAAAGGTCCAAGCCATTATAGAATATTTGCGGTCCGACTTCCGTTATGTCTCGATGAATATAGACCTGCATAACTATGAGCCTCATCCTGCAAAAGAAATATTCTCGAATAAGTACGGAGATTGCAAGGACCTTACCCTGCTTGCCATGACAATGCTGTCTGAGATAGGGGTAAAGGCATGGCCTGTTATTTCATCAGGCAATGTCGAGCTTGAGCGCGAAAGACTTTCGCCAATGCCGTTTTATTTCGATCATGTTTTTTTATTTATAGAGATTCAAGGCAAACAATACTTCACTGATGTATTGTTGAAAGGCTACGGTCTTAACGAAGTCCCTGCATATCTTTCAGAGAACAAGGTGTTTGTGGTCAACGAACAGGGCGGTTTTTTTGCTGAACTTCCTTCATCCAAAACGGATGAACTGACTACAGCCATGGACCAGCGTACAATTATCCGCAACGATGGGACGGCTTTTATAGATATGAACCTTGTATTTTCGAAAGACGCATCTATCAGTATGCGCGAGCGCTTCAAAAAAATCTCTGCCGAAACTAAGGGGAAATTTTTTGAGGCCATGGAAACCGCACTTATTGCTGGCGGAAAAATTCAGGCGCGCAATTGGGAGAATATCGATAAGTCAAGTGACAAGATTATTTTTAAAGCCAAGTTCGAGCATAAAAATTGGGTCCAATATATGGATAGAATGATGATTTTCGGACTGCCGCAGATACAAAGGGGCACGATCTTTTCGGCATCTAAGAGAAAACACCCGTTTGTCTTTTTTTCGGGTGATGTATCAAAGAGCACCTATACATATACCTTCCCTTCGGATTATGAGGTGCGTGAACTGCCCAAGAAGATATCTCTGGAGACCCCCTTTTCGAGCTATTCTCGCGAGTATTCAATAAAGGGCAACGAGGTCATGGCGCAAGAAACATCGGCAATTAAGCGGAGCAAGATGCCCCCGGAAGAGTACCAGAATGTAAAAAACTTTTATGATGAACTTGCAAGTATGACTAACGGAAAAGTAGTTATTCAGAAAAGGTGAAGGCGTTATCTTTGATTTGCCCTCTTTTTATGGGGTGAAATGACATGAGAGAACACATAGGCTTTCGTATGGAGCGACACAAGCGGCCTTCAGGCTATTCTACAAACCTGTAGCCAATGCCGGATACGGTTGATATGTATTCAGGCTCCGAGGGGTTGGTCTCTATTTTCTGCCTCAGGTGCTGGATATGCACATCGATGACGCGGCTCCATGAATAAAGGCTGCTGTTTTTCCAGAGCTCTTTTCTTATGGCCTCCCGGGTGATCACAGTGCCCCTGTTGTTCACAAAGTAAGAGAGCATGGAGAACTCTTTAGGAGTGAGTATGATTTCCCTGTTTTTGACCGTTACCGTTCTTTTTTTGAAGTCTATGCTCATATCGCGTATGGTTATCTGCTCCATGTTTTCGGTGGTCTTGGTGCGTCGTAGGCATGCCTTGATTCTGGCTATGAGTTCGAGGGTCTCAAAGGGTTTGACCATATAATCGTCGGCCCCGCTTTCAAGTCCTATGACCTTGTCCGATATTTTATCTTTCGCAGTAAGCATGATCACAGGCAGGGTGGGGTATTGTTCCCTTACCACCCTGCATATCTCTACGCCGTTGCCGTCCGGCAGCATTACGTCGAGTATGATAAGGTCCGGTTTTTGCCCGCTCAGCGCCTTCTTGCCTTCTTTCCACGAGTTTGCCGTAGTCACGGAATATCTGTGCATTTCCAGATTGGCCTTCAGCACCTTGAGTATGTCGAGGTCGTCGTCGATAATTAATACGTTCTTGATTGAGCTCACATTCCCTCCTTGTCGGCTGCGGAAGTAAAGCTGCGCTGTTTGTATTCGGCGCTGCCTTGTTCAGGAATTTTGAAATAAAAACAACTGCCGCTTATCTTTTCGGTGTTGATTTTCACATCTATTATACCGTTGTGCGCATCGATTATGCTTTTGCAGATCGAAAGCCCCAGACCTGCGCCTTCTTTGTTGCCCTCTTTGTAGAATTTTTCGAATATCCGTGTTTTTGACGACGGCTTGATTCCTATCCCTTCGTCGCACACCTCGGTAACTATATGACCGTCTTCGATATAAGCTTTCAGGGTTATCTCCGAACCTTCGGGGCTGAATTTGATGGCGTTCGATATCAGGTTGATCAATACCTGCTTGATCCTGTCCTCATCCGCAATTGTCGGCAGCCTTTCGGGGATGAGGGCGCTGAAGAAAATGCCCTTTTCATCCGCATTGACCTGAAGGTAAGTGAGTGTTTCGGCTATCAGATGTGAAAGGTTCACCGGCACGAACCTCCAGTCGTAGGCGCCCAGTTCTATGCGTTCCAAGTCCAGCATTCCGTTGACCATCCTTATGAGTCTCTCGGCATTTTTCTTTATGACATCGAAAAACACGCACAGGTCTTCGATGGATTTTTTGTCGGGACTTTCATCGACGAATATAGTAAGTTTTGCCGAGATGTAGTCCATGGCCCCTTTTATGGATGTTAGCGGGGTCCTGAGCTCATGCGAGGCCCGGGCAATGAAATCTGATTTTTTGTCGTTGGCCTCCTGCAGAAGGTTGTTTGCCTTGTTGAGCCTTTTGTTCATCCGGGTCAGGTCGTAGGTCGCGGAGTTTATCCTTTCGTTGAGCGTACGGTGGTATTCGTTGATCTTTGTGGTCATCTCGCCGAAGGCCCGGCATATGTCCTCGAACTCGTCGCCTGTTTTAAGATTGTTGTTGACATTGTAGCGGCCTTTTGAGAACTCGCTTATGGATTCTTTGAGGTTGCCGAGGGGTGAAAGTACGACTTTTTTCAGCATCAGATACAGTGCGGTCATAGTGGACAAGACCGTTATCACGCCTGCAAAGAACATATATTTTTTGTTGTCGTTTATCATTGCTACGGTTTTGCTCATAGGCAGAGTTATGCTGATCGCGCCCCTTACATCTCCTACTTTATACCCTTGTGTCCCGTGACATGTCAGGCAGGATTCTTTAACATAAAGGGGGGAGATGTAACGGAAATAGCTCGAACCTTCGATGATCTCTACGGTATTGAGTTCTTTTATGTTCTCTTTTTCGAACCGCACAAGCGCATCTTTTTCAAAGGCGTCCGGCGCGTTTTCGGGATTGATCAGTTTAAGGCTTGTAATATGGAACCAGAAAAGTTCCCTGTCTTTTGTGTATAGGGCAAGGTCTTTTGTGACCATTGCGGGTGTTTTCTTTATGTATCGTTTGCCGCTCACGTCCGCAATTTCCGGATTTTTAATGTACTGAGACGGCTTGGTCCAAGGCAGTTTCTCTACATATATGCCTCCGTGGTCTGCTATCCATTGTCTGGTGATCACTATCTGTTTGAATAAAACTCTGGCCTCATTCTCGAGTTGCCCTGCTATTATTTCCTGCTGGTGCATCTGTATGTGCGTAAACGAGATGCTGAGCGCTGTGGTGAGAATGAGGGAGCAGGTAAGTATGACTTTGAGGCTCAGCTTTGAGCTGACCATTCAGCAGTCTATCTGCGACGGCTTGATCTCTTTGTCCGCGTATTCCCTGTAGATCTTCTCATTGATGAAGAAATCGAGAATGTCCGGATCGATGTGTCCGTCTTTTTTCATAAAACCCAGAATTTTTAATGCCTGAGATATGGGCATCGGTTTTTTGTAAGGCCTGTCGCTGGCAGTGAGGGCCTCGAAGATATCGGCTATCGCTATTATTCTGGACTGGTACGCAAGCTCTTCCGCCTTTTTGCCGAATGGGTATCCTGTGCCGTCAAGCTTTTCATGATGCTGGGCAGCGTATTCGGGCACACGCATCAATTTTTTAGGGAATGGCAGGCTCTTCAATATTTTTGAAGTTACGAGGGCGTGATTTTCTATGATCGTTCTTTCCTCTTTAGTCAGGGTACCTTTGCGTATAGAAAGATTGTACAATTCGTCTTCCGAGAGGAAAGGCCTGGAACCTACTCCGTCATTCCAGTTTTTTTCTGATATGCTTTTCAGTTTTGCAACTTTAGCATCGTCCATGAACTCGGCCGGCTGATTGCATGCCAATACGAATTTTCTTTCCGCTTCGAGTTCGTTATATCGTTCGTCGAACTGTTTCTTTATTTCGGCAGCTTTGTCTTCGTTTAATTCGCATTCCTCAGAGACCAGCTTTTTGTAATATTCTATCAGCGTATCCCTTTTCATGGCCTCATAGCGCATGGATACAAGCTCCGCCCTGTCCGATATCTTTTCGAGCTTAGTTGCTTTGTCCACAACATGTTCGGGGGTCGTCACTTTCCCTATATCATGCAGCCACGCTGCTGTGCTTAATTCTTTAAGTTCATCTTCATTTAGCTTGAAATCCTTGAACACGCCCTCTGCTTGATCAGTCATCTTTTTAGCTATGATCATGGTAAGCTCCTGAACCCTTCGTATGTGTCCTGCGGTGTATGGAGACTTTTCGTCGATGGCCATAGCTATGGCCCTTATGAATGAGTCCAACAGGTGTTCCAGTTCGCGGTAAAGCCGGACGTTTGTTATGGCGACAGCGGCCTGCGAGGCGAGCGAAGCAATGAGCGCTACGTTCTCGCGCAGAAACGCTACGCTTTCTTTTGTTTGTGCGTCTATGGCGTTTATCAACTGAAGCACGCCGATAATCTCGTTTTCTTTGTTTCTCATCGGGACCACGAGCATTGATTTCGAGCGGTACCCTGTGCCTGCGTCGAATTTTTTTGTGCCTGTGAAATCAAAGCCTTCGGCCTCATAAACGTCAGGTATATTGACTATCTCTCCGGTGACCGCAGTGTAAGACGAAACATTCGAGCAGTTAGGCTGGCCGTCTTTCGTCAGCGGAACGGGCGGCCATGTTATAGGACCTGCGGTGCCTCCCATCCGTGTTTTCATGGTATCGTTCTGGACAATCGCAAATTCGAGGCATTGCCGCTCTTCGTTAAGTATATAAAGCGTTCCCGCGTCTGCAGTCGAAAAGGCGCGCGCTTCATCGACTATTCTTTCTAAAAGCCTCTGCAGGTTTTGTTCCGCAGAAAGGGCTATGCCGATTTCGTTCAGCTTCGTTATGTGGGTTATCTGTTTGTCTGCGTAATCTTTTACCTTGCCGATTATCGAGTTCAGGGTGTCGGTGAGGGGATTGCCGGCAGGCGACGCTTCCAGACCGTGGGTTTTTGCATAATCGTCTATTTCAGCCGTTATGCCGTCGAGAAGCTTGTTCAGATTTTCATTGTCCGAGTGGTAATTGTTGAGTTTCATTTTTAGTGGTCGGGATACCTTTCGGATATGTTTTTGATAATGTCGAGGACCGACAAAAACGCGTCGATCATCTCTGCGTCGAACTGTTTTCCACGCTCTTTGGTCAATGTTTCCAAGACTTCGGATTCGTCCCATTTTTCTTTGTAAACACGCTTGGAACTCAGCGCGTCATAAACGTCCGCAACCGCTACGATCCTGCCGAACACAGGGATCTCTTCTTCTTTTTTTCCGCGGGGCTTGCCCGATTCGGTTTCGTATCCGGGGACCGTCGAACCTGTAAACGGGTTGATATGTCCCGGATACCCTTTGCCGTCCCAACGTTCATGATGGTTCAGCGCCACTATGGAAGAGGACTCGTCGAATTCGGAATAGATGTCCGAGAACATTCTGGCCCCTAGAATGGTATGATTTTTCATTATTTCGTACTCGTCCGGGTCTAAGCGGGCCGGTTTTTTCAGGATCGCGTCGGGGATGCCCACTTTACCTACGTCATGCAGCATGGCAGCCATTCTGAGTATGTCCTTTCCCTGAGCAATCTCTTCCTGCCGAGTCCCCTTATCGATGGCCCATTTTTCGTATATCTCCAGAGAGTAGGAGGCGACCCTGTTCACATGGGCGCCGGTCTCTTTCGGGTCTCTAAGTTCAGCCATTTTTGCCATTCTGAGGATCATCGAGCGGGTCATGCGCGCCCTCTCGATGGCCATAGCGGCCAAGTTTGCAAAATGGACCATCATAGGTTCTTCGTCTTTGCGGAAATGTATGACGTTGCCTGAAGCGTCCTTGCAGTTGATCAACTGAAGCACACCTGCAATCTCGCCCCTGTTGGTTTTGAGCGGTATGGTCAGCATCGATTTTGTTCTGTATCCGGTCAGTTCGTCGAAACTGCGGTTAAATGAAAACGGGTAAACATCGCCCAGCGTGTATACATCCGGCAGGTTGAGCAGTTCTCCGGTGTGGGCCACATGGCCCGAAATAGAGTTGTTGTTTATCGGTATCGTGAATGTGGAGTAAATGAGTTTTTTGCCCTTGGCCAGTTTGCTTTGGAGTGTGTCGTTCTGTGTGTAACTGAATTTCAGCCTGTCCTCGTCCTTGATGTAGATAGAGCCTGCGTCTGCGTTTGCAAACTCACGCGCTTCGGACAGCACCCTTTCGAGCAGGACATCTATGTCCTTGACCCCTGCAAGTTCGATCCCGATGTTTATGATCCTTTTCAGTTTGTTTTCTTCGTCGATCAAGCGCACCTCCCAAACTGCCGACTGAATGTATTTATTCTATCCCAAACATTACATCTTTACAAGGAAACGAATGCAGTACGGTTCTTGCTTGCGTCTAATCCATGCGAAACGAGTTTTGCGCTTAATATGTTCTCGCAAGATTACGGCAACTGAAACTCGCTGAGCGGGATTTTAAAAATAAAGGCAGCTCCGGAACCCGGAGCGCTTTCGACATATATCGTGCCTTTATGAGCTTCGATTATTTTTTTCACGATCGACAATCCGAGGCCAGTACTCTTTTCCCCTCCTGTCGGTCGTGCGCTCAGCTTTTGGAATTCACCGAACAGCTTGCCTTTGTCTTCCTCAGACAGACCCGGCCCTTCATCTTTTACGCTCACCATGGCCATGCCGTCTTCCCTTTTTAGTGAAATGTAAACGTTAGAACCGGGAGGTGAGAACTTCACGGCATTGCTTATCAGGTTGTCCACCACCTGCACCATGCGGTCATAGTCGAATATCGTATCCGGCAGGTCTTCAAGTGTTTCATGCAGCCTGATATCTTTCTTCTCCGCCACCATACGGTTTATTGTCAGTCTGTCTTCCAGCAGTTTTTTTACAGAACCGGACTTCAGCTTTAGATCTATCTTGCCGCTCTCAATGGCGGATATATCGAGAAGGTCGTTCAACAGGGTAAGCATCCCCTTGCTGGCATTGCTGATCGTTGTTGAAATATGTTTCTGTCTGTCTGTCAACGGCCCCGGCATTCCGCTCAGGAGCATATCGCTGAACCCCTTTATGGATGAGAGAGGATTTCTGAGATCATGGGCTGCGATGCCCAAAAACTTGTTTTTCAACTGGTTCAGTTCTTTTAGTTCTTTGTTCTTCTCTTCAATTACTTTTCTTGCTTCAACAATTATTGTGACATCCGAGAAAAGGAACAGAATATAGTTCTCATTGTTCAATAGAAGCGGAGAAGCATCCAGATTGAAATGTCCGGTAGGCGGTCCTAGGAAGGATACGGTTACTCTTTCTGCACCTTCC
Organism: Nitrospirota bacterium; assembly: GCA_004321915.1. GTDB lineage: Bacteria > Nitrospirota > Thermodesulfovibrionia > Thermodesulfovibrionales > Dissulfurispiraceae > MYbin3. Next base: position 39,238 of record SCQE01000036.1, read on the forward strand.
TTGCCAAAGCGTTTATCCATGACCGCTTCCGCGAAGTTTGCATTATCGCTCATAAACGGGGTCAGGCCGGCGATAACAGTTTGCAGCGAGTCGCTCGCAAGCGAATTTTCGGAAAAGATGCGCATTATATGTTCGTTGGCAAGCAGTTTGTTGCCGTCGGGTCCGAACAGGAAAACGCCATGCACATCGCTTAACAGAGCCCTGTCGGAGAGATCTTTTTCAAAACTCAGTTGATTGGCAAAACTGTTGAGCAACTGTATTTTTGCGCGCACCCCTTCGGTATTAAGAAGCCCGAGAAGGCCTGATACCTTCTGTTCGGATATGAAGGGGTCTTTCCACCGGAGGCGGGGAAGCATTGCTGCATATGTCCTGTCCAGAAGGCGCAGCGCCTCATCGAATTTAGACAGGTAAGCAAGGAGCATCAACAAAATCGCAGCAGCATAGAATATTGCCGCCGGAAGCCATAACCGTGCATATGCGAAAAGCAGATAATCGGCCAAGGTCGTAAGGAGCATAACGGAAGTCATCGCCAAAACGATTCCGCGCTCCGAAAGATTTAAAAAAAACATGAAGAGCAAAATAGAAAATAATATCAGTATTAAGCGTCGGATATGCACCGGTACTTCGACTATGGGGTTGTTGGACAGGAGCGTCTGCAGGCTGTTTGCATGAACCTCGATCCCTGATGCTGCACGCCTTGACTGGGAGAATGGGGTCAGCGCTTTGTCTCCTATTCCTGCTCCGGTTATGCCCACAAGGACGATTTTGTCCGCGAAGTAAGAGGGTGGATATAAGCCTTCGACTATATCCGAAAACGAGATATGCTCGAAGGTCCCGGAGCCTCCGATATAGTTGATGCGCATTAGGTCGGCCTGTTTTATGCCCTTGCCTTCATCTATGCCTGCTGCGGGATGTATGCGCTGTGGGGAGTTTCCTGTGCACAGCTCATAGGCAAGAGAGGAGAATGATGGAATAGCTTTTCCTTCAAAATAGAGTGTGTGGTAGATGGTCCTGACAATACCGTCAGAATCAGGCTCTACATGAACATGCCCTACCAGTGAAGAAGGCAGGGGCGGCACAGGGTAGTGCATCGTCAGCTCGGAATCGATATAGACAGGGAATATGACATTTTTCATTTTATTTGCTGCTGCTGCAAGACGTTTGTCGTGAGGAGAAGGTTCCGACATCACAATATCGAAAGAGACGACTTTTGCTCCTGAGACGCGTTCAAGAAGCGTTGCATAGTGGTTCCGGGGTATAGGCCAACTGCCCAGTTTGTTCAGGGTCTTTTCATCGATGCCTGCAATGATGATCCTTGAGTCTGCGGATTCCTGTCCCCTTAGACGAAAGAAAAAATCGTAGAAATAGTTATTTATTCCTTCGAAGAATCCGAGGAACTCAATAAAGAAGAGCCCCGCAAGACATAAGGCGACTAAAACAAGAGATGTCTTTGGAATCTTCACAGTCTTGGCTTCCATCAGCCTGCATTATTGAGCAGATATATAACGCTTAACACAAGAAGGACCATTGCAAAAATGCTTATCCAGAAGAAGCGGGCTCGTGGAATTTCAAAGGTTTGCACAGAGCCGAAAGGACCTTCTATTCCTTTGTAGTCAATGCTGCTGGTGCGGATGTAGTAGGTGCCTGAGTCATCCGGTGTAGGAAAAGAGATTTCAGGTCTGCTAAGAACTTCGTCTTTCAGTATTTCCTTGAAATCGCTGTTTTGGGACATTTGAAAATGGTATTTATAATCCGGTCCGATCGACCTCCATGCTATTGTGATGTTTTTTTCAGATGTTTTTGGCGGTTCCATTTCCGGCGCAGGTGGCGGGGGAATAAGCTTGAATTGTATGACGCGGGACCAACCCCCTTGGTACCCGTCTTTTGCGATAGAGGCTACGCGGAACAGGTAGTCTCCGTACTCAAGCGCGCCGGTCTTGTAAATGGGGTCTTTTATAGCGGAATTGTCCTCCACAAGGGAAACGAAGTCTTTGCTCTTGGCGATCTGTATGTGGTATTTGACCGCATCATTTACCATTAGCCACTTAAACTGGGCCACCTTGCCGATCACTTCCCTGTCATCCGGTTTGACCTCGATAGAAGGAGGGTAGGGTGTTGTGCGCACTTTGACAGGATAGGCCTTTGATGGCGGGCCTTCAATGCCTGAACGGTCTACGCTCTGTCCAACAATCATGTATCCGCCGTCAGACGCATTGTCCACCACAAACGGCTCCCCTGTCCTGATAACTTTTTCCGCAACAACGTCTTTGCCTTCCGGGTCTCTGGCAAGTGCTACTCTCAGGGCTGCCGCCTCTTTAACGCTTTCAAAAGCAATGTTTATAGGGAATTCGTTGTAATATTCCTTAAGCCCGGACGGCACAGGCGATGGCAAGAGCTTTCTCGGTGGCTCTGGAGGAGCGCCTTTTTTTACTTGGGTGCCGAATCCCTGCTCCAGAGATATGCTTTTGTTCATGGCCTCTACCTCTATTTTGCTCTCTAAAACTTCCATTCGCGTAACTGCTTTTGCATCTGAGGAAACCCTGAACTCAGTGCCTCTTGCCGCAGCAACCGCAGAAGATGTCCGGATTACATCACGCGATTCGGTCCCTGTTGCGGCCTTGACCTTGTTGATCACCTGTCCGGCTGCAAGGTAAAAATTGTGCACCCTGTATTTATCAGCCTTTGTTTGAGAGGATTGAATAGTAAGTATTGTGTTCGGTCTCAGAAATATGGAATTTTTGTCCGTAAATGTAATTTCAACCGAGCTCTGTCCGTTAGTCTCTATGGTGCTTCCCTGCTTTACCACATCGCCTTTGCGAAGCTTTTCCGATGCTCTCTTGTCGCTTTTTCGGATATTAGGTTCGCCGCTGACAAAAGTCGCTGTCCCGTCCATAGGTACGCCGCGCAGCAGTCTGACAGGTATTTTCAGCGTCATATTGGGATAAATGAGATGCGGGTTCTTGAGCTTGTTAAAATTAGCGACTTCGAGCCAGCTCTTCCAGTTTTCTACATATTTTTTAGTGATGTTCTCGAGGGTGTCGCCCTGTACTATTCTTAACTCTATAGTAGGTTCATCAACAGCTGACGCCCATATAGGGACAATGCAAACGGACAGTATCAATACTGCAAAAAACAACGCAAAAGACGGTTTTGATTTCATAAGTACCCCCTCGTTCTTATGTATCAGGGTTATGCTTTTTTAGACCTGTATTGATCGAGAATTTTTGCGACCATGGGCAGAAAAATCTCATGTATGTTCTCATTCTTCTTTATATAATCCTCCGCCCCTCTTGAGATTGCCTCGGAAGCGAGATAGACATCACCCTCGCCTGTGAGGAATATAAATGGGACCTTATCGTCCAGTTTCCGGACTTCACTGATCAATTCGAGACCGTTGAGTTCAGGCATATTCATGTCCGATACAATAAGGTCGATATTGCCGACAGAATTGAATTTATTGAGCGCTACCGCGCCGTTCTCTGCCGTATGGACTTCGTATCCGTCCATTTCTAGCAGCATAGACAGCATTTCTCTTATAGAATCATTATCATCTGCAACAAGCACTTTCCCTTTTTGTCCACTCATATCACGCCTCCCTCATAGTTATTAACGGTCTCATAATAATGACGACTTCCGTCATTCCCGCAGCGGATTGAGCGGGATCGAGAAGTCTTTGTATCTTTTACCGGATGCCCGATAAAAAACTTCGGACATGACAAAATAAATGTGCAGGCTATAAGGAGACTGTTAATAATACGCACTCCCTTTAACTGTTGTGAGCTTATGTTTAAGAAAAAGGGCATAGCAGTCACATCAATTTTAAGCAGAGACTCCTTTTATGTCAAGATTTTAAAATGCGGGGTTGTGGTATGATAAAAACCGATTATGGATTTAATCAAAGCTTTTATAGATATACTGCTGCATCTCGACAAGCATCTCGACATGATCATAAGAAGCTATGGCGTCTGGACCTATGCGATACTTTTTCTGATCATATTCTGCGAGACGGGGCTTGTTGTTGCGCCGCTGCTCCCGGGGGACTCGCTGCTTTTTGCTGCGGGGACCTTTGCGGCCCTCGGTTCTCTCGATCCTGTTTTGCTTTCGATTTTGCTGATAATAGCGGCTATAGCCGGAGATACGCTCAATTACTGGATCGGATTTTATCTGGGGCCTAAGGTTTTTCATTACGAGGACTCGCGGTTTTTCAGAAAGGAACATCTTGAGCGGACACACAGGTTCTACGAAAAACACGGCGGCAAGACCATAATTATAGCCCGCTTTATGCCTATAATCAGGACGTTCGCGCCTTTTGTGGCCGGTATCGGCCGGATGTCGTACAGGAGGTTCATACTATACAATGTGGCGGGAGGGGTCTTCTGGATAGTTTTTTTTGTGGGCGGCGGATACTTTTTCGGCAATATTCCTTTTATAAAAAAGAATTTTACCGTTGCCATAATGGTGATAATATTTCTATCGGTTCTTCCGGGCATAATCGAGTTTGTTAAGCATAGACGCCAGTCTAAGACATAGAACCCGGTTCCGGATCTTTGTTACGGCCTTTGAAAAAATATGTCGAAAGTGGTAATGTATTTTTTAAATGCATTAACTGATTTTTAAGGAAGGGAATACAGGCGATGGTCCGCGTACCGATGACTCCGGAAGGTTTCAAGAAGCTGAAAGACGAGCTTGACAGGCTTATCAAGGTGGAGCGTCCCAAGAACATTCAGGACATAGCGGAGGCGAGGGCGCACGGCGACCTTTCCGAAAATGCCGAATACCATGCGGCCCGCGAAAGGCAGTCTTTTATAGCAGGTCGGATAGAGGAACTGCAGTCCAAAATTTCTATGGCGGATGTCATAGACACTTCTAAGATCAACCAATCCAAGGTCGCGTTCGGCGCTAAGGTCACAGTGTATGATACCGGCGCTGACGAAGAGTTCGTTTTTATACTTGTCGGACCTGACGAGGCCGATGTAAAGAGCGGTAAAATCTCGATAAGTTCTCCTGTCGGTAAGGCATTGATAGGCAAGGAAGTGGGCGACACGGCGGTTGTCAAGGCCCCGGCCAGAACTTTTGAATACGAGATAACAGAGATAACCTTTGCATAGACATTTTAAAGCAAAGGTCGTAGACAATAATTTTGCAGCAGAAGCATTCAAGCTTATAACCCTGTCTCCGGTTTCCGAAGCATTAGTCCCCTTGCCCGGCCAATTCTATATGCTCGAATCAGGCCGTTCTACCGACCCGCTTCTCAAAAGACCGTTCAGTGTATTCAGGTTTAATGAAGGATCACTTCAGTTTCTTTACAGGATCAGGGGCAGGGGCACAACGAGCATTGCGGGATTTAATAAGGGAGATTTGATAAATGTCGTTGGGCCTCTCGGCAAGGCTTATCCTGAACCTGACGGCCGGTTTATGGCTGTTACAGGAGGGGTAGGCATCGCTTCTCTTTATTCTCTGCTCGAAAGGAACCGCGGCAATTCGGTCTTGTTTTACGGCGCAAGAAATGCAGCTGAGCTTTTATATCGCGAAGAGGCCGAAAAACTTTCTGCAAAGGCTTTTTTTACTACCGATGACGGATCCGCGGGAGAGCAGGGTCTTGTTACGGACAAGCTGTCGGAATTCATAAAGAACGAAGGCAAGTCAATGCCGGTTTATGCCTGCGGCCCGCACCCGATGCTGAGGAAGGTTGCGGCAATTGCAAAGCAGAACAATCTTAAATGTTATGTATCGCTTGAAGAGCATATGGCGTGCGGTATCGGCGCCTGTCTGGGATGTGTTGTAAAGGCAAAATCTTCTGTCGGCGATTATGGGTATAAGCGTGTCTGCAAAGAAGGCCCTGTTTTCGATGCCGATGAGGTGCTGTGGTGAAGGCCCCGAATCTTGCGGTGGATATAGCCGGTTTGAAGCTTAAAAATCCTGTAATGACCGCTTCAGGCACCTTCGGTTACGGAGAGGAATATTCGGACTATTTCGACCTGAATGCCCTAGGCGCAGTTGTCGTCAAAGGCTTGTCTGTCGGGCCAAGAACAGGCAATCCTACGCCGCGCATAGTCGAGACGCCTTCCGGAATGCTCAATGCCATCGGTCTGCAGAATATAGGGGTGAAGACGTTTATAGACGAGAAGCTGCCCTTTCTCAGAAGGTTTGATACGAAGGTCATCGCAAACTTTTTCGGAGACAGCATCGAGGAATATGTCGAATGCGCAAGAATGTTAAGCGATGCCGAAGGTGTGCATGCCCTGGAGATGAATATTTCATGTCCCAATAAACAGGAGGGGTGGATAGTTTTCGGCACCGACCCGATGACTATGGACAAAGTCATCACCGCCGCACGAAAGGCCACGGGCCTTCCTTTGATAGTAAAGCTTTCGCCGAATGTTAAGGACATCGGACAGATGGCCAAGATTGCCGAGAGCGCCGGGGCTGATGCGGTCTCGGCAATAAACACCATAACGGGAATGGTCATAGATGTAAGAAAACGGGCGCCTGTCCTTGCGAACAAGACAGGCGGTCTTTCGGGGCCCGCGATAAGACCTGTTGCCGTAAGGATGGTCTGGGAAGTTTGCAGGGCCGTAAAGATTCCTGTTGTCGGAATGGGCGGGATCATGAACGCCGAAGACGCTTTACAGTTTCTGATAGCAGGCGCGAAGGCAGTAGCTGTAGGCACAGCCAATTTTATAACTCCTTCGGCCGCTTGCGATGTAGTTGAGGGTCTGAAGTTGTTTCTTGAAACCGAAGGTGTTTCCGACATAAATGAAATCATCGGAACGGTCCGCGCCTAGAATAATTACCCTGACCACCGATTTTGGCACCAAAGACTCTTTCGTTGCCGAGATGAAAGGGGTCATACTTTCCATAAATCCTCAGGCCGTTATTGTTGATGTCACTCATGAAGTCAGGCCTCATGCCATAGATGAAGGCGCTTTTGTGCTGGCCTCCGCAGTAAGATATTTCCCTAAAGGCACCATACATATCGCGGTTGTCGATCCGGGCGTTGGCTCCTGCAGAAGGGGCATTTTAGTGAAGGCCGGTGATCATTTTTTTGTCGGACCAGATAATGGAATTTTTTCTCTGGTTTTATCGAAATCTGATGATTTCCGTGCTTTTCATATCACCAACGAAAAATTTGTTTTTGATCTTAAAAGCCCGACTTTTCAGGGGAGGGATGTTTTTGCGCCTGTAGCGGCCTGTTTTTCCAAGGGGTTGCCTTGCGAGGAGTTCGGCAAAGAGATTAGCGATCTGGTTTTGTTCGAAGCCCCTAAACCTGAAGTATCAGGGGACACGATTTCGGGCAGGGTGATCTTTATCGACCGTTTCGGCAATGTCATAACGAATATGACCCCTGAGTGTCTGGTCGGGTTTGAAGGCAGGGGGACGGTTACAGTAAATAACGTGTGCGCTGAAAAGGCCGAATGCTATGCGATGTCGGCGGAGGACAGGTTGTCGTTTTTATTTAACAGCTCGGGCAATCTTGAGCTGTTCGTAAAGTCGAAGAGCGCCGCCGATATGTACGGTATACGGCGCGGAGATCCGGTTGTTGTGCGGATTGACAAAGGTTAAACGGCTCTTTTATATTTAAAACTCCATGGGGGAGGCGTAGGCCTGAGAGTTTTCCGGTAAGGAAGAGACCCCTTGTACCTGATGCGGATAATCCCGTCGTAGGAAATGGGTTGGTGAAATCAATACATCCTCTATTCCGTATGGGATAGGGGATTTTGTTTTTGAGGTGTGTTATGAAAATAAGAGTAAACGGCGAAGATTACGAGACTTCGCAGCAGACCCTTTCAGGATTGCTGGAGGAAATGAAGGTGCGTTCCGGGAGGGTGGCAGTGGAGGTCAACCTTAAAGTGATAAAGAGGGCGGATACGGCCGATTATCCTATAAATGAAGGCGATGTCATAGAAGTTGTTAATTTTGTCGGAGGTGGTGATGGAAGATAAATTGATAGTGGGCGGTATCGAGTTTAAATCGAGGCTTTGGGTCGGCACCGGAAAGTACAGGGATTTTGATGAAACAGCTAGGGCGGTAGAGGCCTCAGGCGCGGATGTGGTTACGGTCGCCGTTAGAAGAGTCAATATCACAGACCGGAAAACGGCCAATCTTCTCGATTACATCGATCCTAAAAAATACAAGATACTTCCCAACACCGCAGGATGCTACAATGTCGAAGATGCTCTAAGGTATTCCAGATTGGCGAGAGAGGCCGGGGTATCGGACATGATAAAGCTGGAAGTCATAGGCGATGAGAAGACATTGTTTCCGGACACCATCGGTCTGCTTAAGGCGACCGAAGAGCTTGCAAAAGAGGGCTTTATCGTTTTTCCGTACACAAACGACGACCCTATTATGGCTAAGCGGCTCGAAAATGCAGGGGCCGCGGCTGTTATGCCTTTGGGCGCTCCGATAGGTTCAGGCTTGGGTATCAGGAATCCGTACAATATAAAAATCATTCTTGAGGCCGCTAAGGTCCCGGTGCTTGTGGATGCAGGTGTAGGCACCGCGTCCGATGCCACGATAGCCATGGAACTCGGCTGTGATGCAGTGCTCATAAATACTGCGATTGCCGACGCAAAAGACCCTATAGCGATGGCAGAGGCGATGAAGCATGCGGTCATCGCAGGAAGGCTTTCATTCAAGGCAGGCAGAATGGGCAAGAAGCTTTACGCGACAGCGAGCAGCCCGTTCGACGGCATGCTGTAAGAATTGATGGACTCTTTGCTGCGTTATTTACACTAGAAACCTATCCTTATCTGATTATATGAATGAGTAACAATATAGTTGGTTTTAAGATATATCTGATTACGGACAGAAAACTTTTTATTGATGAAGAATTCTTTTTTGGTGCTGTAGAAAACGCTTTGAAAGCCGGAATCAAGGCTGTTCAGTTGAGAGAAAAGGACCTGCCGGTAAGGGAACTTCTTTATATGGCTTACAGGATGAGAGAAATGACGGTAAGGTACGGAGCAAGACTGTTTGTTAACGAAAGGCTTGATGTTGCCGTTAGTGTCGATGCGGATGGCGTTCATTTAGGCAGTTCCGGGATACCTGTCAGCGCGGCCAGAAAAGCCGTTGGGGGAAAAATGATGATCGGAGTTTCTACTCATTCTGCAGATGAAGCCCTCGACGCGCAGAAACACGGGGCTGATTTTATTACGTTGGGCCCTATTTATCCAACGCCGTCTAAGCTGAAATATGGAAAGCCTTTAGGGATTCGGCTTTTTGAATCCGCTGCAGGAACTCTTTCGATTCCGGTCTTCGGGATTGGTGGAATTAAGCAGGACAAGATTGCTGAAGTTATTAATGCCGGGGCCTCAGGCATTGCTTTGATAAGCGGCATATTGGGCGAAGCCGATGCAGGAGTTGCCGCAAAAAAATATATCGAAACAATAGGAGCTGCGTGATGACAAGGATAGAACAGGCAAGGAAGGGCATAATTACGGACGAGATGAAGGCTGTCGCAGTCGCCGAGGGAATATCGCCTGAGAAACTGGCCGCAGATATTGCCGAAGGCGTGTCTGTTATTTCGCGGAATAATCTGCATGACATTGTTCCGCTCGGTATCGGCAGGGGAATGAGGACCAAGATAAATGCGAATATCGGGACATCAAAGGACAAAATTTCATACGAAGATGAAATGAAAAAACTGGAGGTCCTCGTAAAGTACGGGGCCGACGCTGTTATGGACCTATCAACCGGCGGAGCTATAAAAGAGCTCAGACAGGCGCTTATCAAAAAATCTCCGGTTTCTGTGGGCACCGTCCCGATTTACGAGGCTGTTGTCGGCGCTGCCGAAAAGCATAAACATATCGCCAAGATGACGGCCGATGACCTTTTTGATGTGATCGAGGGACATGCTAAGGACGGTGTTGATTTTGTTACTGTACATTGCGGTGTGACGAGAAGGGCGATAGAAAGGCTTAGGGAAGACAGACGGATCTTGGATGTGGTGAGCAGGGGAGGGGCATTCCTCCTTGAGTGGATAATCTATAACGACAAAGAAAATCCGCTTTTCGAACAGTATGACAGGCTTCTCGATATGGCAAAGAAATACGATCTTACGTTGAGCTTAGGCGACGGCTTCAGGCCCGGCTGTCTTGCCGATGCCACTGACAGAAGCCAGCTTGAGGAACTGCTTACGCTCGGAGAGCTGAGGGACAGGGCGCTTGATGCCGGTGTTCAGACGATTATCGAGGGGCCCGGGCATGTGCCTCTTAATCAGGTGGAGCTTAATATAAAACTCCAAAAAGAGATATGCAAAGGCGCGCCCTTTTATGTGCTCGGCCCCCTTGTGACCGATATAGCTATGGGATACGACCACATTGCCACAGCCATTGGCGGGGCTATAGCAGGCGCGGCAGGCGCGGACTTTCTATGTTATGTGACGCCTGCCGAACATATAAGGCTGCCTAATATCGAAGATGTTAGAGAGGGCGTTATTGCTTCAAAGATCGCGGCCCATGCCGCCGATATTGCAAAGGGTCTGCCGTCAGCGATAGAGAAGGACAAAAAAATGGCGCGCTTCAGGAAGAACTTGGATTGGGAAGGGCAGGCGTCAATGAGCTTCGATCCCGACAGGGTAAGGGAATGGCGGGGCCAGACGCCGCCTAATGAAAAAGAGGTCTGCAGCATGTGCGGCGAGTTCTGCGCGATAAGGACTGTCGAGAGGGCGCTTAATAAAAAATAGGTTAAGGATAAGGCGGTATTTTTTTCGTTCAGGAGCTGCGTTTTGACGGTTCTAAATGCTCATTCCGCTACAGCCGTGCAACTCGGCCTACGGCCTCAGACACTCACGGCTGTTTAACGCTCATTTCGCAAAGAACCGTTACAAAACTCCGCTATTCACTCCCAAAACACCGCCTTATCCTTACAACGGCTCTTTGAAGAAGACCAGCCATTCGTCGAACTGTTTTAATTTTTCATTGCCGTAACGGGCCATCTCTTCACGGATTCGAGGCACGGTTTTTTCGCTCGACAGGCTGTGTTCGTTTTTGGAATAAAACTTGTCCGCAAAGCATATTATCTTTTCTTCGAGCGTTACTGGCAGCATGTTCCTTTGTGGCAGAGGCAAATTGTTTTTTACAATATCATCCAAGCTGATGCCGACTCCGACATGCCGTTCGCAGACGGGGGCGTAATCTTCGAAGCCTTCTTTTTCGAGCAGTTCTCTTCCCAGATAGCCATGGGCAAGATATGGCTTATCACCGAAGCATCCGAGTCGCGGTTCATCGGTCAGGAATATTCCGATGTCGTGCAGCATCGAGGCGTTTTTTATGAATAAGATATCCGGTTTCATCTCGATAACCCTATCGGCAACCTGTAATGCTTTTTGTGTTACAAGTTCACTATGCTTTATCAGGAAGTGATATGCCTTTGAATCGGGCGGATAGTATTTTTCGATAATTTTTATTGGTCCCGGCATGGTGTGAAAAGTACCATTTCTATTTGACGCTTATTCATAAAGTTAATTATACTATATAGTTACACGTTAAGTTATGTGTAAGCAAGGGGGCGGAGCAGTGCCCGGACGATATTGGATACGGGTAGAATCCAACCCCTCCGTTTTTATATACTACGCAAACCGAAATGTCTTCCGAAATCCTTAAAAAAATTCTTTTTACTATGGTCCGGATAAGGCTTGTTCAGGAGAAGATAGCCGAGAAATATCCTGAACAGAAGATGCGCTGCCCTGTCCATCTCTGCATCGGGCAGGAGGCCATCGGCGCAGGTGTTTGCACTGCAATGGATAAGGACGATTATCTTTTTTCTAACCACCGCTCGCATTGCCATTACCTTGCAAAAGGGGGCGATTTAAACGCTATGATCGCCGAAATTTACGGCAAGGCAACAGGTTGCGCAAAGGGCAAAGGCGGCTCGATGCACCTTGTGGATGTATCGGCTAACATATTGGGGGCGGTGCCTATAGTCGGGGGCGTAATACCTGTGGCGCTCGGTGCCGCATTCGGCACCAGTTTAAAAAAAGAGAATAAGGTCACGGTTGTATTTTTCGGTGACGGCGCATCCGAAGAGGGGGTTTTTTATGAAAGCCTTAATTTTGCCGCGCTCAAAAAACTCCCGATTGTTTTTGTCTGCGAGAATAATTTCTATTCGGTATATTCCCCTCTTTCTGTAAGGCAGCCATCCGGGCGCGACAATGTGGCCCTCGCAAGATCGTTCGGGATACACAGCAAGAAATCCGACGGCAATGATGCTGAGGGCGTTTACAATGCGGCAAAAGAAGCGATAGAAATTGCCCGGAGCGGCAATGGTCCCTCACTCCTTGAGTTTGACACATACCGCTATCGCGAGCATTGCGGTCCTGCCTATGACGACCATTTGGGTTACAGGGCTGAGTGCGAGATAAAAGAATGGACTGCTAAATGTCCTATAGAGATATTCAGAAATAAATTGCTAACGGACAATGCGGTCGGGCAGAACGAGATAGATTTTTTTGTTAAAGAGACAGTATTAGAAATTGAAAAGGCATTTGAGTTTGCCGAAAACAGCCCGTTCCCTGACAGCGATGAACTCACAAAGGACGTATATGCCTGATATTGAACGCCATATAGATTTTGCCACTGCTGTTCTGGAGGCTACGGACCAGTGCATGTCTGACGATAAGTCCGTTTTCATTATCGGGCTGGGAGTGACCGACCCGAAAGGTATATTCAACACAACGATAGGCCTCGAAGCTAAATACGGAAGCGATCGGGTAATGGATATGCCTGTTTCGGAAAATGCTATGACAGGCGTGATGATAGGCGCGTCGCTTGTAGGCATGCGTCCGATATTAACGCATCAACGCATTGATTTCATGCTGTTGGCCCTCGATCAGGTGATAAACAATGCTGCCAAGTGGCGCTATATGTTCGGCGGCCGACAGAAAGTGCCTATTGTTATCCGCGTGCTTGTGGGACGCGGCTGGGGACAGGGCGCCCAGCACGCGCAGAGCCTACAGTCTTTATTCGCCCATATACCCGGATTGAAAGTCGTTATGCCGACTACGCCGTACGATGCGAAAGGATTGCTGATATCCGCGATCAGGGACGACAATCCCGTGATCTACATCGACCACAGATGGCTGCACAATATCACAGGTCCTGTGCCGGAAGAGCGTTTTGAAGTGCCGATAGGCAAGGCCCGGATAATGCGTGAAGGCAAAGATTTGACCATTGTAGCGGCTTCATATATGTCGCTCGAAGCGCTTAGGGCGGCGGAGGTTCTCGAAAAATACGGTATAGATGCTGAAGTAGTAGACTTGCGTACTTTGAGACCCTTGGATGAAGACGCGATAGCTGGGTCGGTAAAGAAGACCGGCAGGCTTATAGCGATTGACGGTTCATGGAAGGCTTGCAGCATGACCTCGGAGATAGTAGCGATTGCAACAGAGCACGCTTTCGATAAATTAAAGGCCGCGCCTGTGCGCATCAATTATCCGGAAGCGCCTTCACCCACGACGCCAGCGCTTGCAAACTTATATTATCCGAAGGCCATCGATATAATTAACCCGGCATTCGGCATGTTAGGCAAACCCTCTAAATCAGAGGAAGAGGTGGGCATTGTTTACCGGAACCCTCTCGATGTACCGGACAGAACCTTCAAAGGACCTTTCTAATTCAGGAGATTTCTCATGGCAAAAGTTCTGATTATCAAACTCGGTTATTCCGAGACAATAGACGCTGAAGTAAGCCTCACCTCAAGCTTGGGAGACGTCTTAAGGACCACCGTTATATTGTCCCCGTTTGAAAAGGACCATGTGACATGGCTTGTAGATGTAGCTGCGTACCCTCTTCTGGAAGGCAACCCCTACATAAACAGGATACTGATTTACGATATAACTTCCGTATTGCAGTTGCAGCGCGAGAAGTTCGACACTGTAATAAACTTTGAAAAAGTGCCGGGAGTTTGCGCGCTGGCCGATTCTGTTTCCGCATGGCGCAGGTATGGCTTCAGGTTCGATGAAATAAAGGGCGAGGCAGAGGCCTACGACAACTGCGAGAGCATTTTTACCATGTGCAAAGATGCAGACCTGAAAAGGTCTCATAAGACAAGTTGGCAGGAATCGTTGATGCAGGTAATAGGCGCGGAATGGCATGATCAGGAATACACACTTGGGTATAAGCCTAAGACCGTTGAAACTTATGACATAGGGCTTAACTGGGCTGTCGGCTCGAAATGGCCCAACAAGGGATGGCCCAAAGAAAACTGGGACAAACTCAAGTCCATGCTGGATGGGGAATACACTTATTCTGTACAGCAGGGACTGGATAATCTGTACAGCTATATGGACTGGATAAACTCATGCAGAATGCTCGTGACAAATGACAGCTTGGGTTTGCACATAGCCCTTGCATTGAGGAAGAAGGTTGTGGTGCTTTACGGACCGACCAATCCTAACGAAACTTATTTTTACGGCAGGGGCGAAACATTGTATCCGTCCGTCGAATACAACTGTATTCCCTGCCTCTCGGCCCAGTGTATTCAGCCCAAGATGTGCATGGAATTCATCTCACCCGAAGATGTCAAGAAAAAAATAGATATTCTATTAAAGAAGGACAACCTATGAAACCCATCATAATTCCGGAATCGCATAACTATATCGCAGTTTTTCTTACATTGGCCTGCAACCTGCGCTGCAGTTACTGCATCAACAGGTTTGAAGCGGGCAACTTCAAGAAAGGGCATATATCAGGCGAAGAGTGGGTCAAAGGGCTTAACAGGATTGTATCGAGGCCCGACCTGCCTGTATCCCTTCAGGGCGGGGAGCCGAGCCTTCACCCGGATATCTTCTACATCCTGAACAATATCAAGCCTGAACTGAATATCGATCTGTTGACCAATTTGCAGTTCGACATAGACGCCTTTATGAGCAATGTCAGTCCTGACAGGATAAAACGTGATGCCCCTTACGCATCTATCCGTGTAAGCTACCATCCGGAAACCATGCAGCTGCAGCCCTTAGTCGATAAGGTCCTAAAAATGATGAAGGCTGGATACAGCATAGGTATATGGGGGGTCATGCATCCTAAACAGGAGGCGGAAATCCTCAGGGCACAGGAATACTGCAAGTCTCTTGGAATTGATTTCAGGACCAAGGAATTCTTGGGCGAATATGAAGGTAAGCAGTACGGAACATATAGATACGAAGGCTCATGTGACAAAAAGGGCAGAAAAAATGTTATGTGTAAGACTACAGAACTTATCATAGGTCCGACAGGCGGTATTTACCGCTGCCACAGCGACTTGTACGAGGGCAGGCAGCCGATCGGCAATATCACCGACCCTGAATTTGAGATCGAAGACAAATTCAGGCCCTGCGCAGACTTCGGCCACTGCAATCCCTGCGACGTAAAATTGAAAACGAACCGCTTCCAGATATTCGGACACACGTCTGTAGAGGTGGAGTTTTGATAAAGAATCTTTCTGATGCGAAGTTTCTGAAAATGACTTTGGAAGAAATTAAAAATAGAATTTCAGGCATATGTGAAGAATACAAAGACTATCTTGAGTTTGCGTATCTCTTCGGCTCTATGGCTAAGGGAGAAACAGCCCCGTCCAGCGATGTTGATATTGCCCTTTATTTTAGGCGGTCAATAGGAAAAGATAGATTTTTTGATTTAGGGCTTGCCGTTCAGTCCGATATGTGCAGGGCGTTAAAAAGTGATGTTGTTGATGTTGTTATACTGAATACCGTGGCCAATCTGATGCTGTTGGATGAAATTGTAAGACACGGCGTTATACTTTTCGATGGAAATGAGGAGCTGAGGGAAGAATTTGAAGTAAGTGCATTGCACAGAGCTATGGATTTCAAAGAACAAAGAAAATATCTTGTAGGTGTCTGAGTGGAACGTATTTATCAGAAGATAGGGAGAATAAGAGAATATCTATTGTTTATAGACTCGATTAAAGTCGACTGTCTTGCTCGATTTGCAACGGATCCTATATACAGAGGCGCATTGTTGCACTATCTTTATCTATTGTCGGATACCTGTTTATCTCTTGCAGAACTGGTAATTAAACAAAAAAAACTCAGAGTGCCTCAATCATATCACGAGGCGATAGATATACTCGGTGAAAACGGGATATTGGAACCGTCATTTGCCTACAGTTTTGCAAAGATTGCAGGCTTCAGGAATTTCTTGGCACATGACTATGAAAAAATAGAGGCGGATTCAATTTGTAAAGATGTTCTGTCAAAGCTCGATGATGTGAAAAAGTTTGTTGATCAAATGGAAAAGATATATGACTAAAAGGGAAACAGATAAATTGAGGCCATTTTTTGAGAGTTGTCCTGAGATTAAACTCGTGTATTTTTTTGGGTCTAGAGCTAAGCAGAGTCATGGAAAGTTAAGCGATTATGATTTTGCTATCTATCTCGAATCCAGGAATAGAGAGCGCATGTACGAAATTAAAATTGACACTATCGTTGCGCTAAGCAGGCTGCTGAAAAGCGATAAAATAGATGTTGTTATTCTGAATTTGACCGTCAATTCGGATCTGAAATATCTGATTGTAAAAGAGGGCAGACTGATTTATGAAAAGGAGCCGTTTAAACTGCTCGTTGAACCAAAAATTTATAATGAGTATTTCGATTTCCATAAAATGATGGCTAAATATAATTTAACAAAGGCTTTGGCATGAGCAGCATAAAAGTAATCGAGAATAAAATAAGTTCTGTAAAAAAATATCTCAAGATAATCCTGCGATATAAAAAATATAAGAAAGAAGAATTAGAACGCAATATAGACATAAGGGGAGCTGTTGAACGTTACCTTTACCTTACAGTCCAATCGGCTATCGATTTGGCAGAGGCTGTTATAGCATATAAAGGTTTTCGTAAACCTAATACAATGAGCGAAGCGTTTGATATTCTGAACGAAGAGAGAATGATTTCATTAAAGCTTACGGACAAACTGGTTAAAATGGTGGGCTTTAGAAATATCATAACGCATGACTATGAAAAGATAGATTATCAGATTCTCTATAATGTGCTTCAAACAGGAAGATGCGATATCGAGAGTTTCCTTAAGAAGATTGAGGAAAAACTGGACCTGAAATGAAAACAATTAATTTGCCGACACGAAAGCAATCCGTGAGAAAGAATATCAAGGCGTTCGCCGCTCTATCTCCCTCGCAGAAAATCCGCGCTTTCCTGTAATTGACTACTCTTTGAATAAACAGTTAAATTACAGCGTTCATTTATGAACGCTGTTTTGTTTCCATGTAACCGACCAGCCGAAGGTTTATTCAATTCTTAAGTTTTTAATCTGATGAAAGACATGCAGTTAGAAGCAAAGGCATTGATAGAGATAGGGCGAAATCCGTCCATATCGCAAAGGCACTTTGCCGCAAGCAGCGGCATAAGCTTAGGCAAGGCAAATTATGTGATAAGGGCATTGCTTAACAAGGGGTATATAAAACTCTGCAACTTCTCCGAATCTGAGGAAAAAAGGAAATACACATATTTGTTGACGCCTAAGGGCATAAAGCAGAAAGCAAAAATAAGCGGCGAGTTTTTAAAGGCCAAGATGCGGGAATACGACAGGCTTCAGCAGGAGATCATGGAGCTTAAGAAAGAAGTGGAAGACCAAGAAGAATAAGTGAGGATTGTTACTAAGGAATACATTTACAATGCCACATGATTTGTCATTCCCGCGAAGGCGGGAATCCAGAAATATCTTGAAAATACTGGATCCCCGGGTCAAGCCCGAGGATGACAGATATGAGGC
>SCQE01000037.1 GCA_004321915.1 Nitrospirota bacterium
TATGAGAATCCAAGAACTACTTATTATGTTTATGACAATGAAAACATCCTTATGGAATATAGTCAGAAAGGTAAAATCACTGCGCGCTATACGCATGGTCTCGGCATTGACGAACCTTTAGTTGTCAAAAAGAAAGACAACACCCACTATTATCACGCCGACGGGTTGGGATCAATAACGGCTTTAACCGATAAGTACGGTAAAGTAGCGCAGACTTACAGTTATGATTCATTCGGCGGCTTTAAAAAATCCGGCGATAAAGTAAAGGATATGTACGCCTTCACAGGACGCATTTGGGACAACGACATCAAGCTTTATGACTACAGAAACCGCATGTATGATCCCAAAATCGGAAGGTTTACCTCATATGATCCTTCGCTGTATCTAAGAGGCAGTCCTGAAATTCCTTACTTGCGTGATGCTATGCTCAAATCCCCTCAAGAATTGAATCCGTATTTGTACGTCGCGAATAATCCGACAAATAAAATTGATCCTTATGGCCTTTTAATGGCCACGCTACCCGACGGCGGAAATGGTAATTTGTGGGGAGGCTCCAAAGAGCAGGACTGGAAATGTTCAGAACCAGCACCGCAGAGCCTTAATAAATGTGAAAATACAAAGAACTGTTGTATTGAACACGATGAATGCTATGAGAAATATGGATGCAACGCTTCATCATGGTTAAACATTTTTCCGGGAGCATGTCAGATGTGTAATCTTAAAGCTGCAATGTGCATACTCATAAATTGGCCGGGGGTAGCTAATATAAAATGACAAAACACAAAAAAAATATTAATTTTATCACTGTAGCAGTAATTATATTAACGTTTCTTTTGAGTTGTGATCCAAGGTATGGATTTATTGAATCAACTTTTAGATTGGCAGATGAATCACGCCTTCCAATTTGGTTTAAAATCCCTTTGGACTATGCAAGAAAAGACTTGACTATGGCCATAATTTTCTATAGTTCCCCTGCTGGTGGCAATGTCAAAATGGCTCTTTATGGTCCTGCCCCTGAAAATAAAAAGTTAATGGAAGAAATTGGAACTAATCGTTATCACCCTCTAACAGAGAAACAAAATAAAGGGACATACCCAAGATATATCATCATTACAGTAAATGATATTGAAGAAGTCTTTGAACACAGAGGGAGAAACGATATTTTTTATATTACAGATGACCCAAAGCTTACATCTGTGCTGAAGCAGACAAAAAAATGAAAAGCGGAGACAGAAATTGACGCTTGAGATAAAGCAAATACAGCAAACTCTATTCCTACAAAGAATAGTCGCTTATATTCTCCTCTTACGATATGTCCAAATTTTGTTGAGCAAAGACCGAGACAAAGAATACGACCAAAAAGAAGAGAACTACAGCTATGACCCTGTAGGCAACAGACTATTCGGTCCTAAACCCATAGAATTCTACAGCTACAACAGAGGCAACCAACTAACAAACGACAAAAAACATCAGTATGAATACGACAGAAACGGCAATCTGATAAAGAAAACAGAGCTTGATGATGACGGGAAAACTAAGGTCACCGTTTATAGCTATGACTATGAAAACAGACTTATTAGGGTAGAGATTCAGAAAGATGATGAAAAGAAAATTGTCACCTTCAGCTATGATCCGTTCGGCAGAAGAATTTCAAAATCGCTTCAGTATCAGTCATTGCGAGGCGAAGCCGAAGCAATCTCAGACGATGACAGAGACAAAGGCGACCACGATTACGAGAAACCACGAACCACCTATTATGTTTACGACAATGAAGACATAATCGCAGAGTACAACGGCAAAGGAAAGATCACTGCCCGATACACACACGGCCTCGGCATTGACGAGCCGCTGGCTGTTAAAAAGAAAGACCACACTTACTACTACCATGCCGATGGGCTGGGTTCGATTACGTCGCTGACCGATACAAAAGGCAAGACTGCTCAGACTTACGAATATGATTCTTTCGGTAACCTTAAGAACCATGAGCAGAAGATCAAACAGCCTTATACATACACAGCAAGGGAATGGGATTCAGAAACCAAGCTCTACTACTACAGAGCGCGGTATTATGATGCGAAGGTGGGAAGGTTTACTTCTTTCGACCCGATATTGCATTTTGCAAACGCGCGGCTTAAGTGTGATCAGATTAATACTGTCCCTCCCATAGTGGGAGTCTCTTTATTAGAAAACCCTCAAAACTTTAATCCATTTATTTATGTATCAAATAATCCGATGACTCGCACTGACCCGTCAGGGCTTCACATGGATTGTCTGCGTGGTGGTTGCCATTGGCATCTTAGCTGTATAGATAATCATGAGCATCCCAATAGAGATGCTGTCGAAGGTCAGTGTTTTTATGATCCGCCAGTTGAAATCCCAGAGTGGCTATGTAAGCTGGGTGTTAATGCGGGGTGTAATGCTCTTTGCAAAAAGGCAGGGGGGAATTTTGCAGCTTGTCAAGCAGCTTGCAGAAGTGCAGCCCAAATTATTTGTCCTAAAAAATGTGAATAGGAAAGAAAACTTATGAAAAATAAAACTATCTGGACAGCTACCATTTCTTATGCAATATGCTTCATTGCGCTAATTGTGCTTATTGAAGCAACTTGGGGAATTACATCTGGTCTTCTTGTTGGTAACAGCATGGGAACGGACAAAACAACTCAGGCAGAGGTATCGCGCATACTAAAGGAGAGGGGTATAAAGGAACCATATTCATCTAACGATGATAATGAGAACTGGTATGAGAAACTGCCGCCTGATGTTAAGGAGGAGATTCAACGTGTAGTTAAACGAAAACTACAGACACTTAACTGGTTCGGAATAACTATTTTCATCAGCATGTTAACGTTTTCGACTATTGGTTTTCTTTGTGGTTTTTTAAATCGAGATTTTACATTTGTTGGAATCTTAGTCCTTCTAAGTTTTCTTGTAAATAATCCAGTTGTAAGGTTTCCACACGCTAAGGCTTTAGACTTATTGCAAAAAGCCCTCGTTGTTTTAGCTCAATTTGGAGCTTGTTATTTGTTTGGATATTTTGGTGTCATATTAAGGCGAAAGAGAGATAGTAAGCATTTGGAGACCGATAAACGGGGCTGTTCCATTAAATGACAATGACATCACAAAGCAATAATAAAATCCTCGGCTATCTGCTAATACAGAGGCTTACTGCCTGTCTGCTTGTGCTGAGATATATTCAATGTCTGCAAAAGATTCAGTATAAAGGGAGCAATACAGTTATCATGACAAAACTTCGCAACATATTTGTTCTTATATTCTTATTTTTGACTCTCATTTCCCCCTTCGATTCTAACGCTGCATATCCCCCCGTTCCACCTGAAGAAGGGGGTCAAGGCGTAATAACCCCATGGTGGATACAGTGTGCGGGAGCTACTTCTTCTGTGGCGTCATGTACTATAAAAAGAAGCGATACTGAAATTTATGTTCCCGGCACAGATGCCTTTTGCAGTTATATACTGGGAGAGCATTGGCCGGCAGCAGCCGGATTAAGCATAACATACCATGGCATTGGAAGCGATCCGTGGTCATTTAGAACATACTGTTACTATGAAACTGCAATTCCCCCTGCCCCAACGCCTTTACCCGATGACATTGGAAATCAATGCTCGATAAGCACTCCAATGGGCTCATCGGCCAACCTCAAAACAGGCAATCTGTACCATGACCAAGCCGTAGGCGGATTGACCCTTTCTTACAATAGCCTCGACCCGTACAAAGGGGTATTAGGTAAAGGCTGGACGCACAACTACAACCTCTTCATAACCCCTCAAAACGACGGCAGCCTTGCCCTGAAAGCAGAAGACGGCAACAACATAATTTTCAAATCAAGCAACGGCGCATACTATCCCGAACCCAAAACCGGAGACACTACCTACATAATCAAAAACACAGACGGCACATACACAAGAAGGCATAAAGACGGCAAAACCGAAACCTACAACCCCTCCGGCAAAATAACCTCAATCAGCGACATGAATAGCAACACAACAACCCTGACATATACCGGCAGCGACCTCACAACCATAACAGACCCGAATGGAAGGACCATTTATCTAACAGTAAACAGCGGCAGAATCACTGCTATAACGGATATATCAGGCAGAACCTATGCAATCAGCTATAACGGAGACCATCTTAGCTCGACAACCGACTCCGAAGGCAGCGCATGGCAA
>SCQE01000003.1 GCA_004321915.1 Nitrospirota bacterium
CTCTCAGGCGCACTCATTCCCGCGAAGGCGGGAATCCAGAAATATCTTGAAAATACTGGATCCCCGGGTCAAGCCCGAGGATGACAGATATGAGGCTTTGTCATGTTAGTTCTTAGTATATCTTAGTATTTCAGCTTGAGCGTCTGCTCCATCATCAAAATAAACTTTGTGTACTCAAACCCGAATTTCATGAGTTCGGTCTCATCGTTTTTGATCTTTTCGAGCTTCTGCGCGTCAACATCGAATTTCTCCAAGAAACCGCTCTTGAACACAAAGTCCCTGAAACGGTCCAAGTCGTAACAAGCCATATAAAAGACCTTCTGCTTCTTCTCGTCAAGCTCATGCCCCGGCAGGTTCTTCCTGAAAAGAATGTCCTTCCACCCGCGGTTCATCGCATCGTAAATATCCACGCCCTGATCGTCGCGCCAGCTCCTGATGGTCCATTCCTTGTCCTCCTCGAACCCCAGACAATGGGGCTCTTTGACAAAGAAATAAAACTCTTCAGTAACGGGTTGGTTTGTCGCCTCGTCCGTTTTCTTCATAGATGCCTGCCCGACCGGATAATAACGGCAGTTCGCAGGCCTGTCTTCATAAATACTGCAACCGCCTTCTTTTAGAAAAGGGCAGAGGCGTTCGGCGGTATCGCTCATAGCAAGGAACACAAAAGGGTGAGAGGTCTTTTCATCTATATGGATATAGGCGTGCTTGCTAAGCAGGTCTCCGGACGAGATACCGAGCCTGTTCTTCAACTTGAGAATATCGTAGGGCGTAAGCATTATGTCTATGCTGCTGCAGCACTTGGTGAAGCAGGCGATATCTTTATGGCACCTGAATTTGAATTTGTGGTCGAGTGTATGGTGGACCATGTCCACTACATTCATATTAAGCATTTTTTTCTTCCTCCGGAAAATTAAATATTATTACGTCCGATTTTTATAATGAAATATGGCGAAACCATTTGTCCATAATCGCAAGCCAAAACCACTATGTTTAAGGTCCTGCGATAAGGCCGGATTTCGGCCTTAAACAGCCGCACCGTTTTTTAATATGATTTAAATCATATTATCCTGCCTGTTACTGAAAATATAATATCGGTCAAAAGCCCGACAACATTTGTTTTTAAAGAAAGGAGGTTTTTTCGGCAGCCCATTCGTAAAGTGTTTGTAAAAAAAGGAGGATTGTAATGAAAGTTTTAAAATTGGCTTTGGTTTTTATTCTTGTGCTTTTTATGAGCAGTTTTTCATTTGCGGCCCCGAAGGCCGGGAAAAGCGCATGCGTAGGGTGCCATGAAAAGGTGACGCCCGGCGTGGTAAAGCAGCATATGGACGGAAAAATGGCAAAGGCGGGCGTGGATTGCTCTTCATGCCACGGCTCCGACCATAAAACAAAAGACGATTACAAACTTGCCAAGATGCCCACACCCGAGACCTGTGCAGGATGTCATAAAAATCAGGTGAACCAGTTCAAAGCCGGCAAACACAATCTGGCATGGATAGCATCGTCGTCGATGCCTATGATGGGACACCAGCCCAAGGCGGTCGCAGGGGAAGGATACAAGGGTTGTTCCGCCTGCCATAAGGTCGGCGAAAAATCCGCAAAAGAGAAGGCCGACATCCGTTACGGCCACGCACAATGCGACGCCTGCCACACAAGGCATTCTTTCAAAAAGAGCGAGGCCCTCGACCCTAGGGCGTGTCAGACCTGCCACATGGGTTTTGACCACCCTCAGTGGGAGATGTATTCCACGTCCAAGCACGGGACCATATGGCAGATAGAAGGCAAGGACAGCAAAAGGGCCCCGACATGCCAGACCTGCCACATGAGCGGCGGCGACCACAATGTAATGACCTCTTGGGGGTTCCTTGCTTTGCGGCTTCCTGAAGACGACAAAGACTGGATGAACGACCGCGTAGCGATACTTCAGGCGCTCGGCGTTCTCGACGATAAAGGACAGCCTACTGCAAGGCTCGAACTCGTAAAGGCCGGGAAGGTCGCGCGGCTTACAAAAGAAGAGTTCCAGAAAGAGCGCGACAAGATGACCAAGGTATGTTCCAGCTGCCACGGCGCCTCGTACGCAAAGAAGCAGCTTGACGAAGCGGACATGGTTGTCAAGGATGTGGACAAAATATTTGCAGAAGCCATAAGGGTCGTGCAGGGACTTTACAAGGACGGCGTGCTCAAAAAGCCCGCAAACTGGACCGTTGCGCCTGACCTTCTCCAGTTCTACGAGGCAAAGAGTTCTGTCGAGCAGGACCTCTACGTCATGTTCCTCGAATACAGGATGCGGGCATTTCAGGGCGCATTCCATATGAATCCGGACTATATGCACTGGTACGGATGGGCCCCGATGAAAGAGACGCTCCAGAAGATAAAAGACGAGGCCGCAAAATTAAGGGCCGAAAAAGCAGCAGCAAAAAATCACTAAGCATATCTTACGATGGGGGAAGCGAAAGCTTCCCCCATTAACTTGCATTCTGTTGACACCCGTTCAAAACAGCCTCTATACTTAAATTCATGAAGAAAATAGCGGTCATCGACGGACAGGGCGGAGGCATCGGAAGCCTTATAACCAAGCGGCTCCGTGAGGCTTTCGGCGATAAAATGGAGATCGTAGCTCTCGGAACTAATTCGACAGCCACGACCGCAATGATGAAGGCACGCGCCAATAAAGGGGCGACAGGAGAAAACGCGATAATCTGGAATGTCGCGAGGGTCGACATCATAGCCGGCCCCTTAAGCATTGTGCTGCCAAACGGCATGCTCGGAGAGCTCACGCCTAAAATGGTCGAGGCTATAACATCGTCCAATGCAAAGAAATTCCTTATCCCGCTTAATCAGGAGGGCGTAGAAATCATAGGGGCCGTCAAGGAACCGTTGCCGCACCTTATAGAGAAGCTTGTAGAAACAATCCGGGAGGACGCCAATGTGTGAAGCCAATGCCTACATCGTAAAAGACGGAAAAGAAGACCTGTATCTCGAAAATGTCGACCTGCTCGTGCCGGAAGGGAGCAGGATTTATCTTAGAAACCTCTTCGGGGAACAAAAAACTTTCGAAGGCAGGGTAAGAGAAATCTCTCTGCTCAAACACAAGATTTTACTCGAAGAAACAAAATAGCGCCTGTGTTGTGGCGGCTGCTTGATTCGGGCTACTGCGAAGCGGCCTACAATATGGCGCTCGATGAAGCGATCGCCGTTTCAGTGCGGAGAGGCGGATCCCCGCCAACCCTACGGCTGTATGGCTGGAACATCGTTTCGGTAAGCTTGGGTTCTTTTCAAAAAATCTCGGACATAGATTCTGACTTGTGTGCTACTCGTAAAATCCCCGTTGTAAGAAGACCTACCGGCGGCAGGGCCATACTCCACGGAGATGAACTTACCTACAGTTTTTCGGCCAAAAACGAGGGGTTGTTCTCAAAAAACCTTTTTGAAACCTATCATGCCATAAGTCTCGCCTTTGCAACTGCGCTCGAAGGATCGGGCGTGGCGGTAGCTATGCGGCTCGAAAAAGAATCCGGCGCGGTCCTTACCAAAAGCCCTGTCTGTTTTGAATCAACATCGTACGGCGAAGTTTCATGCAGAGGCAAAAAACTTATCGGCTCTGCGCAGAAAAGATGGGACGATGGTTTTTTACAACAGGGTTCGATCCCCTATTCGATAGATTACGAAATGCAACGGGCTGTATTTAAGCAGAAAAACAAAAGCGACAGTCATATGATTGCGATTAAAGAAATTCATGACGACTGGGACAATGACAGGTTTAAGCAGGCAGTTAAAACGGCTTTCGAAAAAACTTTTCGCTGCACGCTGCATAACGAGACCCCAAGCCCAGATGAAGAAGCCCTCGCAGCAGAGCTCGTTTCAAAAAAATACGGCAACTTGTCATGGACATTGGGAGAGAAGCCGCTAAAAACTGTGCTCTTTTGACGGGAACGAGCCGTCTTCGACCTCTTTGCGGTATTCGCCTATGGCCTTCATAGCCGAATCTTTAAGATTGGCATACTTCTTAACAAACTTCGGCGTAAACCGCTCAAACAATCCAAGCACGTCATGTATTACAAGCACCTGTCCATCGCAAAACACACCTGCCCCGATGCCGATAGTCGGAATAGCAAGTTCAGCAGTAATCTGCTTTGCCAGCTCCGACGGTATAGCTTCGAGTATCAATGAAAACGCCCCTGATTCCTGCATGATCTTCGCGTCCTCGACCAGCCTCTTTGCAGCCTCCTCAGTCTTGCCTTGGACCTTGTACCCGCCCATCCTGTGAACAGCCTGCGGGGTGAGGCCTATATGCGCCATCACCGGGATTTCGGCCTTTGTCATGGCTTCCACGCGGTCGGCGACTTCACGTCCGCCTTCAAGCTTGATAGCCTGCGCCCCAGCCTCTTTGATAAACCGGCCCGCGTTTCTGACAGCTTCTTCGATGCTCGCCTGATAAGACATATACGGCATATCGCCTATGACCATCGCCCTCGCTGCGCCCCTAGAAACCATCTTTGTGTGATAGATCATCTCGTCCATCGTAACGGGCAGCGTGTTTTCGAGTCCTTGGACCACCATGCCGAGCGAATCGCCCACAAGTATCGCGTCCAAGCCCGCCTCGTCAACCATTTTGGCGGTAGGATAGTCATAGGCCGTAAGCATAGTTATCTTCCGGCCCTCATTCTTCTTTTTCAAAAAATCATTAACGGTAACTTTCATCTTTTGCTCCCAACGTTAATTTGGAATTGCGCTGCTTAATCCTACCATTGTTTTCAGTCCTACCTCAAACGCAGTCCGCAGAGAACTCCTTCATGCCTGAGCAGCCAAATCTTCTTTTCGACGCCGCAGGAAAAACCTCCTATACCGCCGTTTGAAGCTACAATCCGATGGCAAGGTAATATAATCGGCAGAGGGTTCTTTTTCAATGCCTGACCCGCTGCCCTCACAGCGGCTGCGCTCCCGGCCTGCTCCGCAATCCATTTGTAAGTCCTGACCTCTCCGCAAGGGATATTTTTAAGCGCAAGCCATATTTGCCGCTCAAAGGGTGTGCCTATAAGAAATTTTATCTTCTGTTTGAACTTGCGCAGGTCACTTTTGAAATAATCGTCAAGCTCTTTGAAAAACAGTGTCGCGGTTTTTGATGTTTTTTCTGAAACGTGATTCCCAGATTCGTTTTCTCCCACCGATACATCCACAAGAAAGTCCCCCTCAAATGTGCAGAAGATATTGCCGATGGCGCTTTTGTAGAGAAAGGTTTCTGCTTTCGGTCCCATCAATGAAAGTTACCGCACCCAAAAGTTCTTGTCAAGCGCATTGTAAAAACCCGGACCCCCTGTTTATAATTTTCAGATGCGTCCGAAGATTATTTTGATCATATCCGTTGTCGTAATCGGTTTTATTGCAGGCGGTTATCTGGCCGTTGCGATGGGCATTCCATCGATCTCCGAGCTGAAGAAATACCGCTCTGTGCCCGGCACGAAGGTTTATGCGGACGATGATTCGCTTATAGGAGAGTTCAAGATCGAAAAGGGCATCTACATTACTTTCGACAAGCTGCCCGCGCACCTGAAAAACGCCGTTATAGCAGTGGAAGATTCGAGGTTCCTTAAGCATAAGGGGCTGGATTACATCGGTATAGCCCGCGCCCTTGTGAAAGACATCATGCACGCAAGCCTGAAAGAGGGTGGGAGCACAATCACGCAGCAGCTTGCAAAAGTCCTGTTCCTCTCATCTGAAAAGACGTTTACGAGAAAGCTCAAAGAGGCTCAGTTGGCGATAAAGCTCGAAAAAGAACTTACCAAAAACGAAATCCTCGAACTGTACCTTAACAGGGTCTATTTCGGACACGGCGCTTACGGCGCCGAAATGGCGGCCAAAACATATTTCGGCAAGTCCATCGGACAGATAACGCTTCCTGAGGCGGCGCTACTTGCCGCGCTGGTTAAGGCCCCGGCAACATACTCGCCGTATAATGACCTTGTAAAAGCCAAAGAACGGCAGGAGATAGTGCTTGCCAAAATGGAAGAGGAAGGCTACATCACGCCGTCGCAGCGCGCAACCGCCAAAAATCAGCCGATAAACCTTTCGTCTCTCCGTTCGCAGACGGACTCCTACAACTATTTCCTCGAATATGTCCGGCAGTATCTCGAAAAGAAATACGGCGTGGATGTCGTATATAAGGGAAGCCTTAAGGTCTACACGACCATGGACAAAAAATCCCAAGCAGAGGCCCAAAAGGCCCTGCAGGAGAGCCTGCGCGATGTTGATAAGCGCCGGGGCTGGCGCGGCCCGATAGGGCACAAGGCCGAATTAAAAGAGGACAACGGCGAAAGCAGGGTCTCGTTTTCCGCATCGGCCGGAGATATTTCGACCGGAATTGTTTATTCGGTGTCTTCCAAGGAGGCCTTGATAAAAGCGCGCGGCATCACCGGAAAACTCAACCTTGCGGATGCCTCGTGGGCCGCAAACGTATTTGACCGGGCAAGCGGAAGGCCCAAGACAACAAAAAATTTCAAGCTGAACGACATCCTGAAAAAAGGCGATATAGTATGGGTCCGCTTTAAGACCATCGCCGGGAAAACGGTCAGCTTCAGCCTTGAACAGGAGCCTGAAGTTGAAGGGGCGGTTGCTGCCATCGCCCCGGAGACCGGCCATATAAAGGCCTTGGTAGGGGGGTTCAGTTTTTCGAAAAGCGAGTTCAACCGCGCCGCCTACGCAAAGCGGCAGCCGGGATCGGCATTCAAGCCCGTTATCTACGCTTCAGCGCTCGAACACGGCTTTACACCCGCCACCATCATTAACGACGAGCCTGTTTCTTATCCGGGCGGGCCTAACGGAGAATGGAAACCGGAAAATTACGACCACAAATACTACGGCCCGACAAGACTGCGTGAGGCATTGGCGTATTCCCGCAATATAGTTACCGTAAAGCTTGTAGAGTCTGTAGGCATAGACAATGTCCTGACCTTCGCCAAAGATTTGGGGATAGAGGCGCAAATACCGCGCGAGCTTACGATTGCCCTCGGATCGATAAGCATAACCCCCCTCGAACTCGCGGCCGCATACTCCACCTTTGCGAACAGCGGCACCAGAATGACGCCTGTCGCCGTAAAATATGTTCTGGATTCCATAGGCACTGTACTCGAAGAAAACGATCCCGAAGGCACCGAATCCATCAGCGCCCAAACGTCTTTTCTGATCACATCGATGATGCAGGACGTAATCCGTTACGGCACAGGCATGCGCGCCAATATCGGCAGGCCTGCGGCAGGCAAGACAGGCACGAGCAACGATTATAAAGACGCATGGTTCGTAGGCTACACCCCTCAGCTCGTGGGCTGCGTCTGGGTGGGTTTTGACGATATGAGAAAATCTCTCGGGAGCGGAGAGGTAGGCGGCAGGGCAGCGGCGCCGGTCTGGGCCAATATGATGCGGAATGTTTTAG
The DNA here is from genome assembly GCA_004321915.1 of Nitrospirota bacterium. Lineage (GTDB taxonomy): Bacteria > Nitrospirota > Thermodesulfovibrionia > Thermodesulfovibrionales > Dissulfurispiraceae > MYbin3. Next base: position 7,424 of record SCQE01000003.1, read on the forward strand.
CGGGGGAAGAGATCGAAGACTTCAGGGCCCCCGAAGATATCGTAAGACTGCCGATAGATCCTGCAAACGGTTTGCTGGCAGCGGATGAAAAGTCGGCTGTTTTCGAATACTTCAAATCAGGGACACAGCCGAAGAAACAGTCCGAAAAACGTGGCGGCGAAAAAACTCCGGAGAAGCCGCCTGCGGACACTATTTACGATTAGCCTTTAGGTCTTTTTTCGGGTTTGGTTTTGGAGTTGCGGGCAAGATAAACTACGCATTCGTCGCACACCTTGCCGGACTCTCTCTTGCAGATGGTCTTGTTCATCTCCCAGCACGGTTTGCCTTTGTCGATATAAGCGGAGCATACCGCGCGTTTGTCCTGAGAGCAGTCTGTTATCTCCCAGCACGGGGCATATTCGAGAAGTTTTTTTATCCCTTCTATGCTGATCTTTTTCCTGTGGATAAGGTCCCTGACGCAGGTCAGCCATTTTACGTCATTTTCTGAGTAGTATCTGTTTTTATTGCGTCTTGCGGGTTTGATGAGGCCGTGTTTTTCGTAGAGCCTCAAGGTCTGATCAGTAATTCCTATCAGTTCGGCCACTATCCCGATAGGGTAGAGCGCCATGGCTTCTTTTCCGATTTCTTTGGCCTTTTCTGTAGTTTTCATAGGTCGAGCGAGGAAATTGCTAATTATAAGTACTAAAACATTTCTAAAACGAAAAAACAAGGGACTTAAAGTGATTATAAGAAAAACTTATGCTTTTTTAAGAATTCTATCTCATCTTCTTTGGTCGTAATTCTGCCGCGCAGCCTCTCTTCGAGCAGCCTGTCGAATATGACGGAGTAGACGGGGCCCTCGGGCAGACCGAGCGCCTTAAGCTCTTTTCCGTTAAGGAGCGGTCTGGTTTTTCTTAATTCGAGCAGAAAATGGGACACCCCTTTTTTCTGTTTTTTGTCAGATGCGGCCATTATGAACAATACGGATTCCAAGGGTCTCGATATCAGCATCCTGTAAATTTCAACAGGGGAGTCGGCCTTGAGTTTTTTAATTGCAGCCGAGGCATCGGACAACCCCGCCTCTATTTTTTCGGCAGGCTTCGGGGGCACCGCAAGCCGGGCCAGAGCATTTTTCCGTTCCGCGACGGAAAGGGGCTGGAGCAGCGCCATAAGATAGATCAGCCCGCTGTCGTAGGTCTCGCCGAGGAAAAGCAGATCAAACCATGAGAGCGTATCGTGTACGGACTGGAACAACGCCTCGGCCTGCTGGCCAAAGGCAAGCATCGGATTTATGACCTTGAGCAGATTGTACCCGTCAAGCCGCTTCATCGCCTTGAGCGGGTTTGTTTCCGAGAATATCAGCATCAATTCGTCATAAATTCTGGCGCCCGAAAGCTTTTCGAAAATATCCATCTTATAGGCGGTCTTGATCAGGTTCTCGGTGTGGCGGGTGATCCTGAACCCGAACCTTTCGGAAAATCTTATCGCCCTGAAGGCCCGGGTCGGGTCTTCCACAAAACTAAGATTGTGAAGCACCCTTATGGCCTTGTCCTTCAGGTCTCTCTGGCCGCCGAAGAAATCTATAAGCCTGCCGAAATCGTTTTTATTGAGTTTGACCGCCAAGGTATTTATGGTAAAATCCCGCCTGTACAGATCTTTCTTTATCGAAGAGGTCTCGACCTTCGGGAGCGCGGCAGGAGACTCGTAATATTCTGTCCTTGAGGTCGCAACATCTACCCTCCCCTGCCGGCCGCCCATCCACTGGCAGTTCCGGATAAGAAGCTGCGCAGTGCCGAACCTCTGGTGCACCGTGACCTTTGCGTTAAAACGCATGCCGAGCTCTTTTGCAAAAGAGATACCGTCGCCTTCCGCCACTATGTCGATATCGAGGTTCTCGTCCCCCCGCAGCAGGTCCCTGACGCAGCCGCCTACAAGATATACGCTTATACCGAGATTGTCGGCCGCCGCCCCTGCCGTGCGCAGGAAGTCGAACAACGACTCCGGCATGCGTTCCCTGACAAGCGCGGCTATGTTCTTGCCGAACACGGCCGACGACTTGACCTCGTGCGGCTCCTGCGAAGAGATCCCGCTCCTGCGCAGAAAATTTTCGTAGAGCGATCTCATGATGTCAGTTCTGGTTATCGCCCCTATCACGCTGTCGCCTTCCAGCACAGGAACGAAACGCTGATTGTGCTCTATCATCAACGTCTCTATTTCCGGAGCGGGCGTATCGACCGCCACCGTATGCGCGTCGGTCGAAGCAAAATCTATGCACCTGCTCTTTCCGAACCCGTGAAACAACGCCTTCTCGACGACCTCCCTCGTTATGATGCCCGCATACTTGCCCTTTTTGACCAAGGGAAGGACATTCACGCTGTACCGGGTCATCATGTCCTCGGCCTCTCTTACCGGCTTATCGAACGCTATGACCACGACAGGCGAAGTCATGACCCCCCTCGCCGTCTTCTGCTTTTTCATATGCTTGTGTATGGAAACGATGAGCCGCTCCTCGACTATCTCAAACGGCGACTCCTTTATGGTGGCGGACGCAGCCGAAGCGTGCCCGCCCCCGCCGAAGTCGGACAGCACTTCCGAGGAGCTCAACTCCGGCACCCGGCTTCTTCCGACAATAAGTATCTTGTCGGATATGCCGATAAACAGAAACGCGGCATCGGTGTCTTTCATGTCCATTATCTTGTGGGCAAGGTGGGCGACGTCCCCGTAACCTTCGAGCGAACCCTTCGCTATTTTTATCCGGATGCCGTCTATGACCACTTCACGAAGAGACTGGGTGAGCTCGTTCATCAGCGCAAACTCTTCCCTGCTCATCTCGGAGGTGAGAAAACTCGCCACTATATTCAGGTTAGCGCCCCGCCGCAAGAGATAGGCCACGGCCATCAGGTCCCGGGGCGTAGTCGAAGGGAAGACAAGAGAGCCCGTCTCCTCATAGATGCCCAAACATAAAACCGTAGCCTCCATCGGCGTCAGATAGGTTTTCTTCTTCTGAAAGATCTCGGTGAAAATAGTAGCGGCGGCGCCTACGTTCTCGATGACCTCGAGTTCGCCCCTTATATCGTTCGGGGTCGGCGGGTGGTGATCATAAATATGCACCTTTACCTTCGGGTCCGCAATGACCGCCTTCAGCTGCTCCGCCTTGTCTATATGCCGGGTGTCGGTAACGATCAGCCGCTTTACCTTATCGAACCGGATGTCCCGCAGCCTCTTTATTTCCAAGGGTTTGTAGGCTTCGATAAAATCCCTGACCCTCTTTTCGACCGAGCCGGGGAAGACGACCTCCGCCTCGGGATAAAGCTTCTTGGCCGCCATCATGGACGCAAGCGCGTCGAAGTCCGCATTCAGGTGTGTGACGATGATATCCACAAAAGTAGAATACCACAGATCCGGGGACAAAACGGCCCGGGGAAGGAAAACACCCGCGCATGCCGCCTCGATTCTTACATGACAAAATTGTTATGAGTAGTACATTATTGTTTCATTGTCAGCGGTCCGGTCCCCGCAAACCCGCCTAACGCCTTGAAAACAAACGCGCTGTCCGGATGGCACGGTTGTTGCAAAATAGTCCTCAAAATATTTTTAACAGGAGGCTTTTAATGAGACAGATAGCGATTTACGGCAAGGGCGGCATAGGCAAATCCACCACAACACAGAATCTGGTAGCGGCGCTCGCAGAAGCGGGCCGCAAGTGCATGATCATAGGCTGCGATCCCAAGGCCGATTCCACAAGGCTCATCCTGAACAGAAAGGCCCAGAATACCGTAATGGACATGGCCCGCGAAAAGGGCACCGTGGAAGACCTCGAACTCGACGATGTCCTGCTGCGGGGTTTCAAGGGCATTAAATGCGCAGAGTCGGGCGGGCCGGAACCGGGCGTGGGCTGCGCGGGCCGAGGCGTCATCACCGCCATAAATTTTCTCGAAGAGAACGGCGCATACGGCGACGACACCGAATTCGTCTTCTACGATGTGCTCGGAGACGTTGTCTGCGGCGGCTTCGCCATGCCCATAAGGGAAGGCAAGGCAAAAGAGATTTACATCGTCACCTCGGGCGAGATGATGGCCATGTACGCGGCAAACAATATTTCGCGCGGCGTCCTTAAATATGCCCAGAGCGGCGGCGTGCGGCTCGGCGGGCTTATCTGCAACAGCAGGAAAACGGACAAGGAGTTCGAACTTATTTCCGAACTCGCCTCGAAACTCGGCACCCAGATGATCCACTTTGTGCCGAGGGACAACGAGGTCCAGCGCGCCGAACTCCGCAGAAAAACGGTGATCGATTACGCGCCCACCCATCCGCAGGCGGACGAGTACCGCGAGCTTGCCAGAAAGATTGCGGACAACAAGAACTTTGTCATTCCAACGCCGATCACCATGGACGAATTGGAGCGTCTGCTGATGGATTACGGCATTATGGAGAGCGAAGAGGCGGTAGCGTAAAGAAGTATTCAGCAATCAGCGTTCAGCTTTCAAAGACCTTACGGTCTATTTTGCTTTCTTTGCTGATAGCTGAACGCTGATTGCCGACAGCCAAATAAAGGAGGAACAATGAGCACTTCCATTAAAGATACTCAAAAAATGATCGAGGAGGTCTTGGAGGCCTACCCCGAGAAGTCCAAGAAAGACAGGGCCAAACACCTCGCGGCAAACGACCCGACCGGACAATGCAGCGCCTGTCAGGTGAAGTCGAACATAAAGTCGCGCCCCGGGGTCATGACCGTGCGGGGCTGCGCTTATGCAGGCGCTAAAGGGGTTGTCTGGGGGCCGGTAAAAGACCAGATCACTATAAGCCACGGCCCCATAGGCTGCGGTCAATACAGCTGGTGGTCGCGCCGCAACTATTACAACGGACAGACAGGCATCGATACGTTCGGCACCATGCACATCACCACCGACTTTCAGGAAAAGAACATTGTATACGGCGGCGATAAGGGCCTCGACGCCGCTCTGCACGAACTTAAGGGTCTTTTTCCGCTTGCAAAGGGCATCGGCATACTTTCTGAATGCCCGGTCGGTCTTATCGGGGATGATATCGAGGCGGTATCAAAAAAGGTGGCAAAAGAATTTGAGTACCCCATCGTACCGGTAAGATGCGAGGGGTTCAGGGGAGTGAGCCAATCCCTCGGCCATCATATTGCCAACGATACCATCAAAGACTATGTGCTCGGCAAGGGAACGCTCGATACATCGACACCTTATGATGTCGCCCTTATCGGCGACTACAACATCGGCGGCGATGCTTGGGCCTCGCGCAGGATACTCGAAGAGATGGGCCTTCGCGTTATCTCGCAGTATACAGGGGACTCAACGGTCAACGAGATAGGCATAGCAAACAAGGCAAAGCTGAACCTGATCCATTGTTACCGTTCCATGAACTATATCTGCCGCCATATGGAAGAGGAGTACGGCATTCCGTGGATGGAGTTCAATTTTTTCGGTCCGACCAAGACCTATGACAGCATAAGGAAGATCGCTGCAAGGTTCGACGAAAAAATACAGAACAATGCGGAAGCCCTGATCGCAAAGTACAAGCCGCTCATGGACCGGATTGTGGAACAGTACCGCCCGAACCTCGAAGGCAAGAAGGTGATGCTCTATGTGGGCGGGCTCCGTCCGCGCCATACCATCGGCGCCTACGAGGACCTTGGCATGGAAGTGGTGGCCTCCGGGTATGAGTTCGGCCACAACGACGACTACAAGCGCACTTATCCTGAAATGAAGGAGGGGGCGGTGATCATGGACGATGCCACCTTGTACGAGCTGGAAGAGTTTACCCGCAGGCTGAAACCTGACATGGTAGGCTCCGGTATCAAGGAAAAGTATTCGTACCACAAACTCGGGGTGCCGTTCAGACAGATGCACTCGTGGGACTATTCCGGCCCTTACCACGGCTTTGACGGGTTTCCTGTTTTTGCGCGCGACATGGACATGACCGTAAACAGTCCGACTTGGGACCTTATCAGGAGGAAAAAATGAGTACGATGAAAATAAACGACCACTGTGAACTGTTTCAGGGAGCGGAGTATCAGGAGCAGTTTGAGAAGAAAAAAGAATTTGAGAGACCATGGCCGGAGGAGAAAGTCAAAGAGGTCTCCGATTGGACGAAGACTGAAGAGTATAAAGAACTCAACTTTGCCCGGCAGAATATCAAGATCAATCCGGCAAAGGCCTGTCAGCCGCTCGGCGCGGTCTTCTGCGCATCCGGGTTTGAAGGCTCGATGCCTTTTGTTCAGGGCGCGCAGGGTTGTGTGGCGTATTTCAGAAGTCATCTTAGCAGGCACTTCAAGGAGCCATTTGCCGCTATTTCGACCTCGATGACAGAGGATGCTGCGGTGTTCGGCGGACTGAACAACATGCTTGAAGGCCTTGAAAACGCCTATGCGCTGTACCATCCCAAGATGCTTGCGGTAAGCACCACATGCATGGCCGAGGTGATCGGCGATGACCTGAACGCCTACATAAAGACCGCGCGTGAGAAAGGGGCTATTCCTAATGATCTGCCGGTGCCGTTTGCGCACACGCCGAGTTTTGTAGGTTCCCACATAGTCGGTTACGACAATATGCTCAAGGGCATACTGAAGGACCTGTCCGCCGGACAAAAGAAAGAGCCGAACGGAAGGGTAAACATAATTCCGGGCTTTGACACCTATACAGGAAACTATCACGAGCTTAAAAGGCTCATGGCGATTATGGGAATAGCCTTTACGCTCCTGTCGGATGTAAGCGACACCTTTGATTCGCCGAACACCGGAGAATACAAGCTGTATCCGGGGGGCACGCCTCTTTCGGAAGCCAAGGACGCGGTCAATGCGCTCGGAACCATAGCGCTGCAGAAATACTCGACAGTAAAGACACTTGAGTACATCCGCAAGGAATGGGACCGGAAGGCGTTCACGGCAACACCTATCGGCATCAGGAACACGGACATATTCTTTGAAGAGCTGAGCAAGCTCACAGGCAAGCCTATCCCCGCTGCTATCGAGACCGAGCGCGGCAGGGCGGTGGACGCCATGGTGGACTCGCACCCTTATGTCCACGGCAAACGCTTTGCCATGGTAGGCGATCCGGACATGCTGCTCGGCATGATAAGCCTGATCATGGAAATGGGCGGCAGGCCTGTGCATATCGTATGCACAAACGGGGACAAGCACTTTGAAGCTGACGCTGCCGAATTGCTGGCATCCAGCCCCTTTGGCGCCGACGGCAAGGTCTACGCAGGCAAGGACATGTGGCACCTGCGCTCCCTGTTATTTACAGAACCTGTCGACCTCCTTGTCGGTAATTCTTATGCCAAATTTCTGGTTGCGGATACAGGCACGCCGCTCATAAGAGTAGGGTTCCCGCTCTTTGACAGGCACCATCTGCACCGCCAGCCGATTATAGGGTATCAGGGCGCGCTTAATCTGGTCACCATGATAGTCAACAAGGTTTTGGACGAAATGGACAGAAAGACCATGCACAGCGCAAGTTTCGATGTGATCAGGTAAAGGACAACTCCCCCTGCCCCCTTGCTTCAAGAGGGGGCAAAGAAAGGGCTGACTAATGATAACGGACCTAGACAAATTGATGGAAAGCGGTTGCGCTGCGGACAGGAAAGACAAAGTCTGCCGTTCGCGCGGCGGAGAATCGTGCGCCTTCGACGGAGCGATGATAGTGCTCCAGCCCATAGCGGATACGGCGCACCTCGTCCACGGCCCGATAGCATGCTGCGGCAACTCTTGGGAAGGCCGGGGCTCGCTTTCATCAAAAGGCGGTCTCCACAGGATGGGCTTCACCACCAGCATGTCCGAAATGGATATAGTCTACGGCTCGGAGGACAAGCTTTATAACGCCATCGTCCGGACGCATGAGGCGGTAAGGCCGAAGGCTGTCTTTGTATATGCCACGTGCGTAAGCGGCCTCATAGGGGAAGACCTAGAGGCGGTATGCAAAAGGGCTGAAACCGCGCTCGGCGTTCGCGTGGTCCCTGTAAACGCCCCCGGGTTTGTGGGGCCTAAAAACTTAGGCAACAGGATTGCAGGCGAGGTCTTGCTCGATTATGTGATCGGGACGGGTAACTCCCCCCATCCCCCTCTTACCTTAAGAGGGGGTGGCGAAGCCGGGGGAGTTATCAATCTCATAGGCGAATACAATATCGCAGGCGATTTATGGCTGGTCGGACCTCTGCTAAAAGAGGCGGGGATAAACGTGCTTTCAAGGATCACAGGCGATTCCACCTTCGAAGAGATAACGTACGCCCACAAAGCGGGGCTGAACGTCGTGGTATGCGGCCGGGCCTTGATAAATGTCGCGAAAGAAATGGAGCGGAGATACGGCATACCCTATATCGAGGTCTCTTTTTTCGGGAAGACCGAAATGTCAAAGGCGCTGAGGCTCATCGCCTCAAATTTCAAATCTCAAATCTCAAATCCTGAATTCGGAGAGAGGATCGAATCACTTATTGCGGAAAAAGAGAAGCGACTCGACGAGAGACTGAAGGCCTATTCGCATCTCAAAGGCAAGAAGGCGGTGCTTTACACGGGCGGCGTTAAAAGCTGGTCTTTCATATCCGCGCTTATGGATCTGGGCATAGAGACCGTCGCTGTCGGCACAAAGAAGAGCACCTTCGAGGATGAAGAAAAGATGAAGCGGATACTCGGCGAAGATGCGCCCCTTGTGGAAGACACAACGCCCAAAAATCTGCTCAGACTTTTAAAGGAAGGAAATGCCGATATGCTCATCGCAGGCGGAAGAAACCAGTACCTTGCGATAAAGGAAGGCTATCCTTTCGTAGATGTGAATCAGGAGCGGCATACGGCCTATGCGGGGTATGAAGGCTTGCTGAACCTTGCGGAGCAGATAAGCAACAGCATCAAGTTCTACAGCAAGCAGTCAGCCGTCAGAAGTCAGAAGTCAGAAGTCAAAAGTCAAAACAAAAAGACTGCTGACAATCGGCTGCCGACTGCCGACTGTCTTATTGACCCTCTTAAACATTCCCCGTCCATCGGGGCCGCTATCGCGTTTCAGGGCATAGACAACGCCCTTACCCTTATCCACGGGGCGCAGGGCTGCAGTTTTCTTGCAAAGGCGCTATTGACAAAGCATTTCAGGGAGCCGATATCCCTCGCAAGCACAAAACTCTTCGCTGAAGAGGTCGTGCTGGGGAGCGACGAAAAGCTGGTCAAGACTATAGAAGGCTTTATCGAAAAAAACAGGCCCGACCTGATAGGCGTGCTTACTTCGGGACTCTCCGAGGTAAAAGGCGACGATGTCGAGGGCATGCTCAAAGGGCTGGACACCGGCGATACCCGGGTGCTGCATGTTTCCACGCCCGATTACGGCGGAGGTCTCGAAGCCGGTTATGCAAAGGCGGTAGAAGCGGTCATCGAGGCTTTAGTCGACTACCGGCCGCTGACTGCCGACTGCCGACTATCGACTGCCGACTGTCTTGTGAACGTCCTTGCAGGCCCACATCTTACGCCTGCCGATTTTACGGAGCTGAGGGAGACGATCGAAGCCTTCGGTCTAAGGCCTATAATCCTTCCCGACCTTTCGGCCCTCGACGGAAGCAGGCAGGGCATATCAGCCCTTGCGTCAGGAGGCACAACAGCGGATGAAATAAAGGCCATGGGCTCCTCGGTCTTCACTATTGCGCTCGGAGCGGGTCTCGGGCCTGCGGCAAAAAACCTGAAAGACAGGTCCGGCATCGAATACAGGGTATTCGAAAGCATAGCAGGATTGAAAGATACGGACCTGTTCATGGAGACACTCTCTATGCTGAGCGGCAAGAGTATGCCCTCCAAGTACGAACGGCAGAGAAAGATACTGTTGGACGGGATGCGGGACGCCCATTTTTATTACAGCGGCAAAAAGGTCTGCCTTGCGCTTGAACACGGTACGGCCGCGCAGACAGCGGCTTGGCTCTATGAAATGGGCGCGGAGGTCTTTGAAGTCAACGCAAACTGCAGCGACCTTTTTACGATAAGCGGGGAATACGATCTTCTAATATCGAACTCCCACGCGGAAGACACCGCAAAAAAACTCGGGGTGCCGCTTTATCAGCTGGGCTTCCCTGTGTACAAAACTTTAGGGAACACACACAAGGTGGGCGTCGGCTACAAAGGGACGCTCGGACTTATCAACGATGTCGCAAATGCGTTAGGAGGTGCGCAATGAAGATAGCGTTTGCCACAACAGACGGCGCAATGGTCGATGAACATTTCGGCAGGGCGGGCATGTTCTCGGTTTACGAGATGACCGGCGAGGATTACCGTTTTGTAGAGACCAGAAGGTTCGCAGAGGGCAGGGACACCGCCGTCGAAGAGACCAAGGGTATGGGCAGGTCCCATGACGAACTGGTCGAATCCAAGGTTGCCCGGCTGGCCGACTGCAAAATCATCTACCTTACAGAGATCGGCGGCCCTTCGGCGGCCCGGCTGGTAAAGAAGGGCGTCATGCCGATCAAGGTGAAAGAGGTCGTGTCCATAGAGGAGTCGCTGCAGAGGCTTTTGGAGACGATCAAAAAATCGCCGCCCCCGTGGCTCAGGAAGGCGATAAACAGCGATTAGCTGTCAGCGTCCGGCAAGAGACGCTCCAAATCATATTTTACTAATAGCTGTCGGCTGAATGCCGCCAGCTAAAATAAGGAGGAAAGAAAGATGAAGATGATAAGGGCTTTTATCAGACCGGAAAAGGAGCAGGAAGTTGTGTTGGCGTTGGAGGGCGCGGGCTTTCCGTCCCTGACAAAGATGCCTGTGTTCGGCAGGGGCAAACAAAAGGGGCTTCAGGTGGGGCCTGTGCATTATGACGAGCTTCCCAAGACCCTTATTATGACCGTTGTGGACGACCCGGACGTAAGCAAGGTGGTGGGGCTTATTCAGGACAAGGCCAAGACGGGCTTTATCGGAGACGGCAAGGTGTTCATCAGCCCTGTCGATGCAGCTTACACCGTAAGGACCGGGGAGGCAAAGCTATGAAGGAGATCACCGCTATTATCAGAAGGGACAAGCTGCCGGAAACAAAGCGGGTCCTCGAAGAACTGGGGTATCCGTCGCTCACGATCCAGAGCGTCGAAGGCAGGGGAAAGCAGAAAGGCGCTATGTGCGCCGAAATGGACTCCGAGATGCCCGACAGCTTCTGCACCGCGGTCAAGCTGAAGCCGACCCCATCCGCCTATGCGATCGAACATACGCTTCCGAAGATAGCGCTCTATGTGCCGAAGAGGCTGCTTACCATAGTGGTGCCGGATGATGTTGTGAGCAAACTTGTGAAGTCCATCATAAAGGTGAACCAGACCGGCAAGGCCGGGGACGGAAAGATCTTCGTCTCGCCGATAGAAGGCGCGCTCAGGGTAAGGACCGGAGAGCACGACGGAGAGGCGATAACATAAATCAGCGATCGGCAATCAGTCGCCGGCAACGACAAAATAGTTTTGTCGACGGCCCATAGAAAGGAGAAAATATGACGATAACAGGTTACACGAGGGGCGGCGGCGCATGGACCCCGCAATTCATCGACTCGATCGACATCGACAAATGCATCGGCTGCGGCCGCTGCTATAAGGTCTGCGGCAGGGACGTGCTCGAACTCATAGAGAAACCCTTTGAGGGAGAAGACGAATACGGGGACGACATGGGCAACAAGGTGATGTCCGTGGCGCGTCCCGAAAACTGCATAGGCTGCGAAGCCTGCTCAAGGACCTGCACGAAACGCTGCCAGTCCCATATCGAACTCTGATCCGGTCCTGCGTCGTACAGCAAAAACATAAAAACATTTTTGTAGCATAACCATCATTTTTGTAGCTCTATTGATGTCTGCTTTTTTGCCGGACGGCGTATTTACAGCCTCCGGCAAGATGGCAGCGGAATTGCATATACGTCGTTATGGCAGACAACAGCGTATACCTCATAGATGTCACGAACAGGGACGGGGTGCAGACATCGCGGATCCTCCTCCCCAAGCTCTCCAAGACCATGCTGAACCTTTACTTGGACGAGATGGGCATCTTCCAGAGCGAAGCGGGCTTCCCGACCCTGAAACACGAGGCCAACTACATCAACGCGAACCTCGAACTGGCAGGGCGCAAGGTGTTCGGGCGACTCCGGCTCGAAGGCTGGTGCCGAGGCCTGCCCGACGATGTCGAACTTGCCTTGTCCAATTGCCCGGGGCTGAAACACCTGAACCTTTCGGTCTCGACCTCCGACATTATGCTTAAGACAAAGTTCCGGGGCAGGAAAAACTGGGGGGACGTGCTTCTATCGCTGCTGAAGGCCGTACGGTGCGCCAAGGCCCACGGGGTCGAGACGATCGGGATCAATGCCGAAGACGCGTCCCGGACGGACATAAAAAGGCTTGTCGAGTACGCGCTTGCAGGCAAGGAGGCGGGCGCCGACCGTTTCCGCTATTGCGATACGCTCGGCGGCGACGATCCGATCGGCATTCACGGACGCATCAGGACCCTCGCCTCGATGACCGGCCTGCCCATAGAAATGCACTGCCACAATGACCTCGGCATGGCGGTGGCCGTCTCTATCGCGGGCGCGCAAGGCGCCATAGAGGGCGGGGTGGACTGTTATATAAATACGACGATCAACGGATACGGGGAGCGCGCAGGCAACTGCGATCTCGTCTCCACGGTCCTGGCGCTGAAATTTTCGCACGCCCTCCGGGAGAATTTGCCGCTTGACAAGCATGTGGACCTGAAAAAGGCGTGGAAGATATCGAGATACGCTTCATACTCTTTCGGCATTCCTCTGCCGATGACCCAGCCGGGCGTCGGCGCCAACGCGTTTGCGCATGAGTCCGGCATACATGCCGACGGCGCGCTTAAAGACCGGCGGAGTTACGAACTGTACGATATTTCCGATGTAGGCAGGGGCGCGCCCGAACAACTCGCCACAGGAAGGGTCATCACAACAGGCGAATACGGCGGCATCAAAGGCTTCAGGCATGTGTATGACAAACTGGACATCCATTTTCAAAATGACGCCGAAGCCAGAAAAATCCTGACCTTGGTCCAGTATGCAAACCTGCATACACAGAAACCGCTGACTGACGACGAACTCAGGTTTATCGCCATGCACCCTGACAGCGCAGCGAAGATACTGACCGTAACGCCCTGAGAGGGGCTGATATTAGACGCGGCGCTCTATGCGCGGCGAAAAAAGGAGGAAAACCATGATACGCATGAAAACCGCAACACAAAGGAACAGCATGAAAAACCATCCCTGCTTTTCGGAAAAAGCGCATGACAGGTTCGGGAGGATACATCTTCCGGTCGCCCCTGCCTGCAATATACAGTGCGGGTACTGCGTCAGAAAATACGACTGCGCCAATGAGTCCCGGCCGGGCATTACGAGCAGGGTGTTGACGCCTTCCGAGGCCCTTGACCGTGTAAGGACCCTCATCGAAAGGAACGACCGCATAAGCGTCGTGGGCATAGCGGGCCCCGGCGACCCGCTTGCAAACGACGCCACCTTCGAGACCCTCAGCGCGATCAACAAGGAGTTTCCGGAGATCATACTCTGCGTTTCGACAAACGGCCTCTGCCTGCCGGACAGGCTCATAGAACTCGTAAAATGCGGGGTAAGGAGCCTGACCGTGACTATCAACGCCATTATGCCGGAGACTGCGGAAAGGGTCTATTCATGGGTTTCGTACAGGGGCAAGCGGCATACCGGAATGTCCGCTGCCGAGCAGCTTCTCTCGAACCAGTGGCGCGGGCTCACAAACGCCGTAGACGCAGGCCTTGCAGTCAAGGTCAACACCGTCCTCATCCCCGGGGTCAACGATCCGGACATCCCCCTGATAGCAAAAATCGCAGGCAGCATAGGGGCCGATATCATGAACCTGCTGCCGTTGATCCCTCAGGCGGGGTTTGCCCATCTCCAGAGGCCGACCCATGAAGAGATAACCAGCATGAGGGTCATATGCAGAAATTATGTCCCGCAAATGACACACTGCAGACAATGCAGGGCTGACGCCTGCGGCACGCTCGGCGAAGACAAAGATATGGAACTCGAAATGCTGAACGCCAGAATAGGGGAGGAGTATTGTGAAATGGTCGCCTGATATGCTGCGCGGTCTTTTGATCGCGGTCTCTGTTTTCGCGGCCGTAACCGCGCACGGAGAAGAACTCGCTGTTTCGGCCGCGATGAGCCTCAAGTCGCCCTTCGAGGAACTCGGAAAAATATACGCGGCCCAAAACAGTGTAACGGTACGTTTTAATTTCGGGGCCTCGGGAGACCTTGCAAGGCAGATAGAGGCGGGAGCGCCTGTCGACGTATTCGCGGCAGCCGCTGAAAAGGACATGGACGAACTCGAAAAAAAGGGCCTGCTCGCATCCAAGACAAGGGCCGATTTCGCATCGAACGCCGTGGTCCTCATCGTGCCTCAGGCGTCGAAGCTGCGGATGAAATCCTTCGAAGAACTAAGGTCGGGGAACATAAAGAGGCTAGCTGTCGGGAACCCGAAGACCACCCCGATCGGCAGATATACCGAAGAAGTCTTCGTCCATTACAAGCTTTCGGATGCATTGAAAGATAAACTCATACCCGCGGACAACGTGAGGCAGATACTCGATTATACGGCGCGTAACGAGGTCGACGCCGGGGTCGTGTATGCGACCGACGCTGCGGTCAGAGGAAAAGAGGTCAAGGTTGCGCTTACCGCCCCTGAGAAGAGCCACAAGCCCGTTGTTTATCCGATAGCCGTATTGAAAGGCACGCCTAACAGTACGGCCGCAAGAGGTTTTGTTTCTTTTGCGACATCTCCCGAAGGAAGAAAAATTCTGGAGAAGTACGGTTTTAAGGCCTTGAAACAGTCCCGATAGAGGTATGCGCGACTATGGACGGATCGATATTATTCTCGCTCAGACTTTCTTTGCAGGTGGCATCGGTTGCCACCCTGCTCGTGGCTGTCGCGGGAACGGCTGTCGCTTATCTCCTTGCGCGCAAAGAGTTCAGGGGCAGGGAGTTCGTCGACATCCTTTTCACACTGCCCCTCGTCCTTCCGCCCACGGTCACGGGATATTATCTGATCGTCCTGTTCGGTAGAAACGGTCTTTTCGGAAGACCCGTTTTCGACTGGACCGGTTGGAGCATCATGTTCACATGGTATGCGGCGGTGCTCGCATCGTTTGTGGTGGCCCTGCCGTTGATGATAAAGACGACGCGCGCGGCCATCGAATCCGTAGACAAAAATCTTATCGCCGCCTCTTACACCTTAGGGCATTCGGAACTCGAAACCGCCTTGAAAGTCATTTTCCCCCTCGCAAAGCGGGGCATAATGGCCGGGGCCGTGCTCTCTTTTGCGAGGGCCATGGGCGAATTCGGCGCCACCCTGATGGTCGCGGGGAACATCCCCGGCAGGACAGACACCATGCCGCTCGCCATATACTCGCTCGCAGGCAGCGGCGAAGCGACAAAGGCGCACGCGATGGTCGCGCTGCTGACGGTCATGTCGGGCCTGTTTTTATACCTTGCGAACAGATACGCAAAAAGGATTGTCCGATGACGATAGCTTTAAATATCCGGAAACGTGTCAACGGCTTCTCTCTTGATATGTCGTGGGCGACCGGCACCGGGATAGCCGTGCTCTTCGGACATTCCGGCGCAGGCAAGACGATGACCTTACAGATGATAGCCGGCCTCATGCAGCCTGACTGGGGATACATACGCTTCGGAAACCGCACATTTTTCGACTCCTCGCGGAACATCGATCTCCCGCCCCAACAACGCTCTCTCGGATATGTGTTTCAGGACCTCGCGCTCTTTCCGCACATGACCGTCAGCCAGAATATCTTTTACGGCGGCAACGGCATGCCGAAAGACGAAAAAACGGAACGCACCGCCGAAATGATCGAACGCTTCAGGCTCTCCGGCCTCGAAAACAAACTGCCCCCGGAGATATCCGGCGGACAGAAGCAGCGGACAGCCATTGCGCGGGCGCTCATACGCAGACCGGACGCGCTGCTCCTCGACGAGCCGTTCTCGGCGCTGGACAATCCATTGCGCATAGAGATGCGGGAACTGCTCAAAGAGGTAAGACAGGGCTTCGATATCCCGGTCGTGCTCGTGACCCACGACCTTTTTGAAGCATATACCTTGGCCGATACCATGATCGTCTGCGGAGGGGGCCGGGTAATACAGACCGGCACACCGGCCGAGGTGTCCGGCAGACCCGCAAACGCCGAGGTCGCCGAACTGATGACCGCCCCTTGGAGCGCAAGCGTCCCCGGATAGCGTCTGTCCATAAACTATGTTCTTTTGTCTGTCATTCCCGAAGTTCTTAATCGGGAATCCAGTGTTTCCAATATGTTCTGGATCCCCGGGTCAAGCCCGAGGATGACGACTGCTTACTTTA
>SCQE01000038.1 GCA_004321915.1 Nitrospirota bacterium
ACGCACCGCTCAGCATGCTGCATCTCTGCTGCATACCGGTGCCTGCTTCATGGCGCTACGGCGCTTTCCATGTCCGGACTTCCACCGGCGGGCTCAGTACAGTTTTCAGGACGCACCATCCGTTTATTTTATAGATTATCAGTCTGTTTTGGCAAAAGAGATGAAACAGGGATTTCAATTGTGGACTATATCGCTACCACATAACCAACAGACCGTGGATTTTATACTCAGGACAATAAGTTGTTTTCATGCCTTCTCTTCAATCATTCTCTTTACTGTTTTTTCCAACGGCGGCAAATCCTCTTCTATCGTCTGCCAAATTATATCCAAATCAACACCGAAATATTCATGTGTCAGCCGGTTTCTCATTGCGATAGTGTCCTGCCATGGGATTTCAGAATAGATTTCCCTGACATCATGCGGAATCTTACCGGCCGCTTCTCCGATAACTTCAAGGCTTTTTACAACGGCCTTTATGGTCTTTTTATCTCTGAAAAAGTCTTCCCTGCTAATGCCAGAAATGAATTCCCGAATATCGGTAATGGATTCAAAAATATCATTAAGATAGTCCAGCAAAATCCTTTCTTCAGACATATCTGACCTCTTGCAGAATTCTCTTGCCGATATGCGGTTTGAGCGCTTTTTTAGTAACTATCTCTACAGGCGCACCCAGAAGTTGAGACAAGGTGTTCTCAAGTCTGAAAAATCTTACAAACCCTATCGGCGTTTCCAGTTCTACGAGAATATCTATGTCGCTCTTTTCATTCTGTTCGCCCCTGACATACGAGCCGAATATGCCGATCTCTTTTAAGCCGTACTGTTCCCGAAGCCCTCTCTTGTGCTTCAAAAGTATTTCTTTTATTTCTTCAATATTCTTCATTATTGCCTCTCTGTTGAAATTATACCTGTTCGACTATGGTAAAGTTTACTCTTTCCTGCTTTATTCTACCTATGCTGCATTTAGGAGTAATTGATGATGAAATCGGACCCCTTAGGCAAATCCAAGCACTCATTGCTTTTTTACATTCCCTCCTCTGTCATGTGAAGGTACAAACCATGTGTTACTATCACCGGTCAGTCTGCCTGCCTCGAATCGATAAACGCCGCTAATGTCCAAACGTCCTTGCCAATCCGACACTGAGGAAAAACCACCGATGTTATTCTTTTCAGCCAGCAATGTCCATAAAATATCATACCCCTGTTCCTGAAGGAATCCGAGCAGATGACGCTTGGAAAATAATAGGACAGAAGGCCCCCCGGCAGTAAATGAAGGATCATATGCTGCAACAGAACCATCAGCAGCACGAAGTTCAAAATCATTTGCATCCCATTTTAACCCCATAGTTTTCATTAGCCATCTTGAAGGAAGCCTTATCGAGAAGCCTTCTTCAACAGAACAGTCTAATGTATTGCCTTCGTATGAAAAGCCAATCTCAGGGAATATTGTTTCAAAGGGCAAAGGCTCATGGCCAAATCGTCCTTCCGCGGTCCGTTCGTTTTCCCATTCAGCACATGACAGCCCCCAAGGATATTCCCTGAGGAATGTGTTATGACTGTAATAATCTCCGGCTTCGGGCATCCATCTGCCGGAAAAGTTCTGTCTTTTAAGCCACTGGAAGAATTTTTCCGAATCGTTTTTCTTAACTATGTAGCTATGCAGCATATACCAGATGTCTCTCTTGGAGACCTCGTGCCTGTCTTCTTCAGGTGCCGTCGGCTGTTCCCAACGGTAATAGCCGTCAAGAGTCAGCCATTCGGATTTGTCATTTGGGTTCATGACATCAATCAATGCCTTGACGTCGGGTAAGTCATTCGTCGTTTTTAGCCAAGAAACAACATCAAGATCAACGTTCCATGTGTCATATTGCAATGGGGACCACCAACTCTCTGTATGCGGTCCTCTATTTTTAGAGCGGATAATGCATGATGGATCAATATCTCGACAAGATATTTGCCACGGGCCTTCGTATCTTGCAAATTCCTCTCCCCAAGATTTTCTAAATTCGAAATTATCAGCAACGCGGGCCAGAAATTCATGATATGCAATCCATTGATACTTTTTGCCAATTCTTTCGGCCTTGTGCGATTCTCTGGAATATCCCCTATCTGCGTACCTGTCAAAATCATCGAACAATTTAGGTGTCCACCCAAGATCCACTACTTTTTTGAATATCCATCGTTGAGCCAAAGATAAATCAAACCGATACTTGTCTTTTGTCGGATTCTCAAGATATGGTCGTATCGTCTTATCAAATAGCCTCTTTTTTGTTTTTCCTAAACTGTCGCGCAGTGCTCTGAGAGCTTTATTTACATTTGTCGGCATTTTTTTCTTGCGAGTTTTTATAATGACATGCGCAATAATCCTATCCCTCAAAGCTTCCTCATATTCATCAAGTAGTAATCGTTGTTTGTCTGTGAGATCAACTCTAAATCGCTCATAAAGTTCTTTAGGGGTGGGCTTCGTCGGGCACCCAATCCGCTTCGATGACCAATCGAAATGTCCGCTGTTTGTCCCTATGACATATCTTGCGAAATCGCCAAAACCCATGACAGAAAACCAAATGTCAGCGTAACCTCTATCTGCTTTTATGTCTTTCGGATAGTACTTTGTCTTTAAAGCTTCTTCAGACAAAATACGCGATGGAAATTTGCTGCCGTAAGGCGGACGAATCTTCTCAGCCTCTATGTCCAATGTTCTGTTCTGATGCAGCGCAGTTTCTATGATCCCTCGCGCATAATCCCGCAGCAAAATATGAACCGGCGGATTCCCTTCCATAAACACCCATTCATATATCTTCTGAGCCAACTTCCCAATTGTATCTGTGTCATTTGAGCGTAATACTGCGCCATAGGCTGCCGCAAAGAGTCTTTCTGAAACATATGGATCGTTCACAGTCAGAAAAAGTTCTATCAATGTCGGGAGAAGATAAACTCTCTCTGAAAATAATGACGTTATGGCCTTTGTAGCACGGTCTCGCAAAAAACGGTTAGATGTTGTCAAAAACCATGTCAGTGCTATACCCGCCAATAATACAGATTCATCCTCTAAATGTCCTTTACTGTGTTTTGCAGACCATGCCCAGTCAACAAGTCGATCCACCGCTCCTCGATTGCCATACTGCTGATGAACGTATATTGACCACCACGCATCTCGCTTAGGGAGTTCATATTTGAGCAAATGCTTATGAAGGAATCGCGCGTTGTAAGGGTGCTCAGGGATCGTTGCAACGGTGAGAAAGGCATCCACGATTTTTTCAGAGGTATCTTTCCATCTATTAATATAATTCACATATACTAATGTCTCATTGCTGATCTTCGCAGGGTCTCGCCATATCAGGCTATCTACAAAGGCAAATCTGACGGCCCTAAAATCTTTTGATTCCGGTACCATGTCCACCAATTCCTTGCCTATTCGTTCCGGAATCTGAATGCATAAAGCTTCTATGACACCTTCATTCATGTAGGCTTTTGATTGATTTATTAGGAGTTCACCAAGGGGAGTGTTTACTGAAAAAGCGTCTTCTTGACGCAAATATTTGTCTAAAAGATGAGAAGCTATCACATGATCTGAGAATTTCTCATAGCAGAAACTTATCCCAGTGACCCTTTTGTAATCGTCACCCGAATAGTATCTATCCTCAGATAGAATGCCTTCATGTATCAAATTCCGAAATAAGCCTGTTTCACCTTGCCCAGGCAGCAAGACATTTACAATTTTAATAGCCTCTTCTATGGGTAACCATCTGCACCCTTTAAGCGCCATTTGTTCCGCGAGTTTTTCAACTCCGTTTCTGACCAAATTTGTCGATTTATCATAGTTAAGTCTTTCTGGTTTCCATAAGACATCATGTATGGAGTCAATGAAGAAATTAAATATAGCACTTACACCTGTACGACCCTTTGGCACTTTGTGCAAATTGCTTCTGAAGAGACCTTCACAAAATATCTTCAAGAACAATGGATTTTGAAATTCAGGCATAAGCAAAGGAACACTTGGCAGTTCGATGTCATAGTGCTCAAAAAACTTCTTCATGGCTTCGTACTCACTATCTGAGAACCCATAATGAATTTCTTTGGTAATGGAGTCAGGCACTAATCCATCCGGAATAACCAAGTCTTCATAAGAACTTCTGACGCTTAGAGCAATACCTATTGTAGAGTATCTTGAGATGGCATTAATTATACCTGCTAAGTGTTTGTGCCAGATTCCACTTCCGTCTCCTTCGTTGAGTGCATCAATAAAAATAATAGCCCGTCTTTGCCTTGCCTGTGCAGCTGCATCTAAAGCCCCCAAGAACTCTTCCTTGGTTTTACAGGTTAGCCCGAGTCTGTCTATTATCTGCTTCCACGGGTCCCCTTCATTAAACTGTTTGCCAAGCAGCAATACTGTTGGCATGTCAGCACTTATTCTGTTCTTTACTACGTCGCAAAAAAGATGTGTTTTACCGGTCCCAGCTTTTCCGCTCAGTAAAAGTGCAGGCTTATTTGAAAGAACTGACCGACTGTCTTTCGACAAATCTTCGAGTTCCATCAGAGCGTCTTGAAGCTTCCTGAGCCTATACCGTTCAGATTCGTAATCTTCAGGCGTCTGAGGTGACATGTTTTGCTTATACAGGACTCCTTCGACTTTGTTAGAAGCGGCTGTCTTATTATCTTTTCCTGCCTGCTTAAGCGTATCGACACATGGTCTGATCAGTTTTTCTGATGAAGATAAATATTCCTGTAAACGCTCGAAAGGGATGTCCTTAAACTTGTCATCGTCTATAGACTGAAGGATTGAAAGTAATGGCTGTATGCTTTCGCCAAGCTTGTCAAAGAGTCCTTGTGCTATTTTCTCGGCTCTGGCGCTACGGCTGTCGGCATATGATATGGCAATCTCGCCAAGCAGTTTCTTGAAGGCAACATAAAACTCATCAGTTCTTCCAAGACCCTCAAATAGTCGCGCTATCGGCAGATCAACATTTAGCTCCGGCGTGTATCTTGCCCCCACATCAGCCCTTGTCTCTTCAAAATGGCGTGTGAACCATCCGTTGCTCAACTGTTCTTCGTTGAACCAGAAAAATCGTCTTCCGGCATGTTCTTCACGGCTTAATTTCTCCCATATCTCAAAACTGCCCCAATAATAAAAATCTACCGACATGCCTCGCATGTGCGCCCATTCGGACCACTTAACGACATGTTCTTTCCATTTGTCCATGAACCATTTCTGCTTATGAACTTTGGGATCTTCCCGGTCGGTCGGAAGACAGACTGTGTAATGACGCAGATTGTTGTGCTTGTCGAGCGCTTTTTCGATGGAGTGATCTATTTGTTTCCACTGTGACTTATCTGGCGCATGTTTGAAAAACTTGGCTTGGAAACCCCATTCGGTGGAATCAGGATATATCCAGTAACACTCTACGCCAGCGTCTGGGGCTTTGACACGCACGAATTTAGCATTAGCATCTGCCGGTTGCTTCTCACAGGCAGCCAACTGACAGCATAGTTCCTCAAAAGCGGTCTGTTGGGTTCCGTTCCAGTGTCTCAGTTTATCCCAATTCAAGCTCATCGATTATTTTCATGCCTCAAAGATCAATTTTAACCCCGTTAATAGCCTTTACTCCCTTGCTGATCGTAAAGTCTTTTTCTACCCGGCAGACAACATATTCCTTCAGAACGGAATCAGCCCCATAATAATCCTTCAGGTACTCAAAGCCCTTTAGCGCATCCGCTCCCGGAGCTCCGGTTAATTTGGCCTCAAAAGCGATGAGACGGCCGCCTTTCTCGATAACAAAATCCACCTCTCTTCCGTCTTTGGTCCTCCAGTAAAAAAGAGGCGGATTGCCGATCCCCTGAGAAAGCAGGCGATGCCGGATTTGGATAAAGACATAAGTCTCCCACAATGCCCCTGCCATCGGCGACTTCGCTATCTCCTGCCATGAAAAAAGACCCATGAGATATGCGGCAAGGCCCGTATCGGAAAAATACAATTTAGGCGATTTCACAAGCCGTTTGCCTATATTGCGATAATACGGCTCAAGCAGGTGGATAATATGCGATGCCTGCAAAACGGATACCCACGATTTTACGGTGTTCGGCGCTACGCCAACGTCTCTCGACAGATCGGACAACGAAAGAGTCTGGCCGGTGCGGGCAGCGGCAGCGCGCAGAAACCTGTTAAAGTCTCTCAGGTTCCCGATATTAAGAATATTCCGGACATCTCTTTCGAGATAGGTCGATATGTATGAGGGACACCAGTGCCGCCGATTGACTTCCTGCTCTGCATAAAGAGCTGGAAAACCGCCGGAGGCTATATAGTCCTCAACAGAAAACAACCTGTCCGTTTTTGAAAGTTCATGCGCGGACAGAGTATCCAGATTGATAATCCCGCAGCGTCCGACAAGGCTTTCGGAAAGATTTTGCATGAGAGGAAAACTCTGTGAGCCGGTTATGAAAAACCGGCCGTTGCTCTTTGTCTTGTCAACAAGAAGCTTTATATGCCGGAACAGGTCAGGGGCGTACTGCGCTTCGTCTATGATTGCCGGGCATTTGACCGAATTCAAAAAGTGCTGCGGCGAATTCTCCGCCTCGGCAGCCACGGCAGGATCATCCAAAGTGACATAGGTAAAATCAGGGAACAGATGAGCAAGAATGCTTGTTTTCCCCACCTGTCGCGCGCCGGTCACAAATACAACAGGAAACTGTCTTCCAAGTTCTTTTATAAGGGCTTCCGCATCTCTCTTTATCCACATGCAGATATTATGCAATTTGATTGCAAAAATGTCCAGGCAAAAACAACCGGAGCGCTTTTGCGACAGACGCAAATGCCTTATGCCCAAACCGTGCCCTACAGATAAGCCTATGGTATAATTAAGTTTTCCTTTTGATGGAAAAGTGAGGTTCGCCGGCAAATTGACCAGATACGCACAATCATTATTTTTCTACCGCCTGATTTTCGCAGTGTGGACAGTTATCATTGCTTCGGGTCCGGCATTCCCGGCCGAAATACCTGACGTCAATATAAGGATCGCGGGCAACGAGCTATATGTCTCGGCCTCGTTGAACCTCGATAATAAGACCTTGGAAGATATCGACAAAGGCATTTCAAAAGAGCTGGTATTTCATATCGACCTGTTCCGGGTCTGGGAGGCTTGGCCCGACGAGTTCGTGACCGGAAGAAAAATAATAAAGGCCCTGAAAATAAACCCCATCAAGAGAGAATTCACAGGCTCAAGCATCGACGGCAACCTGCATACGGAAAAACGTTTCAGGGACATAAGCTCCATGCTCGCTTGGGCCACCAGCATAACCGAACTTAAACTGACCAACTTCAAGGAGCTGGAGCCGGGCATATATTTCATAAAGCTGACGGCCGAATCGTTCCTGCGCAAAATGCCGCCCGTCATCAACTACATGGTTTTTTTCACCCCCGAAAAAGAGTTCAGCGTGTCTAAAAACTCGGCGACCTTTTCGCTGAACAAGGCGGCCGCCCAATGAAAGTTTTAAAGCCGATAACCGTTATTACCGTCCTTCTTTTGTTCACTGCCACGCTTATAGGGCTTGAGTTCCATTTCATAAAAATGCCCAATGTTGACGTAACCACAAAGCTGCTTCTCATATTTTTGATGACCGTCAATCTCATAGCCTTCCTGACGCTGATGTTTTTCGTAGGCAAAAGCCTTTTCCTTCTATATATGGAGCGCAGACAGAAGGTGCTCGGATACAAGTTCCGGACCAAGCTTATGGCAATATTCGTAGTACTGACCTTGATACCTTCGGCCTTTTTATTCTTTGCTGCAAGCGGCCTTGCGGCAAACTATATCAATAAGATCTTCTCTCCGCAGATGAAAGAGCCGTTCAATAAATCGGTAGAATTTGCGAGGGCGTTCTACGACCGCGAAAGAGACAGGGCGCTCAAGACCGCCCGCGCAGCCCTGTCCGGCAAAGATGTCTGGGCCCCGGACCTTTCCGTAAAGAGATACGCCTCGCCGCCGCCGAATGCGAGCGAAATATTGACCGACGCCTTTGCAGGCAAGGAAGGGGCCGAGGTCGTCTCTCAGGCCTCGGGAGACATTGTGAGGGCCGCGGTGCCTGAAACGCAAAAAAACAGGGGCGGCGTTCTGGTCGTAGAGATAAGGCTGCCGCAGACAATAGCCGAAAAAACGGAAAACCTGAAAACGCTTTACGAAGACCATATAAAGCTCGAATCGTTCAAAGAACCGCTCAGGCTCAACTACATCCTGATACTCGGCTTTCTTACGCTTATGCTTGTTTTCAGCGGTCTTTGGGTCTCATTGAAAATATCCAGAGGCATCACCATACCTATCCAGAGGCTTGCAATGGCCACCGAAGAAGTCGCCTCGGGCAATCTAGATGTAAGTGTTGACATAAAAACTCAGGACGAAATCGGCATCCTGATAAATTCGTTCAACCAGATGGTGCGGCAGATCAAGGACGGCAAATCCTCCTTGGAAAACGCATATATCGAATCGGACAGGCGCAGGCTCTATCTCGAAAACATCCTCGAAAACATAAACTCGGGCGTACTGTTCCTCGACACCGACGGCAAGATACTGACCATGAACAGGGCCGCCCACTCTATTCTTGATTTCGCGGTTGAGGATATAATAGGCAGGGACTACACGGAATTCATACAGCGGCTCAATTCGGACGAATTGAACACGATGGTCAAAGATATCGAAGGGACAAGGATCAACGAGGTGTCGAAAGAGGTGAAGATAAATATCGACGGGAGAGTGCTGATATGCAGGATTTATATCGCAGGGATAAGGGATTCCCGCGACTCCCGCTCGCTCGGCATGCTGGTGGTCTTTAATGACCTTACCGATGTTATAAAGGCACAGAAAGCCATCGCTTGGCAGGAGGTCGCGCAGCGGATGGCGCACGAGATAAAGAACCCGCTCACTCCGATAAAGCTGTCCACAGAAAGACTGATAAAGAAATGGCACCAGAAGGACGAGGATTTCGGGGCGGTGATCGAAAAATCGACCCGGACCATAATAAATGAAGTCGAAGGGCTCAAAAAACTTGTGGACGAATTCGCGAAATACGGCCGTCTTCCGGAAATAAAGAAGGGCCCGCTCCATTTCCCGGAGCTCCTCGAATCCGTAACCTCCCTGTATAAAGGCTTTAAGGACATAGAGATCAAAACGGACCTGCAGGAGGCTATGCCGCAGATAAATCTTGACAGAGACCAGTTCAAACGCGTTCTGATAAATATTATAGACAATGCGATCAAGGCCATGGACGGCAGGGGGCTTATCACCGTATCGGCAGCGGTCGATCGTAATACGTTAAAGATAGAGATCTCGGACACCGGCCCGGGAATAAGCATTGCCGAGAAGGAAAAGCTTTTCATGCCGTACTTCTCGAACAGAAAAGGCGGGACAGGGCTTGGGCTCGCCATAGCGCACAAGATCGTGGCAGACCACGGCGGACATATAATCGTACGGGACAACCACCCTGCGGGCGCCGTCTTTTGCGTAGAAATGCCTAAAACATAGAGGAGCGCGGATGTCTAAAAAAACCATTCTGATAGTGGACGATGAGGAAGGCATAAGAGATACCCTTTCCGGTATTTTTGAGGATGAAGGATACGAGGTTGTTACGGCAAAAACAGGCGAAGAGGCGATAGAAACCCTTAAGGAACAGACCGCAGACCTTGCGCTTCTCGATATCTGGATGCCCGGAATCGACGGCATAGAAACGCTTACGCAGATAAAGCCTATGGCCCCGAACATGCCTGTGATAATGATATCCGGCCACGGGAACATCGATCTGGCGGTAAACGCGACAAGACTCGGCGCCTATGATTTTCTTGAAAAGCCGCTTTCGCTCGACAAGGTGCTGATCGTTGCAAAACGTGCGCTCGAAAGCCGAAGGCTTCAGGAAGAAAATAGACAACTAAAAATAAATATCGAAAAGAAGTCGGGCCTGATAGGGAATTCCCCTGTGATGGTCCAGCTGAAACAACAGATAGAGCTTGCGGCCCAGAGCAGCAGCAGGGTGCTGATTTTGGGAGAAAGCGGAACAGGCAAAGAACTTGCAGCAAAACTTCTTCACGAAAAAAGCCCGCGCGCTTATGAGTCTTTTGTAGAGGTGAACTGTGCGGCCATCCCGCAGGAGCTTATAGAAAGCGAGCTCTTCGGGCACGAGAAGGGCTCCTTCACCGGTGCTGCCGAGAGAAAGACCGGCAAGTTCGAACTTGCGGACAAAGGCACCCTGTTTCTCGACGAGATAGGCGATATGACGCTCTCTACGCAGGCCAAGGTCTTGAGGGTAATCGAGACCCAAGTCTTTCAGCGCGTCGGAGGAAATAAAAACATAAAGGTCGATGTGCGTATCGTGGCCGCTACGAACAAAAACCTGACCGAAGAGGTGAAATCCGGCAATTTCAGAGAGGACCTGTTTTTCCGTTTGAATGTTATCCCCATATCTTTGCCTCCGCTCAGGGAGAGACGGGAAGACCTTCCGATGCTCATAGAACATTTCATATCAATGTTTTCGTCCGAATACGGAATAAAGACCAAGACTATGACCCCGGATGTGCTGAAAATATTCAAAGACCATGACTGGCCGGGCAATATCAGGGAATTGAAAAACATCGTGGAGCGGTTGATGATAATGATACCGTCCGCAACAATAGATAAACACAATATCGAAGGGCTGGCGCTCTTCAAAGGACAGCAAATAACCAAAGAGAACGGTTACTTCTCCTGTTCTACGCTGCGGGACGCGCGGGACGCATTCGAGAAAGAGTTCCTGCTCAGAAAGCTTGCGGAAAACAATTGGAATGTATCGAAAACAGCAGAAGCTATAGACATCGAACGAAGCAATCTGCACAAAAAGATAAAGGCTCTCGAGATTGCGGAGCCGAAAGAATTGTGAACCGCCATGCGGTCAAAGGATAAGACATGAGCGCAATAGTAGCGATAGTAGGAAGACCCAACTCAGGCAAGTCAACGCTTTTCAACCGTATGCGGTCGCGAACAGGCAGCCGCAGGCTTTCGGCCATAACCGAAGAAATGCCGGGCGTTACACGCGACAGGAATTACGGCGATGCGGTATGGGAAGACCACCGTTTTGTTGTGATCGATACCGGCGGGTTTTATCTCGAAGGAGAGGGCGACATAGGCAAACAGGTCGAAGAACAGGCTTTGTTCGCAATAGACGAGGCAGACCTTATAATACATCTTCTGGACGCTAGGGAAGGCCTTAATCCGTCCGACAGGGAGCTCGCCGACATGATCCGGAGATCGGGCAAAAAGGCCCTGTGGGTCGCCAACAAAATCGATATCCCAGCCCACGAAACAAAGGCCCTCGAATTTTTTGGCGTGGGGGTGGAGGAAATACTGCCTGTTTCGGCGGCCACAGGCCATTCCTTCGACGAATTTATGGAACGCGTCATAGAGGCCTTAAAAGAGGTCTGCGGCGAAGACTTTTCCACCGATGTGCCTGCCCCTGAGACGAGCGGGATCCCGAGGGTTGCGGTTGTGGGCAAGCCGAATGTGGGCAAATCAACGCTCGTAAACGCCTTCTTGGGCAAAAACAGACACATTGTCAGTCCTATCGCGGGGACCACGAGAGACTCTGTAGATTCGATATGCACATATTACGGGCGAAAATACCTTTTCATAGACACGGCCGGCATCAGGAAAAAAGTCGAGCGCTATTCGATAGAGCGGTTCTCTGTGGTCAGGGCGATGAAAAGCATAGAGAAGGCCGATGTGGTGATCATAGTAATAGATTCTACGCTTGGAATAACGGAGCAGGACCAGAAGATAGCCGGCATAGTCCAAGAATACGGCAAGAGCGCAATATTCATGTTCAATAAATGGGACCTTATGCAGGAGCCGGAGCTGGATTACAAGCGGCTCTCTGCCGATCTGCCGAGAAAGATATGGTTTATGGGACACGCGCCAATTCTCACCGCATCCGGTCTGTCAAAAAAGAGGATCACGCGCATCTTCCCCTTGATCGATGATGTTATGGCGGAAAGGAAAAAGAAAATACCGACGCCCGAACTCAACAAATTCCTTTCGGCCGTCCTCGCAAAAAAACCTTTCCCGCTTTATAAAGGCAGGGAGGTAAAATTCTTTTATATAACTCAGACCGGCGTGGAGCCCCCCGCATTCACGCTTTTCGTAAATTATCAGCCGGCAGTTAGAGAACAGCACCTGCGTTTTCTGGAAAAAGCGCTCAGGGCCGCTTACTCGTTCAGCGGCGCCCCGATAAGAATTTCTGTCAAAGCGCGTAGAAATGTGCTAAAATAGAAGACGTTAGCTGTAAAAGACAAGGAGGAATAAAATGCTCAAAATACTTGTGGCCCATGACGGTTCCAAGTCTTCAGATAAGGCCCTTAAGAAAGCGGTTGAAATGTCGGTCAGCATGAGCGGAGCCCTGACCGTGGTTTCTGTGGTCCCGGAGCTTTATCTTACCCAATTGACCGACGTGGACAGAAATCGGATAGCAAAGGCGCTTACCGAAGAAACCGGAGATGCCCTCGAAAAGATCAGGAAATCGCTAGCAGGCAGGTCCATCGATGTAAAAACCGTTATAAGGCAGGGCGATCCCGCAGAGAAAATACTCGAGACCGCACAGAAGATGAAGGTTGACCTGATAATAACAGGCTCTCACGGCAGGCACGGCGCAAAGAAGTTTTTGCTCGGAAGCGTTTCGGCTAAAGTCGTAGATTATTCGAAATGTCCTGTGATGGTGGTCAAATAGCGGGCAACTCTCTTTTCCCAGAAAAAACCAAAAGCCCGCGTTTCGCGGGCTTTTTTTATGAGGAAACAGTTCAATAGTCGGTCCATTAACGTCCAAATAATTTTTTAACCTAAAAACGATGATGCTTGTAAATCCTAAAAACGCATATCGTCCAGAAACTCTGATGGCGTATCCCCGCTCGTTACGAGTAGATGGTCTCTTGCTCGGGTACAGGCGACATACAGCAGGTGACGTTCGGTGTCGTAGACGTCCTGTAAGTCAGAGTCGTCAGCCACTGTCTCGATTCTCTGTTGAAGCGGGATAATCTCGTCATCGCAGGCCATTACAACAACGACACGAAATTCCAGTCCCTTGGCAAGGTGCATGGTGCTGATGGATACCTGCCCTGCCGTAGTCTCAACATTCTCATCAAGTATTTTATAAGGAATTCCAGCCTTTTTGACAGCAGCTCCAGCGCGCTCCAATTCAGCCTCAGAGCGAACAAACACGCCAATCTCGTGGGGTTTGGTCCCCTCGCTAATCCGGGTTAAAAGCCACTCTCCTACTGTTTCGATTTCCTTTTCATGTGTATCTAATATTGCGATACTTGGTTCCGGTCCATTGAAAACCGATACCGTGTTGCTTCTCTCTTCTGTATTGCCGTCAACGTCAGACAACTCGGGGCCTAATAACCTATCCGCCTGTCTCCTTATCTGATGAGACGTCCTGTAGTTTATTCGCAGAGTCTTGGACCGCCCACGGACATCGACACCAAGGGCCTTCCATGAAAAGGGCTGCTGAAAAATCCGTTGTCCAAGATCGCCGGCAAAAAATAGTCTGTTGGGTTGAGAACCACCAAGCTCGGAAAGAAATCTCAACTGTGCCACGCTGACATCCTGCGCTTCATCTACAACCGTATAGTCGAAGGCAGGATGTTTGCTTTTTCCAAGATGAGATGCCAGTCGATTAAACATTCCAGAATAGGTGACCAGATGTTGTGTTTTCAATCCGGAATGGACCTGATCGAAAATAGCCCAGAGCTTGACCCGCTGTTGTTCCGGCAACCGGGTTTTTCGGCCCAGTCTGGTTACGTCACGATACGCTTCCCATGTTTCCAACTGCCATGCATCTACTACCTGCTCCCATTCAGTCAGCAGAAAGTGCAGGCTGAATTTATGACCTCCGACATTACCGGAAGCTTGTTCGAGTAGCTGTCGTATCACATAGCGCGATGCAATTTGAGGCCTGCCAAAATTCAACTCATAGAGCCGACGGCCAATTGAATTCATGGCATGCACTTCCAGCCTGTCTCCAAGACGCGGTTCATTACCGATCAGGCGTTTCAGCTTTGTTCTTAAGGCGCTTGCCAATGTATCGGAAAAAGTTGTGAGCAGTATCCGCGCATCCGGGTTTGAGCGTGTAAGAAAGACAGCGCGGTGCAGCGCAACAATTGTCTTGCCTGAGGTAGGATAGAAAAAGTGGACACCAAAGTCAGATAAAATAAAAGACGGAGGTGTTCAGTATGAAAAAGACAGGGATACCGCAAGGAAGATACACAAAGGAGTTCAGAGAAGA
>SCQE01000039.1 GCA_004321915.1 Nitrospirota bacterium
CCTCATATCTGTCATCCTCGGGCTTGACCCGGGGATCCAGTATTTTCAAGATATTTCTGGATTCCCGCCTTCGCGGGAATGACAAATCATGTGGCATTGTAAATGTATTCCTTAGTAAGTCTCTTTCGTTCAGAGCTGAATCTAAGTAGTGTCTGTCCATAAAGTAAGCAGTCCATACGCTGTCATTCCCCGACTTGATCGGGGAATCCAGCCTTTTCAACGACCTCTGGATTGTCCGGTCAAGCCGGACAATGACAAACATTGAGTTTATGGACAGACACTAAGTAAACCGCTATTTCCTCATTTCCTTAAACGCATTTATCAAACCGTTTGTCGAGGAGTCATGCGAAGCGACCGGTCTGTCGTCCTGAAGTTCCGGCAGGATCCTGTTTGCCAATTGCTTGCCAAGCTCAACACCCCACTGGTCAAAGCTGAAAATATTCCATATAACGCCCTGAACGAAAATTTTATGCTCATACATGGCTATCAAGCTGCCCAGAGTCCGGGGCGTGAGTTTTTTGAAGAGAATAGAATTTGTAGGCCTGTTGCCCTTGAAAACCTTAAACGGCGCCAACTTTTCTATCTTCTCCTCGGGGACACCGGCAGCCCGGAATTCAGCAACCACCTCATCGTAAGACTTTCCTTTCATCAATGCCTCTGCCTGTGCAAAAAAGTTAGATAACAAGATAGCATGATGATTGCCGACAGGATTATGGCTTACGGCAGGGGCCAAAAAATCGCACGGTATAAGCTTAGTGCCCTGATGTATCAATTGGTAAAACGCGTGCTGGCCGTTGGTCCCCGGCTCTCCCCAAATAACAGGCCCTGTCTGATACCCGACCTCATTGCCGTCCCTCCCTACATATTTGCCGTTGCTCTCCATATTGCCCTGCTGAAAATATGCAGGGAACCTGTGCATATACTGGTCATACGGCAGGATCGCCTCTGTCTGTGCCCGAAAAAAATTGTTGTACCAAGTCCCTATTAGGGCCAAAATAACGGGCACATTCTTTGCAAAAGGTGTTTGCCTGAAATGAATATCCATAGCATGGGCGCCTTCGAGCAACTCCTTAAAATTCTTAAACCCGACCGCGCAGGCTATAGAAAGCCCAATAGCAGACCACAACGAATACCTGCCCCCAACCCAATCCCAGAACCTGAACATGTTTTCTGGAGCTATGCCGAACTTCACAACATCCTTTTCATTCGTAGATATGGCAATAAAGTGGTCCTTGATGAACGACTCCTGCTTGGCGGCATCGAGAAACCAACGTCTCGCCGTATGAGCGTTTGTCATCGTTTCCTGAGTGGTAAAAGTCTTCGATGAAATCATAAAAAGAGTGGTTTCGGGTGATATTTTCTTCAAAGTCTCTGCTATGTGAGTGCCGTCAATGTTCGAGACAAAATGCATCGTAATACGGGGGACCTTATACGGTCTCAACGACTCGGTAACCATAAGCGGGCCCAAATCCGATCCGCCTATTCCGATATTGACAATGTCGGTAACCGGCCTGCCGGTATATCCCTTCCAAGCGCCTGAGACAACTTTGTCCGAAAACTCCTCCATCTGTGTCAGCACCGCATTGACCTCAGGCATAACATCTTTACCGTCAACTACAATAGGCTTATCGGACCTGTTTCGGAGTGCGACATGGAGTACGGCGCGGTTTTCGGTCTCGTTTATCCTGTCACCCGCAAACATTCCGGCAACAGCGTCCTTAAGGCCGCACTCGTCCGCCAGAGCGCAAAGAAGCGACATTGTATCTTTTGTTAAGATATTCTTTGAATAGTCAACCAAGATGTCCTCAAAAGCAATCGAGAAATCCGCAAATCTGCCAGAATCGGCAATGAAAAGATCGTTCATACTGCAAGCCTTCATCGAATCATAGTGCTTCTCAAGCCTCTTCCATGCCTCTGTAGTCGTAGGATTGACTTTAGCGAGCATAACCCCCTCCTTAATTTTTTTTACTTAAAAACTTTTTCAGGTTCCTGCCTGCCAGTATAAAAAGCAAGGCCACCAGCAAAGCGACCGTAATATATTTTGAGACCTTAAGAACTACAAGCAAAATCAGAACGCCTGTTATAAGCAGGATATTAGCCATCGGTACCGCCCGAATCCTGCTGCTTAGCATCTTTTATCGACTTCAACAACCCTTCTTTAACGATTATTATAAATACGACCGTAAAACCCAGCAGAAGTCCCGATGCCTTAAGTATCCCAAATGCTGCAAGCGCCGCCAAAACAGAAAATATTATCAGGAGTCTGAAAAAGCTCAGAAACATCATCTTGGTCTCGGCCTTTTCGATCCCCAAAAGACTGTTTACGCTCCAGCACAGCCCTTTGAAATTTAAAACACCTATTAAACCGCCGATAATAACGCTGATAGCAAAACGCCACTCAAAAACAAAAAAAGATACGACCGCTAACGGCAAAACCATCAAGGCCGACTGTCTGTTTATTACGTTTATCATTTCCTTCATTTTTCTCCCCCTCAATCCCCGCCCTGCTTCTTGGCTATCTTTACAAGCTCCATGAATCCTGCGGCTATGCCCACAAAAAGAAAAAAGACGGTAAGATAAGGAGAAGTATTGAAAAGCCTGTCGAGGCCATACCCGATAGCCAAGCCTACAAATGTCGATAATACGAGATGAATACCCACGCTGCTGGCCTCCAGCAACTGCCTGAACACCGGTTTTTCTTTATGATTATCCATATGTCCGATCAACTCCCTGAGCTTGTTTAAAATCAGTAAGTTATTTATTATAACAGTACGAATAGTTCTATTGTGCCCTGTTTGTAATAAATATTTTCACCGCCGGAGCAAATGAAAATGCATGAAGAAAAAAAGAGCATCATACTGATAGTCGACGACGATAAATATGTCCTTGAATCTACATCTCTGATACTTAAGGAGATAGGGTTCGACACGCTGGAATGCAACAAGTCCGTAGATGCTATGGACTTGTTGGTCCGCAATGAGGTAGACGCCGTGATATCGGACATCAAGATGCCTGAAGTTACAGGCACGGAACTGCTCGAAAAAATCCACAATATGTACCCCGACATGCCGGTCATCCTGATGACTGCATACGCAGATCTCGAAACAGCGGTGGACGCCCTGCGCAAAGGCGCATTCGACTTTATCATCAAACCGTACAATGCGGTACAACTTGCACATGCCATACAGAAAGCGGACAAGTACGGCAAGCTGCTGAAAATAGAAAAACAGCATAAAAAAATTCTCGAAGATACCGTCAAGAAACGCACAAAAGAACTCGCAGACGCCATGTCGATGCTGAAGGACATGAGCAATGAGCTTATGCAGAGGCTGCTTACCGTGGCGGAATACAGAGATACGGACACAGGGTTCCATATAGCCCGGATAGGCATGTATGCCGAAGTCATATCGAGAGAGTTGGGGATGTCTTCCGAATTCATACAAACGATAGCGTTTGCAAGCCCAATGCACGACATAGGCAAGATAGGCATTCCCGACAGCATCCTTCTAAAACCCTCGGGGCTGACTCAGGACGAGTTCGAGGCCATGAAGCAGCATACCGTGATAGGATCGAAGATGCTCGAAAACTCCTCCTTTTCACATATCCGGATGGCCGCTTCCATTGCGATGGACCACCACGAAAGATGGGACGCCTCGGGCTATCCCAACGGAAAAAAAGGAGAAGAAATACCAATAGAGTCGAGAATAGTCATTATATGCGACCAGTATGATGCGCTTATAAGCCGCAGACCTTATAAAAAACCGCTCACGCACGAAGAGGTGGTAAAAATACTCGCAGAAGGAGATGGAAGGACAAAACCGGAACACTTCGATCCGCAAATTCTTAAAGCATTCCTGTCGGTAGCGCCCGAGTTCCTGAAGATTTACAACCGGCAGAAAGACTGAGCAATGAAAAGCCTTCCAAAATTCTTTTTCAACAGACCGTTCCTGATCACGCTGTTCGTATCCACAGAACAAAAAATAATATGCAGGTCATCACCAGCCTTCTGAATCTCCAATCAAAGGACATCTCGGATAAAAAGACATTGCAGATATTCGAGGACACAAAAAACAGGATACATTCGATGGCCCTTGTCCATGAAAAATTGTATAAGACAAAAAATCTATCCGAGGTCAACCTCAGCGACTACATCAAAGACCTTGCCGGCGCTATGATAAAAAGTCACGGGGACACCAAAAAGCGAATATCGCTTCACATGGATGTTGCGAAAATTCCGGTATCGATAGACACTATAACGCCCTTGGGGCTTGTTATAAACGAAATAATTACCAACGCTCTAAAATACGCATTCCCCGACAACCGGGAAGGCCTGATAACGATTAAGGGACGCTCGGCTGAAGATGAATCCATAGAGCTCAGCTTCAGCGACAACGGGACCGGAATGCCTAAAAACATTGACCTCAGAAAGACCGATTCTTTAGGGTTGACTATTATACGCACGCTCATTGTATCTCAGATCAAGGGGAAGCTGGAAATGCTGACACAAAACGGAACAACGTTCGTAATCAGGTTCAAAGACAAGGGATATCCGGCCAGAATTTAAAAAATACGGCTATACCACGTCGGGCTTGGCCATGTGTCTTATGATTTTCCCTTCCACAAGATAGATCACCATTTCCGCGATATTCGTAGCATGGTCGCCGACGCGTTCGAGGTACTGGGCCACAAAACTTATCTTCATGGCCCTCGAAACCGTAGCGGGATCACGCACCATATATGATATGAGTTCTTCGAGTATCCCGAATTTCAGGTCGTCAACCTCGTCGTCCCTTAAAATAACGTTGTTTGCAAGCCTTTTGTCCCCTTTGACAAGGGCGTCGAGGGCGTCCCTCGTCATACCCTGAACAATCTCTTTCATACGCGGGATGTCTATGTACGGTTTCAATGTAGGCTCCTCATTCAACTCCAGAGACCTCTCTGCAATGTTCACAGCTTGGTCCGCCATCCTCTCCAAGTCGGTCGTTATCTTCATGGCCGTGGTTATAAACCTGAGGTCGGTTGCCATCGGCTGCCTGAGCGCAATCAGCCTTATAGCGTCCTCATCCACCTCTACATCGAGAGCATTTATCACATGGTCGCGCTCTATGACTTTTCTGGCAAGTTCATTGTCCCTCTCCGTAAGAGCATCCACCGAATCCCTTATGGCCTCTTCCACAAGACCGCCCATTTTAAGTATCTTTTCCTTTAACTGCTTTATCTCTTCATCGAATATGGACATTACCCGAACCTCCCCGTAATATAATCTTCCGTAAGTTTTTCATTGGGCGCCGTAAACATCTTTTCGGTCTTATCGAACTCTATCAACTCGCCGAGCATCATAAAACCTGTCCAGTCGGATATGCGGGCGGCCTGCTGCATGTTATGAGTTACGATAATAATCGTAACATTTTTCTTCAGCTCTACGATAAGCTCCTCGATCTTCCCTGTGGATATAGGATCGAGCGCCGAGGTGGGTTCGTCAAAAAGGATTATCTCCGGCTCTACCGCAAGGGCCCGGGCTATACAAAGCCTCTGCTGCTGTCCGCCCGAAAGCTCATAGGCGCTGACATTAAGTTTACCGAACACTTCATCCCATATAGCGGCATTTCTGAGCGCCTTTTCGACCCTTTCGGAAAGCTCTCCCCTGTTTTTTATGCCCTTCAGCCTGAGTCCGTAAGCTATATTGTCGAATACGCTCATAGGAAACGGTGTGGGCTTCTGAAAGACCATGCCTATCCTGCTACGCAGACTTATAATATCTATGTCCTTGCCGAGGATGTTCCTGCCCTCGAATATTACCTCCCCTTCATACCTGTTCTTGGGATAAAGGTCGTGCATACGGTTGTAACATCTTAGCAGCGTGGTTTTGCCGCAACCCGAAGGCCCTATCAAGGCCGTGACCTTCTTTTTGTAAGCGGAAATGTTTACGTCCTTGATCGCGTGAACGTTCCCGCTGTAGTAAAAGTTCAGACCCTTCGCCTCTATATCGACAATTTCGGCCACTATTTCAGCCTCCAACTTATTAAAATTCTTCCGACTATAGTAATCAAAAGCACCGTTGCCGTTATAACAAAAGAGGCGGCCCACGCCTGTGCATGCCAATCATCGTAAGGCCCCATAGCATATTGAAAGATAGTTGCGGTAAGCGAAGAAATAGGCCCGTTCATGTTTAAAGAAAAATAAGCGTTATTGAAAGACGTGAACAGCAGCGGCGCCGTCTCTCCTGCAACACGGGCAACAGCGAGCAGTATGCCTGTGAATATTCCGGTGGCAGCAGCCCTGTAAACCACCTGTATTATCACCTTGTAGTAAGGCGCACCCAATGCAAAGGCCGCCTCACGGAGCGTCCATGGTACGAGAGAAAGCATGTCCTCAGTGGTCCTCAACACAACAGGGACCATTATCACAGCGAGCGCCGCAGCCCCCGCCCATCCGCTGAAATGCCCCAGAGGCCTGACAAGCACGGCGTATATAAATGTTCCGATAACTATGGAGGGAACACTAACCATAATGTCCGAGAGTATACTGATAACCGCAGCAACCCTCGTGCCTCTTGCGTATTCGGCCAAAAAAGTGCCTCCGAGCACGCCTAAAGGGACCCCTATAAAAGTGGCAAACAAGGTGATGAGCATCTGTCCTGCAAAGGCGTTCCTCAAGCCTCCGCCGGACACTCCGGGAGGAACAGGGTCATTTAGAAACAGGCTGAGCTTTAACGCCCCTATACCGTGGACCAAAACATCCCCTAATATGAAAACAAGCCAGAAAATACCGAAAAACGCAGCTAAAAAACTCAAAAAAAGAGCAATGATGTTCTCGGCTTTTCTTCTGCTGCCTACATTCATACGTTGCTCCTCCTTTCCGCCTTAAAAAGAAGAAACTTGGCTGCAGCAAGCACTATAAAGCTCATCATAAACAGTACGAGGGCAAGGTGGAACAGCGAAGACAGATAAACGTCCTTGTCCGCCTCTGTGAACTCATTCGCAAGCGTTACAGTGATAGTGGCCGCAGCATTGAAAAGCGAGGCTGTTATCTGGTGATTATTTCCGAGCACAAAGGCCACGGCCATGGTCTCACCAAGCGCCCTGCCGAGAGAGAGCACTATCCCGCCGAAGACACCCATCTTCGAATAAGGCAGGACAACGTCCCTGACCACTTCCCATTGGGTGGCGCCAACCGCATAAGCCGACTCCTTCACCACAGACGGAGTGAGATTGAACGCGTCCCTCGAAATGCTGGCGGTAAAAGGGATTATCATAATGCTCAAGATAACGCTTGCTGTCAACAGGTCTATGCCCATGGGCGTGCCTTCGAACAAAGCGCCCAAGAGAGGTATGTTGCCTAAATACTTCTGGAGTTGAGGTTCGATATACTTAGACATTATGGGGGCCAGAGTGAAAAGCCCCCACATGCCGTAAATGATGCTGGGGATCGCGGCAAGAAGCTCTATAGCCGCGCCAATCGGACCTTTCATAAAGTCAGGAGCTATCTCAGTAACGAAAATCGCGATGCCTATCGCAATAGGTATCGCGATCATAAGCGCTATCGCTGTAGTGACCATTGTGCCGAATATTGAAGCGGCCGCCCCGAACACCTCGGTCACAGGGTTCCATTCGTTCGTAATTATAAACTTAATAAAGCCGAATCTTTCTATTGAAAGGGACGATTCCTTCATTAAAACGGCGAAGATACCGATGACAAGCAGGATCACCATGAACGACGCACCTGCGGTGATAACCGAAAATAAAAGGTCTATGGGATTTCTTTTTTGTATCACAAGCGTCTCATAACGTTAAGCAATCAAAAATACCGAACGGCAGGGGCATGCCCCTGCCGTTCATAATAACAGACCTGCGTCACTGTATTCCGTTCGCCTTCCAGTAACCCCGTACTTTATCTTTGAGAGACTTAGGCAGCGGAACATATACTAATTCCTTTGCCTTGGCGTCCCCGTTTTTGAAGGCCCAGTCGAAAAATTTAACGGTCTTTACATTCGAATCTTTCTTTTCCTTTGCAAGGAGAATAAAGGTTGCCCCGGCTATCGGCCAAGAGGTCTTGCCGGGCGTATTGTTAAGCCAAGCGTAGAAGTCCTTTTTCGAATCAAAGTCTCCTGAATCTGCCGCATCCTCAAAAGAATCAAAGCTAGGCTCTACAAAATTACCAGCCTTGTTCTTAAGCTGCGTGTAGGTCAATTTATTCTGTTTGGCATAAGCGAACTCAACATATCCTATTGAATTCGGGGTCTTCTTTACATAGTTTGCTACGCCCTCGTTACCCTTGCCTCCTATGCCGGCAGGCCACTTGACCGCCTTGCCCTCGCCGACATTGTTCTTGAAAGCCGGACATACGGCAGCGAGATAATTGGTGAATATGGCTGTCGTACCTGAGCCGTCCGACCTGTGTACAACCGTTATGTTGCTGTCCGGCAGCTTCAGTTTCGGGTTGATAACGCTGAGCTTGGCATCGTTCCACTTCTTTATGTCACCGAGGTAGATACCGCACAAGGTGTCGCTGTCCAATCTCAA
Source organism: Nitrospirota bacterium (assembly GCA_004321915.1). Lineage (GTDB taxonomy): Bacteria > Nitrospirota > Thermodesulfovibrionia > Thermodesulfovibrionales > Dissulfurispiraceae > MYbin3. The sequence continues at coordinate 8,523 of SCQE01000039.1, forward strand.
CTGGCCGTCTTTGATCCCTGCAATATTCACTACAGGCACCACACCGCCTATAACAGCAGGGAATTGGAGCAGACTATCTTTCTTCAGCGCATCAGGTTTCACAGGGTCATCGGATGCCCCGAAATCTACCGTCCTTCCCACAATCTGCCGCTGCCCTCCGCCTGATCCGATGGACTGGTAGTTGAACTTTATCCCTGTAGCCTTGTGATAATCATAAGCCCATGCAGCATATACAGGGTACGGGAAAGTGGCCCCTGCCCCGTTTATTATCTCGTCGGCCCCGGCAACAGAGAACGACAGAGTCACCAAAAGCGCCATCAACAGACTTAAACCTGTTTTCATATTTTTTTTCTCCTTTAATTCGGATTTGATTTTTAGTATAGAACCTCGAATGTTACAGCAGTGTTACAAAAATGTTAATTTTACATTACATGCCTCTCACCTCCTTCAATTGTACAGCCATAAGGGGTTTTCGTAAAGCGGTATAAGACGGATCCCCTGAGGCGGGTCTTTTTAAAAACAACCATTTCTATAGAATAACGTAACGACTGTTACACCGGTATTAGCGGGGTGTTAAATTGCGGTTAAATGTAACGGCAATGAAAAAATCCGTATGCTTAACTGCGATTTCTCCCCGCTAAATTTGACAATGTCCATATTATCTGCTACAAGTATTGTAAGGACAATGGCCTTATATGCGTTTTTTTTAATGCGCGCTTATTGAAACTACGATATCAAAAAGGAGATGCGGTCATGAGAGACGATACCACTAAAGTTGTCGGATCATTTTTACTGGGCGGAGTGCTGGGCGCTGCCGTTGCCTTGCTGTATGCGCCGAAATCAGGAAGGGAAACAAGAAAAGACATTGCCGATGCAGGCCGTCGCATTAAAAAAAGCGCCATTGAACTGGCTGATGACACCATTGAAGACATGCATGACTTTGCCGCCGGTTTAAGGGAAAAGGCCAAGGACATCATAGAGCATGGGGCGGACCTTTCCGACAAAGCCAAGGAAGAGATAGTAACGGCGCTTGAACTGGGACAAAAGGCGATCGAGAAAGAAAAAAGGAAATTGGCAAAAGCGCTCGGCCTCTAAAACACGAAGTTTGTTTTATGAATACCCTGCCGGCTTATCCGGAGGTCCCGGATAAACCGGCAGTTTTTTTACGCCCTGAAGCCCGTCTCACGCTAAATGTTGATCTTTATCTTCGTGCCTTTGCCGTACACGCTCTCTATTCGCATGTCCCAACCGTGGGCCCGCACAAGATGTTTGACTATTGCAAGACCGAGGCCGGTGCCGCCCATCTTCCTCGACCTAGCCGGGTCTACCCTGTAAAACCTTTCGCAAAGCCTCGGCAGGTGTTTGGCAGGAATGCCTATACCCGTGTCCTCTACGAATAAAAACCTGTTCCCGTTATCGATTTCCGCTCCGAAAACAACGCCGCCTGTCTCCGTAAACTTGATCGAGTTGTCGACAAGGTTCGTGAGTATCTGGATAAGCCTGTTCCTGTCCGCATTTATTTCGGACAACTCCGGATTTATCGAGACCCGCAGATAAAGACCCTTTGCCGCAGCCTTGTCCTGCAACATTGCGAGTACGTTTTCCGCGACCTCGTCGAGCCTCGCATTCATCTTTTCTATCCTTATCACACCGAGTTCGATCTTCGAAATCGTCATCAGGTCGTCAACGAGGCTGTTTATCCTCTCGCTGTTGGACTTTATAGTGCGCAGAAAATTAACGGCATTGCCCTTGTCGTCGAGAGCGCCTTCAAGGAGCGTCTCGGCAAATCCCTTTATCGCAGTGACCGGTGTCTTTATTTCATGCGACACATTCGCCACAAAGTCCTTTCTCACCTGTTCGAGCCTTACCGCCATCGTAATATCATGAAATACCGCCACATATCCGGCAAGGACATTCTCTTTGTAAGAAAATGGGGATACCCGGACGGAGAGGTGCCTCTCCTCCGGATAATCGAGCTTGAACTCGGCAACGCCCGATGTATTCTCCGAACGCACCTTAGAAACCAGCTCCGAAAACTCGCGGTTCCTCACCACCTCTATGAATGGTCTTCCTGTAATCTCCCTGTTCCCGAAAAATTCCTTTGATGCGGAACTCGAAAGCCGCACTGTTCCCTTGTGGTCCATTATCAGCAGGGCATCCGGTATGCTTTTTAAAATAACATTGAGACGCTTTTCCTCTTCCTCATGCTGAGCTATCAGTTTTTGCAGGCTCACCGACATCTCGTTCAGGTTCTCGGCTATCTCTTCGAATTCCTTTGCGTCTTCAAGAAAAAGCCTCTTGGATATATCGCCCCGCGCAAGAGACCGCGACAGATCGGTCACCTGTTTTAAAAGCCTTCTCAGGTGGTCGGTCTGCCATACGACAAAGACCACGGTTATTATCAGAGCAAAACTCACAACCCCTATTATTTTAATTCTCAGTATATTCACAGTGCTGTTTATGTCCTTCAGCGGCATGCTCAGCCTTATGAAATTGGGGCCTGTTTTAGACGCAAAGTAGAGAAAATCATACTGCAGGGTATCGCTGTGCCTGACGGCAGCGCCATGTCCCAACGCAACCGCCTGTTTTATCTCAGGCCTGTCCAGATGGTTCTCCATCAACGAAGAGTCCCCATCCGAATCGCATAGGACCTTGCCCTCCGCCCCTATAACAGTAACGCGCGCCCCGGCCTTTTCCTTAAGGGCGCGGCAGACCGCGTCGTTATTCTTATGATTGAAAAGTACGTCTCTTGAAATAAGCCTTATACGGACAGCAAGGTCTTTTTTAAGGTCTTCGATATAGCTTTCCCTGACTGCCGAGGTTATATAAATCTCGACCAGCACCAGAGACAGCATCAACAAAACCGAATATATCAGAAATATGCGCCTGAATATCCCTTTTTTCATGACCCGGGTTCCACATAATAACCGATGCCCCTTCTCGTTTTTATGTAAACCGGATTGGCCGGATCGTCCTCGACTTGGGTCCGTAACCTCCTTATATGGACATCGACGGTCCTCGGCTCTACAAAAGCCTCGTCCCTCCATATCGCGTCAAGAAGTTGGTCCCTGCTGAACACCCTGCCCTTTCTTTCCGCGAGGTATAAAAACAGCTTGAACTCCGTTGCGCTAAGATTCAGCTTATCGCCTTTCTTTGTGACCGTATAGGTTTCGCGGTCGATCGAGAGATCGCCGAGGCGGATGACGCCTTGGGCGACGGGTTTCGCATCGGCCCCGATATTTTCCTTTTCGCGGGTCCTGCGCAGCACCGCCTTGATACGCGCCGCAAGTTCCCTCGGACTGAACGGTTTTGTCATATAATCGTCGGCCCCGATCTCGAGTCCGAGCACCCTGTCCAATTCTTCGCCTTTTGCGGTAAGCATTATTATAGGCAGTTTATTTGTTTTGGGGTTGTTCCTTATGATCCTGCAAAGCTCCATCCCCTGAATACCCGGCAGCATAAGATCGAGGACGAGCAGAGTATAAGTGTCAGCGTTTATTTTTTTGAGAGCTTCTTCACCGTCAAGGGCGGCTTCGACCTCGAACCCCTCTTTTTTGAGATTGTACGATACAAGCTCCACAATATCGGCCTCATCGTCAACTATCAGAATCTTTCTATTCACAGTATAGATATACCATTTGAGATTGTGCGGTTGCAACCTCCGGGTTTGTTCGCTGCTTCGCAAGTAATACGGCAAATCATCCCTTCAAGTATAACCAGCCCAATGTTAAATTATCGTTAATAAGGCGTTACAGTAATATTAAAACACCGTCAGGCTGTTCACAAACAGCGGTATAAATCTGCGAATGATCTTTGGGATGTATTAAAACCTATGGGAATGGTAGAGAAAAACAACAGAAAAAAGAACTGCCTGCAAAGGCTTTTAAGGGAAACAAATGCCGACCGTTAAATGAGTATAGCCAAAAACGATAATGCAGAACCTTCCAAGGCTTTTTCTACAAAGGCGCCCAATACCGCTTTCCCCATAATATCTCCGAAACCGGAAGCTGCCTTTTTTATATACTCATCGTTGTTTGCTGCCTTTGCCCTGTCAAAGTAGCCCTTTACTTCCATAAGGTCAATAATATCGTTCTGACTAACAAATTTTTGATTATAGTTAACGAGAACGCTGCCGGTCACGGTATTTATTTCAACCGTTCCGATACCGTTAATCGTGCTTAACGCCTTTCGTATATTGTCGGCCTCACTCTTACGGTTTTTGATCTTCGGGGACTTAATCCTCAAGCGTCCTGCAACAGAATGAAGGTAATAGTTCATTCTCCCCCCCTCTTTTTTTTAATGTATGTCTTGCATACTGGATATCCCGAACAACGGAATATCAAAAACGACCCGTTCTTCATATAAATATGCATCCTGCTCGAACACCTGAAACAATAGGGCCTGTCTTCATTGCATATCGGTTGGGATGTACTGACGAATTGTCTGCCACATATACGGCATATATATTTTTGCTTGCCGTTTCCGTTCCTGCCGTACTTGTAATAGACATCAGCCTTGCACCTCGGGCATTGTTTTGAGACTACATGCTTTGCCGATGCGATCATGCATTGATTTTAAAGCAGCATCTATTACACTATAATGAAGCTGGTGTTGCATTTATATGAATTTCCCGCTCAAATTTAAAGGCTGCAACAAAACTTTAGGCCAGTCATATAACGAATCATATAAAGAATCGGAATAAATACTGCAACTCTCGTAATGTCTGCACAGGCAGAATTTGATATCCGCATCTTCGATATCTTTTATATGCATACCTACAGAAGCGCAAGTGGCGCCTTTACTGTCGCCTTTCAAATAAGGACACATAGAATAAGATTTGTAATTCATGACCTCTTCCCTCCTTTTACCTTTTTTAGGTTACCTTATTCAACATTACAGGATTATTACAGCAGTGTTAAATATACAGCCTCAAACCTCGGCCTAAAAAGAAGAAAATCGGCATAGTTCTAAGGCTTGCAGCAGAAGCCTCTCTCAGACATAAACTTAATATCCACTCAGTAGTGTCCGGTTAAGATCGAGGGGAGCAGCTGAAAAGTGTTGATAGGAGCTAATTTACAAGAGAAAATGCGTGCGTCTGATTTGAAAATAGTTTTACCGATCTGGGAAGGTTTAA
>SCQE01000120.1 GCA_004321915.1 Nitrospirota bacterium
GTTCGAGGCTCGCATGAAAAGGGCGCTCCCCGGCGAACAGTTTACCTATGTGGTTGAGCCAAAGGTCGATGGGCTGAGCGTGGCCCTGCTCTATGAGCATGGCCGGCTCGAACGGGGCGCCACCAGAGGGGATGGTCGATACGGCGAGGATGTGACGCACAACCTGATGACGGTGAGAAGCATCCCCCGTCACCTGCACGGGCCGTTGGCCACGTGTACCGCCTTGGAGGTGCGCGGTGAGATCTTCATGTGGCGTCAAGCGTTTGACAAGTTGAATCGGGGGCTGGAGGCGGAAGGAGAAGCGCCGTTCGCCAATCCCAGGAATGCCGCGGCCGGCTCGGTCCGCCAGAAAGATCCCCGGATCACCGCAAGCCGTCCCCTCGACATCTTCATCTACGGCGTCAGCTACGCCGAGCCGGATCCGTTTAAAGGCCACTCACAGGCCATGGAGCAGTTGCTTGCGTCCGGATTCCTTCTCGATCCTAAAGACCGTAAGAGGACGCTGGAACGCTATCGGCGACGCTGCGCCGATATCGAGGGGGCTATTGTCGTCTGCCGTGAGGTCGAGGCCACCCGTGACGAGATCGGATGCGACTGCGACGGGGTAGTGGTCAAGGTCGATGCGATCGAGCAGCAACGCAGGCTCGGTTCGACCACGCACCATCCCAGGTGGGCCATTGCCTACAAGTTCCCGGCGCGGCAGGCAACCAGTATCATCAGGAAGATCGACATCAACGTGGGGCGAACGGGGGCGCTCACGCCGACCGCCCTGCTCGATCCTGTAGAGATTGCCGGCGCCACGATCAGTCGGGCGACGCTGCACAATGCCGATGAGATCGAGCGCCTCGATGTTCGTGAGGGAGACACCGTCCTGATCGAGCGGGCAGGCGATGTGATCCCGCACATTCTGCGGGTAATACAAGAAAAGCGGCCGTCTCACAGTACGCCGTTCCGCTTTCCCACCCAGTGCCCGATCTGCGGCGCCGAGGCATTCCGACCCGAGGGCGAGGTCGTCAGCCGCTGCACCAACTCCGCCTGCTTAGCCCGGCTGAAAGAGTCGCTGCTGCACTTTGGCGTGAGAAGGGCGATGGACATCGAACACCTGGGTGAGGCTGTGGTGGAACAGCTTGTCGATCGGACGCTGGTCAGGGAGTTCGCCGATCTGTACCGACTTGATGTGGCTACCCTCGCCGAGCTTGAACGACTGGCACAGAAGTCTGCCACCAACCTATACAACGCGACCCAAGGCAGCAAGGGACGCGGGCTGAGTCGCCTGTTGTTCGCGCTGGGCATCCGGTATGTGGGCGAGCACGTCGCGGCGATCCTGGCCCAGCATTACGGCTCGATGGATCGGCTGGAGCAGGCGCCGGAGGCGGAACTTTCTGAGATCTACGGCATCGGCCCTCGTATCGCCCAGAGTGTGGCGCTCTACTTCCGCCAGCCGGAGAACCGCCGCCAGATCAAGCAGTTGCG
>SCQE01000040.1:7500-16887 GCA_004321915.1 Nitrospirota bacterium
CGTTTTCTTCGCTGAATTTGTTTTCGACATTTATTCTTATGGTCCCGCCTTCAGGCATGGCATGCATGGCGTTTATCACCAGATTGTTTATCGCCTGACTTATCTGTCCTTCGTCGATTTCCACCGCCCAAAGGTTTTCGGCAAACGAAAAATCACATTTTATGTTTGATCCGCGAAGGGCGAAATGCGCGGCCTCTTTGACTATGGATTCCGGATAGACGGTCTTTTTCACGGGCGCTCCGCCCTTTGCAAATGTCAGCAGTTGCTTTGTGAGGTCCTGCGCGCGCAGACAGGCTTTTTCGGCCTCAGTAAGTCTTTCCTTTGCTTTTTCTTCGGATTTTATCTTGTATGACGCAATGCTTATGTTTGCCAGAATGGCTGTCAGCAGGTTGTTGAAGTCGTGGGCTATGCCTCCGGCAAGAACGCCGAGGCTTTCCAGTTTTTGCATCTGCGTTTCGATACGCGCGTACTCTTCTTTGTCGGACGTCTGCCTGACTATTTTCCAGACCGAATCCATATACAGTTGCAGTTGTTTTACGTCCGTGTGGTCGTAGTCTTCGTTTTTATTTGCAACGCCTGCTACGGCGACTATTTTTCCCGCTACGAATACGGGTATGGTCATAAATCTTTCGAGATGCGCATGCCCTTCCGGATAACCTTTTTTCAAGGCATGCGGAGACTGGAATTCGTTGACGATTATCGGACTGCGCTGCCGCACCGCCTCGCCCCATATGCCGGTGCGTTCAAGGGAATATAAGGTCTGCTTCTCTGCTATGGTGCATTCAGCCATAACGCTCTTAGACCACGAATTGAGCGTAAACTCCTGTTTTTTTTCATCGTAGTGATAGATATATCCTATTTTGCTTTCTGTCAGCAGGAGGGCTTTTTCGAGCGCATAATCCAGCAAATCCTGTATGCTCGGCGCGTTATACTGTGAGATGTCCCATAAAATTTCAAGGCGCGCCTTGTTTCTCCGCGATTCATAGTCAGCTTTTTTCCTTTCGGTTATATCGAGAAATATTGTGGCAAATAAGCCTTTTTCAAAAGAGGACACAGAAATGCTGAAATGTTTTTTCAGCGGCTGAAAGAAAGCCTCGAACCGCTCAGGGTCGCCTGTTTCGGCCACTCGCGCGAATATATCGAGGTAAGGGGGGGCGGGTGTGCCGTATATCTCCGTGGCCTTTTTACCTACGGCCTGCTGTTTCGATATTCCTAAAATCGCTTCGTACTGCGGATTTACATCCAGTATCTCGTAGTTTTCGGCGACTCCGTTTGTATCATACATAATACGGTGAAGCGCAACCCCTTCACCCATGTCCGTAAATAGACTTCTGTAGCGGTTTTCGCTTGTCCGCAAAGCCTGCTCGCTCGCCCTGAGCTGTTCGTTTGCGGCTATCATCTGTTGATTTGACGCGCGCAACTGTTGTTCTGTAGCGATCAACTGCTGATTCGAGGCCCGCAGCTGTTGTTCTGTTGCTGCAAGCTGTTGGTTGGACGCAAACAAACTCCTGTTGCTCTCGTCCAAAAGCCGCAAATCTTCCGATATCTTCCGGTCGAAACGGAAGATAAGCGCACCCGCTGAAAAAGCTGTCAGCAGACTGAAGACAATCAGTGCCGACTGGATAATGAGCAGCGTTTTTGCGTTCCGGTCGATCACATCCAAGAGCCTATGGTCAATATCGGCCGATGTTGCGAGAAGGGCTTTGAACGCATTGTCGAACTCGATATCTATAGGACTGCCCACTGCCGCTTTTTTACCTGCTTCGAATCTTCTTGCGGTAATAGTTTTGCATGCATTAATCTGCTTTTCGAATAGATCGAGCGTCTCTTGCAGACGCAGGTCGTCCAAGTTTATAAAGATATTTTCGAGGCCGCCCAATCGTTTTTTTGTATCATCCAAATGAAGCAGTGTTTCTTCGTAGTGTTTCCAGACGTCGGCAGGGCTTACATCAGTCTCTCCCATCAGGATTTCTTCGGCCCAAAGATGGGCAAGCGCTGCCTGTGTCCGCATCTCATTGGATGTATGGATCAAAGGCGCATATACGTTTGATGCGCGGGTCCCGAGGTATGCTGCATAGGACATCGTAATGACGATCAGGATAACGGCTGTTGAAAGGAATATGTAATTTCTGCCCGCCTTTTTTCTATCAGGCTGATATTGAAATATCATATTTTTGTTATCTTTTCTCAACTCGAAGATGTCCTTTTCCGATACGGCCGCTTAAAGCCGCCATAAAATCTCATCCTTGCCGTTCCCTACAGCGCATTTGACAACTCCGGAGGCGGTTTCAAGTGTCACCTTACGCCTTTCAACGCCGCCAAGGGAGCTGGCTGCGGGGACAATCCCTTTTTCTTCCAATATTCCGGTTACCGACCTTATATTCATCTCGCACACATTATCATCCGGTTTTTTAAGGACATTGGCGCCCCCTGCGATAACTATTTTCAGGCCCGAATGACCCTGTTCTACGAGGTCCATCTGCCTGAAAAGCTCACCGATAGCGTTTTCAGCGTACCTTAAACATTCGTTGGTTTGCGACGCTTTAGCTGCGCCCGGCAACATTATATGCGCTATACCGCCTGTTTTATAAGCAGGATTGTATGCTATCACCGCTATGCACGACCCGATGGCGCTGGCTGCAAGAATGGTATCGGGGCCGCCGGTCTTTACCTCTCCGGTGCAAACTTCTTCTATGTTGGCGATCAAACGGGTATCTTTGGAATTATGCATTTAAGGGAGGGATTACGTATGGAAGTCTGTAGGTATAATGCCCTATGCCGCAAAGGTCAGAGCAAAACAGTATCGTATTCCCCATTAATACCCCTCTATTAAACGGTTTTCCGGCGAAAGCGGATCAGCGCTTTCGCCGGAAAACTAAGCTATTGGCCGCAGCAAACACGTCTCATTTTGGACTTGCCGCTTGGAGAAACAGCCATGACAACCTCTACTTTTTTGCCGCAGTTCCTGCAAATCTGAGACTTTGCCTTGGATTCCGCTCTCGCAGCAACGTCGGTCTTGGATTTTATTTTTTCCGCCATTTTATGACCTCCTTTCAAAACCGCCGGATAAGGACTACCCGGCGTAGCTATATATGATTTAAGCTATATTATGATACTGTAAAATGAAGCGCTTATTTTTGTCAAAAACAGATAGGAGTATTATGAAAATAACAGGCAGGATACCTTCTCTGGTATATGCTAACGATAAAGGCGAGATAGTCGATCTGCCTGATATGGAAATGGCGGGCATGAGCGGGTTTTCGCCCATTAGACCGCATCTTTCCGACCTGATACCGCTTCCGGATGGGAGTGAGCTCTTTACGCTCCCCGGCCGATATCCTGTGGGCTTTGCACCCAAAGGCCGCAGGCCGGTAATTTTAACGGAAGACCCGTTCAATCCGGGCGCTGAGGTCAACGCCGTCGCCGCTTTTATAGCTCCTGCCCACACTTCGGTGCTGTCTGCCGCATACAAAAAATCCTCTCAAGACGCTCCGCTCCTGCCTCTTTTTGCATATACCGCAGTCGGCTGGCTGGACGGACGGTTCTGGGTTGCTGCCTTTCGTTCAGACACTGACGTGCGTCAGGATTCAAGCCAATACGATCAAAAAACCGTTCGGGCAAAAACAAACCGGCATTTAAAAAAACTCCCTGATAACAGACTTATTCAGCACCTCGGCAAATGCTGCCTGACTTACGGCTGTCCTGCTGCCCGCAACTATTTTTTAGGTCGGTGGGAAGCGCCTATTCCGACCTCTCCTGTCTGCAACGCAGCTTGTTTAGGTTGTATATCCCTTCAGCCTTCAGGATGCTGCCCTGCGACTCAGGACCGGATAGCGTTTGTGCCTACCGCAGATGAGATCGTAGAACTGGCTGTGCCACATATTTTGGGCGCGCCGAAGCCGGTCGTCAGCTTCGGGCAGGGCTGCGAGGGTGAGCCCTTGCTCCAATCCAAGACAATCGAAAAGTCGATACTGAAAATCCGCAGACAGACACTCGGCGGCACTATCAACCTTAACTCGAATTCAAGCATGCCGGATAGAATTGACCGGCTTGCTGCAGCAGGCCTCGATTCGCTGCGCGTCAGCATGAACAGCGCGCGTGAGGACAAATACACGCTTTATTACAGACCTCGCGGTTATTCTTTTGATGATGTCAAAGATTCGATAAGGGTCATGAAGCGGCGGGACAAATTCGTCTCGCTAAATTATTTCATCCTGCCGGGATTCACTGACGACCCTGATGAAATGAACGCCTTTTTCGGACTGGTCGAAGACTTCAGACCTGATATGATACAACTGCGCAACCTGAACATGGATCCTGATTGGTATCTCGATGCTGTACAACACAAGCCTTCAGTAAAACCTATAGGAATAATGAACTGGCTGAAAAAACTTAAAAAGAGTTTCCCGTTTTTGAGGTTCGGGTATTTCAATCCGTATCTGGGGAGCGTGTAATTGCCGATTTTCGGATTTACGGCGCTGTAGGCATAAAAGTTATACCCACACGGTATAAGTTATTTTTGATTTTGGTACAGTTGCAGACAAACCCTATATTGGTGAGGATATTTTCATCGTAAAACTTTAAGACGCTCCATTGTTCGAGCGGACGGTCTGTATAAATGCCCATGCCTTTGCTGCTGACATCAAAAATATCCACTTCCATCTTACTTTCATCAGTCCCGCCGCTTACCGAACAAGTTATGCGTTTTTCGTATTGGCGTCTATTACTCTGTCGTTTGTTGGCATCGGGTTTGTCGCTTATCGGGGCGTTCTGCCTTGGTGTCTGATGAAGTTCGGCTATAAAATTCCTGAGGCTTTCCGCAGCTGTTTCCTTGTCCTGCCTAAAAGCATTAAATAACTGCTTCCTGCTATTTTCTGTTTGTGCTCTGAGTTTTGCAGTTTTGTTAGTCAACTCCTGCCTGTTGATTATTCCTTTCTCAACCAACAGGTCGACCAATGCTTTAAACTCTATAGCATTGTTGATCGAAAGCGCTTCAAAGGACAAGGTCTCTTTTGTCGGCGGTGGTTTTTGCATTATATGGCCTTATTGAAGGTGTTAATCGTACTCATGACGGTCGGTAACAAGCCTTTGCCCATGAGAGTAAAATATCACGGGAAAGAGTAAGTTATCAATATCTTCCAACGTCTTTTGTATCTCCTAAGAGGGCGACAGTCATAAGCTTGGTCTCCGATAAGCTTTTCCGGAAGATGTTCACCCCATGAATTATCAAGAGTTTACTTTACAAGAGTTACTCTGTGCGGCGAAGCGCTGGTAACGTGTACTGCGATAGGAACTCCAGCGCAGTGTTCGTTGACCGGGATGAGGCCCGATTCTATCATGCCCCTTTCTCATACATACGATACTCTATCCCGACTTTCGCCAATAGCAAAGAGCAAAATGACAAACCTATTGTAAATAAGAAGGAAAAAGCCACAGCGATGCGTTTACCTAACCTGTCTTCAGGTTGAGGTCAAGTTGCTTTAGAAGAACGATCTGGCTTTCAGTTAGGGTACACACTTGCCGTTCAGGGTTCTTAGCTCTAGGGTAATAAAGCAGCGCCGAGCGCACGCCCCTCAGTTCCTGCATGAATGTCTCCATTCCCTGTTCATTGCCGTTTGTCCTTGCCCGTCTATGGCTCAACTTCACCAATAGTAAGGCAATCATGCAGGTAAGCGCATGCACTCGTATCTTGCTGTCTGTCCAGTGAAACGCAGGATCCATCTTTACAAAGTGATCCGATTTTGTTATCCGGAAGGCATCCTCCACAATATATCGGTCACGATATAGCTTCACAATCTCCGCTGTCGACAGGGTCTCCCTGTTAGTGAAGAGTATAGTCTTACCAAAACGCTTCTTTGCTTTCTCAATGGCGGCTTGGTTTTTCCTGACACTGGCCTTGAAGTACCCATTGTCGTTTATGATTTCCACACTGTAGCAAGCCCGCACATGCCAGTGCTCCAGAATCTCCTCGGCCTGCCTCAAAAGTGAATCTTCCGTTGAACGCCCATCAGCCTTCTTTACTTTCCTCTTGAACCCCGAAATCGCCCGAGCCGCCTCTTCCATGGCACGCTCCAGTCTCAATACCTTACGCCAATACGTCGATTCGTTATAAGTCACAACTATACGCCGCTGCTTACCATAAAGTTCCTGCATCGTCTCATAAACCGGTAACGCTTTGTCGTCTCCAACCTCTATCGACCCATATCTCTCAAGGGCAATGTCACAAAGATCATCATGATGATAAGGACTTCGGGACCCGATAAAGTGATGCCGGCTTTCATCAAGTCTTTCTATAAACTCCTCGGAGTTGTTGCCTTTATCAAAAACAAGAGTTACAGACTTCTTGTCCGACTTGCAGGATCGTATCTGTTCAAATAAGGCATCCATAAACCCCTTGATGACCGTGCTGTCATGCTCATTGGCTGGATACAAACGAAAGAATAACGGCATACCATACTCCCGATCCACGGCAAGCGCCAACCCGATATGCCTGAGATTATTCTTGCCAGACTTGGATTTCGTCATCTTTGCCAGTGCGGATTGCGTCGTCACATCCCAGTAGTTATAGTAATTCGTTGTGTCATAGATCATACTGTCCAAAGAAATACCATACTCTTGCACCGCCTTTCTGCCGATAGCATCCCCTATGGCAATAACGGTCTTCTCATCGATCAAATCAAAATGGTCCCAGAAGTTCTGAGAGCTGAGCTTGTCCCATTGTATGTCCATGTATCTATGTACAGCCGTCGTCTTCAGCCAATCCTGAAGCCTCGTCTTGGACTGTGCATCAATTGCCCTGTTTAAAGCGGCAAGCAATATATAGTGCCCAACACTCATGCCCTGAGCCCTTTTAGGAACGAGACTGTTGATTATGTCTATGATCCCTAACTGTTGGGCCTCACGCATAAGTGCCGCCACGGATCCTTCTTCCAAAACTGCTACTTCCTTGGGCTTGACCTGTCCGGTCTTGCCTTCAGCGATTTCGATGAGCTTATTGATGGAGCCGAGATACCACTGGCGCACAATTCTGGACTTGCCGTTAACACGAGCGCCTTCTGCAATGTAATAGTAGGTACGTCCTTTAAGCTTCTTTGCAATAAGATAAGCCATGCAGATAATATATCAGATAGGTACAACAATGTCAAGAAAAAAATGCAGGTTCCTTTGTTTTCAGCCATTGGAAACATATTGCAGGCAGGTTTGGGTTAGGTTACACTTTGCGGCAAGTCCTTTGTCCTGCTAATTCAATGCGTTATCGGTATGCACTAACTGTATTGGCGAAAGTCGAGTCAAAATGCCTTTGAAGGAGATAGTATAATCTGATTTGCCGCTTCTTTGGGTCAGCCTATTGTGATTAATTCTATGCTTTTCGGGGTACTATAATTCGGAAGTTAACATATGTCAGTTGTTTATTAATTTCTGTTTGAATATTTTCCAATATTTCTTTTGCATCGCCAAAAAGTACAACGAGCATGTTTGCTGCTGTAAAGTTGTCAAATGTCGTATTGTTTAAAAAAAAGAAAACAATATCTTCCAATGATTCTTTCTCATGCCACGTGGTCATAATCAGGGTTTCATCTTCGGATTCCCAATTGTTCAGTTTTAAATATGCAAAGTCAACTGAATCGTGCCATATCTCACATTGATAACCAGCACAAACAGCATAGCGGCAGCCTGCTGCTACAATTTGGTCGCATAATAATTCTCTTTCTTCTGCCGTTATTGTCATGTCACTAATATAAATTAAGATCGCGAATTCTGCATCGGCAAAAGGAGATGAGAATGAGTAAGGACGTGATATTTGGCGGTATTCAATTTTCATATTTTATTCACAGAACGCTTGAATTCACGGGGAGGGTTTTACCCGATCCCGTGAAATGAATCGTTCTGTGTCCTCTATTTGTCTTGGCTGTTTTAATTTCTGTATAAGTTTTACCATCCGCCGCTTGTTTCATCTATTTCAATGTCGGCGGTCATTGGAACAACGAACAAATTATTAACCATGCGAATGTTTGAGCCGCCAGATATGCGGATAGCGGATGCCGAAGAGCCGACAAGATGCCGGTAATATTTTTCTACAGCTTCACGGAAGGCGGAATAGTTCAGAGGGCCAGAATAGCCTTGAGGCTTGCCTACCTCAATGCTGCCGCCTTCATATTGGTCGCCCACCGCAAGCTTAATGTCAGTATATAAGTCGTTAATTTGTTTGTCTGGAAACTTCAGAGAAAAGAAAATGCGGGACACCATGTGTTCATCGTTGCTTCCATACTCTTGAGCATCTTGAAGACATTTGTGAAAAAGAATCGTGGCTTTTATCATGATAACCTCCCGTTTCTGCTTTTTATCATGCCGCTATTATTTTCTTAGCTTCTATTACGCTGTTATCAAGTTTCTTTTTATTGCCGTTATCTTCACAGAACGCCGTGATAAGCGGGGCGGCAAGGCCGACTCCGCTTGATTGGATTGTTGCACGAGTTTTGTTGGTTTTAGTTGTATCATGCTTTTATTTTTGCCTGAATAAAAAACAGGAAGGGAGGCGCAACACAGAAAATGAATGGTCAGTTCATCACTATGTTACACCCCGAAGGATGCCATTTAAAACCGCAAGGTTATTTCGGCTCGCAGAAGGTTCCAACTGACCAAGTTGGATTGTCATCTTTGTTGGCCAAATTAACGAGCAGTTTTAAATGAACGCCGCCCCATCAGTAGATGAGTTATTAATTTACTCATCGTTGTACCTCCTAAAAGGCTGTGATGGGGAGACTAACGCCTCCCTTTCTGGTCTTTATTCAGGCCTTTTTATTTATGCCGTTAATTTGCCGTGCAACGCACGAATCACGGGGAGGCTTCCTGCCGATCCCGTGAATGAGTTTGTTATGCTTTTTCCAATAGCCGTCATTTTCTTTTCAATCAGTTAATATTTCCTTGTTCAAATATGAATATGCCTTTTTGAAACAAAGTACAATAGTAAAAATATAGAGTCCAAAGCCGGCGCATGCAATCAGGCCGATAAAAATATTTGAAAGATGCATTGAATTGAATAAAATCACAAACGGCATGAATACAATATTCCCTGCAATAATTGAAAGCCCCAGCGAAAATGATATGCGCACTATCTTTTTTAAAAATTGGTTTTTATTATTATTTTCATTTATTAATTTTTGTTTCATGCTTTATTCCATGCATAACATTTAATCTACCAAGTTGCGTGTTCTATTTAACATGACTATGAATATAGCACAAGACATGCTGTACAGCAACCTAAAATTCTAATTATAACAACCTAATGGATTTTGCTTGTATCATTTTTCATGATAATATAGATAAAAAAGAATATGGAGATAATATGGTAAATTCTGTGCAGGGTGTTGGAGATAAGCTCCCGGA
>SCQE01000041.1 GCA_004321915.1 Nitrospirota bacterium
TTCTTATTTTCAAAATGCCTTTGAAGGAGATAGTATAATCTGATTTGCCGCTTCTTTGGGTCAGCCTATTGTGATTAATTCTATGCTTTTCGGGGTACTATAATTCGGAAGTTAACAACTGCATAGAGAATAATATTACCATCGCGCGTGCGTCGCAGGGAATAAGGCTCAATGAGTCGCCGGCTCCCATGGTAAGTCAAATTAACGCACAGCCTGTTTGCTGCTGCATATCGTATTATTTCCATCGGCGCTGCAGTGTGCCATGCACTCGCCATTACAGGCGGTTTCCATGTTGGATCAATTAGATGTCCCCCAGCCGCGATAACAGAGGGCGCTGCTTTTTCGACTGCACGATATAACCACTCAAATACCTCAGGCAACTCCTGCCAGAATTGCTCAAAAGGCGGCAATACAGGCACCTGATGTCCCAGCATGTTTTTCCACTCAGAAACCAGCTCAGCCCGCTCCGGTTCGCTCTCAAGCGTCTCCATTGTCGGCACCGCAATGCCCTTGAATGCACACTTTTCTTTTAGGATGTTCAGGATAAGTTCCCGGTCCTGTCTTGTGCTGTCATGACGGTAAAGATGGATTACATCATAGAGGTCCCGAGGCCTCAGCCGTTCGCCCAGTGCCCTGATCTTTTCTGCGAATACCTCTTCAAAGCAATAAGATGGAATATGTATCCCGCCGTCAGGAGTGTCAGAGTATGGATGAAACACCTCACTTTTGACAGGATCGGCAACCAGCACTTCATCGTCTGTGAGGTCGAGCTTTATGCGGGGCGGATCGCCGCCCGGACGCAAAGGTCCTCTATAAGCAATTCTTCCCTGAACAGATATCTTGCCCCGTGGATTTGTGTAAACTTCGAACCTGATCAGATCACGCGGGATATCAATACCAGACGCATTATAAATCCATCCCGCTATTTCCCGGAAGGCGTTGACCAGAAAGTCCTGATCCTGATGCTCAGCATCGGTCAAGGTAAAGTCCAGATCCTCAGAGAAACGATAGGTTTCAAAATAACACTTCTTAAGACATGTGCCGCCTTTGAATGCCCATCATGCACTAAGTTCTTCGTGCTGTGAAATCCCTGCCAGCAGCCAGCCCAGCATATAGTCTTTCTCGATAACATTCTGTGCAAGGCCGAACTCCCTTGAGAAGTCCATTATCTCCTGACGGTCTATCACGTTATTTCTCCTTCACCCAGCTTTCCGGAACCCACAGCCTCCAGCGCGTTATCAAGCGGTCTGCCTTGAGCGAAGGGTCAAGCTTAATGTTTCCTTTTGTTAGCCGGACTCTGCATTCGTTTATGGCTGCCTCTTGGTCCGGCGCATAACGCTCCAACAGAAACCCAAGGCGCTTAAATACAGCGCCATTATCCATGCGCTTGGCATAATCTATCAGGAGCTGAATATCCTTGTTCTCAGATTTCAGGTAATTCTGAAACATATCAGCTGTTGGCCGTATCCCACCGCCAAGCTTCGGATCTGTCAGCATATCGAGGATAGTGCGGGTAGGATCTGACACTGCAACCTTTGCCGGTCCTTTCCAGACCGGCTTTGTCCCAAAAAGCGCCTTCTCCGATATGGTGCGCAGCATAAAACTTGTCCCCTTGATCACAGGGGCGCGGTCTCTCGGCTTTTGCGTTGTCAGGACAACTACAGTGCGGAATATCTGTTCCGTGAGGTCCCAATATTCGGCAGCGCTCCATCCTCCGATGTAACAGGGCGAAAATAGCCGATCAGCGATAATCCATGGGTCTTCGAGTGGAATATCAGGCGTGCGGGACTCAAGCGGCACCCTTACATACAATCCCCGCCGGACGCGGGAAAGCCAGCCTTTTTTTGCCCATCGGGAGAGCATCTTTGCTGCATCTGTGGAAAAAATCTTGAGAATGTCGGCTGCATCCCTTACCGAGATTGTGCCTTTCGTCTCCCGGAATATTTCCGAAAGCCTTTTCCTGTCTTTCTTCCCTATGCCTGTCAGTGCTTCCATGGTATATTAAAAGCGTATTAATTCATCTAATAATTGAATTATAGCATAATTAATATACTAAAGTTAAGTCTGGGAGGCAGTATGCTGAAAGAGTAATAATTCAACGAATAGATGAATAACTGTGCACAGAATATACTAAGCTTGCTTGAACCTTTGTGAAGGAAACTGGGATTCGGCAGGAACAAATTTTCTCCGTTCAGAAGCTGCGTTTTGCCGGGATGCCCCCTACAAGTCCTCTTTTTTCAGACTGTCTCTTAGCCGCTTCGCTTTCGGCGGCATGGTTTTATAAAAGAATTCCATCTGCGTCTCAAGCCACTCGAATTTCTCTTTGACCGGCTTTTCCATATAAGACTGAATCTCTTCCTTGGTCTTGTGATACAAGAGCGGCTCTTTATTCCGGGGTTTATTTTTCATGGTTCCAGTCTACTTCTTATGAAAGCCCTCAATAAGCTGAACTGGCAGAGGCAGCCGGTAGTGACGACAAGCAACGACTATCAATGGCCACCAATTGAATTTTATAGCCGACAACTCTTTGAAATGCGGAGATTGGTCACATTCGCCAAAAACTTGTACAAGAAGTTCTTCTTTTGATCGATCCACACAGGCGTGAGACAAAACAGCGCCGTGAGAGTCACTGTCAGTATAGAAATGTTCTTCTGAGTGGTCATCCGGAAACCAAAACTGAAAATTGCAATGCGCGAGATGTTCCTCTTTAAGACAAGACACTTTGCCGTAGATGTTATCATCATTGAGAAGAGCAGCCCATAAGGCGATCATCGGGTATAAAACACTTCCACTTGTCACGTTCTCTCGATAGTCCTTGTCCTCTGGTTTAGGATGCAATAACAATTCCCCATATGAGTTCAAAATGCATGGATAAGTCCCAAGTGATCGATATGAAAAAGTGGCTCGATCAATAATCTCCGAAAGCCAATGTCTTATGTCGTCGTGGTTGTTTTCATCTAAGGCAAGTAGCAATACTGCAAGTGAGATATCGATTGCCTGATCGTCTTTCATAGGCAATAACAGAGACGGGTTATTCGAGATCAACTCCTTAATAGATATCGCGTAACGATAGGCTTCCTGTAGCATTTTTTGTTTCATTCCTTCGTCCAAGTCCAAATCAGAGTACATTTGTGAGCCCCAGTAGGCCCAAATTCCGTCTGTACCCAAGCGTCCCAGTATGTCGAAAAGTTTCAAGTTAATATCAAGTCTGCATGAAGCATGAATTGCGCTTGATATGCCATGCCTCTTGCCAACATGCGGCAAGATGTTGCTCGCAAGGAACTCACCACAAATTTGTTGATAGGCGGAAAATATCGATAAGAATGCCGTATGAAAAAATTGTGATGTCTTTTCCTTCTGTCCCGCATAAGTTTTAAAAATCTTCCACCCATGAAGCAAAGTTAGTTCGCTGGCCAAATAGGCAGATTCAAGGTTTTCAGCTTCGCGTGCCCACGCAAACAGAATCCATAGACAGATACTCATCTGACGGAGTGCAGTAAGCCGTTCTGTATGGTTAATATTTTCAACGGCGGACAGCGACTTGATGAGCGCAGCAAAATGCCGATGAGATGTTTCCGGCTCATCAAGCAGTGCCAACGATTTACGCAGGTGAGAACGTGCACCTTTGGGAAGCAGGTCTTCACGTAGAAAGCTCGACTGAATCAAGGCAGCGAGTTTATCGCCGTTCCACTCTTCAAATATTATGTTGACGGTTGTGTGTTGAGACATGAAACCCGTCAGTAGCGGACGAACCTGTTCCTGAACATCACCACCGATACAAATACATATCACGACATCCTTACCCCGATGTTCAGAAGGTAAACGATTTGGAATATAAGAATCGAGGATTTCATTGAGAGAGGGACGTAGTGACTGAATTGGATCGCCATTCCATGCCTTCCGCGTAAGATCGCCCGGCTTGATCGAGAAGAGGTAGACTTTCTCAGGTTCGCCATTCAAACTGCCTACAGCGCCTACATCGACACCGTCCTGCCGCGTTCCTCTGGCTGGGCGAGAATAGACATTAAGACCAAGCTGGCTCAAAAGGTCTGGGAGGATTGCGTCAAGTTCGCCACGTTCACGAAGAGACGATAGATATTGTTTAAGAATAAGCTTCATATGCGAAATTGCTCGTTTCGAAAGATTCGCAGCATGTAATCCAGTCCGAAAGGGTCTATGTTTTCCATGCGAGGGATTTCTATTTCAGTGCCGAAGCTTTGCAACTCGGTTTCCATTCGATTGGGTTTCCTGTCCAGATCATAGACGTAATTGATCGACTTTCTTCCGTATAGCAGCACACTTTTAGAAACTAAATTTAGAAAAACAGACTTTGCTTCAGCTTCTTTATAAGATTCTGTCATAAGTCGTGAAAAATGCCTGTGATATGCCTCTCGTTGTGTTTCTCCGGGATGCAAAGCCGCAAGATTGCCAACCGAGCGCAAATCTTTCAAATAGTCATCTATAGCTTTTAGCGCATTGCCTATGGCCGCTTTGAGCTTGCCGGACTCGATATCGGATTGCTGAATAAGATAATCTCTCACTTTCCCGGTGAAATTGAGAAGCAGAGGATCAAAAAGCAGTTTGCTAAGTTCCGCCAATACCTTGTCATCCGTTGTTTGTCGCATTAGTGAGATCAGAATAGAGGCGGCGCTGATTGGCTGAATGAAAAGGTAGCCAATGGTCTTTCTGGCAACAAAGAGGATATGAACAAGATCAGACGGTTTTAACTCAGACGGATCGATTTCCAGTGGTAGTGCTTTGCCATAATGCGTACGAATAATCGTATGCACGCCTTCACACAGAATCCTGTCTCCTCGCATAAACCATCGCGTGAGAACTTTACTGATTAGAGCCTTGTTATTGAGAACAGCTCTAATAGAACTGTCAAAGGCGTCCATCGTAAGTTTTTGCGGATGCGCCAGCAACAAGTCTTCCAAAAATCGAATTACTTTATCCGGATTGTCTTTTTTGAGCAAGTTAGAGATTCCGTAATCGATGTTATCCAGAGTTCCTTTGTTTGTCGTCTTGACGCGCAACAATTGTTTGAACAAGACATCAAGAAATGACGTTGTGAGTTTGTCCGTATGAAATCCAAAAAGTTCTGATGCCGCATGAAGTGCGTATTCATCACCTTTCGCCAATACGGACGTAATGAGTGCAATGGCACGTGATTCCTGATCCGTAGCCCTCTGAGATAGTGCGAATGTTGTTCTGATTATGTTCGCAAGGATTTGATCGTCTGTTTCACGTTCGGAGGAACCCTCAAGTGTATCAAAAACAGAATCAGGCAATCCTATTCCGGCTGGCCAGTTAAGTTGTCCTAACGAAGATATAGCGCGTCTCCTTAATTCAATATTTTTGTCTTCGCAAAGACGAAGCGTTTCGGAAAGGTAGAGCGGATGGTCGATACGAGCTCCAGTGCTAAGCGTGGCAGTAAGCAGGTTTGCAAACTCACCTGGACTCGCTTCAATCGCCATCAGTGCCTCATGTGGGCGAGAAGGGTCTTTTTCACAGAAAGCAATAAAGCCATCGATAATTGTCCCAGCGGCCAAGTCCTCACCGGCTTCTCGATAAAGATGAAGCACACATCGCATGACAGACAGAATCGGAGCATTGAGGTTCGGAAGCGCTTTTTCAAATACATGTCGTGTCAGGAAAAAATTGGGGTTGCTTGTCGAGTTATTTTTTAGCGATTCAAAGGCTTCAACAACATCAATTAGTCTTTCGTTGTGTAGAGCAACCAATTCCAAGGATAGGATGCTACTATCATTACGCTCGGCTGATAAGTTAGCATGGACTGCATCAAGAAGACAGCCGGTTTTGTAGCTTTGAATCAGTTCATCTCGCTTATTCACGCTGCGATACCCCGTTGTGGCAAAACATATTTACCCTATCCCGTACTCCTTTATCTTGTTCAACAAGGTTTTGTAGCTGACTTTTAAAAGCACTGCCGCCTTGCTTTTATTGCCTCCGGTTGTGCGCAGGGCATCCTCGATGCGCGCCTTTTCCGCAACGCGGACAGCTTGCCCGGAGGCGGCAAAGAGGGAGTCGTCATCGATTAAGCTGCCGTCTTTATGGGGCGCTGCAAGGCCGAAGTGCTCAGGCAGTATTGAGTTGCCGTCGCATAAGATAACCGCTCTTTCCATGGCGTTTTTCAGTTCCCTTACATTGCCCTTCCACTCGTGTTCTAAAAGCAGCGCCTCTACTTCTTCAGGAATGCCGGGTATGGGCTTCCGCATTTCATTGCAGAAGAGTTTTACAAAATGCCTTGTCAGAGGAATTATATCGTCCCTTCTCCCTCTTAGAGGCGGAACATTTACGGGGAACACATTCAGCCTGTAAAACAGGTCCTCCCTGAACCTGCCCTGCGCAACTTCTTGCTCCAGATTTTTATTGCTGGCGGCGATCACCCTGATATCGACCTTAATGCTCTTTGTGCCGCCCACCCTTTCAAATTCGCCTTCCTGCAACACCCTCAGCAATTTTGACTGAAGGTTCATGTCCATGTCTCCGATTTCGTCCAGAAATATCGTACCGTTATTTGCAAGCTCGAAACGCCCTGCCTTGGCTTCGGTTGCCCCGGTAAAGGCGCCCTTTTCATGGCCGAACAGTTCGTTTTCGATCAAGTCCTTGGGAATAGCGGGGCAGTTCACAGGAACAAACGGCTTGTCCGCACGGGGGCTTGTAAAATGGACTGTTCTTGCAACAAGCTCTTTGCCGGTCCCGCTTTCGCCCAGAATAAGTACCGTCGTCTTTTGCTGGGCCACTTTTTTCGCCTTTTCCAGAACATCCATCCAAGCCTTGCTTGTGCCGGCCATGTCCGGGATCCTGAGAAAATCCGAAAACTCTTTTTTTAGCGCAAGGTTCTCCTGTGCGGCAAAGCGTTCGGAAAGCGCCCTTTTGATTATCAACAGGAGGTGGTCAGGGTCAAAGGGTTTGGTTATGAAATCGTAGGCCCCCTCTTTTACCGCCCTGACCGCGGTCTCGATGCTCCCGAACGCGGTCATGACAACCACAGGGAGCGACGGCACTCTTTCTTTTGCGCTTTTCAAGATATCAAAGCCGCTGCCGTCAGGAAGTTTCAAGTCTGTGACCACAGCGTCAACATTTTCGTTGTCGAGCGAGGCAAGCCCGTCTTTAATGGATAAGGCGCATTTTACCTCATAGCCTTCGGAACCGAACGCCATCGAAAGCATATCCGCCATGCTTTTTTTGTCTTCAACAATGAGTATCTTATTCATAAAGAACGTCCCTGATCCTATACAGCACGGCCACTACTTTTTCGGGGCCCAACTTTCGCGTGCCGCTCTGCAAATAAAAGACATCTCTCGCTATATCGCCGTCGGTATTTATAATAGATGACATTATATCAACATCGCAATCGCATAAAACCTTAGATACGTCGCACAATAACCCGATTCTGTCAGGGACGAAAAATTCGAGTATCGTGCTTTCGTCGGACGTCTCATTGTCTATCTCGATAAATTCCTTGTACCTATATGTGATAGCGCGTCGTTCGGGCTTCTTGATGTTCAACCGCCCTATTTCGCATTTATTGCCGGTAAAACTCAGGATATTATTTTTGACCTGCTCTTCCATGCCGCTCCACCAAAGAGTTTTCCAGTTGGATACGGTAATCTTATCGATAACTATGCCTTCTTTGCCGGTAAAGATTTTTGCGCTTATTATGTTCAGTCCCTGATATGTCAGCGCTGCAATTATGCTCAAAAAAAGCCCCTGACGGTCTATTGCGGCAACCGTTATACATGTGGCCCCGTCGTTGCGTTCCTCTATCTCGATCGATGTGCCGTCCTTCATTAACTTTCCGAACAATGCGTAGTCCTTGGTTATGGTCTTATCATCGTGAGAATTCAGGTATTTCAGCGGCATCAGCGAAACAAAATCCTTCAGCCCTTTATTTGCGGCAGCGATAGACCTGCGCTCTTCACCGCTCAAAAAACGTTTTGTTTTGAGATAAAGTTCATTAAGAAGAGACGCCTTCCATTTGTTGAAGAATTGGGGGTTTACGGCGGACATATCTGCATATGTCATCAGATACAAAGAGTCGAGATTATCGATATTCTCCACCGCTTCGGACAGTTGCGCTACCGTTTCAGGCTCATCCACATCGCGGCTGAAAGCGAGTCTGGCCATGAGTATATGATGTTTTACGAGAAATTCGACCTTTTTCCTCTCATGCGCGGCAAGCGCCATCCTTTCGAGTATATGCTTTAACATCACATATCCCGCTTCTTCATGGCTGTCATGATTATGCTTTGCCTCGCCCTTCCCTATATCGTGAAGAAGAATGGAAAGATAAAGAAGCTTCTGCTCGCGCAGAGGAAAAAACGATTTAAAAAAAGCGGCCCCCTCGCTAAACGGCAGGCTCAATTCTTCGAGGTTTTTGACGGCCAGCAATGTATGCTCGTCAACGGTGTGCGTATGATAAGGCTCCGAAATCACAAGGTTCCTTAAACGTCCGAATTCGGGTATATACCTGTCGAGCAGGTAAGTATTGTGCATTTCGCGAAGGGTCTCGTAAACGCGCTTGCTTTTCAGTATCTCGAAGAAAATCGCGTGTGCGTTTCTGGTAAACCGCATTCTCCCAGAAAAAAACAAGGCCCGCGAAGTTAAAGCCTCCTTTAAATGAATGCTGAATTTTTTGCCGGTCGCCGCGTATATCTTGAAGGCATCGAAGACATTCTCGGGGTTCTTGAGGCTTGTCATATCATTTGCGATAATTTCATTCTTGGAAAGCGAAAAATTATCGTTTACCCTTTTTACGATAAAGTTGAGCCTGTAACCGAAATGCTTTTTGGCCGAAAGCCCCATGACATTGCGCAGGGTTTCGTTTACGCCTTTCAGTCTGCGGTAAAGCATCGACATCATTATCTCTGCCGACAATAACCTTGAGGTGTTTCCTATGCCCAACATTTCGGACGCTTCTTTGTGCGATTCGAAATTGACGATATCGTTTTTAGAACCCGCTATGATATGGAGGCATACGCGAAGCCTTAAGAGGAATTCGTAGGCCTTGGTAAGATTGTTCGAAGCGCGCTTGCCCAATGCTTTGTTCAGGTCATCGAGGCTTTCTATCCTGAGCGCGGATTTTGTAAGCCAGAAAACCGAGTGTATGTCCCTGAGCCCCCCGATTCCGTCCTTTATATTAGGTTCGAGCATGCAAAACGAATCGTCGTACAACTCATGTCGTTTTTCGATATCGCTCAGGATCTCCCGTATGAAATTTTTCCTGTCCCTGAAAAGCAGTTTGGGCAGGACTTCATTCGAATACAGGTCGAAGGCCCCGGAACTGCCCGCTACATACCGCGCGTCTATCATCGAAGTCCTTATGGTAAAATCTTTCGAAGCGTCCGAAACAGCCTGATCGACCACCCTGTAACTATGGCTGATATTTATACCGGAATCCCATAGGTTGTACAATATTTTCTGTACGGTTTGCGAGGTTTCCGAATCTTCTTTCTTCGATAGGAACATCAAGTCTATATCCGAAAAAGGGGCTATTTCCCTGCGTCCATAACCGCCCACTGCGAGAAGCACCAGATTGTCTTGGACTAAGGCGTCGCCTGAAATTTTATAAAAGACAGAGCGGACATAGGAATCCACATCAGAGGTGAGGGATGATGTTATAGACGTTCCTTTTGTTTTCCTGTTTATAAAATCCGTTGCTTTGTTTAGCAGATAGTGCGTTAGCGGTTTATCCACGGAATACATTTTTTAGTATATCACAGCTTGTCCGGGCGTCAGTTTGGGGCATATTTTTAGATATAATAAGTATTTTTTATAGAGTTATAAATAATGCATTGTATTTCAGGAACTATTTGTGCTATTATCTCAAGCACATTTTTGCAAAATAACAACATCACATAGGAGGAATTTATGCCGCTTGATCCAACGAAGTTCGCAGACTGGCAGATTGCCGAGGCTGCGGAAAAGAACATGAAAACGGTTTACGAGTTGGGAGAAAAACTTGGCCTCGAAAAACATGAGTTGCTTCCTCACGGACACTATGTCGCAAAGATCGATTTTAAAAGTGTCCTTGAGCGTCTCAACAACAGGCCTGACGGCAAGTATGTAGACGTTACGGCCATCACGCCCACACCGCTCGGTGAGGGGAAGTCCACAACCACAATAGGACTGACTCAGGGCCTAGGCAAAAGAGGCAAGAATGTCATAGCCGCAATCCGTCAGCCCTCCGGCGGGCCTACCATGAACATCAAGGGCTCTGCTGCAGGCGGCGGTCTTTCTCAGTGCATCCCGCTTACACCATTTTCTCTCGGTTTGACCGGTGACATCAACGCCATCATAAACTCTCACAACCTTGCCATGGTCGCCCTTACATCAAGGATGCAGCATGAGGCCAATTATACCGACGAGCAACTCGCAAAGCGCAATTTAAGAAGACTCAATATCGATCCTCGCAATGTCGAGATGAAATGGATAATGGACTTCTGTGCGCAGGCATTGAGAGAAATAATCATCGGTATCGGCGGCAAAAGCGACGGCTTTATGATGAATTCCGGGTTTGCTATTGCGGTTTCGTCCGAAATTATGGCTATTCTTGCGGTGGCAAAAGACCTTAAAGACATGAGAGAGAGAATGGGCAAGATTGTTGTTGCTTACGACAAGAGCGGAAAACCGGTCACAACATCCGACCTCGATGTTGCCGGAGCAATGACAGCTTGGATGGTGGAGGCACTGAATCCGAATTTAATGCAGACCATAGAAGGCCAGCCTGTGCTTGTTCACGCAGGTCCTTTTGCGAATATAGCAATCGGGCAGTCCTCAATAATCGCAGACAGAATCGGTCTAAAGCTCGGCGATTACAATGTTACCGAATCGGGCTTTGCAGCAGACATAGGATTCGAGAAGTTCTGGAACCTCAAATGCAGGTTCTCAGGCCTCAAACCGAATGCGGCTGTTCTCGTTGCAACGATAAGGGCGTTAAAATGCCACGGCGGCGCCCCTATTCCGGTCCCCGGCAAGCCGCTTCCCGAAGAGTACAAAGGTGAAAATGTCGGATGGGTCGAAAAGGGTTGTGATAACCTCATTCACCTTGTAAATGTCGTGAAAAAGGCAGGCATCAACCCGGTTGTGTGCATCAATGCCTTTTATACTGATTCAGATAACGAAATCAAGGCGGTCAGAAGGCTTGCCGAAGCTGCGGGCGCAAGGGTCGCATTGTCCAAGCACTGGCAGTACGGCGGAGAAGGCGCGCTCGAACTTGCGGATGCGGTTGTCGATGCCTGCAGCGAGCCCAATGATTTTAAGTTCCTTTATGAACTAGAGACCCCGCTCAGAAAACGTATCGAACTCATTGCAACCGAAGTTTACGGTGCTGACGGAGTTGACTATTCTTCAGAAGCGCTCAACAAGGCCAAGAAAATGGAGGCCGATCCGGAGATTGCAAAACTCGGCACCTGCATGGTTAAAACACACCTTAGCCTTTCTGATAACCCAAACCTTAAAGGAGTGCCAAAGGGTTGGAGGCTTCAGATCAGAGACATACTCACTTACAAAGGCGCGGGCTTTGTGGTCCCTGTTGCAGGAGCGATCAAACTCATGCCCGGCACTGCGTCAGACCCGGCTTACAGAAGGGTCGATGTTGATGTGGAGACAGGCAAGGTCAAAGGCTTGTTCTAAAAACAAAAATATATCATACAAAAAAGGGGGACAGATTTTTCTGTCCCCCTTTTTTTGTCCGCAACTCTATTTTTATTTTCCGGCTTCTGCCTTAAGGTACTTGGTCATAACGCTGAACTGGATCAGTCCTTCGGCCTCGGGCCGCACAGGCAGGTTTTTCTTGAGTTCATCTATGATGTATTTAATATCTTTTGACGCAGCGCAGAGCTCTTTCGCTTTTTTGTCGAAAGCCATTAGATAGTTTTTCATTTCCTCAAGGTCTTTTTTCGTAGAAACCGGACCGTGTCCCGGAACGATCTTATCCACGTCCATGGCCAATATGCGGTCGATCGTCTTGACCCATTCCGTTATGTTCCCGTCCCCTATATACGGATGGTATCCGGTAAACAGAACGTCTCCTGCAAAAAGTATTTTCTTGTCCGGAAGATAAACCAATACGCTGTCATCGGAATGGGAATGTCCGGTAGCAATCAGCTCGATGGTTTGTCCTCCCAAATCAATCTCCATTCTGTCGCCGAATGTCAGCGAAGGATAGGCTATTTTCGTGCCTTTCATGTCTTTTTCCGAAAGACCGAAATTCTTGGCGTTCTTCAGAGTGGCCTCTCCGTTCTTTTTCATGTTCGTAAGACAGTTTTTATGTGCTGCGATAACAGCCCCGCGTTTTGAGAATTCGGCATTGCCGAAGGTGTGGTCGAGGTGTCCGTGCGTATTTACGACATACTTCAGCGGCTTGTTTGTAACAGCCTTGATGTCTTTTACGAACCGCTTGGATTCTTTGGCTGATATAAGGGTATCGACAACCACAACGCCTTTTTCGCCTATAATGATTCCGGCGTTTGCGCCGAAGCTGTTTTGGGGAGAGCTTTTCTTTGTGTCGGCGTAGGAATATACATTCTCCGCAAGCTTTGTCAGGCCCGCCCCTGCGGCCCACACGCTGTTAGAAATGAA
Source organism: Nitrospirota bacterium (assembly GCA_004321915.1). Taxonomy (GTDB): domain Bacteria; phylum Nitrospirota; class Thermodesulfovibrionia; order Thermodesulfovibrionales; family Dissulfurispiraceae; genus MYbin3. The sequence goes on from SCQE01000041.1 coordinate 12,610, forward strand.
CGACAAAGAAAACACCAGCAATGAAGCCAATAAAACAATCCGATACTTTTTAAATCCCGTCCTGCTCATGATCTCCTCCACAATTTTATTTTTTACTCTAGACTCTAGTTTGTGATGATTATAGTACTCCATGAATAATGCAAAAACAAGACTCAGTTTTCCCTGTTCGCAAAACGCTCATTGTAAACAAGTGCGTAAAATATTTATAATCTTCCCATGAAAACCCCGGCATCATTTTTATACAATCTCATTCTTGCGCTGTGGGTCGGGGGAATAGCCATGTTCACCTTTATCGTGACCCCTGCTATTTTCAAGGCCTATAATCGCGACATGGCTGGCGAGATCGTGGACAAGCTCTTTCCTGACTATTTTATGTTCAACATCGTAGTTTCTATCCTTGCGCTGATAGTATTCGTTTCGTTTTTGTACCAGAGGAAGAGTATCGAAAGCGCCGTATCTATCGGCCTCATCGTTGTTGCCCTTGTCGTTAACCTGTATGTGAATTTCAAACTCCATCCCGAAATCCTCCGCATAAAAAAAGAGGTTTCGTCGTTTCAAACCATGCCGCCTGATGCAGGGCCGAGAAAGGAGTTCAGAAAACTCCACGGCATCAGCATGGCGCTCAATCTTCTGCTCATGGCCGACGGCGCAGGACTGCTCCTCCTCTCGTCACTTCTGAAAAAGTAGAAATGAGGGCCTCCTCGAAAAGGTCGAAAAAGACAGGCCTGCCACCGGGCACCCTTGTGCATATCGGGAAGAAGAGGACCGATACTGCGCGGATCTCGGTCATAGACTACGACGAGACACGGTTCAGCGAACAGACCATAGATAACTGCGAGCAATGCGTACCGTTCAAAGAGGGCCCCGCCGTAACATGGATAGATGTGGACGGCATCCACCAAGAGAAGCTGCTTTCGCAACTCGGAGACTGTTACGGTCTGCACCCCCTGATGCTCGAAGATATCCTCAATACCGAGCAGCGGCCTAAACTCGAGGATTACAGCGAGTATCTCTATATAGTCCTCAAGATGTTCTACGTTGACGATAAAAGCGGCGGCATCATTACAGAGCAGATAAGCCTTGTATTGGGCAAAAACTTTGTCCTCTCGTTCCAAGAGGGGCTGGAGGGGGACGTCTTCAACACCGTCAGGGAACATCTCAGAAATCCCGTTAGCCGCATCCGAAAGATGGGCGCCGACTACTTGGCCTACTCTTTAATAGACGCGGTCGTGGACAATTATTTCGTTATCCTCGAAAAGGTCGGGGAGAGGGTAGAGTCCATCGAAGAGGCCTTGGTGGGACAGCCCACCCCTGCAACACTACAGTCCATACACCACTTAAAGAGGGACCTTATCTTCTTGCGTAAATCAGTATGGCCTCTTCGGGAAGTGGTCAGCGGCCTCCAGCGCGGCGAGTCGCAGTTGGTAAACAAGAATACCTTGTTTTACCTGCGCGATGTGTACGACCACACGATTCAGGTAATAGACACCATAGAGTCTTTTCGTGACATGGTATCCGGCATGCTCGAAATTTATCTGTCGAGCGTAAGCAATCGCTTGAACTCCATCATGAAGGTCCTCACGATCATCACCACCATCTTCATGCCCCTGACCTTCATTGCAGGCGTCTACGGAATGAACTTCAAGCACATGCCTGAAATTGAATGGACATGGGGTTACCCGTTAATCTTGCTTGTAATGGTAATGATCGCCGCATCCATGCTCGCCTTTTTCAGGAAGAAAGACTGGCTCTGACCTCTCCGGTCATTACCGAAGAAAATCCATTCTCGGCGGCGACCATGCATCCACAGCCTTACAGGATGAATTGCCTGTAAAAGCCGAATGGACGGCATTGGATGGGATGGCAATAACTTCCCCGGCCTTAATGACAATACTCCTGCCCTCAAAGGTAAAGCCCAGTTCACCGTCGATAACCATTGTTATCTGCTCTGCTTCGTGCGAATGCCCGGGAAAAACCGTGTTGGGCCCAAGTTCAAAATAAGTCAGCATGGTTTTTTCGAGCGCCACAGCCCACATCTTCGCGCCCGGGACATCGCTCTTTAACGACAAATCTTCCTTCCTGTAGACGATTACCTTGCTCATCACTCCTCCCATGGGCTTTAATTTTTCAAGTTCGATATCGCAAAGTAGTATGTTAAAATACACATAACATCATGAGCAATAGAGAAATTCTTAATTATTGGATAGCGTCGTCCGACAAGGACTATAAGGCATCATCCAAGGAATATGCCCGTAAACTATTCTCTCAGCTTGGTTCAAGTAATAAAAAAATCAAGGTATATTTCATGGAGGCATGTTATGAGTGAGCAATCAAATCACGAAAGAATGGAGCACGTCAGAAAATATCACGAGTTCCTTAATGTCATCATAGGCTTGTTTGCATTCGGTGCTGCTCTGCAATGCTTGAGTTTTTCCGGAGAAGTGACCCTCCCGTTTGATTACAAAATAGGGAAAGCAGGCATAGCCTCATTGTCTGTGATCTTATGCTTTTTACTGATTTTAGAACCTGCGCGCGCCGCAAAGATTGATTTTGATGAGTTGCGCAAACAAAAGCATGCGTATTCTGATAAAATATTTTTGTTTTTTAGAGGATTGCCTTTTATAGTTGGATTTGTATTTCTTTGTCTGATTGCTTTGGGAAAAATAAAATAAGCGAACGGTCCCATTGACAAAGCGCAAAACAAATATCGAAAAAAAAAGAAACAAGCCGACGGCTGTTGATCTTTTCTGCGGCTGTGGTGGACTGACCACCGGCTTGAAAAAAGCAGGATTCAGAGTGCTTGGGGCGGTGGACATAGACTCTCTGTCAGTAAAAACTTACAAAGCTAATCATTCGGAAGTCAATGTATTTGAGACAGACATCAGCGTTCTCAACCCATCAGAATTCAAAAAAACATTGGGTCTGAGTAAGAAAAAACTCGATCTGTTGGCAGGTTGTCCTCCGTGTCAGGGTTTTTCAACTATGCGTACACTTAATGGGGCGTTGGATATTGATGATCCGAGAAACAATTTGCTCTTTGAGTTTCAGCGTTTTGTGGAAGAACTTTTGCCCCGCGCGATTATGTTGGAGAATGTGCCGGGATTGGCTCAGGACAAAAGATTCAGCGCATTTCTCAGGCGCATGAATAAATTGGGTTATAAGGGGGAATACCGCATCCTCAACGCGGCAGATTATGGGGTTCCACAACGCAGGCAACGGCTTATTTACCTTGCCGGAAGATCAAAAAAAATTAGTTTTGCATTTCCTCTCCGTAAACGCAAGACTGTCCGTGATGCCATTGGCGCACTCCCAAAAGCAGGGGAAAGTGGAGATGCTATCCACGACTTGACTGAACATCGCAGCCCACTGATCATAGAGAGGATAAAGAATATTCCGAAGGACGGCGGCAGTCGCTATTCCCTGCCTGAAGACCTGCACCTCAACTGCCATCAAAAATGTAATGGGTTTAAGGATGTCTACGGCAGAATGGCATGGGACAAAGTAGCGCCTACGATTACAACCGGTTGTTTCAATCCTTCCAAGGGACGTTTTCTTCATCCAGAGGAAGACCGAGCCATTACAATGCGTGAAGCTGCTTTGCTTCAGGGCTTTCCACGCTCGTACAAATTCCTTGACGCAAAAAATAAATCAGGCGTTGCCTTAATGATCGGTAATGCCTTGCCGCCGCCGTTTATAGCAGCGCATGCACTATCAATCATCAAAGCTATTAATAAAAAGCGTTAGACATAAATGTTTCACGTATTATAATGCTCTTGTTGTTTTTATTTTTAAGATTTGATACAGTGTAAGGTACATCATGTCTCGCTTATTCCACATGACTATTCTCGGTCGCACAATCGAACATTTGGGTTCCCAGATGTACAAGCATCGCGCACCTTCCATAGCAGAACTAGTGGCCAACTGTTGGGACGCTGGCGCTACGACTGTATGGATAACGATGCCTGTTGAGGGCGACTACGATCCCGCTGGCAGTGCTGTCACCATTAGAGACAACGGAGAAGGGATGAATGAGAACTCCGTTCAAACTCATTACTTGGTGGTTGGGCGTAATAGAAGGGCTGATGACGGAGGTATAAGTCACGCCCGCAAAGTAATGGGGCGCAAAGGCATTGGCAAGTTGGCCGGGTTTGGCCTTGCTGAAAAAGTTACCGTGACTACTTGGACCCCTGATGTGGGGAAAGCCATCCGGTTTTCAATGTCAATTCAGCAACTTAAAAATGACGCTGGCCAATCACAGAATATCGAGTTTCCTTGGGAAGATGCGGACAAGGATCCAAACTGGTCGCTTTCCGGTACGTGCATTGAACTTTCCGATTTAAGACATGCCTCACCGATAGATATCGCTATGTTGAAAGAAACACTTGCCCGACGATTCTCTAGAACCACTCGCGGCCAAATGAGAATCCTTATTAATGAAGAGGAACTGCCCGATCCTGTAATAGAATCAATGTATTCTTACCCGGAAGACGGCAGTTTGAAAACTGAAATCCTTCCGAATAGCCAGACAATAAAGTATCGCTATAGCTATGCCGAAAAACCTATTCGCTCTAAAGAAATGCAAGGATTCGTGATATATACAAACGAACGGACTGCTCAAGCTCCTCCTTTTTTCTTTAATGTTGAATCCACCGCATCCGGACAGCATTCGACCCGCTATGTTACTGGTGAAATTTATGCCGATTACTTGGATGCTGGTACGGATAACGAATCGGATGTAATTTCGACTGATAGGCAGGAACTCGACTGGGAGAAACAGGAACTTAAGGAATTACTGGAATGGGGACAGGAGATTACTCGCAGGATATTTCGTGAGTGTGCCGACAAGCGGGGGCAACAATTCGAAAATTGGGTTCTGAATGATAATAGGTTCAGGCCAAGAATCTCACTGATAGACCCCTCGTCTCAAGCGCAACTCAAGAATTTTCTTAAAATTTTAGGGAACAAATCTACGGAAAACGATGAGCGCACTCTATACCTTGCCGATTCGTTGGTGCGCGCATATGAGTTCCGCACCTTTCATGATGTGATCGATGAGATAGAGGAAGCAGGAAAAGACCCCGACAAGCTTGAAGAGATGTTACGCCGATTACATGACTGGAAAGTTTTGGAAAGCAGGGCGATTCTTGAAATAGTGCAGGGACGTCTTAGCATTGTGAATAAGCTTGAGCAGATGATTATTCATAATGCTCCTGAAACAGCATCGGCTAAGACACATGACAATCTGCATGACCTCCTCGCGGAATATCCTTGGTTGTTTAATCCAGAATGGCAGGTTTTTACAGAGGAAAAAACTATTAGTAAACAGCTTAGGGAATGGGGAGAGACGGATTGTCTTGAAGACATGAAAGACAAACGTATAGATTTTCTTGCTTTCGCCCACGACACTGATCATTTGATTATCATCGAATTGAAGCGACCGGGGCATCCAGTTGAAATGGCAGAGTTGCAAAGATTAGAAAAATATCAGGTAGAACTTATGAGATCAAGAAAGAACTGTCGTCGTGTGCTTGTCTACGGTGGAACTGTAAACATTCCAGAAGAAAAATGGAATGAGATCATATCTGGAGAACTGTTTGAGGCGCTTGAATGGAGCCAAATGTTTACCCGTGCGAAACGGTTCTATTCGCATTATCAGGCAGTTCTTGAAGGGGATATTATAGCTCCTGGGTTTCGGGGTAAGGAAATCGAAGTTGCCCGCACAAGAGAGATACTTGAGACAGGCTCTTCCCATCGCTCCAAAGAAGATCGGGGACGCGGCGTCGGCAGTTCTGATGTGTAAGTCACTTTCTGCCTGTCTGATTTAACAGAAACCCTTGCCTGACAATCTTACAAAATCCCAGCGCAGTTACTGCATGTCCCGCATCAAAGGGAAAGATACCGGTATCGAAAGACTTGTCCGCTCTGGACTTTATAAGAAGGGCTTACGATTCCGAAAACACGTCAAAGAACTTCCCGGCAAACCTGATATTGTATTTGCGAAGGCTAAGCTCGTTGTATTCATTGACGGGGATTTTTGGCACGGGTACAGGTTTCCCTCATGGGAACACAAGGTGTCTGATTTCTGGAAAAAAAAGATATCAAAGAATCGGGAACGAGACCAAAGAAATTTTCGAAAATTAAGGGCTAAGGGTTGGCAGGTTATCCGCTTGTGGCAACATGAGCTTGAAAGCAATCCTGATGCTTGCATAGCAAAAATTACTGTTGCCGTTCAAATCAACATTGCGGAAAAATTGCAAACCTCATAGAGGTCATTACAGACAGGGCTGGCGTATGGCGGCTGTTTCTATGAGGGGAGTAAGAGTTTGTCTATCACTTGCATATTCACCGCAATTTGACGTATTTTAGTGAATTATGCATAATAAATACAGGTAATTCACTAAAACATGTCTACTACAGCCCCACTCAGAAAACGTCTGCAGTCGCTCAGAAGCGAATACGAATCCCTGCGTAAGGGCAAGGATTCGCTTCTCAGGCTGATAGATGAAGCCGAGGTCCCGGAAAGCGTCTATAACTCAAACGCTATCGAAAACTCCACGCTGACACTGAAAGAGACCGAAAAGATACTGCTTGAAATGGAGGTGTCCCGCAATGTCTCGCTGCGGGAAGTGTTCGAGGCAAAAAATCTCGCCCGTATCACGGAGTATATACGTGACAAGGCCGCACAAGAAGACCTGACAAAAGATTCAATCCTGCTCCTGCACCGGATGCTTATGGGAAACATTAACGACAATATTGCCGGGCGTTTTCGCACATCGGGCGAGTATGTCCGGGTCGGCACGCATATCGCGCCCGCGCCGGAACAGGTCGAACCGATGATCGAAAAGATACTGGATGACTATTACAGCAACCTTGAGTCGTATTTCGTAGACAAGATTGCCGTATCCCATCTGAACTTTGAAACGGTCCATCCGTTTATTGACGGCAATGGGCGTATCGGTAGAGTCATAATCAACTACCAGTTATTGCGCATGGGTTTCCCATGCATTATTATCAGGGACAAGGAAAAGAAAGAATATTACCGCTCTTTTAATGCTTACCATGACGCTGGCAATACCAAACCGATGGAAAAAGTAGTGGCCCTCGCCCTCATGGAAGCCTTGCACAAACGAATCGCTTATCTGAAGGGCGAAGAGATAATCGCGCTCTCAGGGTATGCAGGAAAACACAACAAATCCGCGCCTGCACTGCTAAATGCCGCGCGCCGTCAAAACATTCCGGCCTTCAGGGAAAAGGGCATATGGAAAATCGGGGCGGGCTTCAAACATAAAGGCGCGTTAAGTTAAAACATTGGAAATAAAAGCAGCCTATACCTTGCCTTGTCCGTTCCTTAATCTCAGCACCCTATTCGCCCCCTTTTGGAACTCAAAGGGCACTCCGATAGTTTCTACCATCACGCCCTCATTATGCAGGAATTCTACAACGTCGTCCAGATACGGATAAGGCTTGAAATCGAGCCCGATGAGAGGGAATAGCCTTACCTCCCCTGAACAGACCCTCAACAATTCCATCAGACTTGCCTTGTGAAAATCGAGGTCGAGCCTGTCGCCGTAAAGGAACAGAAAATTGCTCGAAAGCACAACGTCGAATGCCTTATCAGGAAAAGACAGGTGTGGCAGTTCCGCCCGCACATACCGGTCTTCTTCTTTTCCCGCGCTGAAATCAGCGGTAAAAAGCTCCAGAGCCTTTGTCCTTACAGCCATGACCTCGTCCTTGCTCTTGTAGTAGTTCCAGACATAGAGATGCGCCACCTCATCAAACTTTTCAAATACATGACCGATATCTTTGCGCCCTTTTTGAAGAAGGGTGTCGGCATCCAAACCGTAGAGGATATCCGTCGCAGTGGCATTAATACCTTTAGCGCGCGCTTCTACTGTAAAAGACGAGGCCCCGGCAGGACAGTCGAGAATGCGGCCCTTTCTCAGCACGTCCTCATTAAGGCCGAACATATCGAGGTATTCCCTGTATGTCCTGCCGAAAAATGCTATCCGGTCTATATCAAGACTGTCTCTCATTTCTCCGCAAAGGCAAATAGTCTTCGGAAGCCGAACTCTATGCCCTTGGCTGTTCTGTAATTTTCAAAACCCATGGCAAAGGCGTATTTGAAGCGCTCCTGTTTTTTTACATCCAACAGCGCCAGATACGGCCTTAAGGCGGCGGATTCGCCCCATTCGAGAACATCGTTTATGCTTTCGAACACAAGACTATAGTCTTTATAAAACGTATTTATGCCCGAAAATCCGGCATCCTTGAGAAATCCGGCGAACTCCTCCTTTAGAGGGAATCTCCACGGAGACTCAAGCTTGGAAAACTCCGGCTGTAAATCCACAGCTGCGGATGCGCTATGGATATTATCAGTCAGTCCCCAACAAAAGTCCTTTGCCGGAAGCTGGACCGCGATCCTGCCGCCGTTTTTTAAGGCCCGGTACGCAAGCGCAATCACCGCTTCCTGTTCTTTTACCCACTGGAGAGCGGAATTCGAAAACACGAGATCGAACTCATCCCTGAAATCCATTTTCTGGGCAGAGAGGTTTATAAGAGAGACATTGCCGGATGACAAAGTTTTCTCCTTTGCGCTTTCGAGCATTTCCGCAGACGGATCGATACCTACGATCCTGCCGTTACATGATAGGCGCGCTATATCGAGAGTGAGGCTTCCCGTGCCGCATCCGATATCGAGAACAGCTTCATTCTTTTTTACGCAAGCCATTGCAACAAGTTCCCTGCCTACGTCAATCTGCGGCGCATGCGCCGCGTCATACTTTAGTGCATCCCATTTCATAGTGGCCTCCAAATAAAAAAGGCCACGGAATTTGTTCCGCGGCCTTTGAGTGTACTCTTTAAATCAGCTAAACGCTAATAGAATCCCCCCTCGGCCACGGCGCTGTGCCATGGACGTCTAAGCGCGAGAATTATAGTAGCTTTCATTGCAAACATGATTTTCACTATACGCCGGATCGGGATTTCATGTCAAGAGAAATCTGCTTTTTGTCCGTATCCATCAGCGCTGTGCCTTTGCCTTCCGCCGTGCAAGTGCGCCTATGGTTTTTATCGCGTCTTGCACCGCATCCGACCATACGGCCGCATTGAGTCTTAGAAAATTGCGGTATTTCTGTCTCGATGAAAAAATAGGTCCGGGCGCAAAGCTGATGCGGGCTTTCAACGCCTTTTCGTACAGTTCAAGGCTGTCGACATACTCGGGCAACTCCACCCAGAGCACATGGCCGCCTTGTGGTCTGGAAACCTTTGTCCCTTCTGGAAAAGACTTCATGACCGTATCCGATATCAGGCTCACATTCCGCGCATAGGCCCTGCGTATAGTCCTCAGGTGATGGTCGTAGCCGCCGTCGGCAAGAAAACCTGCCAGCGCAAGCTGCGGCGGTGTGGAAGTCGCAAGATTGGTGATGGACTTGGCCCTAGCTATGGCTTCTTTGTATTTGCCGGCGATTACCCAGCCCACCCTGTAACCGGGCGCTATGGTTTTCGAAAAAGAAGAACAAAGGACCACATTCCCACTCTTATCGAAGGCCTTTGCAACCTTAGGCCTCTGATAGGAATACGCCAAATCGCCATAAATATCGTCTTCTATAAGCGGGATGCCGTACTGTTCGAGCATTTCAACCAACTCCTTTTTCCTGTTGTCGGGCATACAGCTTCCAAGCGGATTATTGAAGTTCGTAATAAACAGACAGACGCTGACGCGGTTGTGCTCTATGGCGTAACGCAAAGTGTCTAGGTTCACTCCGTCGCGGGGATGTGTAGGTATCTCAAGCGCTTTGAGACCGAGCATCTCGATCACCTGAAGGAAATTATAGTAGGTGGGCGATTCTATCGCCACCGTGTCTCCGGGCTTGCATATGGCCTTAAGCGCAAAGACTATCGCCTCCTGACATCCGGAGGTAATCACAATGTCATCGGGCGTAACAGTGCATCCTGCGGTCAGCGCCCGCTTGGCTATCTGGACACGCAATTCCTCGCATCCCGGCTGAAACTCATACGATATATTTCTTATTTTGTAAGCGCGGGTGACCGAACAGAGGGCGCGGTTAAGCCTGTCGACCGGCAGCAAATCAGGATTGGGAACGGCCGCTCCGAGTTGAACGAGCCTGGAGTCCCTATTGTTTTTCAGGACCATCATGACCACTTCGCTGATACTCACCTTTGTGGGTCTCGATGCCGGCTGCGACACCTCTATTTCAGGTCGCGCATCGGCGGGAGAGGAAATCACATAATAGCCGGACTGGGGGCGGCACTCCACCACACCTTGATCTTCGAGCAGACGGTAGGCCTCCATTACCGTGGACACGCTTACCTTCATCTGCCTGTTGAGGCCTCGCACAGAGGGTATCTTGTCCCCCGGCCTGAACGTCCCGTTTTTGATAAGCCTCGAAATGTCATTGGCCACTTTTTCGTAAAGGGTTGCGCCGTTCATACGTCCGCCTCCTTGTTGTTTTATGACATTCATTTTAAGCCCATTCAGCCGTAGTTACAAGACGCAGTTTGCAGCGCCCGGAACCATAACAGTTTAAGATTTTAACAACTGTTATGGCAACAAATGCTTATTTTTGAATCTGTATCTTTATCGGCGGAAGTATTACACTGAAGGCATGGGGCGAAATTCATTCGACATTAAAGAGGGTTTCCGGTTTTCCGGAGAGATAGAGAAGGCCGGGAGCGGACTTGTCAAAATATCCTTGAACGCGGACTCTCTGGCCCGTCTAGAGAAAAGCCGGGGCTGCGCCGTGGTAGAATGCACGGAAGGCGTCCTGTGGGTAACGCAGCAAAAAGACTTTGCCGATTACCTGCTCCATAAGGGAGAACGGCTCCGTATAAATACACATGGGCTTGTTATGATAACCGCGCTGACCGACGCAAAGGTGGAAGTGAGGGCGGAGTGAGCTTTGAAGAAACTGTATCTTGAACGGTGCCGGACGGAAAGGTATAATCGGTCAGTGAGACGGGAAAAGAGCGGACACTGAATATTTATATGCCAGAAATAGAAGAAAAGCTTAAAACAGTCGCGAAGAATGCCGGCGCAGATATGGTCGGGATTGCAGATCTTTCGCCTTTCAAGAACGGATGGAAAGTACTTCCTGACGACCTTTTGGACACCTTTGAAAGCGCGATCTCGGTTGCGATACGCCTTGACAGTAATATTATCGACGACATAGTCGATGGCCCCACGGTTGCTTATGCGGAACATTATCGGGCCGCAAATGCGCTGCTTGACGCTATCACTGCAAAGCTTGTTAATTGGACAACCGACAATGGGTTCGAGGCATCCGCAGTGCCTGCATCCTTCATCGCGGACACGGACAACCTTTTCGGGAACATCTCACACAAAGCCATCGCTCGAATGGCCGGTATCGGGTGGCAGGGTAAAAGTCTCCTAATAATAAGCCCTCAATACGGTCCCCGTATCAGGCTTGCGACTGTCCTGACAAATATGCCCCTTCTCCCGGACGCTCCATTGAAGAACCGCTGCGGCAAGTGCTCCGAATGCGCAAAGGCATGTCCTGCGTCGGCCATAAAAAATATTTCAACAAACGGACGGTACGAAAGCCGCGACGAGGCATTACACTTCAACAGGTGCGCCGAAAAAACCCTTGAGTTTTCGGCAAGGCCGGGCATCGGCGGCCGGATTTGCGGCGTGTGCGTAAAAGTCTGTCCTTTCGGAAAGAGAAAACACAGCGGCAAGGATTAGAAAACGCATGCAGGCGAAATTCATAAAAACATAAGGGGGCACGATGCCGAAGACAACTGCAACATACTGGAACCCGTTAAGCAACAAGAACCAGGGGAAGTTGTTTTAGAAGTTTCTTTTCCAAACAAGGTCGCGCAGTAGAGGCTCCGGATGAACAATAACAGGAAAGGTGAGGACATTCGTGAACAAAAAAATGCATAAAGAAATTTGCCGTTGTCCGTGGGTCGATCTAAGCAAACCGGATTATATCGAATATCATGACAAGGAATGGGGTGTCCCGGTTTTTGATGACAGGACTATCTTTGAATTTCTTACGCTTGAAGCGGCACAAGCAGGATTGAGTTGGTACACAGTCTTGAAAAAGCGGGACGCCTACCGTCGGGCTTATAAAAATTTCGACCCCGGAAAGGTGGCGCGCTTCAACGAAACGCAGATCGAAAAAATGATACAAGATCCCGGCATAATCAGGAACCGTCTCAAGATAGAGGCATCCGTAAACAACGCCCGCAAGTTCCTTGAAGTGCAGGAGGAATACGGCGGTTTTTCAAACTACATCTGGGGCTTTATTGGCAACAAGCCTAAGGTCAATGAGATAAAAAGACTGACCGATTATCAGGCGACAAGCAAAGAGTCGGACGCCATGAGCAGAGACTTGAAACAAAGAGGCTTTAAATTCCTTGGGTCAACAGTTTGTTACGCCCATATGCAGGCCACAGGCATGGTAAACGATCATTCGATTGACTGTTTCAGAAGAAATGAAATAGCTGACATAGCGAAAAACGGACGATAGCGTGCGCACCCGGAACTTAATATGAACATAAACAAGCTTAAAGAGGCTGAAAAGAAGTTCCTCGAAAACTATCCGGGAGGGTTCTCGCATCCGGTAATTGTGGACTTGGTCAAGAGGCACAAGCCCGGCAAGATGACCGCCCTCGCTTTGAAATTGAGGGGCCCGAGTGCAAACCGACACCGACTTACAAGTTTTACAAAAGATACAGAGACGTGATCAATAAAATGAAAAAGCAGGTCGACAAATCGCTGTCTCCGGACAACGGCCACTTCTCCGGTTTTTTAATGATGATACTGGGATGGCCCGGCGGTCCGCGCCTTGCCAAACACTGAACAGCGAAAGAGGGGTCAGCTATTTTGCCGGATTATTCAGCCGCTGAACAGCATGTCCATGAAGTATTTTTGATATGCCGTAAGTTGTTTGTCCTTTCTTGCGGCGGCGCATATATATTCCGCGTTCAAAATATGGCACAAAGAGATACACTCAAGCTTTCTCTTTTTGAAGACAGGCAGGCCCCTTACTATTGACGCAAAAGAGACGCCGAGCCCCATCTCCACGTAAAGAGAACTGAGTTCGACGTTCGAAGACTCCATAACAACCGAGTAATCCAAATTGCGCCTGCGAAAAAGCTCCTCCAGTCTGGCACGGTGCGAAACGCCGCTGTTCTTGGGAGGCAGGATCAGCGGACACCCGGCGATCTTCTCAAGTGACACCTTTTTTTCTTTTGACAAGGGATGCCCTTTGCGGGTGAGCAGGACGGGTTCGACCTTCTTCCAGCGTCTTTTATTGAGTTGAGGAGGTATTATGCCTTCGAGCGCTATACCGAAATCCACGTCCCCGTTTTTGACCAATGCGACCACTTCCGCCTGCGGACGGTCCAACAGGCAGAGTTCCACCCATGGGAACTCGCGGCTGTACCGCCTTATGACGTCCGGAAGCAGATGGTAGAGCGTCGTAAAAGGCGCGGCCACGCGCAGCGACCCCCTTTTGAGCCCGATATGTTCCGCTATGTCCTCCCGAAGCCGGCGGTAATCGAGAAGCAGGGACTCGGCGAACCTGAAGAGCCTCTCCCCGGCAGGGGTCAGCACGACCCTGCGCTTGCCGATCCTCTCGAAGAACCGGCAAGCGAATTCCTCTTCGAGAGACTTGATCTGCTGGGTCAGCGCAGACTGCGTCCTGTAGGTGGCCTCGGCCGCGCGCGTGAAACTTTTGAGTTTGGCCGTGTTGTAGAACCCTATGAGCTGCTGCCATTCCATCCGTCACCTCCGGATATTTATAAGTGTTGCTAATTATTAATTTTAATATTATTCATTTTACTAATAATAATGGCAAGCGCGATAATACACTTAAAATCAAATTATTGCCATCAGGAGGAGACATGAAAGAAACGTTAATGCCGGGAATCGAATCGGAATTCACTTTTAAAATTCCCTGTTCCAAGACCGTCCCTGCCCTGTACAGGGAATCCGAAGAATTCCAGATGATGCCCGAAGTCTTTGCGACCGGGTTTATGGTCGGGTTTCTTGAGTGGGCCTGCATCAGGGCGGTCAATCCGCACCTCGACTGGCCTGCCGAGCAGACCGTCGGCACGCACATCGACGCGAGCCATATCTCCGCTACGCCGCCGGGCTTTGAGGTGACGGCCAAAGTCAAACTGCTCGAAGTGGACGGACGGCGGCTGTTGTTCGAGGTAACGGCGCATGACGGCGTGGACACTATTGCCACGGGCAGGCACGAAAGGTTTATAATCAACAAAGAAAAATTCGACTCGAAGATGAAAGACAAAATCGCAAGGAAGAAGGCAGGATGAAGACTGCCGACGAGATCAAGGCCTATGCGAAGGACTGCGGGGCCGATTATTATGCATGGCCATTGGCACATGTACCGTATGGAAGAGTTATGGCTGACCAGAGATGCGTATCTGACAAGACTTCAGTAGAAGCGCCTGCCATGCCTGAGCATGAAGAAGAATTCGATCGGGTTTACAAAACATTCCACCCGAAAATATTGCGCTACCTGAGCAGCCTCGTCGGAACCTATGCGGCCGAAGACCTTGCACAGGAGGTTTTCATTAAGGTCGGCAAAGCGATGAAAGGCTTCAGAGGAGAGGCGAGTCTCTCGACATGGATATACAGAATTGCGACCAATACCGCTTTGGACCACCAACGCAGTTCCGCAGTTGCACAGCGCGCGCGTATGGCCCTGCTTAATATTTCAACTCCGGAAATCGAGCAAGAGCTCAAGGATAAGAAGCCGTCCGCCGAGAAATCTCTGATCCGCAAAGAGATGAACCAGTGCATCAGAAGATTTATCGAAGACCTTCCGGCCGACTACCGAACGGTCATCGTTCTGAAAGAACTGGAGGAGCTGAAAAACAGCGAGATTGCCGAGATACTCGGAGTCACACTGGAAACTGTAAAAATCAGGCTCCACCGCGCGAAGGCGAAGCTGAAAAAAGAGTTCGAGACCCACTGCAATTTCTATCGCGACGAACAGAACGTCCTCTCATGCGACCTGAAAAGCGCCCTTAAAGGACTAAAGGGCAAAAGCTGAATGGGTGCCTGAGTTCTCTGCCCCACACAACTGTATCCTTTTCCCTCCCTCCTCCGTCTATAGACATGAAATAAAAACGAGGTTCTGAGGCAAGTATCCTTACCTCCCTGAACCCATGAAAAACGGAGGAGTCCATGAAAGAGACAGAGGAAGTTTTCACAATTGCGGTTACCGTAACGGACAAGCACTGCCCTGCCGGAGAAAGGGCCGGAAGTGACTACATGAGGGAGGGCAAGATTCCTGTCCTCTCCTGCGAGGGCGCCTGCATCCGGGGCGAGATCGCCCGTCTTGCCGCCTATATGGTGGCGAAAGAGGAACCCTTCCGGAGGGGATGCCATGGGGAGCTGTTGTCAGTTCCGGGCTCCGCACTGGCCCGCTGGATGACCACGGCTGAAAAGGTCATCCTGATCGACGGCTGTTTTCTGCACTGCCAAGGGAGGGTGCTTGAAAATCTGATCGGCAGGGAGAAACTGGCCCGGTTCGACGCCCTTTCCCATTACAAGAAGTACACAGAACATTTCGATATCGATTCGGTACCTGAAGCCGGGCGTAAAGAGGCGGCAAGGCTTGTGGCGGACGCCGTGCTTGCAGAGATAAGACAGACCTACTCTCCAGCCTGCGGGTGCAAGGCCGCGGACGGATGCGCATGACCGGAATAAAGGCCTGCATACCAACAGGCATCGGAGAAACCGTAAGTTTTTTTATTGACAAGCTCACCCCGCTCTGATAAGCTATGTTTAATAACTGAACAGTGTTTAGAAAAGGATTATGGGAATAACCGAGAGAAGAGAAAAAGAGAAAAAAGAAATGCGGGGGCTGATTCTTGAGACCGCCATGAAGCTGTTTCTTGAGGAAGGTTTCGAGAATGTCTCTTTGCGCAGGATAGCTGACAAAATCGAATACAGCCCTGCTACCATTTATCTCTATTTCAAGGACAAGGACGAGATTCTTTACGCTTTGCATAACGAGGGGTTTGAAAAGCTCTACGCGCTCCAGCAGACAACGCTTGATATCAAAGACCCATTGAAGCGTCTCTGGAAACAGGGGGAGTTATACATAAATTTCGGTCTCGAAAACCCCGAGTATTACAACCTGATGTTTATAATGAGAAGCCCTGCGAAGAAGATATGCGAGGAGAATCAATGGGAGACCGGACTGCGGTCGTACGGCTTTTTGAAAGACAATGTGAGCGAGTGCATGGAGGCTGGCCTGATGCCTATGGCAGAGGTCGAGATCGCGACATTCTCTTTCTGGGCGCATGTCCACGGGGTGGTATCGCTCATCATACGTGAAAGGTGCGTCATAATACCCGAGGAATTTTTGCCTCATATCATTAAGGGTTCTTTCGATTTCATGATGGAAGTTTTTAAAAAGAAATAGCACTTATATATTTTTTGCCTGAAGGTGAACGATGTTCATATTGTATCCATTGTTAATCAAACTAGGAGGGAGAGCGGAGTTTTAAATGATCTGGCTGGCTTTAAAGACTATGCGTCATGAAAAGGTGAGGCTCGCAATCACCCTTACAGGGATAATTTTCTCTACGGTGCTTACGCTTATGCAGGTCTCCATGTACCTCGGGATGATGGGCAATGCTACGTCCATAATCAGAAACACGGACGCTGACATATGGATAGCGTCGAGGAACGTCCAGAACTTCGATTTCGCGTATCCCTTTTCCGAAGAAAAGCTTAACAGGGTGAGGGCGTATCATGACGTCCTGCGCGCTGACAGACTGATCATGACATGGGGTTTTCTGAAGCTGGCCGACGGAGGACAGGACCAGGTCCAGATTATAGGGTTCAACCCTGACAGCGGAGTCGGCGCGCCGTGGTCAATGGTTTATGGAAGGCCGGAGGACGTCAAAGGCGGCAGATACATGATCATGGACAAGACTTCGGAGAAGAGACTGGGCGAGCTGAGGATAGGCACTCTTTGGGAGCTTGGCGGGAGAAAGTTCAAGCTCGTCGGCCTTTCTAACGGTATCAAGAGCTTCACGACCGCGCCGATCATCTTCACTTCTTATGAACAGGCCCAGCAGTTCCAAGGTTTTATCAAGGCTGACCAGACATCTTATATTGTGGCTAAAGTGAGAGACAGGGAGAAGGTGAGAGACAGGGAGAAGGTCCGGGACATAGTGAACGACCTGAAGGCGAATATGAAGGACAACGATATTTATACGAAGGACGACTTCGGGTTCAAGACCGTTATGTACTGGACGATACAGACCGGCATAGGACTCGGCTATTTTCTTACCGCTTCATTGGGATTGATAGTCGGAGGCGCGATAGTAGGCCAGACTGTTTACGTGAACACTATGGAGCACTTGAGGGAATACGGTACTCTCAAGGCGCTCGGTGCAAGGAACAGCGAAATCTACCAAGTGATTTTCAGCCAAGTAGGGATAAGCGCGCTCATAGGGTTTACTTCCGGCTCAGGGATAATACTCGCGTTGAGAAGCGGCGTGGAGAAGGCGGGTGTCAGCCTGTACCTGAGTCCTGCGCTCTTTCTTTCGATATTTGTAATTGTGTTGGGCACATGTCTGTTGTCGGCATATTTTTCTGTAAAAAAAATCAGGACTCTCGACCCGATGACAGTTTTCAGGGCGTAAGTGTGATGGAGAAAGGGTGATATGAATACAGTACTCGAAGTAAAAGATGTAAACATGTTTTATGGCAGCGGTGACAATAAAATAGTGGCTGTCGATTCTGCGAGCCTTGCCGTAAAAAGGCATGAGTTATTGCTCATCATGGGACCTTCGGGATCGGGCAAGACAACACTGCTCTCGATCATGGGCTGCATACTGTATCCCAACAGCGGACAGGTGATAATTAAGGGCCAAGTCGTGATTGGCAGCAATCAAGCCACCGGCAATCCCGATCGGATACTTCCCCACATTAGGAAGGGGAACTTCGGGTTTGTTTTCCAGTCTTTTAACCTTTTCCCGTTTCTTAATGCCGCAGAAAACGTCGAGTTCGTCCTGAGGATCAAGGGGCACAACAGGGGAAAAATAAGACAGGAAGCATTGGGACTCCTGAAGAAGGTCGGACTCGAAAACAGGGCAGGCGCTTACCCTTCCGACCTGAGCGGCGGGCAGAAACAAAGGGTCGCTTTTGCAAGGGCGCTGGCAGGAGACCCTCCTATAATACTTGCCGACGAACCTACGGCGAGCCTGGATTCCAAGACAGGACTCGAAGTCCTAGGCCTACTGAAACTTTTGGCCGAAGAATACGGCAAGGCGATAGTGATCGTGAGCCACGACCCTAAGGCCAAGGCATTCGCTCACAGGGTCGTATACATAGAGGACGGGAGGATAAGATCATGAGAAAGACATTTGCAGCGGCAGGCTTGATCGCGGTGCTGGCGGCGGGATATGTCCTGTTTTTTTACCACGGCAACAGCAGCGCGAAGATCGAGACGGCCCCTATGGCTGTACCTGTCAAATACGTTGCGGCTGAGGGTAAGGTGGAGTCGGTCCCCGGATACGAGGTGGAAGTAGGGAGCGAGATGGACGGCAGGATCGTGGAACTGTATAAAAAGGAAGGGGACCAGATCATAAAGGGCGAGCTTATTGCGAGGATCGAAAATTCAGACATACGAGCAAAGATCGACGAGGCGGAAGCAGAGGTGGCTTTGACAAAAGCGAAACTCCGTGAGGTTGCCGCAGGAGCGAGGACAGAAGAGATAAGCAAGTCTAGGGCTGCGCTCGAAGGCGCTGTGGCTGACATGGAGACCGCAAGGAAAGAACTCGACAGGTATGACAAGCTTTTCAGCTCCGGCGCTGTTTCGAGATCGAACCTCGAAGAGAAGGAAAGGATTTTCAGGGTCTCTGCGGCCCGGGTGCGAGAGTCGGAGGAGCAGGAGAGGCTGTTGGTGAAGGGGCCGAGGGCCGAAACCCTGAGATACAACGAAGACGCTGTTAGGCGGGCTGAGGCGACAGCCGGATATTACAGGAAGCTGCTTGAAAAGACATACATCTCGTCGCCGATATCCGGCAAGGTCATCAGGCGTTACCTGCACAGGGGGGAAATGATAAACAGGGACACACAGCCCTTTGTCATAACAGTTGCGGACCTTGACAGGATCAGGATAAACGCCGAGGCGGACGAGACCGACGTCGGCAAAATCCATATCGGTGACCCGGCCGAGATCGTCTCTTACGCGTATCCCGACAGGACATTCAAAGGCAGGGTGTCCGAGATTTCGGATTACGCAGGCACAAGAAAGGTCACGCCGAACAACCCTGCAAAAAACCGCGATATGAAGGTCGTGCAGGTGAAGATCAGCCTCGATGAAAAGACCCCTCTCAGGCTCGGCATGACTGTGGATGTCAGGGTAATGCCGAAAGCGCTGTGATAAAACATGGCGCACGAAACAGGCTCTGGACAGCAAAACGTCAGCAGGCTTTGCCGGATCATCACCTTTTCATTTTAAAAAAAGTATAGCGACGGTATGGACAATGGCGAAGAACCTCGATCCGAAGGAGCAGGTTGATTTTTGAAAGTCCCCCGCCCCATTATATGTGATGCGTCGGGTCGGTTTGAATTCGATAACGTGAGGAGGTAACGATAAATGCCTATTGTGAGGGTCGAATTATGGCCGGGGAGGCCACAGGAAAGCAAAGAGAAGCTTGCAAAGGCCATAACGGATGCGATGGTCGAGAACATCGGATGTCCTGCGCAAGCCGTGACCGTGCTGTTCGATGAGGTGCCTAAGGAGAACTGGGCCATCGGGGGCGAGCTCTGCTGTAATCTTTTCAGAGACATAAAATAGAATTTGATCAGCCCGAGGAAGACGTAGTGGGCAAGACAAAAAACAGCATATCACCTTTAAAGATAGCGAGGGATTTGTTCAGGATCGCGTGATCCGGCTCACTGTTGAGAGTTCTCAACCACGCTTTCGATCATCCGTTAGACGCCGAGGAGCGCGCCGCTGTGCCGCTTGCAGGAGGGATAATGCAGCACGGCTATCAGTGCGGCATGATCTGGGGCTCGGCGCTTGCAGCAGGCGCACGGGCATATCATTTGTTCGGCACGGGGACTCAGGCCGAGACAGGGGCGATTATGGCGTCGCAGAGGCTTGTGGAGTCTTTCCGCATTCTCAACAAACATACTGACTGCATCGAGATAACAGGCATCGACAAATCGTCGTCGGCATTACAGATGACGGTACATTTCTTTATAAAAGGCGGGACGATAGATTGCATTCGAATGGCCACGAAATACGCACCCGTGTCGTACGCTGATATCGATTCCGTCCTTTCGGAGAACCATTTCGAGACCGCTGCCTTGCCTTCAAGCTGCTCGGCAATTGTGGCGAGAAAGATGGGCGCATCCGATATGCATACTGTAATGGCGGCGGGCCTTGCAGGCGGCATAGGCCTGAGCGGGGGCGCCTGCGGCGCTTTGGGCGCCGCGATCTGGATACATGTGACGGACCGCATCAAGGCAGGGGCGGATAAGATTGAGTTTATGGACCCCAAAGCAATGGCTATCGTCTCCAAGTTTGTAAAAAGCTCGGGTTTCGAGTTCGAGTGTTCAAAAATAGTCGGGCGGAAGTTTGAAGACGTGCACGACCATGCCGCTTATTTGCGCGACGGAGGGTGCTCGAAGATTATCGGGGCGTTGAGTTCTATATGACAGACGGAAGTATTCGTTTTCTTGACAGAGGTCATTGCTTCCTTTAATGCCGGCGGCATCAGTGCGGAGATTGCGAAGGGGGCTCATAAAAGATATCTGGATACCCGTCTTCACGGGTATGACAGCGATATGCATTTTTGAGATGACTTCTAGAACTCATCTCAAAAATACTAATGAATGTTTAGCGACTACCGATTTAACTCCATATGGTTTCACGAACTCTTCCTGCGCAGGGACATAAGGACTTCCCTCCGCATTGGGAACGTGAAATACATTTCTTATTCGGGAGGAGTGAAAATGAGCGACTTGAAGGCGAGGATTTACGAGGTTGCAAAGGAGTTTCAGGTTATGAATCTGGCAACTATTACTGATGACGGAAAACCATGGGTGAGATATGTGGCCGGGTTTGCCAATGAGGACTTGGAGTTTCGTTTCTGCACAAGCCTCTGTTCAAACAAGGTCAGGCATATGCGCAAAAACCCCAATGTGCATCTTTCCCTCGGGGCAAAGGAGATCATGACAACTAAAAACTGGCTGCAGGTTGTGGGCACAGCTGAGGTCAGCACCTCTCAGAACGAGCGTGACGCAATGTGGTCCGACGGCCTGAAGGCCTATTTCAAAGGGCCGGACGACCCGAACTATGCCGTTGTCATCATCAAACCGTCAGCGATCCAATTGGGCTCTATGTCGAGCAACAGCATGGAAGTGTGGGAGACGGGGCAATAAAAAAACGAGAACATACCAAACGAAAAGACAGGAGAACGGGTCGAATGGTCCAATACGCATGGGTGGAAGAATTTTCAGGGTCTATTGTTGTCTGTGATCATGAAGGCATAATAATCGAGATGAACGATAGAGCGGAGACTGTCTTTAAAAAATGGGGCGGCAAACAACTTATCGGCTCCAACCTGCTGGATTGCCACCCGGAGCCGTCCCGCTCAAAACTCATGCGCCTGATGGAAGAACGCAAACCTAATATCTACACCATCGAAAAAAATGGCGTTAAGAAGCTGGTCTACCAGACACCGTGGCATGTGAAAGGTGAATATCGGGGCTTTGTGGAGATAGTGATCGAGCTCCCTGATTCGATGCCCCACTTTATACGGGACGCGTCTTCATAAAGCGGCGCAGCAGCCAATGCGATAAAACAAACGAGGTGAAATTTGGATATCAAGCTTTCCGATGACATCGAAAATATTTCATGGACAGAGCTAGCAAGGGTGATTGAGCTTGCCCCCCTCGGCAAGAGGGATATCGGCAAACTCGAAACAGCCTTTCGCAACAGCGAAATGCGCTGTTTTGCGTATCATGACGGAAAACTTATCGGCGCAGGTCGCGGCATTTCGGACGGGGCCTTGCGCGCGGCCATTTACGACCTCGTAGTCCTTCCCGAATACCAAGGTAAAGGCATCGGCACCATGATAATGGAGTATCTGCTTGAGAGGTCGAATGCCGAGATAATCATGCTCTTTGCGAACCCCGGCAAAGAGCCATTCTACGGTAAGTTCGGGTTTCGCATGATGAAGACGGCCATGGCGATCACGGACGATGTGGAGTTCAGGAGGAAACAGGGGTTGATTGAATAAGCGCTTCGTGTGTTATCGGGAGAATATAAAGCGAAACAGGCAAAGGACATGACAATGGAGAAGTTTTTGGAATCAAGCGACATTATCGATTGGGAAGTTACGCCGGTATCCGACAAAGCGGCGGAGCTTGCCAAAGGCTGTAAGGGCGATATTGAAATCGCCAAGAGGTGTTATGAATTTGTCCGGGACCATATCCGCCACAGCTGGGATTACAGGCTCAACCCTGTGACCTGCAAAGCCTCGGATGTTTTGCTTCACGGCACCGGTTATTGTTATGCCAAGAGCCATTTGCTTGCAGCACTTCTCAGGGCAAACGGCATTCCGGCGGGACTCTGCTATCAGCGGCTGACAATCGAGGGAGACGGTCCGCCTTATTGCCTGCACGGCCTGAATGCAGTCTATCTTAAGGAATACGGCTGGTATCGGATCGATGCACGAGGAAATAAGCCGGATGTACAGGCTGATTTTACGCCTCCCGTCGAAAGGCCGGCTTTTCAGGTGACACATCCCGGAGAGGCGGACTTGCCTGAAATTTGGCCCGAACCGCTTCCGATAGTCGTAAAAACTCTTCAGGAGAACAAAACCATCGAGGAGGTTTTTAAGAATCTACCTGATGTTTGCCTGATGGGCATGCAGAAGTAGGAGTGCGCATGCAATTCGGCAGAAGGCTACATACAGGGTGTACAAAACTTGCAATCACTCCCATGAGCGTATAGAATTTTAATCATACAGTCCGTAAATAATCATGCTTATCGCGAGGAGGTTTTTTATGAGCAAGATAGCTGTTGTGGTGGATTTAGGTCATTTCAAAGCATATAGGTTCTCTGAGGGAAATGCGATCGAGCTTTTGGAGTCCTATGACACCCTCGACGCCCACGGAAAATTATGCGACAAGTTGTCCGATGCCGAGGGCAGTTTTGGAAGAGGTGAAAGAGCAGGCAGCGCTGCAATGGGATCAGGCGAGTCCCATAACCTCGAAACCGAAATGGAGAAAAAAGCGGTGAGGTTCATGGCAAAAGATATCGATACACTCATTACCCGGGAAGGCACAAATCAATGGTATCTGGCCGCCCCGGAGAGAATAAACAACCAGATTGTAGAGAACCTGAATCCGGCTGTCAAAGCAGCCCTTGTAAAGAATGTCAAGGCTGACCTCACAAACGCCGAAAAGCTCGACATTCTGAGGCGCTTCGAATAATTTTCGAGTATGATTTATTTTCACCGGACATAGCCCATAGCATGATGTCAACGATAGCAATAATATTATTGCTATCGTTTGCTAGTTATCCGGTCCTGCGGAAAAGACAAGTCCCGGAAGATCGGGCCCAACGTCTGACCATGCTTGAATACCGGGAGGCGGATTATTATCACGCCTCAATTCTTTTCTACCCGTCATGCCAAAACAGGCGAAGCCTTTCTGGAGGCTGCAGAGCGTTACGGCAGGTTTATAGGCAGACCTGTTGAGATATGACACAGACAGGACACATAGTTTTTGGCCCCTAGGCAGACAACCTGAAAAGGTCGAACATAAGGCATTGGCGGAAGCATTAATATTCTTGACAAAAAAATATTATTAGATTATTCTAACAATATGGAACTATCGAACTGTGCGAAAATCTTTAAAGCGTTATCGAATGAACAACGTCTGAAGATTTTTATCATGCTCTATAAAAATTGTTGCGCGCCCGAAGGGGCCAAAGTCGGCGCTGAATTCCGCATAAAAAACAACTCTTGCTGCCCAATATCAGGCACTCTGGAAAAGGCCTTTACTAAAATATGCGATTGCATGAAGCTTTCACGTTCGACGATATCGCACCATTTTAAGGAGCTGCAAAACGCAGGACTGATAACGTGCGAACGCGAAGGACAGATGTATCGCTGCAAGGTGAACAAAGAAGCCATAGATTCCATCAAAAATTTTCTGAAGTGATTTTTTTTGCCGGTCTAGTTCGAATGTGTTCGAACAATAAAAGACCGGGGAGGAGGTGAAAAGTATGGAAAAAGAGTGCTGCAACTGCAAAGTTACAGAAACCGAAGACGGCTTTAAGGTTGAAGTTAAAGGAGAGGGCCTTAAAGAAATGGTCAAATCCGCCTTCAAAAACTGCTGCGGAGAGAATGACGACAAGAAGGGATTCCAATTCTGTTGCGGGTCCGGCAAGTAAGCGCTTAACGTGCAGGCATGTTCCTAATAAAAGGCAGGGTGTTCACCCTGCCTTTTATTATCTCACCTGATTTTACTAATATGCTCCATTATTGAAATAATATTGGAGATCGATGCAGGGAAATTCAAGAAAAAACAGAGACAAAGGCACAAGGGGGGCTTAAATGGCAAGGATAGGCATTATGACATGCTCGAACGCAACACAGGATTTGGGCTGCTCGTCCGCAAGCTGTCTTGCGGACATGAGGAAACGCAGGGGCAGGTTTGCGGATTATCCCAAGGATGATACCCTTGACCTCATAGGCATCATCAACTGCCCCGGCTGCCCCACTCTCACAGGGTCCGACAAGCTCCTGCATCGCATCAGGGCGCTTACGGAATTCAGGGTGGATGTTATACATTTCACGAATTGTGTCAAAGCGCTTTGTCCCTTCAAGAGAAAATACAAGACCTCATTGGAAGCGGCGTTTCCTCAAATCAAGGTGGTGATAGGCACTCATCAAGAGCATATTACGGACGATGAATTCAGGGAACGGGTAAAATGCCTCTTCAGCCGTCCGCGCAAAAACATGGTGGATATGATACTGAACAGAGACCTCGAAGATTAAGAAACACGCCATACTGATAAGATATTGATATTAGCATTCTCAATATCTTAGACTTGAAAGAATTTATGCATAAGCCCGGCCGGAACACCCGACATCCCGAGAGAATGGAAACAAGAACGAGTTACGAGTATTTGACATGGAACTTTTAAACGTATCTTTCTCCGTCTCGGGTGTCGAGACCAACCTGTTTTTCCCGCCCTTGGTTGCTATGGTCATTTCGTTCTTCACATCCATGGGAGGCGTGTCCGGGGCCTTTCTGCTGCTTCCCTTCCAGATGAGCGTGATGAATTATACGGCGCCGTCCGTAAGCGGCACCAATCATGTTTTTAATGTAACGGCCATCCCCAGCGGAGTATATCGCTATATAAAAGAGGGCCGCATGGCATGGCCTATGACATGGGTTGTGATCGCAGGCACGCTTCCGGGTGTTTTCCTCGGATACTACATAAGAGTGCTTTATCTTCCCGATCCTAGGGCCTTTAAATTCTTCGTGGGATGCGTACTGTTGTATATCGGCATACGGCTTGTCAAAGACCTCACCGTAAAGTCTAAAGATGCTGTAAATTCTCTGGAAGAAAAATTTATTACACAAACTGAAAAGACGAGAACAGGGCAAAACACAACCCTAGTGTCCGGCATCCCTGCCGATGCGGTAGTGAGAACAATATCGGTAAGCCTTAAAAAAGTAGAATACGAGTTCTGGGGCGAGAGATTTTCATTCAGCACAATAGGCATGTTCTCGCTTGCCGCAGTTGTAGGCATTATCGGCGGCGTTTACGGCATTGGCGGAGGCGCCATCATTGCGCCCTTTTGCGTGGCAGTATTTCGCCTTCCGGTATACACCATTGCCGGAGCGGCCCTTATGGGAACATTCATCACCTCTCTGGCAGGCGCTGTTTTTTTCACTGTTATTCCTTCAAGCGGCGGAATTTCGGCCATGCCCGACTGGCCTTTGGGAATACTCTTCGGGGCAGGCGGTTTCGCAGGCGTATACCTCGGGGCAAGGGCGCAAAAGTTCGTTCCGCAAAGGTTTATAAAGATCATGCTCAGCATAGTTATAATTTCGGTAGCGGCAAGGTATATCCTACAGTTCTTCTAATACGCTCATACATGCGGGAGTCAGGATAAAAATTCTTGACAAAGATGAGAAAAGAGTGAAAACTATGATATACAAATTTCATTGACCAACAGGAGGGATGTGATGAATCCGGAGGATCTCAAGTACCACAAGGAACACACTTGGGTCAAAGTTTCTGGCAAAAAAGCTACCGTAGGAATTACCGACTATGCTCAGGAATCGCTCGGCGATATTGTATATATCGATCTTCCTGAAATAGAAACTACCGTTGAAGCAGGCACTGAGATGTCCGAAATCGAATCCACAAAAGCGACCTCGTCGGTCATCGCGCCTGTAAGCGGGACCATAATCGAGACAAACGAAAAACTCGCGGACTCGCCCGAAATCATCAATGAGGAGCCTACAGGCAAGGGCTGGATCGCGATCATAGAGTTGGAGAACGCTTCGGAACTCGATGAACTGATGGACTCCGACGATTACGAAAGATACATTGAAGAAGAGTCTAAATGAGATTGACCGTAATCGGCGCCGGCCCGGGAGGATATGTAGCGGCCATTAAGGCCGCGCAACTCGGTGCGGAAGTTGTCGTAGTCGAAGAATCCGCAATCGGCGGCACATGTCTCAATTCCGGCTGCATCCCGACAAAGACGATCATAGCTTCAACGGACGCACTCAGGAAAACAAGAGAGCTTGCGGATTACGGTATAGAGCTGAAAGGCGCAGCAATACCGGACCTCTCAGCCATCATGGAAAGAAAAAACAAAGTGCTCTCCAATATGGCAAAGGGCATCTCTGCCATATTCAAAAACCGGGGCATAAAACTTGTCGAAGGCAGAGGATCAATCATTTCGCCTGCGGTTGTTCGGGTTAAAAAAAAAGACGGCGCCGTTGAAGACGTAAATACGGATAAAATCATAATCGCAACCGGTTCGAGGCCCGCGGAGATACCCCTGTTCCCCTTCGACGGCAAACTTGTCCTTTCGAGCACCGACGCGTTAAACCTTGCCACGATACCTAAGAGCATCATCATAATCGGCGCAGGAGTAATCGGCTGCGAATTCGCCTGTATATTTAAAGAACTGGGCTCCGACGTTACAATAATCGAAATGCTGCCGAGGGCCGTATCCACCGAAGATGCCGAAATCTCGGACACCCTCGAAAAAGAGTTGAAGAAGAAAAAAATAAAACTCATGACCTCCGTAAAAGTGGTTGAGTGTCTGACCACGGACGACTCCGTAAAAATAATCCTTGAGAACGGCAAAGAGGTCGCCGCAGAAAAAATGCTCGTTTCCATCGGGAGGGCCTTAAACACCGGGAATTTGGGACTTGAGGATTTAGGCATAGAGAGGGGCGTTAAGGGAGAGATCAAGGTCAACAAAAAGATGGAGACGAATGTTTCCGGCATTTATGCTGTCGGGGACGTGGTGGGAGGCATGCTGCTTGCCCATGTGGCTTCAAAGGAAGGGACTGTGGCCGCTTCGAATGCGTGCGGTGTCCCTGCTGAAATGGATTATTCGTCCGTGCCTGCCGCCATATTCACCTCGCCGGAAATCGGTTCGGTAGGACTGCGCGAAAGTCAGGCCGGAGAGAAGGGGATCGAAATAAAGACAGGCCGCTTTCAGTTCCGGGCCCTCGGCAAGGCCCATGCAATCGGAGAAATCTCCGGTTTTGTTAAAATAATAGCCGACGCAAAAACAGACAAGGCGCTCGGAGTCCATATCATCGGGCCCAATGCTTCTGACCTCGTGCATGAAGGGGCCCTTGCGATCAAGTCCGGGCTTACGGCGAGAGAAATATCGGACATGATACACGCGCACCCTACACTTTCAGAGGCGCTTATGGAAGCGGCTGAAGACGTTCATGACGAAGCGATACATGCTTTAAAGAAATAAATCCCGTACAGGAGGTTTCAAAATGAGCGAAATAGTTGACGTATATGCGAGAGAGGTGCTTGATTCAAGGGGCAATCCTACGGTAGAGGTCGACGTGCTTCTGGACAGCGGCGCTGCAGGCAGGGCCATAGTCCCTTCAGGGGCATCCACAGGAGAAAGAGAGGCGCTGGAATTAAGGGACGGCAACCAAAAGAGGTATCACGGCAAGGGCGTGCTGAATGCCGTTAAAAACATAATGCAGGAGATAGGGCCTAGACTGAGAGGTCTCGATTCAGAGGAGCAGGCGTTGATCGATATGATAATGATCGAGATGGACGGGACCCCCAACAAAAAGAAATTAGGCGCCAACGCTATTCTGGGCGTCTCTATGGCCGTCTGCCATGCGTCCGCTAATGAAACAGGCGAGCCTTTGTACCGCTACATCGGCGGCTGCAACGCAAAAGTTCTTCCTGTACCGATGATGAACATCATGAACGGCGGAGCGCATGCGGACAACAATCTCGACATGCAGGAAGTGATGATAATGCCGGCAGGCTTCAAAACCTTTGCTGCCGCACTGCAGGCAGGCACAGAGATCTTCCATACTCTAAAATCACTTCTAAAGAAGAAAGGTCTCAATACAGCAGTTGGCGACGAGGGCGGCTTTGCGCCTAACCTGAAGAGCAACGAAGAGGCCCTATCGCTTGTGATTCAGGCCATATCCGAGAGCGGCTACAAGCCCGGCAAAGAGGTGTTTATAGCTCTAGACGTCGCATCTTCGGAATTTTGCGACAAGGGCAAGTACTTATTCGAAGGGAAAAAGGTCTCGGCATCCGACATGATCGACTATTACGAAAAGATGCTCAAGAAATATCCGATACTTTCGATCGAAGACGGGCTTGCAGAAAACGATTGGAAAGGCTGGGAGGAACTGACAAAGAGGCTCGGCAAAAAGGTCCAGCTCGTAGGCGACGACCTTTTCGTGACCAATACTGCCATACTTAAAGAGGGCATACAAAAATGCATAGCAAATTCGATCCTGATAAAACTGAACCAGATAGGCTCGGTAACCGAGACCCTCGATGCTATTGAAATGGCCAAGACGGCAAATTACACCGCTGTGATATCGCACCGTTCAGGAGAAACAGAGGACACTACGATAGCCGACCTTGCGGTGGCCTGCAATACTGGCTTTATAAAGACCGGTTCTCTTTCGAGAAGCGAGCGTATCGCAAAATACAACAGGCTCCTCATGATCGAGGAAGAACTCGGGGAGACAGCCGTATTTAAAGGCCTTGACGCTTTCTACAACATGAGGTAAAAAGACAAACAGGATGCCGTCAAACAGTAATCACAGAGACTTAAGGGAACAGGTCGCCGCAGAAAAAAAGCTGAGGAATATAGTCTTTTATTCCATAGCGGCAATAATACTCATTTATGCTGCGGCGACCCTGTTCTTCGGCGAGATGGGCTTCATCAAATTCTTCCATCTCAACAACACCAAAAAGAAACTCGAAACAGAGATTGTCCAGATAGAAAGACAGAACAGGGAACTCAAAACTCAGGTGAAGTCACTAAAAGAAGACCCGTTCTACATGGAAAAGAGGGCGAGAGAGGATTACGGCCTCGCAAAACAGGACGAGTATATTTTCAAGTTCGAAGATAAATGAGCCATACCCCTCTCTATATAGCCTTCCTGTGGCATATGCATCAGCCTTATTACAAAGACCCGTTTTCAGGGACTTTCCGCCTGCCTTGGGTAAGGCTTCACGGCACAAAAGATTATCTCGATATGGTCAAGATACTCGAAGATTTTCCGGCCGTTCATCAGACTTTCAATATCGTCCCATCGATGCTCGAACAACTGATCGATTACACCGAAAACAAAGCCACCGACAAATATCTCGATCTGACGCTCAAGGCCCCGGCAGACCTTACGGAGCAGGAGATGATGTTCGTAATCGAGAACTTCTTTCTCGCAAACTGGGAAAACATGATAAAACCCTACCCTCGTTATTACGAGCTTCTGAGCAAACGCGGCTTCAGGTTCTCTAAAAACGACGCGGCCCGGATAGCTAAATATTTCACGCACGAAGACGTCAGGGACCTGCAGGTCTTGTTCAACCTGTCATGGATAGACCCCATGTTCAAAAAAGAGGATGATTTTTTGAACAACCTCGAACGCAAAGGCAAAAACTTCACCGAGAACGAAAAAAAACAACTTATAGAGAAGCAACTCGAAATACTAAGACGCATAATTCCGGAGTACAGGAGAATGGCGCTTTCAGGGCAGATAGAACTCTCCGTAACTCCGTTCTATCACCCCATCCTGCCGCTGCTGTGGGACACCGACTCCGCGCGTATCGGTATGCCTCAGGTCAAACTCCCCAAGAAGCGTTTTTCCCGTCCCGAAGACGCGAAAAAACAGATATCTATGGCCATAGAATACTTTGAAAAGATGTTCTCGTATAAACCTCAAGGCATGTGGCCGTCCGAAGGTTCTGTCAGCGAGGATGTTGTAAGGGCCATAAACAGCTCCGGCATAAAGTGGATAGCTACCGATGAAGAGGTGCTTGCGCGCTCGATAGACAAGACCATAAGAGACCACGAAGGTCTATTGCTCGATGGGCGCTCCCTGTATCGGCCGCACAAATATTCTGACGTCTCGATCTTCTTCAGGGACCATAAGATGTCCGATCTTATAGGGTTCGTCTATTCCGGGTGGGAAACCAAAGCGGCTGTGGACGACTTTATGGCAAAGCTCGTTCACATAAAAAATTCCCTGCCCAATGACAGGCCGTATGTCATACCGATAATCCTCGACGGTGAAAACGCATGGGAATATTACAAAAATGACGGACAGGACTTCTTAAGGGCGCTCTATTCCTGTTTAAGCGAGGACCGCCGCTTTAAAACCGTAACAATGAGCGAATACATCAACGAGCACGGCCCGGGAGATAGTCTGCATAAATTGCATGCAGGCTCATGGATCAACGCCAACTTCGGCATCTGGCTCGGGCATGAAGAGGACAACACAGCGTGGGACTATCTTTCTCAGGCGCGCGAAGACCTCGACGCATTCGTAAAAGAGAACCCTGACAAGGATGTTTCCGAAGCATGGAAATCATTGTACGCCGCTGAAGGCAGCGACTGGAACTGGTGGTACGGCGACGAACACTCTACGGAAACCCAAGAAGACTTCGACGAACTGTTCCGGTTTAATCTGATGAATGCCTACAAAACAATAGGCAAAGACGTGCCGCCGGAACTTTTTGTCCCCATACTGCTCGAGGACAGGGACATCGCCCCATCCGTGCAGGTCAGGGGATTCATTTATCCGAAAATCGACGGTATTGTCACAAGTTATTTCGAATGGTATCAGGCCGCAAATATCGATGTAAAAAAATCGGGCGGCAGTATGCACAAATCGGAAAGCTTTATAAAGGCGCTCTATTACGGTTTTAACAAGGACAATTTGTATATAAGAATAGACCCGGCCAATGATTTCTCTAAAATCAAAGAGAAGCTCAAAATAGAGATAAACTTGATAGCTAACACTCCCTTTAAGCTGACCTGCGATTTAAACTCGGTCCCGCTGAAGGCGCAGGTGAAAGAAAAAGTCGCAGGTCAATGGATGGGACTCAAAGAACTCACCGCACTGGCAGCGGATGAAGTTTTTGAGATAGAGGTCCCCTTTGAAGATATTCAGGCAAAAGAAAAGGACGAGATATCGATTTCAGTGGAGGTTTTAAAGAACGGCGATGAGCTCGAGAGGTGTCCTTGGAGGGGCCATATAACCCTTAATGTTCCGTCCCCCTATTACGAGACGATAATGTGGTATTGATCTTCAGCATGGATTGACGACAAAACGCATATGCCCGAGACCCTCTTCGAAAACTTCATAAGATTCGCCGAAAAACGGAAACTGTCCGAAAAGCTTTATGTCGTAGGCGGCGCCGTAAGAGACATGTTTATGAATAACGAGCTTAAGGACATCGACATAGCGTTTATAGGCAATGCCCTCGAATTGGCAAAGGATTTCGCATCCGAAGCCGAAGCGTCCTATGTTCTGCTCGATGAAGATTTTTCGGTAGCAAGGGTGGTAAAAGGCAATCAGGTCATAGATCTGGCCAATATGAGATACGGGACCCTAGATATAGACCTGTCCGAAAGGGACCTGACCATAAACGCGATGGCCTTACCTTTACGATTCGCCGCAACCCGGAATATCGAAGAGATCATCGATCCGCTGAACGGCCTTGCGGACATAAAGAACAGGGTCATACGGATGGTCGCGGATGAGAATTTTATGAAGGACCCGCTGCGAATGCTGCGTGTTTACAGGTTTGCCGCAATACTGGGCTATTCTATAGAAGACAAAACAAGGGAGGCCGTAAGGGCCTTTGCCCCGATGCTCACCTCTGTTCCGGGCGAAAGAATAGCCGAAGAACTCAGGCATATATTTAAAAACGACGAGTCGTGCAATATGCTTTCGTTAATGGCCGAAGACGGGTTGTTTCAAAAGGTCTTCGCCAAATGCGACCCCAAACAGGCATTGGATTTATACTGCGGGGTCGAAGAGATGCTTGATCCATCAAGCAATAACTTGACAGCTTCGACCAAAGATTTTGTCAAGACAAATCCTGTTATGATCTGCCTTAAGCTGTCGACTTTGTTCCAATCCGAAAAAAACATTGTCGCATTCTCATCGGCCATGAAAATTTCACGTCAGGAAGCCGAACTGACAAAACGGTATTTTTGCGGCAGAAACCTGCTTGCAGATTTACGCGTTAAAGACGCGGCGCCCGACTCGAAAGAGGCCGTAGGCTTCCTGATAAAATTCAGGCATGACATATATCCGTTATCGGTATTGGCGACGGCCATGGACAGAGGAATATCGGATTATTGCAAAGGCCTTATATCCTTCTATGAAACCGTTTTCAAAAAGAGAGAATCGCTTTTGCCGCTCATTAACGGCTATGACATAAAAAAAGAATTCGCACTTAAAGCATCGCCTCTCTTCAAAAAGATCCTAGACGCAATCGAGCTCGGCGTATTGGAAGGCAATATTGCCGAAAGGGAACAGGCGCTGTCGCTTGCCCGCGAAGTCATAAACAGGAATATGATTTAAATCATATTAATCAGGAATAAAAATGTTTTATGATTTAATCACAGCTTAGTGGGGCAAGCCCACATAATCTCCCCAGGGACTC
This sequence comes from Nitrospirota bacterium, assembly GCA_004321915.1. GTDB lineage: Bacteria > Nitrospirota > Thermodesulfovibrionia > Thermodesulfovibrionales > Dissulfurispiraceae > MYbin3. Next base: position 45,831 of record SCQE01000041.1, read on the forward strand.
TCTACTCCCCAGAGAGTCCCTACCCCTTTTATGAATACTGAAAAAACAGACCGCCCTCAGATAAGAAAAATCAGATACGCCGTACAATGGACGATCTTTCTGCTCGTCGTTTTTGCCGGATACAGGTTTGCGGTCTTCGTGGACGCAATCGAAAAGGGTAATTTGCCTGCTTTTCAGCGCCCGCCTTCGGTCGAGGGTTTTCTGCCGATAGGAGGCCTTATGTCGCTTAAACTCTGGGCCGCAACCGGCATCTTCGATCCGATACATCCGGCCGCCCCTGTAATACTCTTTGCCGCGCTCACACTCTCTTTTGTATTCAGAAAGGCCTTTTGCGGCTGGATATGTCCGGTAGGGACTTTCTCCGAGGCCGCTTGGAAAACAGGGCAAAAGGTATTAGGAAGGACATACCGGATCCCTAAATACGCGGATTACGCCCTGCGTTCGCTCAAATATCTGCTGCTGGCATTTTTCATGTTTATTATCGTTGTGAAAATGTCGCCGCCGCAGATCATTTCATTTCTAGAAACGCCTTACTGGAAGGTAGCCGACATCAAGATGCTGAAGTTTTTTACCGAAATGTCCACGACATCGAAGATCACACTCTCGGCGCTCGTAATACTCTCCCTCTTTTATAAAAACTTCTGGTGCAGGTATCTATGCCCTTACGGGGCCTTGGCAGGACTGTTCGGCAGCGCAGGCCCGGTCAGAATAAAAAGAGACCCCGACCGCTGCATTCAGTGCGGTCTTTGCGCAAAAAACTGCCCTTCGCTGCTGCCTGTCAATAAGAAAGAGAACGTAAAATCTCCTGAATGCACCGCTTGCCTCACCTGCGTCAGTTATTGTCCTGCAAAAGGAGCGCTGGATATTTCGATATTAGGCCGGAAAACTTTCAGGCCCGAAATATTCATATTACTCGCGCTAACGCTTTTTTACGGAATAATCGCGGCCGCAATGCTGACGGGCAAATGGCATTCATCCATAAGCGTCGCGGAACTTCACTCTCTGACGCCTTTTCTCGAAAGACTCGCCCACCCTTAGCGCTACTCAGTAGATGACAGGACAATGCAAATGCTCCCTAGGCGAGAAAGAATACTCCCCTAGGCGGTCAGTTTCCCACAGTCCCAGCAAGACAGGCCTTTTGCCGAGTTTTTCGGAGATCCTGAAAGCCGTGCAAAAGACCTCGATAAACGAATTGTCCATATCCGTAACAGCTCCGAAGTCGAAAAAGACCCGGTCATGATCGCTTATGTATTTCATTAGAACATTTTTCATTTCCTGCGTGTTGTCGTGCGACAGACTGCCGCGAAACACAAGTATGCTCACATCATCCGATTTCTTAAAGGCCCAGCTCATGCCGCTACACCCCGCCTGTCTTTATGTTTGGACGCCATACAGGGACCGGTCCCCACGCCGAGCATTCCGATCAACCTGTCCTTTTCGGACTGGACCATGCCGGCCACGGACGCGTACCTGTCGAACCATTGTCCTTTGAAAAACTTGATGCTTTCTTCCTTCTCATGGGGGTTCCAAAGATCACATATTGACTGCATAATCACCGCCTCGGCAAGCGTCCGGGCTCCCATAAGCATACCTCCCTTATTACCTTTGTTATATTCTCCTCCCCGGAGGAGAGATGGTTTCGCGGTACTCCGGAAATATTCATCGATGACATTTAAGCAAAAGCGATGCCAGAACATAGAATTTCAATAAATCAACAAGTTGTATGCTTGCAATATTATATTCAGGCATTATGAACAGGTTATACTGAATGACGGAAGCTCATTTTAATTCATTCTTTCTTTTGTGCCGGTCCATAATGACCGGTCCAAAATGGAAAGATTTCCATTCTTATGCCGAACAAACACTGAATTTCATATAGTTAATCTACAGGCATGACCTTTGCTTGTTATGTATCCATAAGAAAAATAGTTGTAACGACCCTTGACGAATATTGTTTAGGTGCCAATTTGATATAATTGCTTATCACACTTGTTTAATAAGGGGCCGCCGTTTTTAATGAATGATAATGTATTAAATCTGCAGCCACCCGCAGCGACTTCGAGCCGCTCCACATTATTAATAACGGCCGGGTGGGCCGCTCTGTTTACCGCCCTCTACCTGAGCCGTATCTATAATTACCTCCTCTTCCATACCCTCGCGGAACTCTTCTGCGTGGTCGTAGCCATGTCCATATTCATACTGATGTGGAACGCGCGCAGGTATGAAAAAAGCGATTTCACCACCTTCATAGGCACGACCTTCCTCTTTGTTGCGGTTTTCGATCTGATACACACCCTTGCTTACAAAGGCATGGGTATATTCGCTGATATAACCGGTAATTTGGCCACCCAATTATGGATAGCCGGCAGGTATGTGCTTGCCCTTTCATTTGTCGCAGCCCCTCTGCCCTTTAAGGGTCCGAACAGGAAGCTGCTGTTCGGTTTTCAGGCTTTCTTTTCGACCGCCCTTTTTCTTCTTGTAATGACCGGGAACTTCCCGGAGTGTTTCAACCAAGACACAGGCCTGACACGGTTCAAAATCGCAAGCGAATATATAATCTGCGCTCTATTCATCGTATCCATGATGCTCTTGCATCTCCGGCGCAACATGGTATCGCCGGAGATGCTTAACCCGATGATGATGTCACTCGCACTCACGACGGCCTCGGAAATAATGTTCACCCAATACGTCGGCGTAGATGACACGGCGAACCTCGCAGGCCATTATCTAAAAATAGCTGCGTATTATTTCGTTTACCGCGCCGTGGTGGTGGCCGGTCTAATGAAGCCCTACGATCTGCTGTTCAAGGGACTGAAATCAGCTGAGGAAACCCAGAGGGCGCTCCTGAACGCGATCACCGAATCGGTCTTCCTCATAGAAAGGGACGGAACGGCACTCGTTGCGAATGAGACCCTCGCAGCAAGGCTGGGGAAAAGCGTCGAAGAGGTTGTCGGGACGAACATCTTCGACCTGCTGCCTGCCGAATTGGCGACTGCGCGGAGGGCGCAGGTAGAGAAGGCGTTCCGTACAGGAAGTGTTGTCCACATAGAAGACCGCAGGGGAAATTCCTACCTGCACAGCAGCATCTATCCGATCAGTGATGAAACAGGCGAGGCTGTTCGGGCCGCGATCTACAGTGTCGATATCACGGCAAGAAAGAAGATGGAAAAGACATTACTGGAGAGCGAGGAAAAATACCGCTCTCTTTTCGAAAACATGATTGACGGTTTCGCCTATCACATGATTGTGCTTGACGAACAAGGCCGTCCTGTAGATTACATCTTTCTCGAAGTGAACCGCGCCTTTGAATATCTGACCGGTTTAAAAGCGGCAGATATTATCGGCAAGAACGTGCGCAACGTGTTCCCGGGCATAGAGAACGAGCAAGCCGATTGGATCGGGGTCTACGGCAAGGTAGCGCTCACAGGGCAGGATGTCCGTTTTGAACAGTTTTCCACCCGCCTCAATAAATGGTATTCCGTCTTAGCGTACAGCCCTGAAAAAGAATATTTCGCAGTGCTTTTTGAAGACATTACCGAACGTAAGCAGGCTGAAGAATCCCTGAAAAGCATAGCTAAGTTCCCCAGTGAAAATCCCAATCCGGTGCTCCGGCTCTCTTTGGACGGCATTGTGCTTTACGCAAACAACGCATCCTCTCCGCTTTTGGATCTATGGGACTGCGAGACGGGCCGGTACCTGCCGGATATCGTATGCAAACAATTGCTCGGCTCGTTGAGTAACAGTACCGGCAGGGAGATCGAAACCGTATGCGGGGACAGAATCTTTAGCATTGCTGTGGCCCCCATAGCCGACGCCTGTTACATCAACATATACGGGAAGGACATAACAGAGCGGAAAAAAGCGGAGACCGCGCTGCTGCGTTCCAATGACGAACTGGAAGAGAGGGTACGCGAGAGGACGGCCGAGCTGGTCAGAATAAATGAGGAACTCGAAGCAGAGGTGTCCGAACGGAGAAAGGCCGAAGTCTCGCTTATGAAATGGGCGCAGATATTCGAGCACGCCGAATGGGGAGTTGCCATAGGAAGCGCAGACGGAAAGACCATAGAGCTGATGAACCCTGCCTACGCTGCAATGCACGGATTCACCAGAGAAGAACTCACGGGGCGCCCCATCTCGGACCTTTCCGCCCCGCGCGTAAGGGAAGACTTGGCCGAAAAAATCCGCCTGATACACGAACAGGGCCATTACACATTCGAGTCCCTGCATATGCGCAAAGACGGAAGCGTCTTCCCTGTGCTGGTCAATGCCTCTACAGTTCGGGACGAACAGGGCCGCGTACTTTTCAGGGTCGTCAACGTGCAGGACATAACCATACTGAAAGCTGCGGAAGAGGAACGTTCCAGACTCATAACCGCCATCGAGTCCATAAAAGACGCCATAATCATAACGGAGACGGACGGGACCATCCGGTATGTGAACCCTGCCCTCAAAGCTATGAGCGGTTCTTCTTCAACCGAGGCCATAGGAGAGAAACTGCGTATAATGAGCGGGGAATCGAACGACGAAGCCGTGCATATCAGCGTTTGGAAAGATCTTTCCATGGGGACACCTTGGAACGGACGGCTGAAGAGCGTCCAAAACGACGGCTCCACCCTTATCGAAGACTGTTCTATATTTCCTGTCAAAAACGCTGCGGGCGAAGTAATAAACTTCGTGGCGGTCAAGCGGGACATCACTGCCAAGCAGCGGCTGGAATCCATTGCAGAGGCGGTAAATTCGATGAACAATATCGGGTATATATTTTCCGGCATACGTCATGAGATGGGAAACCCCATCAACTCAATGAAAGCCGCGCTTAATGTCCTTGCGATCAACGTGGACCGGTACAGCCCCGACGAGCTTCGCGGTTATCTGACGCGGATATTGGGAGAACTAGCCAAGATCGAATATCTTCTGAAGAGCCTGAAGAGTTTTACGATGTTCGAAAATCTCGATATCCAACCGCTCGAGGTCGCGCCTTTTATGGAAAAGCTGCTCGCCCTTATCAAGAGCGATTTTTCGGAAAAAGGCATACAGACCGTCCTGAGGTTTTCATCCCCTTTTCTTTGCTGCATGGCAGACCCCCGGGCCCTGCAGCAGGTATTGCTGAATGTGCTGACCAACGCCGCCGACGCATGCGAAGGCAGGGACAACTGCAGGATAGCCATGTCAGTGTTCGGGGTTTATAATACGATAATGATAAGGATCGTGGACAACGGCAGGGGCATGACGGACAATCAGTTAAAAGATCTGTTCAAACCCTTTCACACCACAAAACAGGGCGGCACCGGCCTTGGCATGACACTGGTGAAAAAAATGCTGGCCGGTATGGGCGGCGTCATAGAGGTCTCCAGCGAGTCCGGCCGGGGCACCACTGTGGATATCTTCATTCCGGAGGCTGGGAAATGAACACCGAACGTAAGGGGAAGACCATCCTGATAATAGACGACGACGAGCTCTTCTGTGACGTGGTAAGCGATTTTCTAAAGACCTCCATGAAGGTGCTAAAGGCACATACCGGAGAGGAAGGCATGGCCGCATGCGCCGGGGAGCGTGTGGATGTGGTGCTGCTGGACCAGAACCTGCCGGACGTGGAGGGGCATACGCTCTGCCCGACCATACTCAACTACAACGACAGGACAAAAATAATATTCATCACGGCGCACCCCAGCTTTGAGACCGCCGTGAACGCGATACGTTCGGGCGCGCACGACTACCTGTCCAAGCCGTTCGAGTTGGAGGCCCTGAACCACAGCATAGCCAATGCCCTCAAGACCATCGACCTTGAAAATGTAGCGCAGATCGCCCAATACAAGAGCGGCAAAGATTCCGAGGACATTACTCTTGTTGGCGGAGGCCGGGAGATGGCAGGGATAAAGCAACTCCTAGTCTTGGCGTCTTCCTCCTGCGCTCCGGTGCTTATAACCGGAGAAACCGGGACAGGCAAGAACATGGCGGCCAAGGCCATCCATTACGGCAGCAAGGCCCGGGACAGGGCGTTCATAAACGTCAATTGCGCGGCCCTGCCCGAAAGCCTGATCGAATCCGAACTTTTCGGGTATGAGAAAGGCGCCTTCACCAGCGCTGTCTCCTCCCGGCGCGGGCTTTTTGAAATGGCGGAAGGCGGCACCCTCTTTCTGGATGAGATAGGAGAAATGCCCGTACACCTTCAGACAAAACTTTTGTCCGCAATAGAGGACAAGAAGATAAAACGGCTCGGAGGGGAAACCATTCGTCCGGTCGATGTCCGGATAATAGCCGCCACGAGTTCCGACATGGAAAACAACCTCGGCAAGACCTTCAGAAACGATCTGTACTACCGTCTCAGCGTGATCAGGATACATATGCCTCCTTTAAGAGAACGGCCTGATGATATCCCGGCCATATGCGCCCATATTCTGCAAAAAATAACCAATTCTTCCAATACGCGCTTAGCGCCGGAAGAAGAACACAGGTTGATGCGGTACGATTGGCCGGGCAACGTGCGCGAACTTGGAAATATCCTCGAACGGGCCGTCTTAGTGCAGAAGGGCACGGGTATAAAGCCGTCCGAACTTCTTGCTAAGGCTGGCGAACGGACACAGCCTCCCGATGCTTCTCCGGAAACATCGTATATCACGGATAAAGACAGGATCATCACACTTGCCGAACTGGAACGGATACATATCAAGGCCGCAATGGAAAAGTTGTCGGGCAATTTAGCACAGACCGCGCGACATTTGGGCATCTCGCTCTCCACGCTTAAAAGAAAGCTCAAGGAATACGGTCTGAAATGATCAGGGTTAAATGACCGGAAGGCACCTCACGGTGTGCAATCCGGTCAAAATGATTAGTCCATAATGGCCCCCTGCTTGCCCGGCTTTCCTTATCTCCTTGAGATATTTAATTTACCGCCAAAGGCATGTATTTTGCTAATATCGTTATAACACTGGTATTCAACGGAGGTGTGTTTATGCCGCATGTCTCACTGGGAGACTCTTTGACGTGAAAATGTGGACACACAAAAAGGCAAAAAGGAGGCAGTTATGGGTTACTCAGTCGTTGCATTGGAAGACAAGATAATGGAGATGTATCCCGAGATAAGCAGGCATGGGATCGCGATCAATATTGTGTTCAACGAGGAGAAAAACGCCTACATTGTCAGTTTTCGTAAAGACGGCAAGGCGTTGACGACACATCTTGAAAAAAAGGACGCGGACGACTGCATAAATGGGACAAAATGCGTTTCCCTAGGCGTGCATACAGGACAGTTTATAAAGAACTTCGAGGAGCTGAGATGATCGGGATATTGTGATGGGGTAGAAAATCCGGGCAAAAAAAGATAGAGATGGAATGTTAAAAGGAGAATCAGGCGTTCATGGGCAAAAAAACAGATATCAAGAAATACTCCGTGCATGCAGAAGACCTTCGCTGGATCTGCGACCCCGAAACCTTCCCATTTTCCTGCACGTCGGACATACAGGCGCTGAAAGAATTCATCGGGCAGCACAGGGCGATAAGTTCCATCAATTTCGGGCTGGGTATAGAGAGACCCGGATATAACCTTTTTCTCACGGGGCTTGCCGGCACGGGCAAGGCCTCCACCATACAGGCGAGTATCGAGAAGTTTATCGCGGAAAAGAAGTCTTCGGGTGCGATGTTTGAAATATACGACTGGTGCTATGTCCATAACTTCAAGGACCCCGACCGGCCTAGGGCAATTAAACTCCCAAACGGCTTGGCAAGGCCCTTCAGGGAGAAGATGGAAGAGCTTCTTAAGAGGATAAAAGACTCCCTGACAAAGGCCTTCGGAGGTGAGGAATACGGGCGGCTAAAACAGGAGGCGCTGGAAGACCATCAGAGACAATACCAGCAAGATATGGATACGATCACTAATGAGGCGCACGAAAGAAAACTGGTCGTTCAGCTTCAGCCTGAGGGGGCTTCGATAATCCCCTTGGTCGAAGGCATCCCACTGCCCCGCGAAAAATTCCTCTCCCTTACACCTACGGAAAGGGAGGGCATTGAGGAAAAGCGCAAGGATATGCTGAGACTTATAGACGATGCGTACAAGCGCATACGTGAGAGGGCCAAGGCCTTCGGAGAAAAGATGGAGAAACTCAAGCTGAAGACAGGGGAGTCGGCGATAAGCGACCCCTTCGAGGAACTTGCCGCGTCTTACCGCAATCAGCCTGCAGTAACGGATTTTCTTGCGGACGTTAAGGAGTATACTCTAAAGAACCTCGAACTGTTTTCAGGAGCGCAGGCCCCGCAGCACCAGCTGCCCTTTATGTCCCAGCCGCCCCAGAACGACCCTTTTATAGTTTATAAGGTTAATGTCTTTATCGATAACGCCCTGCACAGCGACCCTCCGATTAAAGTGGAGACCAACCCTAACTGGTTCAATATGTTCGGCAGGATAGAGCGGAAGGCCTTTATGGGGGCTTATGTGAGTGACCATACCATGATAAAGCCGGGGACAGTTCACACAGCCAACGGGGGCTACCTGATCTTGGGGATACGCGATATTCTTATGAACCCATGGGTGTGGGAGGGGCTAAAGCGTGTCATAAAGACCAAGGAATTAAGGGTCGAAGACCCCCTAGAACAATTGAGCTTCTTCGCCCCTATGGGCATGAGGCCCGAGCCGATACCTGTGAATCTGAAGATAGTCGTCATGGGGGAGGAGCGGGTATACCAAGCCCTTTCTTTCTACGACGAGGACTTCTGGGAGATGTTCAAGGTAAAGGCCGACTTTGACCATAGGATAGAAAGGACGGAGGAGAACATGAATGCCTACGCCTGCTTTATCGCCGGGTGCTGCGATAGGGAGGGCCTACTGCCTTTTGACCGCACCGCTATAGCAAAGGTGATGGAGTATGCCGTCAGGGAGGCGGACGACAAAGAAAAGCTCTCAGCTAGGTTCGGGGTAATCAAGGACCTCCTCGTAGAGACCGATAACTGGGCAAGGATCTCCGGGAGCGCAACGATAAGCGGCGAGCACGTCGAGAAGTCCGTACGCGAAAATATACATAGGCTGGATCTTACTGCCGAACGAATTCGTAACATGATCGGTGAAGGGACCATTATGATCGACCTTGACACAGAGGTTGTCGGACAGGTCAATGGCCTCTCGGTCCACGATACCGGCGTATTCAGGTTCGGTAGCCCATCCCGCATCACCGCCAAGACATTCCTCGGCATGCAGGGGGTGATAAACATCGAGAGGGAGTCTCAGTTGAGCGGCAGGATACACGACAAGGGGGTGCTTATCCTTTCCGGCTATCTCGGCTGGAAATATGCGCAGGACAAGCCGTTGACCCTGACGGCGAGTCTCTGTTTCGAGCAGTCCTACAGCGGCGTCGAGGGAGACAGCGCATCCTCCACCGAACTCTACGCGATCCTTTCGAGCCTTTCGGAGGTCCCATTGCGGCAATATATCGCGGTAACAGGATCAGTCAACCAGAGGGGCGAGATACAACCGATAGGTGGAGTCAATGAAAAGATAGAGGGTTTTTTCGATGTCTGCCGGATTAAGGGACTAACCGGCAAACAGGGCGTTCTAATACCATCATTGAACATCAGGCATCTCATGCTGCGGGATGACGTTGTCGGCGCCGTAAGAGAAGGCGCTTTCCACATCTACGCGGCAAAGACCATAGATGAGGGGATAGAGATACTTACAGGCCTAGGTGCAGGCCGTAGACTCTCCGGTGGCTCATACTCAAAGGGGAGCGTGAATGCACTTGTCGCACACCGCCTGAGAAAACTGGCGGAAGACGCAAAGAAGTTCTACCGTCCCTTAAAGTAACGGAGGTGTCTTTATGCCGCACGCCGGATCGATGAACTAACGCGAACCGGGTCTGTTGGTGTAAAATGTTGCGATGAGCATATTCTTCCTGAAATCCCTCTTGTCCGTTGTCCTGATCTTTCTTGCGGTCGCCGCCATGTATACGATGTTCGAGATATTCGGGCGCATCGAAAAAAAACAGGATATCGTAAAACTTAAGAACGCACACAGGACGAACGGCATCGTCTATTTTATTCTCTTCGGCGTTATCGCCTATTATTGTATCTCTTTCCTGACCGCTGTAAAGGTGGAGCTTTCACCGAGAAGCAATATGCACAGCCTGTTCGCCTTTTCGATCTTAGCGCTCATGTGCGTGAAGGTATCGTTTGTGAGGGTCTACCGGCAGCATTATTCCCAAACAAAAGGCATAGGCCTCGCTATGGCACTGCTCACCTTCGCGATGTTTTGGACTTCGGCCGGTTATTATTTTATCGTCACAGGCTTCGGATACGACAAGACGGCTGAAAAGCTGATGGAACAAAAAAGACAGTCGTCTTATTTTGCATTAGAAAAGAAAGGCGACCTTGCCGCGTACCCGGCAAGGAACTACGCTGAGAGCATCGGCAGGGGAAAGGACCTGTTTGATGCCAAGTGCGCCTTCTGCCACGATCCATACGGCACGAAAAAACTCGTAGGACCCGGACTAAAGGGCGTGATGAAAGGAACAAGGCTTCCGGTAAGCCTGCGTCCGGCCACGCCTGACAACATCAGACTTCAGTTGAGAGAACCGTTCAGGGACATGCCGTCTTTCAAATACCTGCCGGACGGAGAGGTCGAGGATTTGATCGCTTTTCTCAATACACTCTAACAGCTCAAACATTTGCGCGCTGTACAACCGATTGACAGACAAGAACAGTCCTGATAAGCTTGATTCTAAGGGCGTCAAGGCAGCGTGAGGAGGGGAAAGATATGCGGCGGTCCGTTATCATACTGTTCGTAATTTTGAGTATATTGCCTTGCCGCCTTTATGCGTTTGATGCGCAGAGCCCTTCCGAAGCGGGTATCGAGGAAAAGCTCGGACAGTACATACCCCTGAATGAACCGTTCATCGATGAAAGAGGGAACACAATCACACTGAAGGAAATCATAAACAAACCCGCCATCATCGCCCCTGTATATTACAAGTGCTCTTCGATCTGCCCTACCCTGCTCTCCAATCTCGCGGATGTGCTGGGGCGCATGAAACTGCTTCCCGGCAAGGACTATGTAGCGGTTTCTCTGAGCTTCGACGAAACAGACACTCCGGAATTGGCCGCGTCGAAAAAGAGAAATTACATAAAAGCCACAGGCAAGCCGTTCCCTGCCGAGGCATGGATGTTTCTGACCGGAAATGCGGACAGCATAAAGAAGACTATGGACGGAATGGGGTATCGCTATAAGAGGAGCAAGAGTGATTTTGCCCATCCGGTGACCCTGATAATCACATCGCCGGAAGGAAAGATCGTGCGATATATCAACGGGAGCGGCTTCCTTCCATTCGAACTCGCACTTGCAGTCTCGGAAGCTTCCGATGGAAGGACGGGCGGGACGATAAACAGGGTGCTTCAGTACTGTTTTACGTACGATGCGGCAAAAAAGAGATATGTATTCAACCTGCTCAAGGTATTCGGGACGGTCAGCATTGTCTTTATTATCGCGTTCATATTCTATCTCACAAGGAGCGGCCGCAAAAGAGGGGACAAATGAGCGCCGGCTATCAGGCACCCAAAAGCTTCTTGGACAACCATGGGAAAAGCAGCGGTGCGGCTGCGTGGATACTGTCTACGGACCATAAACGGATAGGCATACTTTATCTGTGCTCAATGCTTACGTTCTTCTCCGTGGCTGTAGTCATAGGATTGCTGATGCGGATAGAACTCATCGCGGCAGGCAAGACCATCATGGAGGCGAAGACTTACAACGCGTTCTTTACAGTCCACGGAATGATCATGATATTCCTGTTCATCATCCCCGGTATTCCGGCTGCTTTCGGGAATTTCATAATGCCTATCCAGATCGGAGCCAAAGATGTGGCCTTCCCCAGACTCAACCTGCTCTCTTGGTGGCTGTATATCAGCGGAGGACTTATCGCAGTTCTTTCGCTTTTCACAGGGGGCGGGGCGCCGGACACCGGATGGACCTTTTACGCGCCCTACAGCATAAGGACCGGCACCAATGTCTCTCTTGCCGTGTTCGCCGCCTTTGTGCTCGGCTTTTCGTCCATACTCACCGGCCTTAACTTTGTGACCACCATTCATCGCATGCGCGCGCCGGGCATGACATGGTTTCGCATGCCGCTGTTCCCTTGGTCCTTATACGCCACCGGATGGGTGCAGATAGTGGCAACACCGGTACTGGCCATCACACTGCTCCTGCTCATATTCGAGCGCTCCTTCGGCGTGGGTTTCTTCGATCCGGCCAAGGGTGGAGACCCCATACTCTTCGAGCACCTGTTCTGGATATACTCGCATCCGGCCGTGTACATAATGATCCTTCCTGCAATGGGCGTAATATCCGAAATCGTTCCTGTTTTTGCGCGCAAAGGCATTTTCGGGTACAAAGCCATAGTCCTTTCGAGCCTCTCGATAGCAGGCGTAGGTTATCTCGTCTGGGGCCATCATATGTTTACGAGCGGCATGAGCGACACCTCCCGCTGGATATTCTCGCTCCTTACTTTCATCGTGGCTGTGCCGAGCGGGGTCAAGGTCTTCAACTGGGTATCGAGCCTGTACAAAGGCTCCATAGATGTCAGGCCGCCCTTCCTGTATGTCATGGCCTTTATCTTCCTCTTTTCTATCGGCGGACTTACAGGACTGATCAACGGCGCCCTGTCCACCAACATCCATATACACGGCACGTATTTCATTGTCGGACATTTTCACTATGTCATGTTCGGAGGCACAGGGATCGCATTTTTCGGCGCACTCCATTTCTGGTTCCCGAAGATGTTCGGGAGGATGTACAGCGAGAAGATAGCGCGGGTTGCGGTAGCCCTGCTTTTCATAGGCCTGAATACGCTTTATTTCCCGATGCTGGTACTGGGGTGGCAGGGAATGCCGAGGAGATACTACGATTACCTGCCGCAATTCCAGCCGCTTAATGTTATTTCAACCATAGGTTCGTGGATCGTAGCGGCCGCCTTGATCATTATGTTCACCAATCTCATCAGGTCGCTATTCAAAGGCGAAAAGGCCGCAGGGAACCCGTGGGACGGGACCACTCTGGAATGGACCGTGTCTTCGCCCCCTCCGCATGAGAACTTCGAGGAAGGGCCCGTCATTACGCACGGACCGTATCAAAGGACATGAGCGCTGAAACGGAAATCAAGGCCGCCCCGCACGGAGATTATGTCGGGGCAAAGGTGGGCATGTGGCTCTTCCTTGTCACTGAGGTGCTGCTCTTCGGAGGAATGTTCCTGCTATATTCCGTTTTCAGGTCGAAATACCCCCAAGACTTTCATGAAGCGGCAAAGGAGCTTAGTGTGGCGCTCGGCGCGGCCAACACCGTCATCCTCCTTACCAGCAGTCTCACCATGGCCCTCTCGATAGGTTATTTGCGCAGCGGGAAAAAGAAACCGTCGGTCCTGTTCCAGACAGCCACGATACTGCTGGGCTTCGCCTTTCTTGTCAACAAATACTTTGAATGGGGGGCCAAGATACAGCACGGCCTCTATCCCGACTCCCCGGAACTGCTCGCGCTTCCCAAGGGAGAGATACTCTTTTACGGACTCTACTACGTCATGACAGGGCTTCACGGACTGCATGTTATAGTCGGCATGATCATACTGTCCGTGCTGCTAGTATTCACTTCGAAAGATATTGTGAACGGGCACAGTTTCATCAAGCTCGAAAACGGGGGCCTGTACTGGCATCTCGTGGACCTTATATGGATTTATCTGTTTCCTCTCTTTTACCTGATTACGTAAAAGGATGTTTATGAAAGAAGAACATAAAGACGCAGGGCTTAAATCATATGTGTTTGTATGGCTCGGGCTGTTGGTCCTGACGGCAATCACCATTACCGTAGCAGGCCTGCATCTCGGCAACTTCAGCACAGTCACGGCCGTGCTGATAGCTACTATCAAGGCCTTACTGGTGCTATATTTTTTCATGCATCTCAAGTATGAGCCGCCCCTGCTCAGGTTCATATTCGCCGCCTCCGTACTCACGCTGACGGTCATAATAATACTGACGTTTACCGACGTCTGGTTCAGGTGAAGATGATGAACACCATTTCAGATACTGCCGCTAGGGTAGACAGCGCGTTTCTCTTCATCACAGGCATATCCGTGGCTCTGCTTGTGCTTGTGACCGCGCTCATGCTCTTCTTCGTGTTCAGGTACAGCCGGAAGAGACATCCCGAGCCGGTAGAAGTCGAGGGCAATCTCACGCTCGAAATAGTCTGGACCGCCATACCCTCTATCATCGTGCTTGCCATGTTCTATGTCGGCTTCACCGGTTTTCAGTTTATGCGCACTCCGCCCGGAGATGCGATGACTGTGAAGGCAGTGGCCCGCATGTGGTCATGGGTTTTCGAATACGAAAACGGAGCAAAGTCGGACGTACTGAAGGTGCCCATCGGCAGACCGGTCAAACTGGCCATAACCTCCGAGGACGTACTGCACGGCCTCTTCATACCCGCCTTCAGGGTGAAGGAAGACGCAGTGCCGGGCATGACCACCAAACTCTGGTTCACAGCCAACGAGACCGGCAGCTACGACCTTTTCTGTACGGAATATTGCGGACAGGGACATTCCGCCATGATAACAAAGACGGAGGTAATGAAACAGGAGGACTTCGATAAATGGTATGCTTCGTACAAAGCTGAAGGGGAAGAGTCCAAGGGGCTCCAGATACTCACCGAAAAGGGATGCATAGGCTGCCACTCGACAGACGGTTCCAAAAAGATCGGCCCCACACTCAAGGGCATCTGGGGCCGCAAAGAGGCGGTTGTCACGAACGGGACCGAACGCGAAATAACAGTGGACGAGGAGTATTTGAAAAAGTCCCTGCTTGAACCCAACGCTGATATTGTAAAAGGTTATCCGGCGATTATGCCGCCGCAAAAGGGCGCACTCACCGAACAGGAAATCGGCGCGCTCGTAGACTATCTTAAGAAGCTGAAATAGAGAATATGTCTCTTACGGCCGAATACAGCACACTCTGCAAGCCCCGCATATCGTTATTTGCCGCAATGTCCGGGGCCACCGGCTTTATTCTTGCATCTTCAAGACTGGATTGGGAACTTTTCCGGTTAATGGCATCTCTGTTCGTACTCGCCTGTGGCGCCTCTGCCCTCAACCAATACCAAGAACGGGACTCCGATGCCAAGATGCCTAGGACGGCTGACCGTCCGATACCTTCGGGAGCAATACAACCCGGACATGCGTTGGCATATTCCGCTTTTCTTTTATGCGCCGGGGCCGGATTGCTCTTGATGCTATGGGGCATTGCAGTTTTTGCGGCAGGTGTTTGCACCGTGTTCTGGTATAACGGTGTTTACACACCCCTCAAAAAAAATACCGCATTCGCTATTATTCCCGGGGCGCTGGTAGGTTCGGCCCCGCCGTTTATCGGATGGCTTGCCGGAGGCAACGGGGTTTTAAGCCGTGAAATAGCGTCGCTCTGCCTCTGTTTCTACATGTGGCAGATACCTCATGTGTGGCTCCTCATGGCGAAGTATGGAAAAGAGTACGAAGCTGCCGGTCTGCCGTCGCTGTCGGAAATGTTCAGCATAAAACAATCGGCAAGGATTGTTTTCATCTGGCTCCTTGCCGCTGCCGCGTTCTCTATGCTGCTGCCCATTTACGGCGCAGTCACTATGAACGTCACAGCGGTCGTGCTGTACGCAAATGCCGGCCTGCTTGTAATTAACGCGATCAGGGGCCTGAGAGACCGAGAACTGTTCCTCTCCGCTAGGGCGCTGAACAGCGTCAATGCTTACATAATGGGCATCATGCTCTTGGTATCATTTAACGGCCTTACGGCTTGGATGTTTTGATTTTAATCAAATAAAAAATTACGCAAAGGTAGGTGGAACATGGCGCTGTTTACCGCATCAGGAAAGATCGAAACCATCAGCCCCGACAAAGCGAAAGAATGGCTCTCCGAAAAGAAAGAAGGCGAAGTTACGATATTGGACGTGCGCCAGCCGCAGGAGTATATTTCCGGCCATATCCCGGGCGCTGTTTTTATTCCTTTGCCCGAACTTATAGACAGGACCGGCGAGTTGGACGCATCGAAGCCCGTACTTACCTATTGCAGGTTAGGCAACAGGAGCAGGTCTGCCGCCGCGATACTCCTGTCTGACGGCTTTCGGTCCGCACTCACCTTGGACGGAGGCATTAACGCATGGAACGGATTTGTGGCTAAAGGCGATTACGCTCAGGGGATGTATCTGCTAAAGGGCGGGGAAACGACAGAGGAGTTGATAACTCTCGCATGGTCGCTTGAAGACGGAAGCAGGCTTTTCTACGAGAAGGCCTCCGGCCTTACGGCTGACAATGAATCAAGGGAAATATTCAGTAGTCTGATGGAGGCTGAAGCGCGGCATAAAGACCATATCTTGGCGGCATACAGCATTACCACCGGAAATAAAATCGACGCAGGATCAATGGAGAAAGCAGCGCTTAAAGGTGTCATGGAAAGCGGCGTACAGGTTGAAGAGGTGATTTCCCTGCTGCAGGAAAAGGGCGCTGCCCTACAGGACATCCTTGAAGTCTCGATGCAGATGGAGGCCAATGCACTCGATCTTTACGTTAAGATGCTCAGGGAAATCAAGGACAATAATGCCGGGAAGATTTTCGAATCTCTTATCGCAGAAGAAAAGAAACATCTCTCGCGTCTAGGTAAACTTCTGGGAGAAAAGACAAGGCCAAAATCATAGGTATTGCCTAAACAGACCCGGCAGTGCCTTATACCATAGCAATAAAAAACGCTCCGTTCAAAATAAGTAGTCCAGAATGACCCGCTAAAGATGGCTCCGGACAGGTGGTATTGTTGCAATTTGTTGATATTCAAGAGGTTCAGCGTCTGGCACTCTCTTTGCTAACCACTTTACTGTAAAACATTCTATCAAGGAGGAATCATATGCCGGAAATACGGTGGGAAAACGATTTCAATATCTCAATTGCAAGGGCGAAAAAAGAGAACAAGCCTATTTACCTCGACTTGTGGTTTGACGGCTGAGTGGGCTGCATTGCTATGAATGCGGGTCCGTATTCTGATGAGAGAGTGCAAGCGTTTCTGGAAGAACAATTCGTAGCAGTCAAGAGCCAGTGTTTTTGGGACAAACAGACAGACCTGATGCAGAAGTTCAACGTAAAATGGACGCCGACCCTTGTTGTTCTTGACAAGAGAGGAATCGAATACCGCAGGATCATCGGATTCGTGCCTGCCGACGACCTGCTTGCGCACCTGCTAATGGGCAAGGCGATGGCGATGTTTTATACGGAACATCTGACCAATGCGATCCAAGGGTTCGGGTCAGTTATCGAGAAATACCCGCATGCAGGTCCGGCCCCTGAAGCAGTCTTCTTCCTCGGCGTGGCAGAATACAAAAAAGGCCATGACCCCAAGGCGCTGAGAAAGGCCTTTGATACGCTAAAAGAAAAATATCCTACGAGCGAATGGGCACGCAGGGCCGAACCTTATGGGACCATACCCGCATAAGGTTACGCATTGGCTAAAAGAAACAATTTAAGAAGGAGGCTGTAATATGAAAGAAGATTTTAGCAGAAGAGAGTTCATCAAGACTGCCGGTGTTATTACAGCCATGGCAGCGCTGGGCGATATGCCGTCGTCCCTGTTCGGTTCTGAACTACCTATGGCTACATACCCTGAAAAGACCGGTCTGCTGGTCCTCACATCCCGGCCGCCGCAGCTTGAAACGCCGATGCATTTGTTCACAGAGCTTATCACTCCGAACAATGCCCTTTTTGTAAGGTGGCATCTTGCAAATATTCCGCTCTCGGTAGACCTTAATGAATGGAGGCTCAAAGTCGGGGGAAATACCGGGAAAGAGCTTAGCCTCTCTATGGCAGACCTGAAGAAATTCGAAAAAATATCTTACACCGCCGTACTTCAATGCGCTGGTAACGGCAGAAGCTTTTTTGAGCCTAGGGTGCCGGGGGGACAGTGGAAAAACGGGGCGATGGGCAACATAACTTGGACAGGCGCCCGCCTGAGGGACATACTGAATACAGCCGGCCTGAAGCCCGGCTCCGTGGATGTAATGTTCAACGGCTTGGACTCAGGATCTTTGCCGTCCGTGCCTGACTTTAAAAAAAGCCTGCCTGTGGACAAAACCCTTGAAGAGGACATAATGGTGGCGTACGAGATGAATGGAGAGCCCCTGACCATGCTCAACGGCTTTCCGGCCAGAATTATAGTGCCGGGATGGTACGGCACATATTGGGTCAAGGCCTTGAGCGACATAACAGTGCTCGGCAAACCCTTCGAGGAGTTCTGGATGAAGCCTGCATACCGCATACCGGACAATCCTTGCGGCTGCATTCCCAGCGGGACAACGCAGGGCAGAACAGTGCCTATCAATAGGATGACTACCCGTTCTCTGATCATTACACCATCTCCCGATACCACAATACAAAAAAACAAACCTGTGGAGATTATGGGCGTTGCTTTTTCGGGCGGATACGGCATCAGGGATGTCATCGTCTCTACGGACGGCGGCAAGACGTGGAGCGAGGCCAGACTAGGACAGGACAAGGGAAAATACTCATGGATACAGTTTTCCCATTCATGGAGACCTCTAAAAACGGGCAAATACACACTCATGGCAAAAGCCACTAACAGCATCGGAGATTCCCAGCCGTTTGAGAAGCTCTGGAACCCTTCAGGATATCTGTTAAATAACGTTGAGAAAACCGAGATTAATGTTATATAGGAGGACACCATGAAAAAAAACATAACCGTCATAGCGATTTCTATAGTTCTTTCGGCGGGGTTGACTTTCGCAGGTGACATGGCGCGCTCCATCACCCTACCGGATATCAAAGTCGAGCTTAAGGCAGGGGCAGGAAAGGACAAAGTTGAGACCCTATGCAACATATGCCACAGCACCGATTACATTACCACACAGCCGCCGCTTTCCAAGGCGCAATGGACCGCGAACGTAAACAAGATGATAAAGGTTTTCGGCGCTCCGATCAAAGAAGAAGACCCCGGCAAAATTATTGACTACCTGACTGTCCAGTACGGCAGCGGAAAATAACGATACTCAAGGAGGGACCATGAAAATAGAACTGGAAGGGACACTGCTTAAAATTACGCCGGAGAACGATCGTGAAAAAACAGAATTGAACCAGCTCTGGAATATAATCATAGGTTGCGTAAACGAAGGGAAAAAGCTTGTTCCTGTGGGGGCATATATCCCAAACATAAAAGAGGTAGCTGTCTTTAATATCGAATAGATGCACGTTCCTGCCGATTAATATGGGGCAGTGTCCGATACATTCATGAGCAATCGGCGCTGTCCCCCCGTACCGATTGAAAGCAACAAACTCAAATATTCCTCGCCCCGCTTGGAGGTCTCTCTTTTTGCCCTCAAACTAAAGCTGAAAAAATACGGTTTAAAATAGGCATCACAAGCTAAAACGACCCGTCCAAAACAGACTTGGATATAGGGACTGAATGCTCGAAACCCATACATTTCATCCAGTTCCAAGAAACAGCAAACAGGCATATTTTTTGCTCAACTATCAGCATAAAAACATTTATCTTCAGCTTCCCATGAAGGAGAAAACATCATGCTGCTAAACCTAAATTCAACTAAGGAAAGTGTTCCACTTACAGACTCTTTGAGGTATAGAAAAGTGTTGTTGATAGAAGACAGCCCTGCAGACCGGATGCTTGTCAGGCAGTTTTTGTCGGAACCATCCCGCGAATGCTTCTCACTTCATTTCGCCGGACTTTTGTCCGAAGGGCTGTATGAAATAAAAAAAGAAATTCCGGACATCGTTCTTCTGGACCTTAATCTCCCAGACAGTTCCGGCATGAAAACATTGAAGACATTCCTTAAAGAGGCGCCTGACGTGCCGGTAATAATAATGACCTCGTTAGACGACGAACTGCTCGGACTCGACACCATTAAAACCGGGGCCCAAGACTATCTGTTCAAATGGAACACTTCGCCTGAAACACTCGTCCGTTCCATAAATTATGCGGTCGAAAGACACACCCTCAAACAGTTCTGCCAAAACTATGCCGTTCACCTCCATGAAAGCGAGCAAAAACTGTTTAACATAATAAACAACAGCCCCGACAGCATACTGGTTGTTGATGATGACGGGCTTATAAAGTTCGCCAATCCCATGGCGGTACGCCTGTTCGGACTCAGAACTCTGACAGGGACGTCCTTGTATGATTTTCTCCCGGGCTTCGGGTTCGTCTGCCCGCTCGACAACAAAAGCAGCGATGTGCGCGAAGTCGAGTTCGTCAATAATGAGGGTCGGCTTACGACAGCCGAAGTCAGTTCCGTCGAGATGGAGTGGGCAGGACTGAATGTCCATCTGGTATTTTTTCATGATATAACCCGGAGAAAACAGATAGAGAAAGAACTCTCCCTTACCAACAAGCGTCTCAAAGAAATGGACGGAATGAAGTCCGACCTTGCCCACTTTATCGTCCACGACATGAAAGGACCATTGGGCGCGGTGATGGCCAACATCGAGCTTCTGGGCCTGAAGAGGTGCGGAAACGAGGACTCGGAATACCTGAATCTCGCACTTGAAGACATTTACAAATTACAGCGCATGGTCAATAACATTCTGGACGTGCTCGCCTCGGAAGGGAGTTCGATGTCTGTCAGAAAGAAACCTACTGACGTAGGCGCTTTGATTGCCGGAGAATCACGCTCCTTCATCACAATGGCGTCTCTCAGAGGAATAGAAGTCAGACTCGACGGCGGGCCCCTTTCTTTTCCTCTGGACGCCGAACTTATCGCGCGCACAATATCGAACCTCCTGATGAACGCCTTCGAAAACACCCCCGACGGAGGAAGGGTCATCGTGTCTTACGGCCTTGACAGCTCGGGTACGGAATTAAGCGTGAGCGTCTCGGACAGCGGAAACGGCGTGCCCGATGCCATAAAAGAGCGGATATTCGACAAATTCTTCAGCACATGCTGCGGAGCTTCCTCCCCCGGCCGGGGGCTGGGCCTTGCCTTTTGCTTTATGGCAGTGAATGGTCACGGCGGCATAATCAGGGTGGAGGACGCGCCGGGCGGCGGGGCCAAGTTTGTCTTTACCCTACCCTGCAGTTCACAGGAGGACACTATATGAAGATGACCGAAAGTGCGAACATTTTAGTAGCGGACGATGAGTGGGGTATGCGTAGGGCCATAGGCAATGTGCTTAACGAACTCGGTTTTCGTCACGTGGCAACGGTCATGGACGGCAAAACAGCAGCAGCGGCCATGCTGCAGGAAAACGGCAAAGAGAGAATGCGCGTACTGACGGACCTCGCAGGAACGGACCATGCGGACATAGACATGCTTGTGCTGGACATGAACATGCCCGGACTGAACGGTCTCGAACTGCTCAGGACCTTGCGTCAATACCAAAAATATCAAAACACCGGCATTATCATGGTGACGGCCGCGTCTCAACGCGATCTCGTACTTTCGGTCATCGAATCAGGCGCCGACGATTACCTAGTGAAGCCTTTTCCGCTTGCAGCTTTTTCTGAAAGGTTCATGAATACCATAAAGAAAAAAAATGCAAACGGGGACCTGCGGAACTGTCTTGAATATGCGGATTCGCTTTTAAGGGACGGAGACATGGCCGAAACGGGAAAAACCCTTATAGAGACCCTTTCCCGTTTCCCCGGAAACGCTCAGGTCCTTCATCAGCTTGCATCCATGGAAATCATGTGCGGCAACCCGGACAAAGCCGTATCTTATCTGACCGAATGCATCGAACGGAACCCATATTTTCTGAAATCCTACGATGCTATCGCGGACATTTACCGCAACACAGGGGAATACCTGAAGGCCGTTGACTATTATCAGGATGCTTATACCCTCAGCCCGTATAACATAGACAGGATCGTATGTCTTGCACGTTTGTACCGTATCGGCAAACACCCGAAAAAAATTGCCGATATTTTAAACCCGAGACAGAACTGGATGAATCAGGACGGGGCGACTGCAAAGCTGCTGGACGGGTACCACCTGCTCCTTACGGGCCGGGCTGAAAAATCCTTAGACCACTTTCTCGATGCAATAGAGATCAATCCTTACGATACTCTGGTGATGCAGGGCACAGCAGAAGCATACCACTGCTCGGGCGATTATACTATGGCGGAGGAACTGTTCAGAAAAGCAATAGCCGTTTCCCCTCATGAACCTTACCTGCACATGAAGCTCGGCATGACCACTGAAGCGCTCGGAAAACGAGATGAAGCCAAAGCAATGTTTGAAACCGCCGCAGCTCTTAACCCTCTAATAAGCGCAACCGACCGCGACATTAGCCGGTTTTGAGAAGAGTTTCCACTAAGCCTCTCCTGTCAACTCTTTCACGAAAATTTCGAGAAGATAGGCGAGGTATTCTATATCTATATGGTCTTCGGCCCCGCTGTCGAACAATATCTTGCAGTCAGGATCGAATTCTTCGTCCGCCTTCCAGAATAAAAGATAAAGCGGGACATTAGGTAGGAGATCGAAACGGCCTGTATAATCGGCCTTTATCTTGCCTTCTATTTCTATACCACCCATATTGGCACACCGGCGCTTTAAGCCTTCGAAATCCTTTTTAAAGGTCCCGGTGATTTTCTTTTCCGCATTGGATTGGAAGGCCTTGACGTGAGAGGCTGTATGAGGGAAATTACCGAGCGCGATCCATTCTCCTGTAAGCGGTTTTCTGCCCTGCCTGCGAACATAGTCGCAAATAATAATCTTGGTCCATGCATGGCTGCAGTATTGGCCGTCCATGAACAAACCGTCTTTACGCAGTTCATAATGCCTTGTAAGCATTCTGAGTTTTACAGACTCACTGCCGTCATGCAAAATGTATTCTCCGCCTACAGCCTCCGCAATATCCCTGAATTCAGCCTTCACCGCCTCTTTTTCAAGATTATCGCTCACCTGCTCGTAATTACTGAAGGCGGTTGCCGCTTGCTGAGATACTGGTTCGCCGGGGGTCTCGCCCTTGGCAAAAGGGCAGTCTTCCAAGCGCGCCTGTGCTTTCTTGACCTTCACAGCAAAAGCCATGCAGGTAGAAACCCCGCACTTGCCGCAATTAGTGCCCGGAAGTTTTTTGTAAATGTCTATCATTGCAAACCCGTATTTTGATTATAACAAAGGAGGAATACCGCCCCCCAATCTTAACTTTTCTATTGCTTATTCATAAGGCTATTTGTTATAACTAAATAAGCATTAGTTTGCCTGCCCTGTTTGTGTCGGGTGACAAATGTTGATCCGTTAAATTGGATCTTTAGGGAGCCGGTATAAGGACAGTGGTGTGCAGGCCTCTTAAGTGAGGAAGCCTAAACTCCCTTCAAGGCGCCCACTTAGAAAATTAAGGATCTGATTTTCATCTGCACGGCAGGGTGGGTTTTTAAAAAACTTTGCGATTTTGGAATCAAGCCCTTATTAAGGGTTGTTTACATAGATGACGGCACGAAATGGATAGCAGCAATTACGGTTGTGGAGATATAGGACAAAGGGCATGAATTCAATAATTAAAAGCTTTATTTTGTTATATGGCGGGGTCATAACACCGCCGAAAAACGTGTCCTGCTGTCCTCCCGGCAATTACAACCGCTGATTTTATCACATCCATAGCTATTCTTTACGCCCGTCTCTAAGTTAAAAAAACAGAAAAGTCGCGCCCATACGGTCAGTTTTTACGGGCGGACAAAACTTAGGGGGTAATCGAAAAATGGACATAATTTCTGTTCTTATCGCAATAGCGGTAGGTTTGGCAACCGGTTTCGGACTGTCGCTGGCATACAAAAATTCCTTAAAATCCCGGAAAATCGATATTGAAAGAGAGCGCGAGCGGTTGATGGAAGACGCCCGCCGCGATGCCGAAAACATCAAAAAAGACGCTGCGCTTTCCGCAAAAGACATCGTGTATCAGGCGAAATCAGAGGCGGAAAAAGAGATAAGGGAACGGACAAGGGAAACCAACCAACTGGACAAGCGTCTGAGACAAAAAGAAGAGACGCTCGAAAAAAAGATAGATCAGGCGGAAAAGAGAGAGCATGAACTGGGCCGTAAAGAGAAAGAATTCAACAACAGGGACCGCGCGCTTTCCGAAAAGGAAAATCAATACGCTCAGCTTGTAAAAGACCAGATCCTTATACTCGAAAGGATTTCGGGGATAAGCTCCGACGAAGCGAAGATTGAATTGTTCAAGCGCATCGAGGAAGATACAAGGTTCGAGGCTGCCAAACTCGCGAAAAAAATAGAGGACGAGGCAAAGGAACAGTCAGAGAAAAAGGCAAAAGAGATAATCAGCTTTGCGATACAGCGCTATTCGAGCGACTTTGTGGCTGACGCTACGGTCTCTGCCGTAAGCCTGCCGGGCGACGAGATGAAAGGCAGAATAATAGGCCGTGAAGGCAGGAACATCAGGTCTTTCGAAGCGGCCACCGGTGTGGATTTACTGGTTGACGACACTCCGGAACTTGTAACCCTTTCCGCCCACGACCCTGTGCGCAGAGAGGTTGCACGCGTTGCGCTCGAACGCCTTGTGACCGACGGAAGGATACATCCGACAAGAATAGAGGAAGTCGTAGAAAAGGTAAAAAAAGAGATCGACGCAACAATCCGGGAAGAAGGCGAAAAGGCCGTATTCGACTTGGGGCTTTCAGGAGTGCATCCCGAGATAATCAAGGTTTTGGGCAGGCTGAAATACAGGACATCCTACGGCCAGAACGTGCTCCAACATTCAAAAGAGGTGGCCTACCTTGCCGGAATGATGGCTGGAGAAATGGGTGTGGACATAAAACTGGCAAAACGCGGCGGCCTGCTGCACGACATAGGCAAGGCGGTTGACCATGAAGTGGAAGGCTCGCATCAGGAAATAGGCGCAGCCCTCGCAAAAAAATACGGAGAGAACGACAGGGTGATAAACGCGATCATCGCACATCATGGAGAAGTGGACCCTATATGCGTAGAATCCGCTCTCGTGGCCGCAGGAGACGCCCTTTCAGCGGCGCGTCCGGGTGTCAGGCGAGAAAGCATAGAGAACTACTTAAAGCGTCTCGAAAAACTGGAAGAACTCGCCATGTCGTTTAACGGCGTTGACAAATGCTATGCGATCCAGGCGGGAAGGGAAATAAGGATCATAGTGAAACCGGAACAGATGCCGGATGATGCCTGCACTGCTGTGGCGAGAGACCTTGCACGGAAGATAGAGGCCGAAATGTCCTATCCCGGACAGATCAAGGTCACGGTCATCAGAGAGTCGCGTTTTATGGATTACGCCAAATAGTCGTTTCAGGCAATGAAGGTACTTTTCATAGGCGACATCGTAGGCAAGTCAGGGCGAAATACCGTAAAGGCCCTGCTTCCGAACCTTGTCGACAGGTACAAGGTCGATATCGTAATAGCAAACGGTGAAAATGCGGCAGGCGGGTTCGGCATCAACGAGAAGACCGCTAAAGAGCTTTTTGCCGCCGGTATCGACATAATAACCACAGGCAACCATGTATGGGACAAAAAAGAGGCCCTGCCCTACATCGCAAAGGAAGAACGCATACTCCGTCCCATAAACTATCCTGAAGGCGTGCCGGGCTACGGCAGCATAATCCTGCATACGAAAAACAAAGAAAAAATAGCCGTACTCAACGCATCCGGCAGGGTCTTTATGAATACTCTCGAATGTCCTTTCAGAAGATGCAAGGCTGAGATCAAAAAACTCAGGGAAGAGACCAAGAACATCTTTGTCGATTTCCATGCGGAAGCCACTTCTGAAAAGATAGCCTTCGCCTACTATATAGACGGCACGGTGACCGCAGTGCTGGGCACGCACACGCATGTTCAGACAGCGGACGAGAAGATACTTCCGGGGGCCACCGCTTACATAACGGATGTCGGCATGACAGGCCCGCTGATGTCTGTAATCGGAATAGAAAAAGAACAGATCATCGAACGCTTTCTGCTCCACATGCCGAGAAAATACGATGTGGCTGAAGGCAAGGCGGTATTGTCGGCTGTTCTGATAGAGTCAAACGACGACGGAATGGCTACGGCCATTCACAGAATACAGCTTACCAATCCATAAACAACGAATCAGGGAGGCGCTTTATGGCAAACGCAACGGTCAAGTGGGTTGACGGTCTTCAGTTTGTAGGGGAAACGGGGTCGGGCCATGCTATCGTGCTGGACGGGGACACGGAATTCGGCGGCAAAAATACAGGGGTGAGGCCGACAGAGCTTTTAATGATAGGTCTCGGCGGATGCTCCGGCATGGACATCCTCTCCATATTGAAAAAGAAACGCCAGAAGGTCTCGTCCTTCGAAGCGCGCATTACCGCAAACAAGACCAAGACCGAACCTGTGAGGTTCGAAAAATTCAATGTCGAGTATGTTGTGACCGGAGAGAATATATCCGAAGAGGCCGTGAAAAGAGCGGTAGAGCTTTCGATGGAAAAGTACTGCTCCGTAAAACTGACCCTCGAAAACAAGGCTGAAGTGTCTTTCAGCTATAAGATCGTGAAAGGCTGAACGAACAACTTCGGTTGCCGGTTACACGACATGCGCTAATCCTTGTGTTCTTCGAATATCCGTTCTAACTCGGCCTGAGTATCCTGAAATGCTTGGAGAATATCAGGGGCGAAATGTGAAGGCATGGTCCTGCCGTCACCTTTCGTGATGATATCAAACGTCTTCTTATGGTCGAAGGCGGGCTTATACGGACGCCTGCTTCTGAGTGCGTCGTATTGGTCGACTATATTCAATATTCTTCCTTCTATAGGGATCGCTTCCCCTTTCAATCCTGCCGGATAACCGCTGCCGTCCCACCTCTCGTGATGATTGAGAGCAAAAATATTTGCCGATTTAATTATAGGGGAATTAGATCTTTCGAGTATCCTCCCACCTATATGCGGATGGGTCTTCATAATTTCCCACTCTTCAGAGGTAAGGCCGCCCGGCTTTAAAAGTACGCTGTCGGGTATGCCTATCTTCCCCACGTCATGCATGGGGCTCGCGTACAGCATTATATCTGCCTGCTCGTCTGTGAAGCCCATGGTCTTTGCAAGGAACCTCGTATAAAGGCTTATCCTCCTGATGTGAGACGCTGTGTCTTCGTCCTTGTATTCTGCGGCGAGCGTGAGGCGGTATATGGTGTCTATATAAGATTCCCGCAATTCCTTGGTCTTTTCCTGAACCTGTTCGGCCAAGATAGTGTTATGGTGCGCCAGATAATCCTCAAACTCCTTGACCTTGAGCAGGTTCCTGACTCTCACCATAAGCTCAGAACTGTCGACCGGCTTGGACAAAAAGTCGTTGGCCCCGGCTTCGAGCCCCTTCAGTTTAGATTCCCTGTCTTCCAGAGCCGTTACCATGACTACAGGAATATGCGCGGTCAGGCCATCGGCCTTGAGCCTTCTGCAGGCTTCGTAGCCGTCCATCCCGGGCATCATAATATCGAGCAGGACCAAGTCCGGAAGGAGTTTACATGCCGTTTCCACAGCTTCAGCGCCGTTCCTTGCGGCAACGAAATCGTAACCGTAATTGGAAAGTATTAAAGACAGCAGCCTGAGGTTCCTGTCTTCATCATCGACGATCAGTATCTTCTTTTTGGGGCGCTCACTCATGACCTGCCTCCAAAATTTCACCTACCATCTTTTTAAACTTGTCCACATCGATAGGTTTTGCCATATAAGCAGTGAATCCAATATCGAGCAAACGCTCACGGTCGCCCTTCATTGCGTATGAAGTGAGCGCGACCACAGGGATGTCCCGCGTCTCGTCAGCCGCCTTCAATGCCTTCAATGCGGATATGCCGTCCATGACCGGCATCTGAATGTCCATCAGGATGAGCTCAGGCCGCTCATCTTCAGCGGTCTTGATCCCCTCCTCCCCGTTCTCCGCAAGCAAAAGCTCATGTCCTATGGAGCCGAGTACGAGCTTGAAAAGCTTACGGTTCTTTTCATTATCTTCTACTATAAGTATTCTGCTCATGACCTCTCCGGTATGGTAAAGTAGAACTTTGCCCCTTCCCCGACCCTGCTCTCGACCCCTATATTCCCACCGTGAAGCTCTACGATCTTTTTTGAAAACGCCAGTCCCAGCCCTGTTCCTTCATGTTTCTTTGTCAGTGAAGGATCGAGCTGCTCAAAGGCCTTAAAGAGCCTTCCCTTGTCCTCGTCCCTGATGCCCGGCCCTGTGTCCTCAACGCTTATCATGACAAAACCCTGCGCGTCTCCTTCACGCGCAGACCTGATCGCCGAAACAGTGATGGAGCCCCCATCCGGAGTAAACTTGAAGGCATTGCTCAATAAATTTATCACTACCTGTTTTATCCGTCTCTCATCGGCTGTCACCAACCCGACCTCAGGGGATATCCCGACATTTAAAGTAATGGAATGCAGTATGGCTTTTTCCCTGAACATGGCAAGGCTTCTCTCTATAACATTCCGCAGCTCAAACTCCGACGGTTCAAGCACCACCTTGCCGGCCTCTATTTTAGAGAGATCGAGAATTTCATTGATAAGATGCAAAAGGTGGGCCCCGCTTTCTTTAATATCGTTAAGGTGCTCTTTCTGGCTTTCGCTTATCGGCCCTGCCATCCCCTCTGCCAATGCCTGAGAAAAACCGATTATCGAGTTTAGCGGGGTCCTTAATTCATGCGACATATTTGCGAGGAAATCGGATTTGGAACGGTTCGCGGCCTCGGCCAGATGCTTGGCATCTTCAAGCTCGCTTGTGCGGGCCGCGACCTTTTGTTCCAAGTTGTCCGCATGTTCTCTGAGCTGTTCCTCGGATTTTGAAATAATTTTTATCTGTTCGGTTATTTTTAAGGACGCTTTCCTCACTATCCCGAAGAGAACAAGGAAGAGGAATGAAAAACTGAGTGTAGTGCTGAGCCAAATGACCCGTTTTTGGCTGTCTATATCGATATACAACGGATCGAGATTCTGGTATAGCTCAAAAACCGCGAGAATTTTTCCGTCCGGAAATTTAATAGGAACATACAGTTCAAGAAGTTTTTTGTATGGACGCTCGAACTTTTGTTCGGATTTCCCTAGACTGCTCAATTCGGAGGCTATCTTGCCTTCGAACGCCTCGATGAGTTCGTCATTGTCCGGGAAACGCTGGCCTACAAGACGCCGGTCGTCGGACCAGACAACAACCCTGTCTTTGTTCCATATCTTAATGCGGATGATATCGGGGCCGAAAGTAAGATGCCGGAGCTTTTTTGCAAAGGCTTCATAGTCGTCCGTCTTAGGAGAGAGAAGCTCATTCAAGTCGAATTCCTTGCCTACCTCCTCTGCAACCACGTCGGCCATAAGCAGTTTTGCGCGAAGGAGCAGGTCCTGCTCAAGGTTGTAGGTTATAATCCACCCAAGAGCAACACTCACAACGGCCAGTGATAAGAGGGACAAAATAGAGAATCGTTGTAAAAGGGTCATCCTGTATGAAATTCTACATCAAAACACTTGCACAATCAATTAGAGAGACAAATGCACTAGTGGGATTACTGGACAGTCCTGCTCTCAGCAAGACCGCTAAACGGCTGTCTGGTATTTGTAATATGCGGCGCAGCTCCCCTCGGTGCTTACCATGCATGCGCCTATCGGCCTGTCAGGGGTGCAGGCCTTCCCGAACATCGGGCATTCATTCGGCATCTTTACGCCGCGCAAAACAAGGCCGCACTGGCATCCTTTAGGTTCGGAACACTCTGCCACAGCGATATCGAAAAATATCTCCGCGTCTCTGTGACGCCATTTCTCTTTCAGCTTTAAACCGCTTGCAGGCATCATACCTATGCCGCGCCAGTAACTGTCGGATGGCTCGAAGTATTCTTCGATGAATGAAACAGCTTTGGCGTTGCCGTCCGGGTTGACCACCGATTTATACTGTATCTCCACCACGGCCCTGCCCTCCACGATCTGCTTTAACAGCATCGCGATGCCCTCTACTATATGCTGCGCATCGAAACCCGTAACCACGCAGGGTATGCGGTAACGCTCCGGGATGAAACCATAAGGCTTGCTGCCGATGATTGTGCTCACATGCCCCGGCAGTATAAAGCCGTCGATCCTCACGTCATCGGACTGAAGCAGAACATCCAGCGCAGGAGGCACAAGCTTATGCACTGAAAACACATAAAAATTCCGTATCCCCTGCCTTTCGGCTTCCGAGATCGTGCCTGCGGCCAGAGGCGCTGTTGTTTCGAACCCTGCCGCAAAAAAAACCACGTTTTTATCTTTATTTTCCTTCGCTATCTTGAGCGAGTCGAGAGGGGAATACACTATCCTGATGTCCGCGCCTTCGGCCTTTGCTTCTCCAAGCGTCTTCTTTCCTCCCGGCACACGCATCATATCTCCGAATGTGGTCATTATCGAATCCTTTGCTTCCGCGAAAGCAATGGCCTTGTCGATGTCTTTTATCGAAGTGACGCAGACCGGACATCCGGGACCGCTCAGAAGTTTAAGTCCTTCGGGCAGCAGGCCTCTGAGGCCGTGCTTGAAGATCGCAACGGTATGGGTCCCGCAGACCTCCATAAAATTCAGGGGACGCCCTACTTTAGCGTGAATATTTTTGATTAAATCGATCATTTCGAAAGTATACCAAATAAACAGAAAAAATCAGAACAACTTTACGATAACATCTTCTCCCGCATCGATTCCGAGCTTGCCTCCGGTAACGACGACAACCCCATCGGCCTTAACAAGCGTAGTTATCAGGCCTGATTTGCCCAGCACAGGAACTGCATACAGTTCCATGCCGTCAACTTCAAGAGAAACCCTTACATGGTCCTCCCTGCCCGCAACCGAGGCTATGCTCTTTTTCATCTTGGCATTCACAAAGTTTCCCGGCATTTTGCCTGCGGCAAGACCGCACAAGGCGTCGAGCAGAGGTTTTATGAATATATCGAAACTCACCGCGGTTGCGGCCGGATGTCCCGGAAGCCCGATCACGGGTTTGTTGCCGATAAGCGCACCGATAACAGGCTTGCCCGGTTTTACCGCCACGCCGTGGAACAGCACTCCGGGACTGCCCATCCCGTTTATTATCTCGGCCGTCATGTCCTTCACTCCCGCGGATGTGCCTCCGCTTACGAGGACCATGTCCGAAGTCTCGAGCGCAGACGCCAATGCCTGTTTTATCAGAGAGTATTCGTCCCTTATTATCCCCTTTTTTACAGCAACACCGCCGTTGTCCTGAATTAAACCTGCGAGCGTGAATGAGTTTATGTCCCTGACCTGTCCGGGCCCAAGGGAGCTTGAAGCAGGCACAATCTCATCGCCTGTCGATATTATGGCGACCGAAGGCTTGCGATAGACCTTGACCGCCGTTATTCCGAGCCCTGCAAGGGCGCCTATATCTTGGGCCCTCAGCCGCCGTCCCTTCGAAAGTATCTGCGTGCCGTTACGGATATCTTCTCCTGCAAGAATGACATTCTCGTTAGGCGCAACAGCCTTCATCGCCTCTATCATATCTCCGGAAACGGTTTGGGCGTTTTCGAGCATCAAGACCGCATCCGCTCCCTTAGGCAGCATACCGCCGGTAGGAATTTTAGCGGATTCGCCTTTTGCTATTTCGAAAGAGACAGGCTGCCCCATAAACACTTCAGCTTTAATCGCGAGGTAAGCCGGCATAGTATCTTTGGCCCCGAAAGTATCTGCCGAACGTACCGCGTACCCGTCGACGGTAGAGCGCGCAAATCCGGGCAGGTCTTCGCTTGCGATTATGTCTTCGGCCAGCACCCTGCCGTAACATTCCTCTATTTTCAGTTCATGGATCGAAGGCGCAGGCGTTTCGAATGATGAAAGGATCAAAGAGAGCGCCTTATGCGGAAGGATATAGTTCTTATCGAACATCCTGATTAAAGCGGGCTCTTTTTCAGGACTTCGGATTTCTTGCCGTTTCTGAGAAGGTCGATAATGCCGGACATGGACTCGTCGTGAAGTCTTCTCATAAGATTTCGATCAACGGTCTTTTTTCTTTTTTTGTTAAGCAGGGAAAGAAATACTATTCCCTTGAAAATTCTTTTGTTGGTATTGAAAGAAAACATAAACCTGTCTAGGGAATCTTCCATAAATCTGTCGTTTCTTCTCTGGACCGCCCTGCTTATCGTGACCGATTGGAACCAGTAGGCCTTGTTGATTATGCTGTCGGCCTTCATTTCGAGCCACGCGTGTTCTACATTCAGGGTTTCTTCAGTGAATGTATTGTGGGCCACGGTATCGGCGGCGAGATGGCACAGAAAACCATACACAAATGCCTGCTCCGACCCCATCTCTGCCTGGTCCAAAAGGCGGAATCCGACGTCCCAGCTGTGAGTGTTCTTTTCATCAGGCAGATATTTCTTGCCGAGTATCATGTCGGCCATAAGGTTGCCGTAAAGAAAATCCTGCCGGTATTTTTTTATCAGTGCCAATATCCCCGCTGGTATGAGGGGGGCGTAAGCGAAGACTTCGTTCGCTAAATATGCGTGGGTCATCGGTCCCCAAGCCAAAGAAACGGAAGGGACCAAAACGGTTCCGATCAAAAGAAGAACAAAAAACATCAGCAAAGACCTTTCAGAAAATGAATGATAAGCCGTACGCCTATGCCTGTAGCGCCTTTGGATACATAAGGCCTGTCTTTATCGCTGTAAGCGGTCCCGGCTATATCGAGGTGGGCCCACGGAGTGTCCCCGACGAATTCTTTAATAAAATAGGCCGCTGTGACCAAAGAACCGTTGCGGCCCCCGATGTTTTTTATGTCGGCGGTATCGCTCTTAAGATAGTCTTTATATTCCTCGTAAAGGGGCATCTGCCAGACCCTCTCATACGTCTCATCCGCCGATTTCTTAAGTCTCCTCATGAGCTCGTCATCATTGCCCATCATAGCGATAGCTTCGCTGCCGAGCGCAACGGAACATGCCCCTGTAAGGGTCGCTATGTCTATCACGGCCTTAGGTTTAAAATATTTTCTTGCATAGACTATTGCATCAACCAAAACAAGCCTGCCTTCGGCGTCGGTGTTAGCGATCTCGACAGTCTTACCGGAAATCGTAGAGACTATATCGCCCGGCCTTGTGGCAGAGCCCCCCGGAAGGTTTTCGGTTGCCGGTAAAACAGCTACTATGTTCAATTTAAGACCGAGCTCAGCGACCGCCTTCATTACACCTAGGACTGCCGCACCGCCCGCCATATCGTACTTCATCTTCTCCATGCCGTCGGCAGGCTTAAGAGAGATGCCTCCGCTGTCAAATGTTATCGATTTCCCTATCAGCGCTATCGGGGCCCCCTTGCCGCCGTTGTATTCGAGGACTATAAACTTCGGCGGCTCTGCAGAGCCTTTGGCCACCGCAAGATACGCCCCCATGCCTTCCTTCTCCGCATCTTTCCGTTCCAGGATTTTTACTTTGAGATTTTTGCCTGAAAGGGTCTTTGCGGTTTTCGCCAGAATCGAGGGTGTCATGTCGTTGGAAGGCGTATTCACCAGGTCTTTCGAAAATGCAACCGCCGAAACCGTGGATTTAAGCGACTCCATAGGCATATCGCTTGAGGAATCGAGTATTGTCAAGGTTTTGAGAAAAGTTTTGTTCTTGGAGTCGGAATTTTCATTTTTGCGGTACCTGTCGAACCGGTATGAAGCCAGCATTGCGCCTTCGACAAAATAAAAAGTCGGTGACTGCTGCCCGTCAAAACTTTGCCCGAAAGTCCTAAAAGCCCCGGTCGACAAAGCGGAGTCGGACACCCCAAGCTCCCTTAAAAAGCCCGCTGCCTTGCCGCCGCACTGCCTGATCTTTTCGGCCG
The DNA here is from genome assembly GCA_004321915.1 of Nitrospirota bacterium. Taxonomy (GTDB): domain Bacteria; phylum Nitrospirota; class Thermodesulfovibrionia; order Thermodesulfovibrionales; family Dissulfurispiraceae; genus MYbin3. Next base: position 79,584 of record SCQE01000041.1, read on the forward strand.
TAAGGTTTTCTTTTTTGCCCAAGCCCAACATCAAGACCCTATCCGCTTTGATACCGCTTACATGAAGGATTGACGTCTGGTTGTGTTTGCCCGTAAACTCTCCGGAATCAAATACCCTCTTGATGCGATTATCTATGAAGCCGTCCAGTTTCAGGCACGTATCGGAATACCCCCCTTCAAACACAGGAAGTATAAGCGCTTTGGTTTCTGCGGCTTGCTCTGCAATGTTTTTAATAGAGATATTTATCATAGCTGTGTTGCGGAAGGCCGGGCAGCCCTGTTGAATTTATTCATGGCCTTTTCAGGGCCGCTCGATATAATCAGCTTAACCGCATCGGCTGCTTTTATTATAGCATCTTTGACCTGCTCTTTTTCATCGGGCCTGAAACCCGAAAGCACATAATTTTCGACCGGCATTACTGTGTCCCTTCCTATGCCTATCTTTACCCTGATGAAATTCATAGACCCGAGTTCGATTATGGCCGATTCTATGCCGCGATGCCCGCCGGACGAGCCGGTCTTGCGGATCTTTACGCTGCCCGCATTCATATCGAGATCGTCATGCACTACTATAAGATTTTCAACACCTACATTGAGCTTCTTCATGGCCCGTTCTATGGCAAGTCCGCTTCTGTTCATATACGTAAGGGGTTTTAGAAGGGCCACATTTTCCCCTTCCCAAACCCCTTTACCGATAATATAAGACTCTCTTTCGGACATCTGTATCCTGCCCTGTTCGGACAGAACATCCACGACCATAAAACCTATGTTGTGCCTGTGCTTCGAATATTTTTGTCCCGGATTGCCGAGACCTGCAATAAGCCACATCTGGTGTTAACGCAAGCTGCGACGCCCTGTTATTTACCTTCGTCCTCTGTCTTTTTACCCTTCTTAACCACCTCTGGTTCGGCAGTCTCGGCAACCCCTTCTACAGGAGCCGCGGCAACCTCCTCCTTCAGTGCGATTACGGAAGCGAGCATTTCATCTTCATCGGTGAGTATCTTTATGCCTTCTTCCAATTTCAAATCGCTGACATGCAGTGACTTTCCTATTGTAAGGCCCGAAACATCCAGCTTGATATGTCCCGGGATCTTGTCAGGCAGACATTCGATCTCTATCTCCCTAAGCCCGTGCTGGAGAATGCCCTTGTCCCTCTTAACGCCGATAGCTTCGCCGGCTATCACGACATGCACCGTGACCTTTATCGTCTCGGTAGCGGATATCTCCTGAAAATCCACATGCAGAAGATTGCCTTCTACAGGGTCGACCTGATAGTCCTTGACTATCGCCATTTTGGTGTCTTCCTGAGATTTAAGGTTTACGATGACCTGTTCACCCGCCGTCTTGCTGATAAAACGGGCAAGTTCTTTCGCCCCCAGCTGTATGGGTGCAGAACCTCCACCCCTGTAAACGACCGCCGGGATTATGCTTTCTCTTCTAAGTGACCTTGCTCCGCCCTTGCCTTTTCTTTCTCTTTTCTCTACATTGAGAGTAACTCTTTCCATAAATCCTCCTCGTGAAATTACGCTTGCTTTTTATTCGAATAAAGAACTTATCGTCGATTCCTCATGAATGCGTTTGATCGCCTCTGCAAGCAGCGAAGCGACGCTGAGCACCTTGAGTTTGCCGCATATCGAACATTTGTCGTCAAGCGGAATCGTATCCGTAGTTATCACCTCTTCCAGCACCGAATTGTTTATCCTGTCTATGGCCGGGCCAGACAGCACAGCGTGAGAACACGCCGCGTAAACCCTCTTTGCGCCGTTGTCCTTCAATGCTTGAGCGGCCTGAGTAATCGTACCGGCCGTGTCGATCATATCGTCGAGCAGTATCACATCCCTGCCCTCGACATTGCCTATTACATGCATTACCTTCGACACATTGGCAACTTCCCTCCTCTTGTCAACGATAGCGAGTGAAGCATCGAGTCTCTTTGCAAAAGCCCGGGCCCTTTCGACCCCTCCCGCATCCGGAGAAACAATTACAAGATCGTTAAAACTGCTCTTTTTCATGTGGTCAAGCAGGACCGGGGCAGCGTAAAGGTGGTCAACGGGTATATTGAAGAAACCCTGTATCTGGGCGGCATGCAGATCGATAGTCAAGACCCTGTTTGTGCCGGCTGCGGTAAGCAGGTCGGCGACAAGTTTGGATGAGATAGGCACTCTCGGCTGCACTTTTCTGTCCTGTCTTGCGTAGCCGTAATACGGAACAACGGCCGTGATCCTGCGGGCAGACGCCCTCTTTAGCGCATCGATGATGAGCAGGAGTTCCATGATATTCTTATTGACAGGATTACATGTGGGTTGTATCACAAAGACATCTGCGCCTCTGACATTCTCGTTTATCTGCACCATGATCTCGCCGTCGCTGAAGGTAGTTACGGCAGTGTCGGCCAAAGCCACGCCGGCATGCTCGCTGACCTTCTCGGCCAGACTCCTGTGCGCATTGCCTGTCAGAAGCTTAATCTCGTCGTGCATTACCCCTCCTAAAATTGATGTCCTTTTTTTATGGCTGGGGCGCCAGGATTCGAACCTGGGAGTGGCAGATCCAAAATCTGCTGACTTTCCGCTTGTCGACGCCCCAAATTAGCAGAGCGTTGCTACAACCCTGTGCCAATACCCATCAAAACAACCGGCCGCTTTTTCTGCGGCTTCCCTGCTCTCAAACACACCGAAAACCGAAGAACCGCTTCCGCTCATCAAAGCGGCGACGGCGCCGGAATAGAACAATTTCTTTTTCAACTCGCCTATCATAGGGTACTCTTTAAAAACAACCCCTTCGAAATCATTGTGCAGGTTTTCCGATAAAGAAGAAATATTCCCGCTAACAACCAAATCATAAATTAACTTGATATTATTAACTTTATCAGTCCTATTTGTCAATTTTGCGGCCTCTAAAGCGTTATAGGCCCAAGCAGTAGGAACAGCCGCTTCCGGCTTTACCAAAAGCAAAGGATAAGACTTTCCGGGTTTCAGCGGGGTCAGCGCCTCTCCTTTGCCTTCGGCCAAGGCCATGGGACAGTCAAAGAAAAAAGGGACATCGGCCCCGAGCCCGGCCCCGATACTTTTCAGTTCATCTTTGTCGAGGCCCAGCTTCCATAAGTTATTCAACCCCCAAAGAGCAGCGGCCGCATCGCTGCTTCCTCCGCCCAGCCCGGCTCCGGAAGGTATAGCTTTCGCAAGTGAAATTCTCGCTCCCTTTCCGGTGCCGGCATATCTCCTCAACGCTGCCGCAGCTTTAAAAACAAGGTTCTCACCTGTCGGGATATCGATGTCGGAAACAAGTTCCATATCGTTTGCATGTTCCAGCGTCAGGCTGTCATAGAGTTCAACGCATTGCATCAGGGAACAAATATTGTGATAACGGTCCGGACGCTTGTCCAGAACGTACAAAGACCAGTTTATCTTGGCGGGGGTTGCTATTTTAACAACTGATCCGTGAAGGGACGCTCCAAAGCGGTGAGACGAAAAACCCATGTCATTTTACCTGATCCAGCGCACGTCTCGCTGCTTCTATTTTCTTCTCGACCCTGTCCTTGAGGCCCTCTTCTTTATCATGGTGTTTCAGGGATTCGGTCCATTCCTCTATCGCCTCTTTGTGCCGTCCCGAAGCTTCGTACACGTCACCTACATGCTCATGCAGCACAGGATCGTCCTTGACCAACTCGAGCGCCCGCAGCAACAACTTAAGCGCATCCTCTTTCTTGCCGAGCTTAAAATAAGCCCAGCCCAGACTGTCGATTATATAGCCGCTGTCCGGTTTGAGGTCCAACGCCCGCTGAATCAGAGAAACCGCCTCGTCGAGCAGCATGCCTTTGTCCGCGTAACTGTATCCCAGATAGTTGAGCGCATCCGCATGTTTGGGATTTATCTCTATAGTCTTTTTCAGATAGGCGACCATATCGTCAAATCTGACCAGTTTCTCCGAGACAACCGCCATATTGAACAGCAGTTCATCGTTGTCCGGAAAACGCTTTATCGCATCCGACAGCACGGCATTCGCCTTTTCGTAATTCTTTGCCTGAATATGTATATTGCCCAGATACGCATAAATTTCGGGCTTCCGCTTTTCATAGCTGATAATCTCTTCATAGATACGGGCAGCCTCTTCGTAACGTTTCTGTCCCGTATAGATGAGCGCAAGATTCAGAAAAGCGTTGGTATTCTTCGGGTCTACCGAAATTATATGCTTGAGTTCGGTCACAGCTTCATCATATTTTTTCATCTCGCTGAGCACAAGCGCCAGATAGTAGCGGGAAGCGATATCGTCAGGCCTTGCCTGAATCACCATTTTGAACTCCAGAACGGCCTTGTCATACTGTTTTTCCTGCAGGTATAGCAACCCCAGACGCTGATGCACTTCAAGGTTCTTCGGCATGGACTTAAGTATCTGCTCCAGTTCCGTTATGGCCTTGCCGTAGGATTTTTCCGACAGATAAAGCTGCGTAAGCCTTTCCCTTGCATACAAGCTGTAAGGATTGATTTCGAGCGCTTTTTGGTAGTGTTTCTCGGCCTCTTCAAGCTCTCCCTTTACTTCTTTAACCAACCCTAAGCTCATATGTGCAGAATCGAAGTTCGGTTGTATTTTCACAGCTCTATTAAAAAATTCTTCGGCCTTATCGTAATCTTTGATCTCGATATATATCGTTCCCATATAATATACAGGCAGCACGCTTTCGGGGTCCTTCTCAAGTAGCGAGTTAAGCAATGCCTGCGCTTTCTTGATATCGCCCCTGCTTGCGTAAAGGATCCCCAGCATAAGCGTAGCTTCGTCTTTGGAGGGGTCAAGTTTGCTCACCCGCTCATAAACCTTGACGGCATCGTCAACGCGGCGCTGGGTATTATAAAGTTCGCCTAACAAAATCAACGCCTGAACCGAATCCGGACTTGTTTTTAAAACCTCTTCAAGCATAGAAACAGCGTCCGGGACCTTCCCCGTCTTTACAAGCATCCGCGCTATCTGAGTCTTCAGATAAGCGGACTTCTCATCGTGTTTGGCGGCCGCTGAATAATGATTTAAAGCATCCACCCATTTGCCAGTCATCTCCGATTCATAGCCCCGTAAGTATTCGTAATAAGAGACCGGGTTACCGGTTTCGGACACAGGGGCGTGAGAATCTTCTTCGGCCTTGCTCCATTTAGCTAATGAGGAGCATGAAGCGAGAGCTAAGGAAAATATCATGAGGACTGCTATCTTCAGGTAAAACATCGTTTATTATTACACAAACCAGAACTCAATATAAAGGATGAAAATATAAAGGGGCCCCCAAGGAGCCCCTTTATGCCAAATCGTCAGATCAGAACGGAAATCAGCAGGAACCTTTGCACTTGCAGGTTGTCGAACCTTTCTTTGATACTTTTCTGATGGTCATGTCACACACCTCCCTTTCTTAGGGTCTAGCCGGTTTCATACCGGATGTTTATGTATTAATTATACCAAACTCATGGCATTTGTAAATATCTCTTGAATTACGCCCCCCGCACAACTCGGCCCTGAACCTGCAGCCTCCCCGGCATTCGTCAATATGAGCGCAGCCGGCCCCGTAACATTCCAAATCTTTAATAAAAGTAGGTTTCATTAAAGCCCAGCCTTTTCGCAACCCGTTCTCAATGTTCTCTGCAGGTCGGTCCGTATAGAAAGCGCATTTGCATATATCGCCGGAAGGCGTAACCGCAGCAAGATGTAGCCCGCAGCCGTATCCTTCGCCTCCGCCGTGCAACCCGCTCCCGAAACCGTACCGCATCAACCTCCCCGCAATCTCAGGGGACACCAGCATAGATCCATTGTGTTTTAGATTTCCGGAAAAACAGGGTGTATCGACAGTCCAATCCTTTATTCGTATTTTTGAAAAGAGTTCCGACATTTCCTCGAATTCATCGAGATTCTGTGAGTGGACCATCGTGGCCACGGATGTCTCGATGCCCGTATCCAGCGCATCGTTCAACCTTGCCATCAATATCCGGTATGTCCCCTTGCCCCTCAAGGCGTCATGACCTCTCTCCATACCGTCAATACTGAATTGTATCTCGTCAAAGTTAAGGCCCTTAATGATAGCTTTATCAAGCATAAGACCGTTCGTAAAAAGAATTTTTCTGAACAGATATCCGGACAACATATCGTTAATCACAGCGAACCTGCTGTGCATAAGGGGCTCGCCGCCGGTAACCAAAAGCCGCAGGCCCTGCATCTCGTAGAAATCATCCAGAACGCGCCGTATCCCGCCAATAGATAATTCTCTGTTTTGCGGGCTGCCGAGATAGCAATGTCTGCATTTGAGATTGCACCTGTCCGTGATCTGGAGTTCAAGGTATCTTAGTGAGGGGACATCGGACTTAACGGGCCCGGGTCTGGAAAAAGAGACCTTACCCGTTTTAAGAATTCCTTCGGACATGCAGTAATCGACAAATCCGGGGTCAGCGTCGAGTGCATCGCATCCCGAAGCCAGAGCCGACGCCTTCAGGAATTCAAAGCCTTTTGCATCCAATTCGTAAAGTTCATCGGTCTTTATATTATAAACAGACGGGGTCTCAAGCCATTTAAGCGCGCACGTTTCCGAAAGATAATAACGCATGCCGCACCTAAATCAACTGTCTATGAATATCAATAAAGTTCTCCGAACTTCTTCTCGTCTATCTTCCCTTCAAGGAAAGCCTCAAGGGTTTTAGACTTCCTTTGAGATTTCATCTCATCCATCGCCTTGCTGAGCTGTTCAGCAGTTATAATCCCTTTTTCGAAGGCATCTTTCAATTTGCCCCTAGCTATCTCAACATCCATAACCTTAGCGCGCTCCCAGTTCCGTGTAACGGCAAAGTCTCCCCGGCCTGCAATCTGCGGGATCTGGTCCGCGCCTTTGAGCTTCTTGGCAGCCTTAGGCACATTTTCTTTGATATAGTCGGCAAGCTCCTCCACCTTTACCCATGCGTCCTTGCCGCCTTTGCCCTTTAAGCCTTCTATCAGATAATGGCTGAATATGCCGCTTTTCAGCTCGCTATCGTCTTCCCACGACTGCTGGTTCGTAGCCGAAGATGTGACGATCACCTTGCCCGCCCCTTTAGGCTTCATCAATTCCGGGCTTACTATCATTCCGACAAGAGGCTTGCCTCCTTTGGGCACTATGGACTTTCCTCCTCCGCTAAAACACGAGTCGAGCGCAATAAAGACGCCTTTTGCGCTGGATGTATCCACAAGCTCCTGAAGGTAAGACACCTTTATCGCTGTTTCGTCCAATGCTTCAGGGTCTGTTATGACAACGTCGTTCGGTATCAAATATGCATCCACAAACTTGTCGCCCTTTGTGCGCGGGGCGCCGTGTCCCGAATAATATACATAAACAAAACCGTCCCAACTTTTTATCTTCCTCAAAGCGGTGACCATCTCGTTCCTTGTGGCCTTCTCGTTTAAAAGCAGGACTGTATTCTCTTTAGGCACACCGCCGTAACGCGGGTCTGTGAGAATATCGTAAACCTTGGCCGCGTCAGCCGATGCATAGTTCAAATTGGGGATCTCCTCCCTCCCTTTGTAATCGATACCGACAACAACGGCGTAGGTATCGGAGCGGAGAGGCGGCAGCTTGATATCAGGAGGAGCAGGAACAAACAACGGCTCCTCTTTTTTCAGGGGCCTTGCAACACCCGACTGCACAGCCCCCAGCTTTGCGGTCAAAAATATTGAGGCCCTGTCTCTGGAGATAAGCAGCAGGGCGTTCTCTTCGGCCCTTGATGAGGCAACAGCATTCTGTAAATCCTTTGGCATAGATATTTTAGTCCTGTTGAATTCTAAAATTATGTCTCCGCGCCTGATCCCGGCCTTATCTGCTGAAGAACCTTTCAAGACATCGGTGACCAAAGCGCCTTTGGCCTCGCTAAGCCCGAACTGCCTTGCGAGTTCTGCGGTAACCGGCTGTATCTGGACACCAAGGCCACCTCCTCCTGACTGAGCATCATAATCATAACCTGCAGTCTGAACTCCGCCGCCAAGCGCCACAGCAATGCCTTTGCCAGCCTTGTAATCCGCCATCATCTGGTCGCGGATATCGGAAAGCAACTGGCTCAAGCTCGCATGGAACGACTCTCCGCCATATCCCCTTCTCATTGCAGAGCCCGTATAGTTAACACCTATGTCCCTGTTGTTTTTGTCCTTAACAGAAACTACCGTTTTATGTTCGGTCTTTGATTCCGAATGCTCAATTCGCATAAGCATATCGTACGACCCTACATTGACCCGCGAAAATAAGCGCGATTTCGTCATGTCCTCCACTATCCGCTCGCACAAAGCCAGATTGTAGTTCATTATCGATTCTTCGGTATTCATCCACTCAAACCACAATTGTTTGTATTCAGGAGTAAAGTTGCACTCGGCCTCGATCCTGACCCCGGCATCGATATAATCGCGGGCGGTGACGGTGTTCCATATCATCCCGCTCTGGTACTCCTGTTTGGAAATGGTTATGCAGCCGGACAAGAACCCCAAACCAAAAATTATAAGAACCGCTAATCTAATAAACATAGCTTTCACCTCAAAAATTTAACTTGTTGCTCCAAAGACAATCTTTAGCGCTGCTTTCGCTTTTTTCAGATCATCATCACTGATAACGCCTATTTTCCTGACAAGACGCTCCTTCGAAACACACCTCACCTGAAATGTGTCTATTGCTGAAGTCTTGTCCAGTTTATTCAGGCTGTTCTTCGATATCTTCACCATCCATGGAATCTCAGTATATTTATCTTTAAAGTCCGTAATAGGCACAACAACTTTTAGGGGCAGTGCGCCGATACTGTCATCGTTAAGAATAACGCAGGGCCTCGTTTTTTTTATCTCTGCACCGATGGTCGGATCAAGGTTTATAAGCCATATCTCTTTTTGCTTCATCTAAACTCTTCCGAATCAAGGACTGTTAAAGCCGTCAACTCCTTGTCCTTTTCATACTCGACAGACATCAGTTCAGCCGCTCGTCTCAGCTTTCTCTGCTTGTAGTCATGGACAAACTTCTCAAATGCCCTTTTAAAAAGCTCAGACTTTGAGACATGCAGCTCTTTTTTTAGCTCATCAATATCACCGGATATCTCTTGAGGAAGCGAAATAGTTATCCGTTCATAACCCTGCACAGCTTTCTGCATAAAATACTCCTTAATTATTTTCTTAAATTATAGCATAAAAAGAGAGGGGACTAAAGAGGCTGCTGGATACCCGCTCAACAGACCGCGAGAATGACGAGGACAACAGAAATAACTCCCCTTCGCCCCCTCTTACTCTAAGAGTGGTAAAAAACATCCTCCCCTTAAACTAAGGGGAGGATGGGAGGGGTTATCTTTCCCAGATCACCTTCGTGAACGCACGGCCACCACGTGCCTGACGTTGTAGGAGCCGTCACGGTCGCCGCTGGAGAAGCCACGGGAGGGACTGAACTCGGCGCCGTTGTGGAAGTGGAAAAGCCACGCGCTGGACGAACCGTCTAATTCCGATGTCCATACCCATTTATTACCTACGCCCAAAACAGGGTCCGCATTGCCGGACTCGGATCTATCATACAAGCTCTTCAGTTCCGATCTTGTCGGCAATCGCCCCCCCACCGGCAAGGCTTAAATTCTGTGCATATTTCTCTGCTTCATAATGATTCATTGACCTGTCAGGAGCAGGCGCCCATTGAAGCCCGAGTTTAAAGTCCTCAATAACTCCACCCTCCAAACTGAATCTTTCACCTCTTGCCAGTCTTCTTTGCTTCTTTTCTTCTATGGTAATAATCTCGCCCTTGTCTTGCGCCAATCCGAATGCCGCCCCAAAGCCTTCTGTATCTCCTGTTTTACCGCCTTTGGCTTCCGGATAGTTTGCAATCATCGCATCCCACGCCGCATCCTTCATCTCTGCGCCGTACTTTGATGAAGCCACCTTTTGATATTTTTCCATATCAGCCTTAATCTGCGAGATGCGTTTGTCAGCCGCCTCTTTCTTTAACCGCTCAATCTCCTGCTGGCGCTTTCTATCTTCTGCCTCCCGCTGTCTGCGAAGCTCCTCAAGCCGCCTGTCCTGAGCCTCTTTCTGTTCAACCAACGCGACCATAGCGTCAAGACTGTCGCCCTTTCTTGCGGCAGATGTTCCAAGCCTTGCCTTCATCTCGGCTATCTGTTTGTCCAGAACAGCCATCTCCTGCTCTTTGCGCGCTATCTCTGCCTGCTCTTTCTGCTTGGCTAAAGCAGCCTGCTGTTCTGCCTTTTTCAGCCGGTCAAGCTCTTTCTGTTTTGCGGCTGAGCCGCTTGCAAGCTCATTTAACCGGCTTTCGTCTCTCAGAAACAACACCAGCTCGCCGCCGTCCTGTCCGCCAACCCCTTTTAAATCGCCGAACTGCGGCAGCTGCTCTGCATTTTTGGCTACACCTGAGCGAACTTCTGAGAATATCTCGGTCGGGATAAGGTACGCCTTAGCGTTGTTCTTCAGCGCTGAGACCAGGAAGTGCGAAAACACAGAGTTCCCGCCGAATCCTGCATCGGTAACAGGTTCAAGCCCGCCGGAAGTTATAGCCTGCCGAGATGAGCGGGTATAGGCTTTCTTTATTAATGCGTCTGTCACTTCAGGAAGCGTGCCGCGGCTGCCCCTGAAAAAGTCGCCCGAAAAGCAGGAGTCAGAAACCAGAAGCACATGCTTTGCCTTAATGACATCAACTTTCAGATAGTTCTTTATGTCGTGGTTTGAGAGCCATGCAGAGGGGTCGTCTATGCCGCTCTCAACCGGAACCCAGCTGCCTTCCTTTGTCATGCTGTCTATGTGGCCATGTCCTGCATAAAAAACAAACACCGAATCGTCAGGTTTTACTCTCTTGGCAAGGTCGCGGAATCCGGCGAGGATGTTCTTTCTGATTGCTTTGTCGTTATAGAGTTCGATGACGCGGGATGGATCAATATGGTAGCGCTGTAACAGACTTTGCATCGTTCACAGCGGTGTTGAGTCTGTTCCAGTTCAGGTAGCTGTCTATGCCGATGGTGAACAGCCACAGGTCGCCTTTGACCGCCTCGCCTGTCGGGGCTTTCGGTTTAATCGCAACGCCGCGGGTTTCGGCGGCGCCAACAAAAGTAGCCGCTGCAAAAATAAGAATTACGGACAAAATACCTGCAACAAGATTGCTTCCCCTTCGCTGCGCTCTGGGCTTCGGCTGATTTTCTCGCAATGACAAATTACCTATCCGCTTTTTCTGCATTGTAATAATCCCCCCCTAACCTTTTCCTTTAATACAACTCGCCGAATTTTTTTTCGTCTATCTTGCCTTCGAGGTAAGCCTCAAAGGTCTTGGATTTCTTCGGGGACTTCATTTCGTCCATCGCTTTGCTTAGCTGTTCTGCGGTTATGATGCCCCTCTCAAATGCGTCCTTGAGCTTTTTCCGGGCTATCTCCACATCCATAACTTTGGCGCGTTCCCAATTCCTCGATACAGCAAAATCTCCTTTGCCGAGCATCTGAGGAGTCTGGTCTATTCCCTTCAATCGTCTCGCCGCTTTAGGCACATTGTCAGATATATACTCTGCAAGTTCGTCGGCCTTTACCCACACATTTTTGCCTGCCTTGCCCCTCATGCCTTCAAGCAGGTAATGGCTGAATATCCCGCCCTTCAGCTCGCCTTCATCTTCCCAAGACTGCTGATTTACAGCGGATGACGTGATCACAAGCCTGCCCTCACCTTTAGGCTTCATCAACTCCGAAGCCACCATCATGCCTACCAAAGGCTTTCCGCCCTTGGGAACGATGGATTTGCCGCCGCCCGAAAAACATGCGTCAAGCGCAACCATCACACCTTTCGCGTTTGAAGCGTCAACAAGTTCCTGCAGGTACGACACCTTTATAGCTGTTTCCTCCATCGCCTCAGGATCGGTTATAACAACATCGTGGGGCACCAAAAAAGCGTCCATGAACTTATCGCCCTTTGTCTTTGGCGCGCCGTGGCCCGAGTAATAAACATATACAAAGCCGTCCCACGTCTTGATCCTCCTCAATGCGCCGATTATCTCGTTTCTGGTCGCCTTCTCGTTCAACAACAGTATGGCATTTTCCCTAGGCACACCGCCGTATCGGGGATCAGTGAGAGTATCATATACCTTTTGCGCGTCAAGGGATGCGAAACCTAAAGCGGGTATCTCCTGTCTGCCCTTATAATCTATGCCGATGACAACCGCAAACGCGTCACGGCGTGTCGGAGGAAGGCCCTCGGCCTGAACAGGGGAAGGCTCTCTTACAGCAACCCTTTCAGGAGGCTCCTGCTTTCGCGCATACTTCTGCAATTCAGGCCACCTTGTCAGGTCTATGGCCCATTCTTTTAACAGCGTGGCGATCGAAGCCGACATTCTCCTGCCGAATTCCTGCGTAAAGGCGTCCATACCGAAGACACGCTGCATATGGAAATCGGAGCGCTGGGAATCGCGCTGGGCCCTCCATATTTCCCTGCCGCCGACATCTATAAGCCGGAGATTGCCCTTTACGACATAATACTCGCTCGGAGAAATCGGGCAGGAGCCCTTTCTGCCCAAGCTGGTCATAGATGCCTCCAAAACAGCGTCATAACCTGCCGGCGGAGGCATGTTCCTTATCAGAGAAACCTTGTCAAATACCTGAGCGAAGGTGTCCACCGCAGTTTCTTCGAATATATTTCCTAAGGGTGTAGGTTCTACATGTACGGATATGCATGGCCCCGGAAGGACCTCTGTGGTCATAAGACTTCTAGTTGAATCAGGCACAAAAATGGCTACATTCATCGGTGTTTTCTGTGCGACCGGAACAATCGGGACCTCTTTTTTTAATGTAGGACTGATAGAGCAGGCATTCAGTATAAGAATTGATATCAGTATGAGAAGTGTTTTAATGCCGTTCAGACGCTTCATGGCTGTATTTGTCCTCCCAGTATGCCTATATAACATATATATTAATATATCAGATTCGGCGCTTTCTTACCAAACTGAAAATCATTGAGAAAGCAGCTGAAATTGAAATAACGAACGGCATGATGATATATTTAATAAGTTTACCGTATTTATCATCCCCTAAAGCTTTGCCGGAGGTTTAAATGTATGAGTTGACCATAGAGACAAGTTTTGCGTCCGCACACCAACTGAGGGGGTACAAAGGCAAGTGTGAAAACGTGCACGGCCACAACTGGCGTGTGCAACTGTCGGTAACAGCCGAAAAATTGAACGAAATAGACATCGCGATCGACTTTCACGATCTAAAAAAAATGGCCTATGAAATCATAGACCAACTGGACCATAAGATGCTCAACGAGGTCTTTCCGTTTACGGAAATCAACCCTTCATCCGAAAACATAGCGAAATGGATATTCGAATCGATGAATAAAAAATTCCCGGACGACAACGTAAGGATGTCGAGCGTTACGGTTTGGGAATCGGATACGGCATCGGCAACCTACTACGAAGATTGAAAGTCCGGCTGTGCAAAACAAATATGCCGGAACAGACATTTTAATGGATACCCACAACATATAGTGTTTGAGTTGCTCGAAAACATAGTGTTGGCTGAGCAGGCGGTTTGGGAAACAAATCCAGTCCGCCGCAATGAAAATAAATGGCGGTTCTATAATGGGAGCGATTACGAAAACCACAAGCCATCCGTTTAATTTTCTCAATCTTGCCGTTAATAGCCTCGCCCAAGGCGTTGGTAATACGATGCCGTGCGTAGGTAACAATATTATCTATATGAGCCTTAACCGTTTTGGCCGCCTTCTTAATAGGCTCAAGGCGCGAGTGCGTCGCCCAGAAATACCAGCGTTTGAAATAGCTTCTCATATAGGCCTCATACCGATAATCCCACAGATGCCGAAGGTTCTCCTTTATAGCCCACGCCCGGCATATTTGAAGGTCTTTAGCTCGCAATGCCTCAAACTCTCCACGTCGCCACGATGGAATATTCTCTTGGCTCCACAGCCACAAATATCTGGTTCCCTTCAAAGTTTGTTCTCCGCACTCCGAAAGTTCGCTCTTTCTGACCTCATCCACCGCAGCCAGAACATGCTTCATAACATGAAAACGATCAAAGACGATCTTCTTTTCCGCATCAGGCACATAAGCCTTAGTTGCCGCAATATAAGGATCCCACATGTCCATTGCTACGGCTTTAACTCCAGAGAGTTCGTCCTTGGTAAACTGCCGATAATAGCTTTCAAGACTTTCCTGTCCACGATCATCCCATACAAACTCAACAGTTCCTGCATCAAGGTCGTAAACGAGAGACTCGTATTTATGTCCCTTCGCAATGGACTTCTCATCCACTCCGATGCGACTTGGTATCCGATGCACCTTGCGTCCGCGACCACGATTAACCGCTCGTTCCAGAGCATTCCAGCCTTTGTCCCAAGTCAATCCGCAAAGTCGAGCAGTAGCCTCGATGCTGCACTCTTGAGCAACACGAATGACCAGACTCTCAAATGCATGAGTCATATCAGAGCCGTTTTCACCAACTTCCGATTCTATCTGCTTAATTCCATGCATAGGACAGTTTACTCGCGGTGGCCGAACATGAATGTAGGTTTCCATCTGGCAGGTGTTCAAATGGCGATAAACCCGCTCAGGCGCATGATCATACATGCCGTAAAACTCTTGGCACTCCGGACATCTAACACGTATGTCTTTCTCGTGATCCACATAAATGTCTATTCTCTGATCCGCCTCGTTCATGATTACCTCTTTCACAAACCAAGGCAGCTTGATTCCCAGTATCTTTGTATAAAACGCTTTTTCGTCCATAAACATAGAATACTCAAACCACTATGTATTGTATAGACCCATTAGGAAGCCGGATGCGCCACAAATATAAACAGGAACCCGATTTTTCGCTCAAACTCATCGACGCCGCTATTTTGCGCGGCGCCGACGAGGCGGAAGTCTTTTTAAAACAGACGGAGAGCTTAAGCATAGAAGCAAAAAACGGTGAAGCTGAAACCATAGAATCGTCTAATACCTTCGGATATTGTTTACGTGTAATAAAAGACCGCAGGCTCGGATTTTCGTACTCAACGGTCGCATCGGATTTTGAAAAAGTCGCGGCAAACGCGGTTTCGGCGTCCGAATACACGGAGCAGGACCACAATCTCGGGTTTCCCTTACCCTCCGATATTTCCAAGGTAACCATTTACGACAAAAACATAGAGAACATGGACAAAGAAACAGCTATCAGGCACGCGCTTTCACTAGAGCATTACGCAATGTCCGAAGACAGCAGAATAAAAAAACTGCGCAACCCTTCGGTCACTTTTACAGTCAGCAGTACTCATATCGCGAATTCTAAAGGCATCAACTCGTCATACCCGTCCACCGGATGTTATGCACAACTAATGGCAATAGCCGAAGAGAACGGTTCGAGCCAGATGGGTTGGGAATACGAAGGCAGCAGGTTCCTGAGTGAAATATCCTGCGAGCGGGTCGGCAGGACCGCAGCCCGAAGGGCCTTACAACTGCTGGGCGCCGAAAAAACAACCTCCTTCAAGGGCAGCGTAATACTCGACAATTCCGTGGCCTGCGACTTTTTGGGCATACTCTCGGCAGCGCTCTCGGCAGAATCCGTACAAAAAAAGAAATCGCTTTTGGCCGATAAGATCGGAATGAAGGTGTTGAACGAAAGGCTCAGTATGATCGATACGGGCCTTATTGACGGAAAACTTGGAAGTAAGCCATTTGACGACGAAGGCGTTGCAGTCAAACTCAAGTCGCCTGTTGAAAACGGCATATTGAAATTCTTCATACATAATACATATACGGCAAAAAAGTCAGGGACCGCATCTACAGGTAATGCGCTGAGAGGCGGTTTTCACGGCATGCCTTCGGTCGGGCCGACAAACCTTTACCTCGAACCTATTTCCAAAGCCTACTCAAGACCGTTCGACGAACTGGTCGGGTCCGTTGACAGGGGGATATACGTAACCGAAACTATGGGCATGCATACCGCGAACCCGATCTCGGGAGAGTTCTCCATAGGCGTTTCAGGCCTGCTGATAAATGCAGGGAAACCCGGCCCGCCTGTAAAAGAACTTGTAATTTCGGGCAATATCACGGACCTTTTCAGAAACATATCGTTGGTTGGTGCGGATTTAAGATTTTATGGTAATATAGGCAGCTCAAGCCTTTTGATAGAAAATTTCGATATTAGTGGGTAGAGGAGGATTTAATGGATTATTTTCTCACTGAAGAGCAATTGATGATACGCGACCTCGCGAGACAGATAGCTGTAGAAAAGATCGTTCCGGTCAGGGCTGAGTTGGATGAAAAAAACGAATTTCCACATGAAACCATGAAAGCCATCGCTCAATCAGACCTGCTCGGTCTATTCGTGCCGGAGGAATACGGAGGACTAGGAAAAGGCGCACTAGACCTCTGCATAGCTATTGAAGAGCTTTCGTGGGGCTGTCTCGGCATTGCTACGACTTATGCCGCAAATGCGCTCGGGACCTACCCTATTCTAATCAGCGGTTCTGATGAACAAAAGAAAAAATACCTTCCGGATATAGCAACAGGCAAGAAAATGGTGGCGTTCGGCCTCACCGAAGCCAATGTGGGAAGCGATGCGAGCGGTGTTCAGACGACCGCCAAGCTCGAAGGGAACGAATATGTTATCAATGGCACCAAGCAATGGATCACTAACGGCGAAGTAGCCGACATTTATACAATCATAGCTATGACCGACAAATCCAGAGGGGCCAGAGGCGCATCAGCATTCATAGTCGAAAAAGGGACCCCCGGTTTTACCTTCGGCAAAAAAGAGAACAAGATGGGTATACGCGCCTCTATTACAAAGGAACTTGTTTTTGATAACTGCAGAATACCCAAAGAAAATATTATAGCCAAGGAGGGCATGGGCTTCATTGTGGCCATGAAGACCCTCGACAAAGCAAGAGTTGGCGTGGGGTCTCAGGGTGTAGGGGTTGCTCAGGGAGCTTTTGACGAAGCGGTAAAATTCGCGCGCGAAAGGCACCAGTTCGGACATCCGATTATAAGCTTTCAGGCTGTTCAACACATGCTGGCTGATATGGCCATCCAGATAGAGGCTGCGCGCGCGCTCGTTTATGCTGTTGCGCGCTTTGTTGACAGCGGGGCCAAAGATGTTTCTAAAGAATCGGCCATGGCCAAGACATTCGCAACCGATATGTGCATGAAGGTGACGGTCGACGCCATACAGGTCATGGGCGGCGCAGGTTATATGAAAGAATATCCTGTAGAAAAAATGATGCGCGATGCAAAGATACTCCAGATATACGAAGGCACAAACCAGATACAGAGAAACGTTATCGGACAGGCCTTGATCAAAGAAGCGGCGAAAAAGAAATAATATCGTATCAAAAGCAGACTGCTTAGTTCCGCATTCTGCTTTTTTATTTTCCCTTTAATTCGTACGGTCCTTTACGGATTTTTCTTGCATATTGTCTTTTCCACCTCTTGGTGATACTATTGTTCAATATACGAATGGAGGACATTTTATGGCCAAGAAAAATACCGAATCTACAATAAAATCCGGCGAAGTCGGAATACTTGACAATCCGCTCAGGAAAAACCTGCACAGGCTTATCAACACAATGCTCGGCAATGATTTTTACCCTCCCAGAAAAGACACATTTTACAACGGGCTTGCTTATTACGTTCGCGAGCGGCTTATTGACAGGTGGCTCACGGCCCAACGCTCCTATTACCATACAAAAGCCAAGCGGGTATATTACCTCTCCATGGAATTTCTCCCCGGCCCTTTCTTAAAAAACTACATTATCAACCTGCATATGGAAGAGGAATGCAGAAAGGCGCTTGAAGACTCGGGCTTCGATCTGGACCAGCTGGCAGAAGAGGAGAGCGATCCGGGCTTGGGCAACGGAGGGCTTGGCAGGCTTGCGTCGTGCTATATGGACTCGCTCGCCTGTCTAGATATTCCGAGTTACGGCTATGGCATACGTTACGATTACGGCATTTTTCAGCAGAACATAGTAAACGGACACCAAGTCGAGATCTGCGACAACTGGCTCATGAACGGAAACCCGTGGGAAATCGCACGGCGAAATTTTTTGTACACGGTAAAGTTCTATGGGCGTTCGGAACAGTATACCGACGACTCGGGGAACATAAGGCGCAGATGGGTTGATACCGACAATGTAAGCGCTATGGCCTGCGATACGCTCATCCCCGGATACGGAACAAACACCGTGAATAATATGCGCTTGTGGGCCGCCATGTCGAGCAAGGACTTCAATCTGCAATTCTTCAATAGCGGGGATTACATGCGGGCGATGAAGGCAAAGGTGCTTACCGAAAATATTTCAAAAGTGCTGTACCCCAGCGATGAGGCTGAACAGGGAAAAGAACTCAGGCTGAAGCAGCAATATTTCTTTGTGGCAGCGACTTTTCAGGACATAATGCGAAGGTACAAAAAAAAGCACACATCTTTTGAGGACCTGCCGAACCTTGTCGCGGTACAGCTCAACGACACACACCCCTCGATCAGCATAGCCGAACTTATGCGAATTCTAATAGACGAGGAGACGATGGATTGGGACACGGCTTGGGGCCTGTGCGTCAAGACCTTTGCCTACACTAATCACACGGTCCTGCCGGAGGCCCTCGAGACATGGCCTGTAAGCCTTTTCGGCAGACTGCTTCCCCGGCATCTGGAGATAATATACGAGATAAACCACCGGTTCCTTCAGGAGGTGGAAAAACGTTATCCGGGCAATACCGATATGCTTTCGAGAATGTCTATTATTCAGGAGGGCAGTGAGAAACGTGTGCGCATGGCACATCTGGCCATTGTGGGCAGCCATTCGGTAAACGGGGTCGCCGCGCTGCACACGAACATACTGAAGACCCGTCTGTTCAGGGATTTCGATCTCTTCTTCCCGGGCAGGTTCAAGAACATAACAAACGGCATCACGCAGCGCCGCTGGCTTTTGCAGGCAAATCCGGGACTTTCAGGTCTTATTACATCGACCGTCGGCCCTCACTGGATACGTGACCTTTATGAGTTGAAGAAACTCATCCCGCGCTCGGACGAGAAAAAATTCCGCGCTTTATGGAGAAAGGTGAAACTCGACAATAAAAAACTGCTCGCGCATTATATACTTCAAAAGACCGGCATAGAGGTGAACGAGCATTCCATGTTCGATATGCAGACCAAACGCATACACGAATACAAGCGCCAGCTGCTGAACCTGCTTCATGTGATCACACTTTACAACAGGATAAAAGAGAGTACTGCAGACAACTTTGTTCCGAGGACCGTCATATTCGGCGGCAAAGCCGCGCCCGGTTATTTCATGGCAAAGCTCACTATTAAACTGATCAATTCGGTTGCTGCCGTAGTCAATGCAGATCCCGATGTAAAGGGGAAGCTGAAGGTGGTTTTTCTGCCTAACTATTGCGTTTCGCTGGCTGAAAAGGTGGTCTCCGCAGCCGATCTGTCAGAGCAGATATCAACAGCCGGACTTGAGGCCTCAGGCACAGGAAACATGAAGTTCGCGCTAAACGGAGCGCTGACAATAGGAACTCTTGACGGCGCGAATATCGAAATCATGGAAGAGGTCGGAGAGAAAAACATTTTTATCTTCGGTCTCAAGGTGGAAGAAGTCGAAGGCCTCAGAAATAAAGGGTACGACCCTTACGAATATTACCGGAACGATGCTGAACTGAAAAAAGCGGTGGACATGATAGGTTCGGGGTATTTTTCTCCCGAAAAACCAGACCTCTTCCTACCTATAAAAAAAGCCCTGCTGGATTACGGAGACATGTACTTCTTGATGGCGGATTACCGCGATTTCGTGCGCTGCCAAGAAGAAGTCAGCCGGGTATATACCGATAAAGAAGAGTGGACCCGCAGATCGATTATGAATACGGCCAATATGGGAAAATTTTCGAGTGACCGCGCGGTAATGGAATATGCGAACAATATCTGGAATGTGAGCAAGGCAGAATAGCAATTCAGTGCTTAAGCAGACGATTACTTTTGCAAACCGAATCTCCCTCTAAGTTGCTCGATATCAGGGCTTATGGCCGGGCTTTGCCTCACGTTGAGCGTTTTTGCCTCGTCCTCGATCATAGGTTTGATGTAATCGTAAATCTCAGCAAGATTTTTCTTGCCGTTTTTGAGCGCCTTCAGAAAATAGTAGGTGAACACCCCATATCCCTTTTCGGGCGAGGATGTGCTTATCTGCGAACCCTGCGTCGACGAGAGCACAGCCATACCCTGCGGTACTGCGAATTGCTCCGCAGTCATAACGAGCGGCCGCGCCCCTTTTGCCAAAACGCTCCTGCCCCCTGCCCCTGAAAAGCACGAGTCCACCACCACGAAGGTTTCAGCCGCATTGAGTCTTGCGAGGCTTTCGTACAGCCGCTTCAGAGGATAGCCTGTAGCAGGCAGATATTCCGGGTCTCCGTCATAGGGCACGATATAGGCGTTTCCGCTTGCTGGTTCCGGCGCGCCGTGGCCTGAATAGTAAACAAAGACCTTGCCGCCCTTTTTCAGGCGGTTCGGCAGCCAGCCTTCGAGCGTCCTTTCGAGCGCAGAGCGCGTCGCTTTATCATCCGTAAGATACTCGATGTTCCTCTCCGCGAACCCGAGTCCCCGTAGATAAGCCCTGACGAGCTTTGCGTCGTTATATGAATTCTCTGACTTGGGTATGTTCTGATACTTCTCTATACCGATTACCACCGCCATATCGTTTTCGCCGAAGAGCCTCTCCGGTGCCTTCAATGAAATCGGGGTCTCGACGTCCTCTCCGGCCGGTCTCTGCGCCGGGGTCTCCGCGCTCTCGACCCTTACGACTTTAACGTCGGGGGCTTCTTCTCCTATCGCAAGCTTTATATCCGGTTTGAGTGTGAACTCTTCGCGCGCCTCATGGACAACGAAGGAGATGGGGAGGTTTTTTTCTCCTTTGTATCTTTGTGTGACCGCTATGCTGAAGGCAACCTTCTTGGCCTCGCCCGGATTCAGCGACCCTATTCGGATATTGCCTTCGCCGAACTGTTTTATATCTTTGCTGCCTACGGTCATTTCGACCGCCACCCCTTGCGCGGCGCCGCTTCCGGCGTTTTCTACATAAACGGTTACAGCGGCCTCTTTGCCCCTAGAGATCACGCGCCTGCCGTCCGCATCCTCGATGTAGACCCTCGCTATCTGAAGCTTCGGGGGCTGAAATTCCTTGGCCTTAAAGGCGAGGATGACGGGCTTGGAATCAAAACCGTTGGATTCGGTAAGCATCGCCTTTAAGGAGACCTCTTCGGTCTTTGCCGAACGCCCGGGTGATGAAATCTCGACGGCCAACTCTTTTTCTTCTCCGGACACGACAGTGCCGATGCTTGTCTTGTCGTTGAACCGCAGTTCGAAGGAGGTCTTTGCGGCGAGGGACAGATTAACGCCGAAGGCCGCGCCCTTGCCGCTGTTTTTGATCCTAACCGCCACGGTCCCGGTCTCTCCCGCGTCCAGTATTCCGTTGCCCGAAGGCTCGGTCAGCGAGATTGCGGTGATCGAGAGGTCAGGAAGCGCCTTTGCGCCTGTCGCCGCCATTGATGCGTCCGTTTGTTTGCCGAACGCAACGGTCTCGTTTGTGACGATGTTTAGAAGCCGCGCATTGATGAGTTCGGCGAATTCAGCGCTGTGGTAAACGAGGGAGCCTTCGACCTTTATGGATTCCCTGTTTTTAGCAAGCTCCACTGCCTTTGCCCTCGGGACGTTCAGTTCGTATCTGCGGCCTAACGCCTCCGCATCGAAGGCCTGCCGGTCCGCGTCGTATCTGCCGAGCTTTATGTCGAAGGAGTAGGGATAAAGAACAGTGCGGGACTGCTCCAGCGCCCTGTCTATCTTTGCCTGATATTCCCTTTGCAGCCTCGATTTTTCACTGTCCGCAGATTTTATGCGGCCGTCGTATTCGGACGTGGTTTCGAACTCTCCCTTAGGGGCGTATAGCGCTTTCGTTTTTTGGTCCAGCTCCTGATTGAGGCCGTCGATCACAGCCTTGAACGAATAATACCGCTCGTCGAGTACAGTGGACGTTTTTGCAAAATCGAAGATGAGCAGGGAAGACTCTTTGTTTTTGTAGCTGGGTTCATGCACGGAGAATAATTTGTAGTCCGGACCGATTGTTACATTAGGCGCGGATTTTGCGCCTTTCAGGCTTAGGATTTTCGTCATGGTATTCTTGTCCCATAGGATGGTTGTGTTGTCAGTGCTTCCGTTCGTATAAAAATACCTCTCGAAGAATATGGCATAGCTGATGCCGCCGTCATGGGCGTTGATCTTTTTTACGGCCTTTCCCGAGGCCAAATCATAGACGGTCATGGTCCCGTCGCCTTTACGTCCGTAGGACGAAACGTAGGAAAGGACCTTCGGAGCTTCCCCCGCATCAACAAATACTACGTCCGGAAACTTGTCGGCGCCGGAGACAGAGAAAATCCGCCTTCCGGTCCGGCTGTCCCAGATTGAGGTTGTTTTGTCTTTTGTGCCCTTTGTGACGAGATACCTGCCGTCTTTAAAAGTGTAATCGAAGTATGCGCTGTCTACTCCGCCCGGATGCGCGGAAATGGTCCTAAGCTCCCTCCCGTTTTCCATGTCCCAAAGCGTTACCGGCAAGTCGTACCTGTACAAGCATGATGCTCCGAGCTTTTCGTTCCCGCTCAGAGAGAATGCAGGATAACCTGAAGAGGATTCTTTAGCGTCTGCATCTCCCTTTATGCGTAAGACTTTGTCCAAGCTTTTCAGGTCGAAGACATGACGGATTTTATCCAAAGACATGACCAAAAGATGTCTGGGATGAAGGTATGCGTTGTATATGCCGCTTTCGAATCCCGAAAAGGTCTTTATCTTTTCTCCGTTCGAGATATTTCGTATGACAATTTCATCCTCTCCGGGAATCTCGTCTATGTAACAGGCCGCATATGGCGACTTAAAGGCGTAAGCTATTATAGGCCTGCCTTTGTATGTCTGTGGATTATATTTGCCGTTGAGCGAGATTATCTTTTCACCGGTCACCGGCTCGATTATGGCAGCGTGGTTTCTATCTCCCGATTCGCACTGTATTTTTGAGGGCAGATGTCCCCACAAAAAATATGCAAATTCGATCCCGCTTTCGTGGCATTCCATTTCCCTGATCTTCCGGCCCGTTTCGAGCTCCCACAGGTATATTTTTTTGTCGCCGCTCTCTTTTTTAAAATACGCAAGCGCGGTCCTGTTGTCCGGGCTGAAGGACAGCTCCGCAGGGAACAGCTTGTTGTCAGGGCCGTGCTTATGTTTGATGGTGATGATCTTTTTCCATGTTTTTGTGTCCCATACTATGCCTTCGTCGTCAGCCCCGGATGTGAACAAATAGCGGTCCCCGCCGAATGAAACCGTCCTTATCCCATTCTGGTGCTTTATCTGTTTTTCGACGTTATACAGTTGCGATACAGGAATAAGAAACTCGTCTCCTGCAAATGATAAAGAAGGGCTCAGGACAATCAACAAAACGAAAAAGAACAGTATATTAAGATTGTGCATACAACCTCCCTTGATATTAAATTATATCATTTCAAAAAGCAGCTGTGATTTATCAGGAACCGACTCTAAAATGGTAATATATCATCACAGAAAATAAAGATCGGGGACATTACAATGAGAAAACGTATTATAGTTACAGGGGGGGCGGGTTTTTTAGGATCGCACCTCTGTGAAAAGCTGCTTAAAGAAGGCAAAGAAGTCATCTGCGTCGACAACTTTTTCACCGGCAGCAAACACAATATCAAGCATCTCATGGACAACCCTTATTTCGAGATGCTCCGTCATGATATTACTTTTCCCCTATATCTCGAAGCGGATGAAATATACAATCTCGCATGTCCGGCAAGTCCCGTGCATTACCAGTTCGACCCTGTACAGACCACCAAAACCAGCGTTATGGGGTCCATAAACATGCTCGGACTCGCAAAGAGGCTGAAAATAAAGGTCCTGCTAGCATCCACATCCGAGGTTTACGGAGATCCTGAGGTCCACCCGCAGCCCGAATCATACAAAGGCAGTGTAAATCCCATCGGACCGAGGGCCTGCTACGATGAGGGGAAACGATGCGCCGAAACTTTATTCTTCGATTATAACCGCCAGCACAAACTAAAGATAAAAGTCGTGAGGATATTCAACACTTACGGCCCGTATATGCATCCTAACGACGGAAGGGTTGTGTCGAATTTCATAATGCAGGCGCTCCAGAACAAGGACATCACTATCTACGGTGAAGGCACACAGACAAGAAGCTTCTGTTATGTGGACGACCTTGTGGACGGTCTGGTCAAGATGATGGATTCACGGCATGATTTTACAGGACCGGTCAACCTCGGCAATCCTGACGAGTTTACTATGCTTGGACTTGCCAAAAAAATTATCGAACTTACAGGCTCAAAAGCGAAACTGGCGTTCAAGCCGCTGCCGTCTGACGATCCTATGCAGCGCAAGCCGGATATTGCACTCGCCCGCAAGGAACTGGCATGGGAACCCAAAGTAAAACTCGAAGAAGGCCTTAGAAAAACTATCGCCTATTTTGACGGACTCTTGAAAAACGGCAGTATCTGATCCAAAACACCGGGATTACAGTCGCCTATCGCAGGCTTTTTGCATCGCTTGCCGTCTATCCACAGTGCATTGGTCAGTTCGGTCTTTTTAAACGAGGCGTTTTTTATTATTGCCCCTTCGAGCAAAGCTTCTGTCAGGTTGGCTTCCGACAGGTCGGCCCCGACAAGGTCCGCACTCTTAAGATTCGCCCTGAAAAGGTTTGCTGCTTTCAGATTGGACTTTGCAAGCACAGCCTTTGATAAATCGGCGCCTGCAAAGTTCATTTTAGCCAAGTCTTTGCCGGAAAGCGTTGTTCCGGAAAGCAGGGCCGAATCGAAATTAGCGCCGGTGACATTAACGGATGTAAGGTCCTTTCCCGTCAGGTCAACACGGTCCATTGCCGCATTCCTGAAATCAGCGTATGAAATATCGGTATCCCTAAGATCTATAGAAATAAGGTTGGCGCTGTTCAATCTGGTCCTTTTCAAAACAGCGCCTTTCAAATTCCCTGCCCTGAAATCAGCCGATATAAGGCTTGCGTCGGTAAAATCAGCTCCGTTTATGTCTGCATTCAGCAGGATTGCTCCGTTAAGGCTTGAACCTAAAAACTTTGCGTCCTTTAGAACAGCCCCGCTTAAATTCAAACCGTCAAGGTTCCTTCCGCTGAAATTTGCGCCTTTAAGGTTTGTATTCATCAGAACGGTCCCGGAAAGGTCGGCATTTGTCAGGTCCGCTCCTGACATGGCCGCATTTGAAAGATTGGCATTACCGAGATTTATTCCTGCCATCCTGCAACCCGACAAATTTGCATTGCTCATATCGGCATTAAAAAAAACAGCTCCGGTCAGATTGGCCCCGGTCATATCCGCATCGGAAAGCTTTGCACCTTTTAATGAGGCCCCGTTAAGGTCTGACGAGAGCATCTTGGCGCGGTTAAGTTTTGCGCCGTTCATGACCGCATTACTGAAATCGGCGTCGCCCAAATCAGCGCCCCGCAGGTCTATTTTCGACAGGTTCGCCCCGCGTAAAACAGCCCCGCCCAATTTTGCGCCTGCCAACCCGGCCTCGCCGAGTTCCGCGTTGCTCAAGTCACATTTCGGACAATTTTTGGTCTGCTGAAGCTGCGCTAAGTGGGCAGGATCGAAACAATACGCCTTGACCTGAAAAACAAAAAAAAGAATACAGAAAATATATGATAAAACCGCGTATAGAGGCAATTTAAATAAAGTCGAAGAGGCTCGATCCCATAAATTCCGACGAAAGCTTGCGAAGGCTTTCAAGGGACTGCTGCTTCAACTGGACCTGTATGCTGAGCTGCGCATAATCCAACTGCTGCACATCTCGAATATCAGAAAGGTTGTTGGTGACTGTGCTTTTACGGGATATTTCGAACTTGTCCTCCATCTCTATCATATCCAGTCTTACACCGACATCTATCTGCTTGGTTTTGAGATTATCCAAGACCTTGGTCAGATAGTCAGAGCCCTTTGATATCCTGCGGGTATCGTCATTATCGATGGCCTCTTTCAGATAATTTACGGCCCTGAGCATATTATTCTCATTGAGATAATTGTTATTGAAACTATAATAGTTGGGATTTGTAGGATCTGAAATGTAATTATAGTTCGTTATGTCTGTCCCTAACGTCAAATTCGAAAAAAGATTAAGGCCTGTGCCTGCGCCGTCGGCCGTAACCACAGAAATAGTCGTTTTAGTTATATCCATCTCGGTCGTCGAACCTAGGACTATTCTGTAATCATCATTGGCGGCAGCTCCTGTAGTGTTGAAGTTTACCACAGCAGCCTTGACTCCGGCATTGGCGGCATTTATATCGGAGGCTGTCTGGTTGAGGGTCCTGCCTGCGGCAATTGCAACGGCAGTTCCATTAATCGTCACCGTGCCGCCGTTTACCGTAAAAACATTTGTTCCTGCGGTAAAGCTTCCGTTCGCAGTATAGCGTCCCGATTGTGGGTCGGCATCATTGAGCGTAATTGCGCCGCTATTATTCCAGTTATAGGTCGGCATTACGGCAACCGATGAATCAGCAGGATTAATACGCTTAAAACTAAAAATCTGATTGCCCGGAATATTGGTCAAAACCTTAACGCCGGCACCTATCTCGGCCTCCACATAATCGGTACTACCCACAAATTCACCTGTATTTCTGTCGACTGCCGGAGCATCCGCTTTCTGTCCCGAAAAAACGTATTTGTCCCCGGATTTCGTATTGGCGATATCTATCATTGTCGATATTATACTTTCAACCGTTTTTGTATAAGCCTTTCTATCCACGCCCCCCATGCCCATCGTTTTTGCAGCAACGCCTTTTACGAGCGCGACATTTTGAGAAAGGCCGTTAAGGGATGTTTCAACCGTTTTTAACGTAAGCCTTACATCGCTGATAGACCTCGAATATTGATTGATACTCGAAAGCTGGACATTGTAATCGGTGATCCGGGACATTGCGGACGGGTCGTCAGACGGCCGGTTGATCTTTCTGCCGCTTGCGAGTTGCTCGTAGATATTAAACGACCCTTTGATACTATCCTGCATGGAATTGAGGATACTGTCATATATCATCCTAGTGGTAATTCTGCTCATAATATCACCTGCCTACAGTATTCATTAATGTTGTAAACGCTTCATCCGCCACAGATATCACCTTAGCGGCCGCCTGAAAGGCCTTTTGGTACTTTACAAGATTGATCGCTTCCTCATCGAGATTTACCCCTGAAGTTTCCTGTCTCCTTTTTTCCAACTGCTCTACAAGGGTCTTGTAAAAACCGGCATTTACCTTTGCGGAATTGGCCTCCACACCGCTGTCATCCACTATTGTGCGATAAAATGTGAACGTATTGTTTCCTGAAAAAATATTCGTATCTTCCGCAAGCCCTGCTATCAGGCCTGCATTCATGTTGTCCCCGGCCTTGCCTGAAGACGATAAAATAGGATAAACGGCAAAATCGCTGGTGTCCGTGCCGGCCACGGCGATAGGGGTATAGTTTGTTGTGTTGAACCCCATGACCCCTGCCGCAGTAGATATTGTGCTCGTCCAGTCCAGCAGTATGGGCTTTGCATTGCCTGCATCGTTCGTAATTGTATACTTCTTGGTCGCCGCGCTGTATGCCACCGTGTATGTGCCGGCTGTGGTCGTATCAGCCCCCTCGAGGGCGGTTTTTACGGCCGCTGAAAGCTGATATCTTGTGTACGTCCCGGCAGCGATCTTTGCGGTCTTAAAGGCAGGCGAAGCCGCAGTCGTGTCTTCAGTAAAACGAATAGTATCGTTGGATGAATCTATAATTATCGTATCGCCGGCTGCCGCTGCAACCAGTTTAGGGTCATTCAATTTAACAGCCATACTCATTGCAGCATTGCGGTTCTGTTTAAGCGTAAATGTCCCGGTTCCTGCAGCAGCAAGGCTCCCTGCGCCTGCTTGGGCACCGTCGATCCTGACTTTTATGCCGTTAAACGAAAGCGTCCTGTAATTAGGGCTTTCATTGTTATCGTACGCCAGAGTCACGCTTCCGACAGGAACATCGGCAATGGCATCCCATGATTGGGTTGTGCTGTTCCATGTGGTCTCTCTCACCCTCCAGAAGATACCCGAGGCGCCTTCCTGCTGATAACCCGCCCCTGCTGCGTTGCTGTAATCTATCGTGTATTGAGTGTCCTTATCGGTTGCAAAGGCATTTACATCCGTAACGTTGAATCTTGTAATCTGGCCTGTGGCCGGATTGGTTATGTCCGCAAGCGCGCCGTTCACGCTAAAAAAATCATTGCCGGTAGAACCGTCAAGGGCATAGCCCTGTCTATGGTAATAATTGATATAATCCGATACATTTATCGCAAAAGCGTTCAGCCTGTTCTGTCTGTTAATAATTACCGAATCCCTTAGATCGAGATTTGACTTCAACTGTCCGCCGGTTATGTCATTTGTTATCTCCCTAGCGGGTTCGGTTGAAGAAAGTGTCACCTTAAAATGCATCATTCCGACATTGTCAGACGAAACGCTCATATTGTAAGAACGCGCGCCGTCGACCAGAGCAACGCCTCCGACAAGCACCGTGTATCTGTGGTTATTGTCCTCGAAAGTATTCACCTTTACGGTCTCGTTAAGTTTCTCTATCAGACTGTCTCTCTGGTCCTGCAGATCATAGAGGCCGGGCGCGATAGATATTTTTTCGTTCAATGAGGATATCTCGGATGTGAGCTTGTTGATCTCCGAAACAAGCACATTACTGTTCTTCAGTATCTCGGTGCGTTCATCATCAAGGGCCGTACCTGCCTGAGCTATTCTCGATGACAGATACTCGCCCCTATTAATCGTTAAAGCCCTGCCGGCGTAACCGACAGGATTTTTATAAAGTTCGTTCCATGAGTTAAAAAAATCATTTATGCTCTGTCCGATACTGTTGTCGTCGGCCTCGTTAAACAAGCTCTCTACGTTCGATATCCCTGTTTCATAGTCTTCCCAGTACGCAAGATTAGCTTTTTCTGTCCTGATCTGGAGAGAGGTAAAGGAATCATACATCCGGCTGATTTCAGATACCCTTACGCCCCTGCCCGAAACCCCGGCCATTGCGCTGAACCCCGCCGATATGCTCTCTAAAACCACCGATTGCCTCGAATATCCGGGCGTTGCCGCATTAGCGACATTGTGGGCCGCAACATCGAGCGCCCTTCTGCTCGTAATTAACGCCGACCTGCCGATATCGAATAACCCGCCTATAGACATTTATACCTCCACCGATACCTTCTGCCTCGGTTTGATATCGAATGTATTTAAAAAATTATAAGAAGTCTTAAGGTAGTAAAGCGATTTTTCTATTAAAAGGCTGTTGAATCTGTTCAATTCGGTTATACTCTGAATTACGGACCTGAACCGAGAAGCCATGCGGTCGACACTAGGCTTGTATTCATCCACAGCTATCTCGGCAACCTCAGAAATCGTCATGTGGCCGAATCCGAGTTCGCCGAGTATTTTTTCTCTGCGCACATCGCACATGCGTATCTTTTCGGAAATTTCATGCTTGCCGGCCAAAAGGTCTTCGAGGGCCTTGTGATCAAGAGAAACTATCACATCCTTCTCCCTCTGCAACAATTCGAGCATCTTCGTGCAAAGATCGAATTCGGTCTCAAGCACATCAAGAAGATCTTCATACAATTGAATCAATTATAGCCTCCTTTAGCATTTTCCCGGCCACCGCCTCCCCTTTTACGTTATAGGTGCCGGCCTTTATTTTGTCTTTCACTTCATCGACCTTGTCAGCCCGTATATCCGGTATTTTCTGCGCTTCCTGCTGAAGCCGGCCGATCTCTTTTCCCTTTTCCGAAACAGTTACCTGATCGTTTTTCTGGACTTCCTCTGTCTTCTCAAAGCCTCTTTCCCTTACCCGTGCTACGCTTTGCAGGCCTCCGATTGGAGCTGCTTCGATTTTGTCCGGTATCCGCATTTTAAGTCCTCCTGATAAAGATTTTGCCGCGTAATGCAGCTTATCTTAATTATCGGAGAACAATGCCTAATATTAACCCCCGCTACCCATCGATGAGTACTGCTTCAACCCATAATCCCTATGTTTTAATTCGTTTTTTACACTTTCAGCGCCGGTACTTCTCATAAAGAAGCCGCCTACTCCTATCCCCTTTTCAGCCATAAATTTCGAAACTTCCGATGTTATGAAAGGCATATAGTTGCCGACCACCTTATCTTTTCCAAAACTTGTCTGCTCCATCATCACCTTTACAAATTCGTTTATAAAGAGCGTTTCCG
This sequence comes from Nitrospirota bacterium, assembly GCA_004321915.1. Classification (GTDB taxonomy): domain Bacteria; phylum Nitrospirota; class Thermodesulfovibrionia; order Thermodesulfovibrionales; family Dissulfurispiraceae; genus MYbin3. The sequence goes on from SCQE01000041.1 coordinate 109,885, forward strand.
CGTCCTTGGATAGACTTTTGATGTCTTTCTTGGCAACATCCCCAAAGCCGGTCACTTTATGCAAAGCATCTTTGAGCGACGGTACGGGTTTCATCACATTATCACCAAATCTGCTTTAAGTCCGCCTGCAGCCTTAATGGCCTGAAGTATCGCAACCATATCTCTAGGAGTTACTCCAAGAGTGTTAAGCGCCTTTACGAGTTCGCCTATCGTCGCCCCTTTTACCTCCATTAACGCGGCTTTTTTCTCTTCGACAGTAACCTCTTTCTGCGCAGTGACGGCAGTCTGCGCAGCAGCAGGAGCAAGGGAAGACGGTTGCGAAACCTGATAATCGGTCCTTATAGATATAGTAAGCCCTCCGTGAGAAAGGGCCACCGGCGCAATACTCACATTTTCGCCTATTACAACCGTGCCGGTCCTCTCGTTTATGACCACACGCGCAGGAACATCTATCGCAACATTAATAAGTTCTATGACCGACATCAATTCAACAACCCTTTCATTGAAGACGTCAGGCACTACAACGGATATAACGGCAGGCCCTTCCGGTTTTGCGTATGGCCCCCCGAGTTTTTCGTTTATCTTCTCCGAAATCCTCGCGGCTGTCGTTATATCTTGGACCATCAACATAAGGTCCAGTCTGTTTTTCCTGTTAAGCTGAACAGGGACCTCTTTTTCAACAAGCCCGCCATTGGGGATCATTCCAACGTTCGGATGGTTTTTGGTAGCTTGGGCGCCTCCCCCGCCGCCCGAAAAACCTCCTATCGAAAGCGCCCCCTGCGCCACCGCGTAAACATTCCCGTCAAGGCCTTTTAACGGGGTCATAAGCAGAGTGCCGCCCTGCAGACTTTTCGAATCGCCGATAGAAGAGACCTGAACATCGACCCTAGAACCGGGCTTTATATTTGTCTGGAGTTTTGCCGTAACTATTACGGCGGCTATATTTTTAGTCTTTCCCTTAATATCCGCCTGACTGACATTGACGCCCATGCGGCTCAACATATTGGCGAACGGTTGATAGATATAAGTGCCGTCCTTGTCTCCAGTACCGTTAAGCCCTACCACTATTCCATATCCTATGAGTTCATTTTCCCTGATGCCGGAAAAATTTCCGATGTCCTTTATTCTTTCCCCGTAAACGGTACCTGAAAACGAGAGCAAGAGGACCGCTATGATTATAAAAGCATTAATAACATCCATTGCCGCTCTTCTTTCTTTTGTTAGTCCAATCATCTTTGTCCGCCTCGATTTCATTTTCATACAAGATTTAGTGCATCTTTCATGCCAAGTTAAAACGGCCATATCTTATCCAGAAACCTTACGAGCCAACCGCTTGATTGTTTGTCATCCAGCACACCATCGCCCACAAGGTATATTTGAGCGTCAGCTACATACTGGGACTGAACAGTGTTGGACGGAGACACATCGTCCGGCCTTACCATGCCTCTAAAAACAAGTATCTCCTTTTCGTTGTTTACAACGATTTCCTTGCGCGATTCAAGCACCATGTTCGTATTCGGAAGCACCTCGACCACCTTGGCGGTTATAGTCCCTGAGAGCTTGCCTTCCCTTGTAGTGTCGCCTTTGCCCTTAAAGTCGGATTTAGCGCTGCCCTTTGCCGAGGGCGCGAAGGGGCGTCCGTGCCAAATATCAGGCACACCCAACTTCTGGTGCAGCTTTTTCTCCAATTCCAAATTTGCCAGCGTACTCCCAAAAATATTGTCAAGAGCATACGTGCCCGAAGAATCCCTGTTTGCGCTTGTAGTGGCCTTTTTAGATGCCGTCGATGTCTCACTGATAATGATTGTTACAAGATCGTTTACGCGTTTGGCCTTCCTGTCCTCAAAAAGAGAAGCGCTATCTCTCCACAGAGACCCTTCCGAAGCGTATCTCTCCTTAGTTTCCTTCGGTTCTACATATTTCGGAGGCATAGGCGCGTCCTTTATTTCACGCGCCTCTTTAAGCCCCGCGCATCCTAAAAACATGAAAGAGATTCCTACCGATAGGCAAATTTTTCCCATTTTGACACATAAACATGTCCGGCTTTTGTTCATATTTTTACCCTTACCGTTCCGGCATCCACAAGCATGCCGTTTATTTCTTTTTTGTGAGATTCACAGTAAATAACAGCGTTGCCGCCTATAGCGGCATCCTTTCTAAGGACGCCTTTGGTTGTCAGCGTTATATTATTTCCTTCAACAACAACATCCACCCGCTGACCTTTTTTAATGGTCAATAAGCTTGTAACGTGATCGGTCTTCAAAACAACGCCCTGTCCCACATTCACTTTGAGGATCTTACCTTCGATATCCGAACGCTGCAGAGCGGCCCCGTAAGGGACCTTTGACAATCTCTGCTTGAGAGAGAAAATGCCGTCAGGGGTCAAATACGAACCTTTTGTCAGCGCCCGGGCGCTGACAAAAACATCTACCATAAGATCATACGAGGCTTCGACAATTATCCCGTAACCAATGCCGGCCCCGTCCTTGACTTTAACATCGTAATTCACCTTGTTCCGGCCCGAATACCCGCTCATCCGAGCAGAAACAAGAGTCATATTGCTTTTAACGGAATCAGCCCCCCTGACAACCCTTATCCCGTTGACTTCAACATCCGGGGACAAGGAGCGAGAAAGGTCGTTTTGTATCATAGTCCTGACCTCGCTGAAGAGCTTGACATCTTCGCCTGTTTCACAAAACCCCTGAAATGGGACCGTAGCAGCAATCATGCTCCAGAGCAAGCTTATTAAGGCCGTTCTCATATCAATTATCTCCTCAGGTTGGCAGAGGTCTGGAGCATCTCATCAGAGGCCTGCACAGCCTTTGAATTAATGTCGAACGCCCTCTGGGCTATAATCAAATTTGCCATTTCCTCAACAACATTCACATTGGACATTTCAAGGAAACCCTGATTCAAAGTGCCTCTCCCTTCAAGGCCCGGGGCCCCCGTTACCGCCTCTCCGGAAGCGTCGGAGGTAAGAAAAAGGTTCTTCCCTATCGACAAAAGCCCTGCGGGATTTGCAAATTTCGCTATCGTAATAGGGGTTAGAGCTGTCGGCGTGGAACTGCCCGCAACAAAGGCGCTCACCTCTCCTGAAGCGCTTATAGTTATCTTTGTAGTGGCAGGATCGAATGTTATGCCGTCGGTAAGCGGATATCCGTCGGAATTCACCATTCTTCCGTCCTTATCGAGCTTGAACGCGCCGGCCCTTGTGTATGCGGTAGTGCCGTCAGGCCGCGTAACCTGAAAAAAACCGTCCCCTTCTATCACCAGATCGAGATCGTTATTTGTGGTCATAAAATCGCCTTGCGAAAAAAGCTTCTGTACGGCTACAGGTTTTACACCCAATCCGACCTGTATCCCTGTAGGCACCTGCACGCCTTCACCCGACGCAGCTCCGGGCCCCTTCATGGTCTGGTACAACAAATCCTGAAAGTCGGCCCGGCTTCTTTTAAACCCTACGGTATTAACGTTCGCCAAGTTGTGGGCTATTACATCTACGTTTATCTGCTGCGACTGCATCCCTGTTGCTGCTGTAAATAGAGACCTTATCATTCCAACTCCTCCTTCATTATGCCCTTGCCAATTCGAAGGCCCTCTTTGAGAGGTCTTCAAAGTTCTGTATTATTTTTTGAGCGGATTCATACTGTCTAAGGGCCGTTATTACACCGACCATCTCCCTGACAGGGTTTACATTAGACATCTCGAGCGAACCCTGCACCACATCGGCGGCTGAGGCCCCTGCTTCACTTCCTGAATAAAGAGAATCGCCTTCGTGCATCAACTCTTTCAGCTTGACCACCTTGAACTTTCCGACGACCTCTCCGTTCAGGTTGATAGTTCCGTCTTGGGCTATACTCAAACTGCCGTTATTTTCGATAGTTATCGGTTTCCCGTTCGTGTCAAGGACTTTATACCCGTTCCCCGTCATCAAGGTATTGTCCTTGTCGAGCGTTAAGGCCCCGTTTCTCGAATAGAAATTCTGTCCTTTTTTCTGAACAACGAAAAAACCCTCCCCCATAAGCGCCAAATCCAGAGGGTTGCCGGTGGTCTTTATGTTTCCTTCCGATGTGTCTATATGATACTTATTGAAATCGGTCATCGCCCTTGCCTTGGGATAGGCGGCATCAGGCTTTAGGTCCACACCCTCGAGAATATCGTAAAAACGGGAGGATGTGGATGTCTTCTTGTATCCGACCGTGCTTACATTGGCAAGATTGTTAGTTACGGACTCAAGTTCCCGGCTTCTTAGAACAGCGCTGCTCAAAGCCACATATATTCCCTTTTGCATCCAGCCCTCTTTCTTCAAGTATTTAAAGAAAGAAAGCAATATTGATGCCAATTCTAATACGCTGTTTTTCTTATGTTTTTAGGGGTCATTCGCAAGTCGAAACGTCTGCAGGTAGGAATTGTTTTCCGTGCGCGGGAAAATTATGCCTTGATATCTATACCTTGTTTTTCTTTTTTACCTTCGGAGGAAGATTTGTCTTCCTCTTTGGGCTTTGAAACCTCTCGCTCCCGGGTGACCTTCTTTGCCGGCTTGTTTAAACGCGAAAAAAGCGTTACATGACCCTGCCCTATCAAGGCAGAGCCTGCTATTCCTAAAACATTGCCTATGCCGTCATATCCTGCCATCTTGCTTTAGTTATCGGACAAAATATAAAGGACTTCACATGACATGACAAGAAGCGCAACGCAGTAGAAAGATTTTTTTTAGTCTGCAGTTACGCTTCGACTTGAGATTTCTGTTCCAGATAGGTCGTTTTGACTTTTTCGGAAATTTCACCGAACTTTTCTTGGCTTAATCCTAAGCGTTCAAGCTCTATATTGGTCAGTTCCGTGGATGAGCGCAACCCGATATTAAGGTTCAGGCATAAAGCGTCGGCTATTTTCACTATGAGACACTGGACCTCAAAGTCGTTGTCGCCCAACATAGCAAAATCTTCAGAATGATGGTATTCGATGACGGCTTCAAGGTTCTTCGGCAGCTTCCATTTTCGGGCAACCAGCCCCCCGACATTGCAATGGTTAAAGCCGAGCATATCGTTCTCTGCCTCTAAAAAAGAAATGCCCTCGTCATACACCCTCTCTATGACCAACGAATACGAATCCGGCATGCTGTTGTTCAGTATGGTCTTGCCGATGTCGTGAATAAGCCCCACAACGAGCGCTTCTTCCGCTGACATCAATCTTGTTTCAGCCGCGAGCGCCGAGGCCGCGATAGACACGCCCAAACTGTGGTCCCATAGACGCTGCTCGAACAACCCGAATTTACGGTGTATGTCCTTAAGGGATGCGGCAACAACAAGGTTTTTCATCGTGTTCAAGCCGATCAATATTATAGCGGTCGAAACAGAGTCCACTTTTTTCCCTCTTCCGTAATAGGGAGAGTTGGCTATCTTAAGCAGCCGCGTTGAAAAAGACTGGTCTTGCGAGATGATCTTTTCTAGTTGGTTGATGGACGAAAAATCATCGTTCATCAGTTGCAGGACTTTGCTCGCAACTGTAGGAAGACTTGGGATATCGATAGTTTCGAGGACTATCTTTTCTAAAAGCTCTTCGTTCAAAACGTTAAACCCCTATGTCGGTTTTATTCAAGCAGGGCCACAGAATCGGATTTACCGAGCATCCTGTCTAGATCAAGAAGTATTATAAGCCTGTCTTCGAGCTTGGCTATGCCCCTCATAAACTCGGTGCTTATATTCGAGGCCATGGGAGGTGTCGGTTCCACGATGTTCCCCGGGATCCTGAGCACCTCCGACACAGAATCAACAACAACCCCCATAGTAATGCCTTCTATGTCCATAATCATGATCCGCGAACGGGAATCCGGCTCTTTCGCAGCAAGATTGAACTTCGTCCTTATATTGATCACAGGAATGACTTTGCCTCGAAGATTCACAACACCCTCGACATAGGCCGGAGAGTTGGGCACCCTCGTAATTTCGGTCATTCTGTTTATTTCCTGAACTTTAAGTATGTCAACCGCATATTCCTCGTTGTCCAGATTAAAAGTAACAAGTTGTAAAAGCTCTTCGGCTGAAGTCAGCGCCTTCATTTATGACCCTCCTAAACAGCGTTAATTATTTCGCCGGCAATTTCTTCAAGAGATAATATCTTATCGGCAGTGCCTGCATCAACCACCGCTTTGGGCATTCCATAGACAACACAGCTTTCTTCGTTCTGCGCAAATATTCTTGCCCCGGTCCGCTTCATCTCGGCTATTCCTTTTGCCCCGTCATTCCCCATTCCTGTAAGTATAACACCGAGCGCCCTTCCCGGAAAAAGTTCTGCAACTGACAGCATGAGCGCATCGACCGACGGGCGGTATATATAATCTTCCTTTGCTTCGGAAATGGAAATAACGGTCTCGAGTCCCCTCGGACGTCTGACCCTCATATGGCCCTTCCCGGGCGCGACATATGCGACACCGCCCTTGAGCACATCTCCCTCAGCAGCCTCTTTTACCGTTATTTCACTGAGCTGATTAAGCCTCTCTGCAAAGGGCCCCGTAAAATTGGCAGGCATATGCTGCGCGATGAGGATAGGCAACGGGAAATCCTTCGGCAGTTTAGGTATTATTTCCTGAAGAGCTTTAGGGCCGCCCGTTGACGTGCCTATCGAAACTACGCTCACCCGCCTGTCTCCGGTGATTTTTGACGGCATGGCCTTCGGGATTTCGTGCGCAGCCGCAGAGACGAGCGGTTTAGGAGAAACAGGGAGCCGCTTCTTAGGTCTGCCCTTCCTGCCTATCTGCTTTATCTTGTCCACCAGCATCTCTTTTATTTTCACGATATTGATGGAAAGGTCCGAAAGGTTCTTCGGTATGAAGTCAACCGCTCCGAGGTCGAGTGCGTCAAGGGTCACTTTGGCCCCGTCCGTGGTAAGAGAGCTGACCATGATTACAGAAACAGGGTCACGCTCCATAATATGTTTTAGAGTGGTCAGCCCGTCCATCCTCGGCATCTCTACATCGAGAGTTATCACATCAGGCTTAAGCGACGCGATCTTTTCGAGCGCGTCAATCCCGTCCCTCGCAGTGCCCACAATCTTTATCTCCGGATCGGACGAAATCATGCTGGTCAATGCGTTTCTCATAAACGCGGAATCATCGACAATAAGAACTTTAACCATTAATCAAACCCCTTTTCAATATGCTTTATGTTCTTTCTTTATCTCTTCGAGATGATCTACGATCTGTTTGGACAGGGTCAACATCTCCCTGTAAAATCCGTCAGCTTTGACCTTATCGCCGGACTTATAAGTCTCGGCCATCTGTCTGGCCAAGGCATGAAACCGCTCATGAGGAGGGTCTATCGATACAAAACTCGGGAGATTGCCGCATAAACGTTTTCCCTCAGTATCGTACCATTTGCCGAAGCGGCATGCGTGGTGGTCAGGAAGGCTGTTAAGATCCATATCGGCTTCCCCTCTCAAAAACGCCCCGACTTTTCCTACAAACAGCCTGTGGTCGGCTTTGGCCAAATCCAGCATAAGCAGCTCATTGCCGCCCACCTTGAATTTGATTGTAAGCACCCTCAGTTCTTCTGTCACCTTTATCAGACCGCTTACGTCATGCATGACCTTGACCGCCGTTTCCTTCTGGTCCGTTGCAATTCCGGCAGTCTTTTCCACATTCTTCGAGACCTCTTCGGCCGTCATCGTCTGATCTTCCATCGCAGTCGCTATCCTTGCTATCTGGTCTCCGACATTTTCTACGGAACTGACAATATTCAAAAGAGAATCGCCGACCTCTTTTATCTGTCCTGTGATCATATTGACTTGGTCCGAAGCGGTCTTCATCGATTTGTTCGTCTGTCCGGCCTCGGTCTGCACCGCCCCTATTTTCTCGGATATTTCCCCTGTGGCCGCGATAGTCCTTTCGGCAAGTTTCCTTACTTCATCCGCAACTACGGCAAAACCCCTGCCCTGCTCCCCTGCCCTCGCAGCCTCTATCGCAGCGTTCAGGGCAAGAAGATTGGTCTGATCGGCAATGTCTTTTATTACGGTCACTATCTCGCCGATCTCGCTTACCCGGCTATTCAGTTTGGTCATCATGGAAGAAAGTTCGAGTGTAGACTTGTGTACGGTCTCCACTGTCCTGACAGCATTATCAGCCACCTGCTGCCCGGCATTGGCCACCTGCTTTGCATCGGAAGACGACCCGGCAGCGGAAGAGGCTGTCTTTGCTATATCGCCGAAGGTCTGGCTCATCTCCTCGGCCGCCGTAGCGATCTGATGGGCCTGTCCGGCCTGCTCCTGCGCGCCGTCCGAACTCTTCTGCGCCTCCTGTCTCAAACCGTCCAGCACCTGCACGGTTTCATTTACCGACGTCAATATCTTGCTTATGACATCGCTGAAAGACTGCATCATCTTCTGCATGCTCTGGGAAAGCTTTCCGATCTCGTCCTCGGATTGAGTTTCGAGTTTGCAGGCCAGATTGCCCGAGGCTATCTCATCCGCAACTTTTATGATAGCTTCGAGCGGTTTGTCTATAGAACGGTATATCCATACTCCAAAACCTATGCTCAACACTATGGCCGCTATGCTTATGGCGATAGTGAGTCCAAGGCTGAACCTTATCATACTGTTCACTGTGCCTATGGCCTTTTCCTGCTCTCCTTTTGCCGTGCTCACGGACTCTTTGCTCTTCTCCGCCTGCTTCAACACGATCTCGCGCAGTTTCGCCGTTGCCTCGGCCGCCTTTTCTTTCATTGTCAGGTCATGTTTGATCTTTTCCACAACCCCGTCTTTAGCAAACAAAAGGCTTTTTATAGAATTCAATGAAACCATAATCGCCTGAAGCGTTTTCAGCTCTTCCTTTGTGTCCAGTTGTTTCATCCCTTTATCGAGAAGTTTCTGCACATTTTCCGCACGTTCAAAGGATTTCTTCAAATCAACAACCAAAGGCTCGACCTCTTTGGGGCTGTTGACCGAAAAAAGCCTTGTAGACAAACCTTCTATAGAAAGACCTAACGCAAGCAGTTCCGAATTGCTCACAAGGACATTATTGGCAACGTTCGTCTGGCCGAATACATTTGTCTGTCGGCTCGATTCCGATGAATACTTTTCACTTGCATTGCCTGCTTCCTGTTCGACCGAAAGGCTCAGGACCGAAACCCGTTCCCCGATGTCCCTTTTCAGGTTTTCATACTGGTTCTTAAGGTCCTCAGTCTGCTGGGAAAGAAGGGCCATTTGGAGCTTTGTAATCTCCTCGATTTTCTCGCCTACGGACTTTAACTGCTTTGAATACTCTTTCTGCGTCTGGACATAATCTATCTGCTGTCCCTTTGATAAGGTAGCATTGGCCTTGCTCCTGCCGATTATAAGGCTCTTTTTATCTGAGGCTTTTTGCAGTTCGACAAAGACAAGCTGGAGATCTTTGATGATAAGTTTTAAAGACTCAAGGTCCTTAAGCTTGGTAGTGATATTCTTCGTATCTTCCATGGAAGATACTAGGGCGCCCTGCCTGTTCAACTGCAAGGACTTGATCTTGGCATCGAGCTCTTTAAGTTTTTGCGAAGACTCCTTCATCTTCTGCGTAATGGCCTTATTGGCAATATGCGCCTCTTCTTCTGCCTTTATCTTGTTTTCGCTGATATTAAAAATCTCGGCGCCGATCTTATGCAATTCCTCACTTACACCTATATTGGCCCCGCCCGTAAGCGCATCGAGAGAACTCTGCGTATTTTTGACCTCGTCGAGCGATTTTTCGGCCTCTGTCCTCAGGTTCTTGTAGTCGTTTACATTGTCCGCCAGCACAACCTTAATGAGGTCCGAAGTCGCTCCCTGAATAGCACGCTGAAACTCCACCGTCCTCAACTGGAAAGGAGTGCTCCTCTCTGTGAGGTATGAAAGCTTGTTCTTCACAAAGTTCATCCCGACAACGCTTGTGCCCGCGACCGCACAGAGTATGGCCAGAACCAGAACCAGATTCAGTGTAAGCTTTCTTTTTATAGTCATAATTTACGTCCCACTCCAAACTTAATTTAATTGCCGGCATTCGCAGGCGCACGAACGCCCGGCACTCGAAAAATTACTTAATATACTTCGGGCCTTCCGTCTTAATAAAATCAAGAAGTTTTTGCACATTGGCCGAAGGCGCCCCCTTGGTCACAAGTATGAGAGGTCTTCCGACTTCTGGCGTCTCAGGGACCTTGATCTTATCGTCGGACATAATGATCGGACCAAAGCCTATGCCCTCAGGCGTATCTATGATCTGCTTTTTAACATCATCGGCCGTATTTACTTCAAGAACATCCTTTGTAGCCGCCTCGCCGTCAAGGATATTTTTTGTAAACAGACTGTTCGTGCCTGTTGAGAGTTTTCCCCATACGACTATGATCGGGGTGTCTTTGCCTCCCACATCCTTCCAGTTTACCACCTTGCCCGTAAATATGCCTTTAAGCTGGTCTTTGCTGAGTTTGGCTATGCCGTTCGATTTATTAAGAAACACGATCATCTTGTCTTTAGCTATGACAACGTGCTTGTAAGCCGACGGGTCGCCTGCGTTCATATTCTCTTTTTTAGCTATATTCATAAGCCCTTCGAAATCCACGTCCGCGGTGGACGCATCTACAGAGCCTTTCAGAAGCTCGGCAAATGCATGCTTGGAGCCGACCTTAAGAAAATTGATCTTTAATCCGGTGGCCTTCTCAAACGGCTCCTTGATAGGTTTGATAACAGTGGATTCGACGGTCCCCCCGCCTGCCAGCTTTAGCTCGGAAGCCGTGGCAGAAGAGGCCCAAACCAATAGACATATCAGTACGAAAACCTTTACGAAACTTTTCATGCTCTTTCCCCCTTTAAGCTACTTTTTGATATATTGGGCGCCGGCGCCCTTCATAAAATCTATCAGTTTCTTCACGTTTGCGGACGGCTCGCCTTTGGTGACTATAATAATAGGACTTAACAACGCCGGAGTTTCCGGGACCCTGACGGATTGGTCGGCAAGCCCTATGGGGTCTATGCCTATGGCCTCAGGAGTGGTTGATACGCTCTCTTTTATGCTTGCATAATCCGTGACGTCAAACACCTCTTTGATGACCTTCTCCCCATCGAGGATCTCCTTTACAAACTGGGCGTTCTGTCCCGGCGTTGCCTTTCCCCACACAACTATAATGGCCCCGTCCTTTCCGCCGACCTCCTTCCAGTTGTTGATCTTTCCTGTAAATATGCCCTTAAGCTGGTCCTTGGAAAGTTTGGGAACCATATTGCTTTTATGAAGCAGTATCGCGGTCCTGTTCTGCGCCACTTCAGTTTTTTTAAAATCTGCGGCATTGACCTTCACTCCGTCTTTCTCGGCCCCGCCTATCATGCTTTCAATAGAAACAGCGGCAACGGCAGCATCGACCTTTCCATTCGCAAGCTCAATAAAACCGTGTTTAGGAGTGCTCTGAAACAGCGACAAATTAATTCCCGACGCCTTTTCAAAATGAGGCTGCACCGGTCTGAAAGCGGTATTCATGGCCGCCCCGCCCCCGCCGATCCTGATCTCTTCGGCAAAAGCGTTTAAAGAAACAAGCATAAAAACAACCGTAGCGACACACAACAGTCTTCTCATAATTCCTCCCCGTCTAATAGTAGAGGTTAAAAACCGAAATCTTTAAGCAGATCATCGACGCCTTCCTGAGAGACCTGCTCGGCCTTAACGGCTTCCGCCTTTACCCCTGCGTCAACCTTCACTCCGAACGTGGTTATCAACTTCACAAGCTCATCCTCTATCTCGCTGACAAGCGTTATGACTTTTTTTATGGTTTGCCCTGTCAGGTCCTGAAATGATTGTGTGGTCAATATTTCGGTAAAGTCATCTTCGAGCTTATTTTTAAAATCTTTTATGTAGACAACCGATTCCTCGGGCCCGGTAAGGTTTCTGATATGTGAGGCAAGGTCATCCATCACGAGGATATTGTTCTCTACTATCCCCATAGTCTTATTGGCAGCCTCTTCGGTCTTCTCTATAACATATTTAAGCCTGTCAACGGCATTAGGCATCTCTGAGGAAGCCATGTCCTTAAGCCTCGGATCGAGGGCTTCTTTGAAGCTCCTGATGGAATCGTGAAGCTTCCTCGTGACCTTGCCGACCTCTTTGAAGAGATCGCTCTGTCCTTTGTTCATTATATTCTGGATGGCTTCATCCGCCTTATCGTAATCCTGTCCGGTGACTGAATTCATAAAAGAAACCATTTCATCGAACAGAGCATAACGAGGGTCATCGACCGCTATGCCCTTCTTTTCGAAAAATTCTTTTGCATCGTGAATTTCACGAACGACCATCTCTCCGCCCATGCCTTCTATCTTCTTGACAACCTCCACCTTGTCGCCGATCTGCTCTCCGACCTCGTATATCTGGTCCTCAAAAAGACTTGCGTCCTCGACAGGTATAAGTTTTTTTGTGTCGAGCAGGACAATAAGCCTGTCGTCAACCTTTGCTACGCCCTCGACCTGCGCAATGTGGGTCTGCATAAAATTCTCGGCAGGTTCTATTGCATTCTGTTCTATGGTCACCACGCCGGTTATGCCGTCAACCAGCACACCGAAAGTCATCCTGCCGCTCGTAACCACTATGACCTTCTCCGTCGTAATCTCGGATATCTCTCCGAAAAGGCCTACAAGTTTTTTGAGGTTGACCACGGGTATTATACGGCCCCTCAGATTTGTGACACCCTCGATATAATCCGGCGACTGGGGAAGTTTCGTTATGGAAGGCAGATTTATTATTTCCTGCACCTTCAAGATCGGAATCGTGTATTCATTGCCCGACATGGTAAACCCTATATACTGCATATATCCTCCCGGTGTTCCTTTATTATTTATTTACGGTGGCGAATATGGTGCGGGAAATCACAGCAAGGTCGAGTATCAAAACAACGCGGCCGTCTCCTGTTATTGTGGCCCCTAATATTCCGCACTCTTCGGACTCTATCCCGTTTATCATCTTGATCACTATTTCTTCCTGACCTAGAAGTTCGTCGACCGACATACAGAACCGTCTGTCGCCTACAAGCGCAACGAGCAGATACCTGTTTTCCGTGTCCAACATCTGCCTGTTACGCACACCCAGAATTTCCGACATATCGAAAAGAGGTATCACCCTGCCTCTTATAGTCAGGACCTTCTGTTTGGTCACATCCTTTATATCGCTCTTTTTGACCCTGAGCGTCTCCTCGATCATAGACTGAGGAATAGCGTAATATTCTTCACCGATACGCACCATCATAGCTTGCAGTATCGCCAAGGTAAGAGGCAGGCTTATGCGGAAGGTCGACCCTACATCTTTCTTTGTCATGACCTCGCAATAGCCGTTCAGTTTGGCCACGTTGGTTTTAACGACATCCATTCCCACGCCGCGTCCGCTGAGTTCTGTGGAGACCTCTTTGGTCGAGAAACCCGGGAGGAATATCAGATTAATGGCCGAATCGTCCGACATTTTCAAGGCCTCGTCCTCGGTTATCAGTCCGTTTTTAATGGCCTTACGTTTAACGGCGTCAACGTCTATCCCCTTCCCGTCATCCGCCACCTCTATGATAATCTGAGTGCCTTTCTGTTCGGCGCTGAGTATGATCCTGCCCTTTCTTGGTTTGCCTTTTTTCTCCCTTTCGTCGCTGAACTCTATCGCATGGTCTATCGAATTTCTTATGATGTGGACCAAGGGATCGCCTATATTCTCTATGACCGTCTTGTCAACTTCGGTCTCTTCGCCGAACATCTCAAGATCTATGTCTTTGCCTAGGGTGCGGGACATGTCCCTGACCATTCTGGGAAACTTGCCGAACACTTTTTGAATGGGCTGCATCCTCATCTTCATTACGGCAAGCTGGAGATCGGAGGTCACTCTGTCCAAAAATGCTGTGGTCTCCAGCATGCTTTCCACGTTTCTGTCGCCTGAATAACTTGCATCAAGCTTGGCCGCAAGGTTCAGTAATCTGTTTCTCGCAAGAACGATTTCGCCCGCAAGATCCATGACCTTATCTATCCTAGATACATCGACCCTGAGGTTTGCCACCACTTCCTTTTCTTTGGATATTTGCTGGACCGTCTCCTCGGCAGGAGCAGGAGCAGCCGGTCTTTTTTCTTCTTTGGGTTCAGTTTTGCTTTCGGTCACGGCAGAAAACTGGACCGGTTCCGCCTCCTGTTTTGCCTGTTCGGGCTTCTGCTCTTCCGCTGCAGAAGAAGTAACGGGTGCGGCCTGCGTTTCAGCCGCAGCGGCAGGCGCGCTGCCTGCAGACACCGCAGTATCCAGCGCGAGATCGAGTCTGCCGGTTATGCCTGAAATGTCCTCCTCAACCCCATCCTTGATCTTGACATGATGGATCAAAGACCTGAGGACATCGACACTCTGGAAAACAACATCCATCAACTCACGCGAAAGGGCTATTTCGCCTTCACGAAGTTTCTTCATGATACTCTCGGACCTGTGGGCCACATCGACAATCTGCTGAAAGCCTAGAAAACCGGCAGCGCCCTTAAGAGTATGCATGCCCCTGAATATTTCGTTAAGTATGTCCTTGTCGTGCCCCCTCGTTTCGAGCTCGACGAACATGGGGTCTATCTTTTCTATCGTCTCTTCGGCTTCGGTGACAAATTCGGATATTATTTCATCCATTTCATCAGCCATCTTAGCCCCCTGCCTTCAAAGATTTCTTTTTGTCCGCGATCTTGTCCAGTTTCTCTTTAAGGACTTCCGCTGTAAACGGCTTGACTATATAGTTGTCGACTCCGGCCTTAATGGCTTCTATTACTTTTTCTTTTTCGGCTTCGGCAGTGACCATAAGCACCGGTATATCCTTTATTTTATCGTTAGGCTCTTTTCTAAGGTTTCTAAGCAGGTCTATGCCTTCCATTACAGGCATGTTCCAGTCGGTCACAAGAAGGCCAAAACCACCAGCCCGCAGCTTATCCAAGGCCTGCTGTCCGTTTTCAGCCTCTTCGATATTTTCGAATCCTATCTGCTTCAGAAGGTTCTTGACTATCCTTCTCATAGTCGGGAAGTCGTCAACCACAAGCACTTTAAGGGTCACATTCAAATTAGACATCAGCTGCACCTCCACCTTTGAACATTTTTTTAAGTATCTTTTTTATCCCGTCAGTTATCTGTTCAGCATTGGTAGGCTTTACGAGATAATCGTCTACACCTGCCTCAAACGCTTTCTTCTTCTCGTCCTCATCGGCCTCGGTGGTGACCATGATAATCGGCATGCCCGACAAAGCAGGGTCTTTTCTTACGGTTTTCGTAAGTTCAATCCCGTCCATGTACGGCATGTTCATATCCGATACTATAAGGTTTATGCCTTCCGTGCCTATTTTTTCCAAGGCCTCCAACCCGTTCTCGGCAGTCACAATCTCGTAGCCCTTGCCTTTAAGGTAAAGAGACAGCAGTTTTCTTGTAGTCTTGTCGTCATCAACGATCAGTATTTTCATCCGAGCCTCCCCATCTTAACTTTCGATCTCATACTTTTTGATAAACGATTACCTTGTTGATAATTACCGGCCTGAAAGCCCTTGTAATATTATGCAGACTCTCGGAAGTGCCGACAAAAAGATAACCGTTAGGTCTCAACGCGTCATACATCAAAGAAACAGCCTTTTGTTTGGCCTTCTCATCAAAATATATCAGGACGTTCCGGCAGAAGATGACATCAACGCCCCTTACGGCCCTGACGTCCTTGTCATCCATAAGATTTATCTTCATGTACTTGACCATCGATTTGACGGATGAAGAAAGCTGGTACTGCTGATTCGTAACGCTGAAATATTTCTTCATATAGAGCTCCGATATATTCCTGACCGCATACGAACCGTATGATGCGGCCTTTGCCGAAGCCAGCACGGATTCGCTGATATCGGAAGCATATATCTCGGTCCTGAGGGCTTTTGCCTCGGGTTTTTCGAGAAGGAGCATGGCTATTGTATAAGGCTCCTCCCCTGTGGAGGAAGCGGCGCACCATATCTTGATGTCCCTGCGTCCGCCCTTTGCGTTCTCAGCGGTTATGCGGTTAAAGAGTTCTCCGGTAAAAACATCGAACTGCTGCGGCTCCCTGAAAAAAAATGTTTCATTTGTAGTGACCAGATCGAAAAGCTTGACCATCTCGTTTTTGTCAGCCCCGAATTTGACCACATAAAGATAATCCTCATACCCTTTAAGGCTTTTCTCCTGCACCCTTCTGCCGAGCCTGTTTTCAAGAAAATATTTCTTATTATCGGGGATGAATATCCCGCTCTTTTCGTATATGAAATCACGGATCTGCTTAAAAATGTCTTCGGTCATGACAAGGTTCATATCGCGTCCAGCGCCTCCCTTATCTTCTCTCTGACATCGGGATTGTGATGCTCCTCATAGACGCTCAAAACCTCATAAGCCTCTCTGCCGCCGATGTTCGAAATCGCGTCTATAGCGGACATGACAACCGGAATAAATTCATCTTTAAGCATGTCCTTTATCAATTCCAGCGACCTTTCTCTGTCGCAAGAAAAACCGACACTCTTTATCGTATAAAACCTCACCCATGGGTCCGAGTCGTGAAGAGCGTTTATCAACTCCTGTGAACAGTAACCCGCCTCACCCAGACCGACAACAGCGGCCCTTCTGATATCGGCATCGCTGTCCGAAAGAAATGACGAAAGTTTTAGCAGCGCCTCCGCAGTGCCGACCTTGCCCATGCTGTGTATTGCCGAGCTTTTTACGTTTTTTGCGTCGTCTTCGGAAAGCTTGAACAGCACTCCCAGATCCATGACTGTGTCAGCTATTATCTCCTTGACTACCACATTGTACCCGTCTATGCCGGCAAGAAAAGATCCGGGGTCTATGTTTAAAAGGGCCTTTACTATTCTTTCAAGCACATCCCGGTACCGCTCAACTTCCATAAGTTCAAGCAAAGGCTTTACCGCAGCCTTCGACTTTATATTGCCTAGGGCATCTATAGCGGTGCGCCTGACATGAGCATCGACATCCTGATAAGAAGCGTCCAAGAGACCTTTAATAGCATCCGGGGCAGGGTCCTTAATTTCCCCTAGCGCCTCTGCGGACGCCCTTCTAAGGTCTCTGCGCATGTCGTTAAGATAATTCAACAACCTTGAAACCGCCTTTTTGCTCCCCGCCTCTCCTAATATTTCTATCGCAAAAGACTTCCCGCGATATCTGAGATCCTGCGAGTCGAGAAGTTTGATCAGTTCGTCTTCGGAATCGATAGACATAAGGGTGTTCTTGACGTCAAACAGTCTTTCTTCATTGCCGGGCATCGAAGGATCGAGAGAGCCCGCTATATCTACGAGAAGGGGCACCGCCCCCGTACATTTGAGATCAACTATACCTTTCAGCGCCACTTCCCTGTCATCCCAGTCGCCCTCTTTGAGCATAGGGAGCAGATGACAGGATATTTCGGACATATCGGGCGTTACTCCGATCTGTATCAGGCTCTTTATAACAGCATTCTTTTCGTCATCCGACGCCTTTGCTAGATATCCCCTCAAAAAATCACTGCCTTTCGAGGAACCTATCTGTCCTAACGTTTCTATCGCAACGAACCTTACAGCCTCGGAGCCTTTTTCTAAAAGGGCAGCAATACTTTCGACCGATTCCTCCGCTTTCAAGAGACCGAGAGACTCCAGCGCAGAAAAACAGACCCATTCTTCATCGTCAAGCGCTTCTACAAGATAAGGCAAAGCCTCCATATATCCGAGCAGTCCTACCGCTTTTGCCGCAGCCGAACGCGCATTGGCATTCGGGTCCTTAAAACTCGGTAAAAGTCTGGACGCATCTACACCGGTAATTATCTCCCCCAAAAGATCGATAGCGAATTTTCTTACATCTTCGTCTTTATCTTTAAGCAGGGCATAAAGCAGCGGCACAGAGATTTCACCTAAATCCCTGAGTATGATCAAGGCGGTGTTTCTAAGCAGGGTATTCTCTCTAAGCAGCGGAAGCACCATATAGGCAGTAACTTCGCCGCCTATAGCCATGAGTGACCTCATAGCCGCGTCTTGGACCCCTGCATTGTCGTCATTGAGGCATTTAATCAGAGGATAAACGGCCCTTTCATCGGTTTCAGAGAGGTCCTCGACAGCCGCCCTTCTTACCGAGGCATCATTGTTTGACAGCTTTTGAATCAGTTTCTTGATATTCTTAGCCATCTTTCGTCCCTTCATTAATCGAAATTTACCAAAATTCATCAAAACAACTGCACTGAATTTTCATCCTGATTTACGAAACAGAACCGTATACCTTAACTTAAAGATACATTATACTATCTTGATACAGAAAAAATCCTCAACAAACGGACAACGCAGGGTTGAAAAAATCAACTGCCGTTACGGAAAGATTCCACCTTGCTGCGGAGTTTCAAAAGCGTCTTGCCGTGAAGCTGGCAAACCCTCGATTCGCTTACATCCAGCACCTTGCCTATTTCCTTCATGGTCAGTTCCTCATAATAATACAGCGTGAGAACAAGACGCTCTTTCTCCGGCAACTCGTTGATGGCCTCTCCCAGAACGCTTTTGAGCTCTTTCAGGTTAAGTTGCTCTATAACATCCGTGTCATCTTCTTTCGCTACACATTCGAGGATATCCAGAGTTTCACCGTCGGTATTTACCGCAATGTCGTCGATATTGAGCATATTGAGGGTGTTTGCCGTGGAAAGCGTTTTGTATAAATCATCCAGAGTAAGGTTCAGCCTTTCTGCAACTTCCTCATCGGAAACGCTCCGGTTCATCTCTTTTTCCATTGCAGAGTAAGTCTGCCTTACATCATCCAGTTTTTTACGGGCGTCCTTGGACGCCCACTGCATGGCCCGCACCTCGTCAATTATGGCGCCGCGAATACGGAAATCGGCAAAAGTGCTCAGACTTGCATTCATTTCCGGATCATATCTTTCCGCGGCCTCCAGCAACCCCACTATGCCTGCGGACACCAAGTCTTCATAGCTGAGCCCCGGAGGAAGGCCGAAAGCGTATTTGCCCGCGTAATACTTGACGCGAGGCAAGAACTGTTCAACTATCTTTTCCCTCTGTTTTTTAGTTACCTTGCCCATTTATAAAATTGTATCACATTACATGCCCGCTCTCAGTCAACCCTGAACGCCTTCTTAAAAAACTGCACAGGTATCTTCTTGGCCCCTGCTTTAGCTTTCGAAGCCTTCTCCTCTGCGTACTCAAAGCCTGCATCAAAAAGTTTTCTGCCTATTTCGGACAATTTTTTAGCAAAACCGCTGTTCGGATACATCGTTATAAATCCCCTCTGGGCAATTATAGAGTCCTTGACGTGCTGGTCAAAAGGCAGGTACCCCAGATAATCCAGAGAAATACTCAAAAACTTGTCGGCCACTATATACAACTTCCTGAACGTATCATGCGCCTCTTTTTCGCTCCTTGCGGTATTGACAAGTATCCTGAAACTCTTACCCCCGAAATCCCTCGATAATATTTTAATAAGAGCGTAAGCGTCCGCAAGGGACGTAGGCTCGGGTGTTACTATAACCACAACATCCTGAGCAGCACCGCAGAAAAAAAGAACATTGTCCGATATACCGGCCCCTGTATCTATCAAAAAGATATCGCATTCCGGGCTGAAGTTTTCAACCTCCGAAATAAGCCTGAGCTTTTGTTCGACCGTTAGGTTTGTCAAGGCCCTTACGCCTGAACTTGCCGGAATTATCATTAATCCTGAAGGTCCCTTAATGATAATGTCCTTGAATTTTTTCTCGCCCAAAAACACATGTTTAAGATTGAATCTCGGCGCTAACCCGAACAACACATCTATATTGCTCAAACCTAGGTCGGCATCGAATATCACCACCTTCTTGTTCATCCCTGCGTAAAGAAGCGCAAGGTTGGCGACAAAATTGGTCTTGCCGACCCCTCCCTTACCGCTGGATACCGCTATTATTTTAGGCCCTTCTATTTTCATTAAACCCCTCCGATCACAAGTCCCGCAAGGAATTGGGAGGACGGAACCCTTATGGCATCAGGCACATCAGGCCCTGTGGTCACCAAAGAAAGAGGCCTGCCGGTCATTAGTGAAAGATTATAAAGGCCCCCGTATTGAGTCGCCATATCAAGCTTTGTGAAACCTATCGAATCTATTGTGTCGGTATCACAACTCCTCCATGCCTTTAAAGCAGCATCCGTGTTTATAGATGCATCCATTAAAAAGCATTTCTTGAGCGGAAAACCCGACGGGAATATCTCTTTTATATCGCTCAATGTTTCCCTGAACGAATGCCCCGGAGTATCGATCAAAACAGGTCCCCTGTGTATGTCCTTATAGACCACTTTCGGAAGATCTGACATCTTCTTTACGGTCTTAAGCGGACATTTTAAACGGCCTGCAAGCATCTTCATTTCCGCGATAGAGCCTATTCTGTCCTCATCGAGCGAGACAAGGCTGACCTGCTTATCTTTGTCCGCAAACATCCGGGCCACCTTGGCCATAGTGGTGGTCTTTCCGACGCCCGAAGGACCTAAAAAAACAAGCCCCCTTTCCTCGGCCTGTTTAAGCCCGTCTATTTTCAAATCACCGCCTATCACCTCTTTAAGGCTGTCTATCGATTCCTTTGCCCGTTCAAGAAGGATCATCGCAAAATGCGTATCGACACCCTGCCTTACAAGCAGATTGAAAAGCCCTTTCTTGTCCTTGCCGACCCTCAATGTCGGAACTATCGGCCTTAACGTCTCTTTTAAAAAACCGAGTTCGTCGCGGAGGCTCCTAAGTTCCTGCATTATTTCATGGGCGCCCGAAATATTTGATGCTTCGAAATTACGCGGGGGCGGCGCGGCGGTCGTCTCATCTATAGCCGCAGTAACTTCTATGGCATCTTTGTTCATTATACCGAAGGGTCCGGAATTTATTTTCTTGTGAGAAACAATTATCGCATCAGGCCCCAGTTCCTGCTTAATTGTCTCCATGACCTCTTTAAAGCTCCGCCCTACGAATTTCTTAAATTTCATTCATTCCCCCCATTAATCAATCTTCACCGTGCCTATCGAATAAACCTTGGCGGTAGGCAATATTTCTCCATGAGATACCACTGCAATGCTTGCCGAAATCCTTTCGGCAATTCTCTTGAGAAAACGTCTTGTTGCCGGAGAACATAGTATTACCGGAACAAAGCCCTTAGTTACGGCATCCTCAAAATTGCCCCTTATGCTTTCGTTCAGTTTTTCCATAACAGCGGGATCGAGCGACAGATATGTGCCCTGAGGAGTGGTCTGAACTGATTCCATTACAGAGCGTTCAACCTTAGGGTCCATTACTATAACGGAAATGTTCCCGTCCGAATTCTGTATCTGCTTGGTAATGCTCCTCGAAAGGGCCTGTCTTACATATTCAGTAAGCGTATCCGGGTCCTTTGTGGATGAAGCAAACTCAGAAAGAGTCTCGAGTATGGTCTGCAAATCGCGTATGGAGACCCTCTCTTTTATAAGGTTCTGGAGCACCTTTTGCACTGCGCCAAGACTTAAAGAGCCCGGAATCAGGTCTTCCACAACCTTAGGATGCGTAGTTGAAATGGTATCTATAAGCTTCTGTGCGTCCTGTTTACCCAGAAGTTCGTGGGCATAGTTCCTGACTATCTCTGTAAGATGTGTGGTTATTACTGCAGAAACATCTACGACCGTGTACCCGGCAAGCTGCGCCCGTTCCATGTCCTTTTCATCGATCCATTTCGCCTTAAGTCCAAAGGCAGGATCAACAGTTGAAACCCCGTCTATATTTTCCCTTTCGGTCCCGGGTGATATGGCCAGATACTTATTGAGCATGACCTCGCCCGAAGCCACTTCTACGCCCTTTATAAGAAACGAGTATCCCGTAGGCTTAAGAGAAAGATTGTCTTTGATATGGACAGGCGGAACTATAAAACCCAGTTCCGTGACCATCTGTTTTCTTATGGCCTTGATCCTTGCAAGCAGAGAGCCCCCCTCTTCGACAAGAGGTATGAGTGCATACCCTATCTCAAGAGAAAGAGGGTCGAGAGGTAAAAGAGATTCAAGTGTTTCAGGAAGCTTCACCGCTTCCTGAGGAGGGGGCGCTTCCTCTGCAGGTGGTGTGCTCTTTAACAAATACGCTCCGGTGCCTATAACTACGGCCGTCATAAGAAACGGTATATGAGGCAGACCGGGTATCAACCCGAAGAAACCCAATATTGCCGATGCAGTGCCCAAAACTTTCGGATTAGAGAACAACTGACCTATGACCTCTTTTCCCATATTCGCTTCAGCAGCGGCCCTCGATACTATAACGCCTGCGGCCGTCGAGATGATCAACGACGGTATCTGTGCTACGAGGCCCTCTCCGACCGTGAGAATAGTATAAGTCTGGGCGGCTTCCAGCAGCGCCATGTTTTTCTGAAGCACGCCTATCATAAATCCGCCGATGACATTTATAAGCATGATAATAACTCCAGCTACTGCGTCGCCCCTTACGAACTTGCTCGCGCCATCCATTGCCCCGTAAAAATCGGCCTCACGCTTGATCTCTTCCCTGCGCCTACGCGCCTCCTTTTCATCGATCAAGCCCGCATTCAGGTCGGCATCTATGCTCATCTGTTTGCCGGGCATAGCATCCAATGTAAAACGCGCCGCCACTTCGGCAATTCTTCCGGAGCCTTTCGTTATTACAACGAAGTTGATAACCACAAGGATTATAAAGACCACCAGACCTACTGCAAAGTTACCGCCGACCACAAACTGACCGAAAGACTTGATGACCTTTCCGGCAGCCTCTACACCTTCATCCCCCCTCAGGAGTATGAGCCTTGTTGAGGCAATATTCAACGACAACCGGAGAAGAGTGGTTATAAGCAGGACCGAAGGGAAGGCCGAAAATTCCAACGGTTTCATAACATACGCGGATATGAGCAAAATAACAACAGACAATGTAATGCTCAGCGTCAAACCCAAATCGAGCAGCAGCGGCGGCAAAGGGAGTATCATAATGACCAGAACGGTCATTATGCCTACTGCAAGCAGCATATCGCTTCTTTTTAACAATGCGTCCATCATCGCTTATCTCTTGACCTTCTTGCCCTTCATCTTATAGACATTCGCAAGTATCGTGGCCACCGCCTTATAGAGCACTTCCGGGATCTCCTGCCCGATTTCGATCTTAAAAAGCGTGCGCGCCAGAGGCTTGTCTTCGAAGACCGGCACCTTGTGCTTTTTAGCGATCTCTTTTATTCTTTCGGCAACGAGATTTGCGCCCTTGGCGACCACCTTAGGCGCTACCATTTTCGATGTGTCATATTTAAGCGCCACCGCAAAATGGGTCGGGTTGGTTATGACCACGTCCGCCTTGGGCACCTCCTGCATCATCCTTTTCATCGCCATCTGTCTCTGAAGGCTCCTGATCCTCGCCTTTACCTTAGGGTCCCCCTCGGAAGACTTCATCTCGTCTTTAATGTCCATCTTCGTCATTTTGAGACTATCTTCGAACTGCCATCGCTGATAAAAAAAATCCACGATACCGAAAAAGCTAAGCACTACGGCCGAAATCAAAATGAGCTTATTTATCTGCCCGAAACAAATTCCTGCTATAGACAAGATGTCCATGTCTACAAGGAGCGGCAGTGTCAAAATCTCTTTTTTAAGTATGAAATAGAGTATAAGACTCAGGACGATCATTTTTAAGAAACCCTTTGCGAGATCGAAGACCATGGTTTTGCTGAACATTCTTTTGATGAAATTCAAAGGATTAAGGTTGAGCAATCCTGCGTTTTCAAACTTCATTTTTGCGGTAGAGAAGTAAAAATCAGTTGAGTAAAGGTGTATGACAATAGACAGAACTATCATCCACCCGAAAAGAGGCAGCATAAGCTGTCCCAACTGAACAGCATCCGTTTTGAATATCTCCATCAGCGACGCATCGTTCAACGATGTCTCAAAGCTCCTCTTAAGAGAAGACTTAAAGAAGACGACCATCGTATTGAAAAAAGCGATCCCGGTGAAAGAAAAAAAGGTAAACAGCACCCATAAAGGAACCAAGCTTATAAGCTCCCTGCTCGTTGCTATGTTCCCTTTGCCTCTGGCCTCGTCGCGCCGTCGCGGTGTCGCGGCTTCTGTGCGGCCTTCGTCTTCGGCACCCATCCGTTACCTCGTAAACAAAAAGATAGCTTCCTTCATATTGAGGAAAGCCTTGGAAATGAGCATAAAAGTCAATGACAGTGACGCAATGATAAAAATAAACCCTATCGCAAGCAAAACAGGGAAACTGACAAAAAATATGTTGGCCTGCGGCATCGCCTTAGACAAAAAACCCATCGCAACGTTAACAAGCATCTGAACAACTATTACGGGCGCGGCTATCTTGAATGCAAGAGGGAAGAGCAATGTATTAAGATTTATAATAGTCTGGAATATGGTTTTGTATTGGACCTGCTCGATTTCGAAACTTCTTACTATGCCCTCGATAAAATGATGGTGTATGTCGAGAGCGAAAAAAAAGACCATGGTCAGAAACATATAGAAAAAATTAAGCGGCCCCATAGTCTCGCCGAACTGTGGATTAAAAACAGCCGCCAGACCGAATCCCATCTGTAAACTTATCCATTGAGCAGCCATCTCTACAGCGCCAAATATGATCCTTACTGCAAGTCCCATCGCCATACCCACAAATATTGCGTCCAATATGGACCTGAACGGGTCTTCGGCATTAACTTTGGCAAAGGGCGCAACCAAAAGGCTAAAGGCCAAAACAAGACCCACCTTAAACATCATCGGGGTCGCCTTAGCGCCGAAAAAAGGGATGAACGAGAACATCGCAGCGATTCTTATGAATACCGGGATAAGTTTTCCTGAGTAGCTATTGACTATATTAAGAAGTTCCATATCATCTATCTCACATAGAGCGGTATATTTTCAAAAATGTTTCTGGTAAACGAAACCATAATTTTGACCATCCACGGCAATGCGATCAAAAGCGTCAAAAAAACGGCGATTATCTTTGGCACGAATGTTATTGTAGCCTCCTGAAGCTGAGTCATGGCCTGAAAAAAGCTGATTAAAATACCTATAACAAGACTGGCAACCAGAACCGGTCCGCCAACCATCAAAACCGTTTCGAACGTCTGCTTTGATATCTGTTGAAGGAGCTCGACCGTCATCTAAAACTCCCTATCAAAGAACCTATGATAAGCTCCCACCCGTCAGCCAATACAAACAAAAGAAGTTTCACGGGCAATGAGACCATAACAGGCGGGAGCATCATCATACCCATAGCAAGCAAAATACTGCCGACAACCATGTCAATAACGAGAAAAGGCAAATAGATAAGAAATCCTATCTCAAAAGCTTTCTGAAGTTCTCCGATAGCAAAAGCAGGGACAACAACCTTCATTGGTAAATCCATGGGGCTTGCAGGCCTTTCGCTCTTTGAAATCTTTAAGAAAAGCGCCAGATCCTTTTCCTTGGTCTGTCTAAGCATAAATTCTTTTAGAGGCACACTCGCCTTGTTCAACGCAGTTTCAGCATCAATCTGTTTTTTAGTATATGGTAGATAAGCCTCTGAATATACACGGTCAAATACTGGCGACATTATAAAAAAAGTGATGAAAAGCGCCAATCCTATCAAAACTGTATTAGGGGGGGCTTGAGGCGTGCCCATAGCCTGTTTTAGAAAGGACAAAACAACTATTATTCTTGTAAAACATGTACACATAACCAACATTGCAGGCAAAATTGACAACAAAGTAAAAAAAAGTAATATCTCAAGCGGTGAATTAAGTCCGAGTATCCCCCCACCTACAGCAGGCGGTGCAGGTGCGCAAAAAGCGGTTTCGGAAAATAAAAGACCGCATAAAAACCAAAATGAAGAAAATATAAGTTTTCCTTTGTTTTTAAACAAATCTTTTATACTAAAACTCTGTACATTATTTTCTGTCATTACATTTAGTGATGCTTCTGCAACTTTGGGATTTAACTTATCTATCAAGGAAACATTTTGATCGCCTATACCCAAAACAAAATACTCATCCAGAACTTTAACTATTCCTATGCCTCGTTTTGTTCCCAAGGGATAAAAATATATTAAATCTATAAAACCTTTTTGTGGCATTACCCTTTGTTTTATCAGACGTAAGAACATATATAATCCGGCAAGTATAATTATCAGAACAAGCAGAATTTTCAACACCTCAAAAGCCAAGTTTATTCCTCCGTTATGCTTAATATGCTACTTTAACGATCTCACCCTTTCTGTGGGGCTGATTATATCCGTTACCCTTATACCGAACTTTTCATTTACAACAACAACTTCGCCTCTTCCGACAAGTCTGTCATTTACATATACCTCCATCGGTTCGCCGGCAAGTTTCTCAAGCGCTATTACCGACCCCTGCCCCAATTGCAATAGTTCCTGAATAAGTATCTTTGTCCTTCCTATCACAACTGTAAGTTCAAGCGGTACATCAAGAATAAAATTAACATCTCTTTGTTGTACCCTCTGCATTTGGTCTTCCGAGCCAAACTCCTCCATGTTTAAATCCTTAACATCTTCTGACATTTTGCCTCCTAACCAATTGTTTCTAAATGATTTGAGTTATTTTTAATGCGTATGATCCCTTAAAAATACCAAATTTCCCCTGAAACTTAGGTACACCTTCTATATCTATATCTATATCTTCATCTACCCTTTTATTGAGCATTATGATATCCGAGGTCTGCATGTTTAAAATATCTTCAACCGAAACCACGGCACTACCAAGAGTTGCGGTAAAATTCAAAGGGATCTCTTTTAATCTTTCACGTAATCGTTCAATCCATTTCTGGTCCATCTCATCCCTGTCGGCAGAAAAAGCGCTATAAAGTTTCTCTTTAATCGGTTCAACCGTTCCATAAGGGATACATAAAAATATCCTGCACTGTTTGCCTTCGATTTCAAGGATAAATTCAACTTTAATAACAACGTCTACAGGCGTTACTATTGTTACAAACTGAGGATTCATTTCAGATCTTACATAGTTAGGCATAACAGGATAAATAGGTTTCCAAGCCTCTTCCATGTCACTAAAAAACATCATTACAACTTTATGTATGATTTTTTGTTCAATTGGTGTAAATTCACGGCCCTCAGGCTTATAATGTCCCTTTCCAGTACCACCGAAGAAAAATTCGATAAGCGTAAAAATCATCGGGGCATCAAAAACCAAAAGCCCGAATCCCCTTAAAGGTTCCATCTTGAACACATTGATACTTGAGGGAAAAGGTATTCCCCTCATAAAATCGTAAAATTTAGTTATATTTACATTAACATTCGTAACATCAACCATATGCCTTATTGCAGCGGAAAGCGATAGACGAAAATTTCTCGCAAGTCTCTCATTGGCAATATCAAGAGACGGCATTCTGCCACGAACAATCTTCTCCTGACCGCTAAAATCATAGAGTTTTACACCCGAAACTTCCTCTACTTTTTCGGTTTCTACATCTCCGTCAGATATACCTTTAAGTAGCGCATCGACTTCATCCTGCGATAGGATATCTTCCATTATCTCCTCTTAAAACAATAAGTTAAACATCTACATATAAAGTTTTTATTGCATTACAAATTCTGTCAGATAGACATTCTTAACAGCATTTTCTCCTAATATCTGGTTTGTCCTGACAGATATCTCATCCTTAAGCTGCAACTTTCCTTCAGGGGATACCAATGTCTCAGCCGATTTACTAGTGAGCAAAGTGATAATAGCGTCCCTCAACTGAGGATTTTTCAGCTTTGTTTTTTCAGCAGTTTGCGGTCCTGCATTGGCAAGCTCAAGTTGAAGTGTAACTTTAAGGAATTTATTTCCGCCCTGATCGCTTAGATTTACAACAAAAGGATCTATAGGGTACATAACTACTTCTTCAGCTTTTTTATCGGCCTCTTTTTTGGCATCTTTCCCCTCGCCGCCACCTGATTTTTTCAGAAAAAAGAAAGCCCCGCCCCCGCCCGCAACCAACAAAACTACGGCTATAATAATTATTATTAAAAGTTTTCCTTTTTTCTTAGGCGCCGCTTCGACCGGAACTTCGCCTTCTTTAGGTTCTTCATCAGCCATAATGTCCCCTCCATATGCTTAAAATTATACAAATTGCCATTTAATTGTTTGCACATAATATGCCAAACAATAACTGATTGATTTTAATATGGTTTATTAGAAAAAGGAAGGAGTATAGTCAATACAATGACGGTTGGATGCTTAAAGAGAGCATCCAACCGTCACCTAAGCAAACAAAGACAGGCTAAAAATTATCTGACTATATTGGTAACCTCTGCAAGCATATTGTCCGATGTCGTGATGACCCTTGCATTTGCCTGAAAGCCTCTCTGCGCAGCAATCATTCTGACAAATTCCTCGGCAATATCGACATTGCTCAATTCGACCGTGTTAGGGAGAATACCGCCTCTGCCCGAGGTATTGGGCGTACCTATAACAGCCTGTCCTGAATCGAACGACTGTGCATATAAACTCTTGCCCATTTTAGTGAGCCCTTCAGGAGAAACGAACCTAGAAAGAGCAACCTGAGCGATATTTTTGACCTGACCGTTGGTAAAGACACCGCCTATAACGCCATTGCTGCTTATGGTCAAAGCCCTGAGAGAACCGGCAGTCCACCCGTTCTGGTTCTGGAATACCATGGTAGAAGGAGAGCCGTATTGGGTCGTGTTTATGCCGTTATAGCCCATGCTGATAGCGATAGTTTGAGTTGCGGCCCCACCCACCCAAGAGGTAAAATCAAAAACAGCATTCTTTGCAGCAGGGGCTGTAGGCGCTGCAATACCCGGAGGCGCAGTATCGACTATATCAACACCGGTCAGAGTGCCGCTCGAATCGAACGTAAGCGTAAGCGGTTGTGTGCCTGCAGTGCCCCCGTCAAAATCGATTTCCACATAGTTGGTACTTGTAGCGCTGTTGTTATAGACAAAATGGGCATCCCATGTGTTTGAAGCAGTCTTCCTGTAGTATATGCTCACAGGATGGTCATTGCCCTGACTATCATATACGGTCATGGTCGTATTAAAATTATAACAACCTGAAACCGGCCCTGATGCGGCAACCAGAGACCATGCCGTTGCCTTAATACTTTCCCTCGAATCTAGGTTAGCTTCAAGATTCACTTGGCTCGATGCGCTCGGATTACTGTTGACCGTAGCTACGTTGACGTCCCCCAACGAGCCTGTAAAGTTACCGTTTGCATCGTACAGATAGCCTTGGTATCTCAGACCTGTCGGGGACACTATGTATCCGTCCTTATCGAGACCCGACTGACCGCTTCTTGTATAAAAGGTACCACCGGTAGGTTCCTTGACAACAAAGAACCCCTCGCCGTCAACAGCCATATCCAGCGGATTGTTAGAGGTCTCGAAGTTGCCCTGCGTAAACAAGGCCTGCGTTCTCAGCATACTTGCGCCTCTTCCTATCTGAACGGCTGAACTTCCTCCCAAGGCCTGACTTAATACGTCGCCGAAAATAGACCTACTGCCCTTAAAGCCCACAGTATTTGAGTTGGCAATATTGTCGCCGACTATGGACAAGGCCTGACCATTAGTGTTTAATCCGCTGACTCCGGTAAATAATGATGTCAAGATACTCATGATGCCCCTCCTTTAAACAATATATGGATTTCTTATCTCTTTGACCCTATCGAAAGGGACCTGTTTGCCGTTTACCGTCAGATAGACCCCCTTATCATCCACAACAACACTCTTGACCACGCCGCTGTCGTTATCCAAACTGGAAATGCTCTGGCCTATAAGAGACGATGCCGTAGCCGCATTTGAAAGCTGCTGCTGCTTCAAAAACGAAGCTATATTATTGCTCATAGACGTCATCTGCTCGAGACTGCTGAATGTGGCAAGCTGGGCCACAAAATCTTTGTCCTCAAGCGGATTAAGCGGGTCCTGATGTTTGATCTGTGTGAGCAGAAGTTTCATGAATTCATCTTTGCCCATGGAAGAAACATCTTGTTTACTGCCTGTCGTTTTTGAATTTTTCGCGCTGCTCGAATACAATGGGTCGCTGAATATAGGCGCTGTCAATGACATTTTATTTCCTCCTTAAGCGAAAAGGTCCGAAAAGCTGAGCTTTTCGTCTTTTGCCTGTCGCTGTTGGTTTTGTTGCTGCTGCTTAGAGTCGTCTTTGTTGCCGCCTTGACTGCGGTCATCCGAATAGTAAAAACCTTCCTCACTGACATCCACGAAAAACTCGCCCACTTTCAGTCCCGAATTTTCGAGGGATGTCTTTATGTGAGGCATGTTTGCGGTAAACAAATCTTTTATGGCCGAAGACTCGACTTTAAAGTCGGCCCTAAGCACGCCGTTGTCCATCGATAACTTTATCTGCACGCTTCCGAGGTCAGGTGGATCGAGTCTTACCAAGAGATGTTTCCCGCCCCCCTCGATCGTTTTCATAATCGGCACATCTATATCCTTGATCTTCGTTACATTAACAGCGTCTTTGACGGTTACATTCTTATTGTCATTATAAGCTGTCCCGGCCGCAGCCAAGGCCGACATATTCGAATTGCCGTTTGCATCCGTTTTTAACGGCCCCTCATCTTTTAAGACAGTCAGGCCTGCCTCTTTAAGCAGACTTTCGGCGGACGTATCTTTAGACATGGCATCTATCAACGAGAACTCCTTGTCCCCAAGCACCGTAAATTTAACATCCACATTTACAGCCTGAAGCTCTTTGCTCGCATCGCCGAGCAGCAATTTAAAATCAGCTATATCCATCTTGCCTGAATTGTCCATCACAGGCGTTGCAGTATCCGCCTTCATCACACCTTTAAACGCCTCTGCAAGCTCAATTGCTCCGTCACTTGCGGAATAAGCCTGCATTAACGATTTAAGTTCCGTATTGGCGGGGGGCTGTTTGAACGCATTCACCATCGAAAGCATCGGAAACATAAGACCGGCCATGCCTTCCCCTTGCTGAACGGCCCCCTGTCCGGATTGAACAGGACCTTGCCGGACCACAAAACCGGACTGAATGCCGCTGCCTGACTGAAACTGGGCCATCAACTGCTCCAAAATACTTATAACATCTTCCCCGAATATATTTTTGTCCTTAGATATATTTTGCATCAAATCCATGACCTTGACTTGATTGCCGTTTGCATCAACAACCAGAGAATCCTTGTTTACCTCATTGCCCGAAAGCAACACTTTCAGGTTCTTTGCAAAATCATTATCAGGACCCGCCGTACTCTGCAAATCCACGCCAAAAGATTTCATATCGGATTTTTTTACTGCAGCCTCAACATTTACCGCCGGTGTCAACATCAAGTCACCTCCGAATTTTCATTAAATCAATAATGATAATTGCAATAGACGTGCCAGATCGACAATCGATTGTTTTTTATAGATAACTTGTGTTTTTAATGCGAAAAAGAGAAAGAAAAGGATGAAACTTTTTCCTACCGGGAAGATTTTTCCTGCGAGGCCCTGCTCTTTGCTATCATCTTTTTTGATAAGGATGCGGCCATATCGACTTCTATCTGCGCAAGGATCTTTCCGGCGATCTTAGGTTTAAGCGAACTCAGTATCAGTACTGAATTATTCTCATCAAGTTTCTCTATCCTACGCGCCGCATCTTCTGCAGGCATCGATTCGAAAATTTTTACTATTTTGTCTAGGGATTCCTGTCTCTTTTGATCAAGCTCTCTCTTGGCATCCTCGACCTCTTTCTTCAGCTTGGTCAATTGCTCCATCTCTTTCTTGATGTCAGCCTTCAAAACCGATAAACGCTCTTCTTCTATCGATTTCATAGATTGAAGCTTGGCCTGCCCGGTCAAATTGTCGTTTGGGGACTTGCCTGCATCAAGCCCCTCTTTTGTATCTATAGAGTATGAATCGGGATATGAAAAAAACAAGACCCCCAATACGAGGGTCATTGTAAAAATAAATAATTTTTTCCCCGGCATCTTAACCTGTCTCACCGCCCTGCTTTCGACCATGCCTTGCAGAAGCATGCTCATCGGTTATTTTTTGTTCCTTACGTTCCATATCTTTTTTAATAATATCTTTCTGTCTTTCATCCAGCTTCTCAAAGGTCTTTCTTTCCTTTGTGGCTTCTGTCAACAACAGACGGGCCCTCTCAACTTCGAGCCCCTTGATCTTTATCACTTCCTCCTGACTGTGGATCCTGTACAACAACCCCTCTATAAAGACAAGAAGCTCCTGCAGCTTATCTATTGTTTTCGGCTCATCTGAACAATTCTTGACTTTTTGGGCGGACAAAGCATAGTCCTGCTCGAGTCGGGCCAAGATGCCTTCCTCGACAGCAAGCTCTTTCAAACGCATGGCAAACCTGTTCTTCGCCTCATCTTCCTCCCATTTTTTAAGATTCAACAGACTTTCGATCGGCGTTGCCATAGATCAACCCTTATTGTTCGAAAAGACCGGTAAGTCTTGCGATACCATCCTCAAAAGTAACCCTCTCGGAAATATCCTGTTTTAAGAAATTTCTTATCTTTTCCATCATCCTGATAGAATAATCGAGTTTCGGGTTCGTGCCTTCCTTATAAGCTCCGATGGTTATGACGTCTTCGTATCTTTTGTACGTAGCCATGATTTCAAGGGCCTTCTCCACAGCAGCCCTGTGCTTCTGTCCGGTAATGTCCTTCATAAGCCTGCTCACACTCTGAAGCACGTCTATGGCCGGATAATGGTTATGGTTCGCAAGTTCCCGTGAAAGAACAACATGCCCGTCGAGGATCGAACGTGCGGCGTCCGCTATAGGCTCATTCATGTCATCGCCCTCGACCAGCACCGTATAGAGACCGGTTATTGTGCCTTCGCTGCTCCATGTGCCGGCGCGTTCGAGAAATTTAGGCAGCAGATTAAAGACCGACGGGGGATATCCTTTGGTCGTAGGCGGCTCTCCGGCTGCAAGTCCTATCTCTCTCTGCGCCATGGCAAACCTCGTGAGAGAATCCATCATCAAAAGCACGTCCTTCCCCTGCGACCTGAAATATTCCGCGATTGCGGTTGCGACATATGCGCCCCTTATCCTCATCAACGGCGAAGTGTCCGAGGTCGCCACCACAAGCACCGAACGTTTACAGCCCTCTTCGCCCAAGTCCTTCTCTATGAATTCCCTGACTTCCCTTCCGCGCTCTCCTATAAGCGCTATGACATTCACGTCAGCGGTCGTATTCCTCGCCATCATGCCCAGCAGTACGCTCTTGCCCACACCGCTGCCGGCCATTATGCCTATCCTCTGCCCCTTGCCTATAGTAAGCATACAGTTAATCGACTTTATACCGAGGTCCAGAGACTCGACTATCCTCCTCCTGTACAAAGGGTTTATAGGCTCTTTATAAATCGGGTACAGATGTCCGGATATACTGCCTTTGCCGTCGATAGGATTGCCGAGACCGTCCAGCACCCTTCCTAAAAGCGCGTCGCCTACTTTGATATATTTCTGCTTGCCTCTCGCTATTATCTTTGAACCCGGCCCTATACCGACCATGTTCCCCAAAGGCATAAGCAGCACCTTGTCCTCTTTAAAACCTATTACTTCCGCTTCTATAAAAGAACCGTGTTCTTCGGCTTTGCCCTCGTTGGACTGGATCTGGCATATGTCCCCGATATTCGTCTTGGGCCCCTGTCCTTCAAGTATCAGCCCCACACCGCGCGTAACCCTGCCGTAAATTTTGACAAGGTCCGCGTCTTTCAGGAATTCTTTACACTTGGCTATTTGTGGCGGTGTCGATGACATTGTCGAGTTCCTTAAACTTCTCCTCTATTCTCGCGTCTATCTCTCCGGTCTGCGTTTCTATGTAACAACCGCCCCTCGAAATTGAGTGTGAAGGTTCGATGACAATATCTTTGAGACCGGAAAGTTCTTTAAAGAACTCGCTGTTTTCCACCATCAACTCATAATCGAGAGGATTGATCCTTATTGCGATGCGCTCATCGCGCTCGGACACTTTTTTTATCGCCTCGGCAGCAACCTTCATTACTATAGTCCTGTCGAGAGACACTTCCTTGAGGATCACTTTCCGGGCTATAGTAGAAGAAAGTGAAATAATCTCGGGCATAAGCTTATCTACAAGCTTAGCGCTGAAATCTTCGAGAGAAGCTATAAGGCTCTCCAAACCCCTAAGCTTCTCATCTATCTCGGCTTTGGCCTCTCCCAAAGTTTTTTCGTAGGCCGCTTTATACCCTTTGTCGTATCCTTCCTTTTCTTTAAGCCTTACTCTTTCGACAATATCCTTCTCGGTCTTTAATTCTTTCGCCCTTATCTCGGATGAGGATTCGAACTGCACGGGCGCGTAAAGCTTAACGACGGACGCGTCATCATTAGGCGATGACTTCTTCTCCACCCTTGCCTCCGATCACGATCTTGCCTTCTTCCTCGAGTCTCCTCGCAACCCTGACGATATTCATCTGGGCCTTCTCGACATCGGAAACCTTGACCGCCCCCTTTGCCTCCATCTCTTCCTTGAGTATCTGTGCCGCCCTCTGGGACATGTTCTTGAATATCTTGGTTTTGAGCTCTTCGGAGGCCATTTTAAGGGCGAGCGCAAGATCGTCGGTGGTTATCTCTTTCATGACCATCTGAATGCCCCTGTCATCTATGTGAACGAGATCGTCGAACGTAAACATAAGTTTCCGTATTTCGTCCGCAAGAATCTGGTCCTTCTCCTCGATATTTTTAATAATGAGGTCTTCCGACGCCCTGTCAAGCTGGTTGAGTATTTCGGCCACAGTTTTGATACCGCCGATTTTTCTGCCTCGAGTATATGTATGGAGCTGCTTCTGAAGCACATCTTCGAGTTCCTCGAGAATGGAAGGGGATATCTGGTCGAGACTCGCAATCCTAAGCGAAACGTCTATTTTTATATGTTCAGGAAGTTTAGCAAGAACTTCCGCAGCCTGAGTAGGTTCGAGATGCGCCAGCACTATCGCTATCGTCTGTGGATGCTCACGCGCAAGCATGCTGGCTATGGCCCCTGAATCGAGCCACCTCAAAACATCGAAGGCGCTCGCCCCGCTTTCTATCTTGTCCATCAGCTTTTTGGCCTGATCGTCTCCAAAAGCCTTGGTCAGTATTTTCTTGATGTATTCATCATCGACAGCCAGC
The DNA here is from genome assembly GCA_004321915.1 of Nitrospirota bacterium. Classification (GTDB taxonomy): domain Bacteria; phylum Nitrospirota; class Thermodesulfovibrionia; order Thermodesulfovibrionales; family Dissulfurispiraceae; genus MYbin3. Next base: position 144,939 of record SCQE01000041.1, read on the forward strand.
ATGGCGCTGCCTGTTTTGTCATAAAATTCCCGGATAACAAAAATGGCTTCTTCAGGGGATATCTTTACCCTCGACATCATAGGGACTATTCTGGAAAGCTCCATGGGGTCCAAATGTTTAAAGACTTGGGTGGCCGATTCTTCTCCGACCATAGAAAGAAAAGCCGCAACCTTCTCTACTCCCGAAAGCTTCTTCATCTATCTATTCCGACATCCACTCTTTAAGAACGCCTGCAGCCTTTCGCGGGTCCTGTTTAACGATACTTAACACCTGATCTTTCACAACCTCGTCCGGAGAGACTTCTTCTTGGATCTTACCCCCGCCCACCCCCATCGAAATGGATTCCGGCGCAAACTCGGGCCTGCGCACCGGCACCTTCAGGATGTCTATAATCGGCTTGAGCACAAAAAGAACAAGTATTAAAACTACGATGATCGGGACGAGATATTTCAAAACAGACGACACTATCTTCATGTAATCCGTTTTTTCGGGCACTATATCTTCGACGGATTCTTCGAAAGATACATTAGAAACTATGACTTGGTCCCCACGGTCTTTGTTAAAACCGATAGCGGCCCTTACCAGTTCATCGTACTTTTTAAGGTCGGCCTCGTTTCTGGGCACATAAACCTTTTTATCTTTTTCTTTCTTGTATGTGCCGTCGACAAGAACGGCAACTGATACGCTCTTGACCTCGCCTCTCGGCTGAAGTATTTTACTGACGCTCCTGCTGACCTCGTAATTGATGCTCTCCGTCTGTTTTTGTGCAGATGCGCCTCCGCCGCCCGCTCCGCTCTGCCCTGAGCCGGGCTGGTTGGACATAACTCCGGGAACGCCGCCGCCGGATGAAGGACCGCTGCTCTTGTCCTGAACGCGCTGTTCGCTTCTCACCGCTATAGTATCGGGATCGTATCTCTCTTCTGTTTTTTCTATCTGCGTAAAGTCTATCTTTGTAGCGACCCTTACTATCGCCTTTCCGCGGCCAATAACGCCTTCCATCATGCTCTGCAGCCTGCTCTCGTATTCTTTCTCTACCGACTTCTGGTATTCCAACTGTTTGGAATCTGCAGCCGAATCGCCCGAAGCACCTGAACTCTTAGAAAGCAGTGTGCCCATATTGTCGATGACCGTGACGTCGTGAGGCCTCATACCCTCAACGCTGCTGGCTATAAGGTGTACTATGCCGCCGATCTGGGCGTTGTTCAGCACCCTTCCGCCCTTGAGTTTAAGCACCACAGAAGCGGTCGGATGCTGTTCCCTGTCTGTAAAAATGGTTTTTTCGGGAATTGCTATATGGACCCTGCACTGGTCAACCTCTGCAAGCTGTTTTATGGTCCTTGAAAGCTCTCCCTGCAATGCGCGGCGGTAGTTGAGCTTCTGTACGAATTCGGTGACCCCCAACTGCGTCTTATCGAATATCTCGAATCCGACCCCTCCGCCCTGAGGAACCCCCTGCGATGCAAGTTCAAGTCTGAGGTCGTAGACACGGTTGCTCGGCACATAGATGACATTTCCTTCGACATTGTACGGGACCTTCATTTCTTTCAGCCTGACAACAACCTGTCCGGCATCTTCGGTCCCCAGATTGCTGTATAAAACCTGAAAATCGATCCTCTCGCTCCACATAACAATCCCGGCTATCAGGGCAATACTGAGCACAACAGAGAAAATAAGAGCGACCTTCCTTTTTAAAGGCCAGTCTTTTATCTGATCGATAACGTCGGTCAATCCCATAAGCAGCCCTTACCCGGTATTATCAAACCTGCATCCTCATCACTTCCTCGTAAGCGGTAAGGAGCTTATTTCTTACAGTCATAAGCGTTTGAAGAGACACATCGGCTTTTTCCATAGCTATAACGACCGTATGTATGTCTTTTACCTCACCCTTCGAAAAGCCCTCTATCGCCTTTTCCGCCTCGTTCTGTATCTCGGACACCTGCTTCAAAGCGTCCTTTATCGCGTCCTCAAAAGAGGCCTCAGGCTTCGGGGTAGTCTTTGAAATTCCGGAGACGGACTGAGAAACCTCGTTTATTTTTTTAATCTCGTTCATCCTGATACCTCCTGCTTATATCATACACTTTTAGCTTATGTCTTTAGAATATCCAAAGCCCTTAAATACATGTCCCTGAAAGAGTTGATCACCGTCAGATTAGCCTCATATGCCCGCGAAGCAGTCATAAGATTGACGGTTTCTTCAATACCGTTAACATTGGGGTAAGTCACATACCCGTCCTTGTCAGCATCGGGATGCCCCGGCTCGAACATCTTTTTAAAAGGCCTCTGGTCCTCGACAATCTTAGGTATATCCACGCCTGCCGCATTCTCACCGAACAGATACGTCTGGAAAAGCACGTCCTTCCTCTTGTAAGGCCCGCCTTCCGGGGTCTGCGTCGAACTCATGTTCGCTATATTGGACGCAATAATATTCATTCTCACTTTTTGCGCCTCAAGGGCCGATGCGCTGACATTAAGCTGCATAAACATATTTTCCATTGTTACCTGCCTCCCTTGATCGCATCCTTCATCATTCTGACCTTCATGCTCAAAAGCTGCGCCGCAGTGCTGAATATCATCGAGTTTTCGCCTACCTTGGCCATCTCCATATCCAGACTCACAGTGTTACCGTCCCTGCTTAACAGGCTTGAGGGTGATTCAAAAACCTCGAATTTATGTTTTACCCCTTTGCCCCCTGCAGCCGCTTCCGAGACTGCGCTGTCAAGTTCCTTCTGAAAAGATATGTCTTTGGCCTTATAGTTAGGCGTATCTATATTAGCGACATTGGACGCGAGCAGTCTCTGCCTGTATGCTGAAACATCCATCATCTTTTCCAAAAGCATCATGCTTTTATCGGGCATCCGTCCTCCATAATTCGAGATTATCCATAAATTTCATGCAAATTTCATTCCATTTATTTTCTTCAACCGCCTATTTCCTCTTCGGTTATCCCGTATTCCTTCAACTTGTTCCTTATGGTACGCACCGTAACCCCGAGGGCCTCTGCCGCCCGCGTCCTGTTTCCATTTGTTTCTCTTAGGGTTTTTACTACAAGGTCCCTTTCCATGTCCTTTATGGTACCTTTGGGGGCATTTTCGACGACACTCGGCTTTCCGGTATTGGTGATGCCTGAAACCTCGTCATACAACAGCGGCATCAGAAGGTCCGATTTCGAAACAACCGCTAACCGGTAGGCAAAATTTTCCAGTTCCCTTACATTTCCTTCCCAGTTCCTGCTTACAAGATGCTTCTTAAGTTCATCGGACAATTCAAAAACCCTTCCCATTTTCTTGGAGAGCCTTCTGACAAAAAAATCCGCAAGAGGCGCTATGTCGTCGCGTCTCTCCCTGAGAGCGGGTATCTTGATCGGAAACACATTAAGTCTGTAGTATAGGTCTTCCCTGAATCTGCCTGCCTTGACCTCGGACATGAGGTCCCTGTTAGTGGTGGCTATAATCCTTACATCGACAGGGATGGGGGCTTTGCCCCCCACCCTGTCGATCTCACGCTCCTGAATTGCCCGTAAAAGCTTGGCCTGAAGAGGGTAAGCCATCTCGCTTATCTCGTCCAGAAGAAGCGTGCCTTTATTGGCAAGCTCGAACTTTCCGATACGTCTCTCCGTGGCCCCGGTAAAAGCGCCCTTCTCATAACCGAACAACTCTGATTCGAGCAGATTTTCAGAAATTGCGGCGCAGTTTATCGCAACAAAAGCCTTGTCTGCGCGCAGACTGCTCTTGTGTATCTTGCGCGCGATGATCTCTTTGCCGGTGCCGCTCTCGCCTGTTATAAGAACAGTAATATCGGCCTTTGCCACATCACGGACAATCGCGAGAAGATTTTTCATACTCTGCGATTCGGCCACCATATCCGTTTCTTCGGAAGGCATTATCCGGGCTATGACCCTTTGGAGAGACTCAAAAGGAAAAGGCTTCATTATGTAATCCGTAGCGCCAAGTTTCATCGCGTCCACAGCATTCTCTACGGTCCCGTATCCGGTAATGACTATGACAGGGGTAAACAAACCTTTTTTCCTTATTTCCTGAAGAAACTCTATGCCGTCCATCTTAGGCATCTTCATATCGGTAATAATAAGCTCAAAGTCGGACAGATTAAGCTCGGACAAGGCCGTGACAGGGTTATGGCAAACCACCGGAGCAAACCCGCACCTCTTAAGGCTCTCTTTCAAGGCCAACGCCATGTCTATTTCATCATCCAGAATCAGCACATTTTTCATAGGCCGCCTTTCCCCTCCGGCAAAGTAATTACAAACTCGGACCCGCCGCCCAACTCGCTTACTACCCTAACAGTACCTTTGTGGGCCTTGATAATACTTGCGGTTATCGACATGCCGAGCCCGGTGCCCCTGTCTTTTGTAGAGTAAAACGGCTCGAATATCTTGGCCTTTGTCTCTTCATCCATCCCTACGCCTGTATCTCGCACAGAAAGCTCCACCTCACGCCCTGACTCTCTTCTGGCTATCTTTACAGAAATCTTTCCTCCGTCAGGCATAGATTGTACGGCATTGAGCATGATATTCATCAGGGCCTGTCTCATAAGTCCCCTGTCAACATTAACAATCAAAGGAGCATCAAATCCTAAGTCAAAAACAATCCTGTCATGAGAAAAAAGTTCACTGAATTCACGGCCAATCTCGGCAACTATATCATTAAGATTTACCGGCTCCAATCTAGGCTTCAGATCTTTAGAGAACCTGAGCATATTGTCCAGCGCATTGACCAGCATACGAACAGAATTCGATATGCGGTTAGCATAGTCACCATGGTCTGTACCTCTTAGATCTGATGACAGCAGACTTGCAAAAAGCTCGATACTACCAAGAGGATTTCGTATCTCGTGGGCGATTCTAAGAACAAGCTCACCCATGGATGTAAGCCTTCTGTTCCGTTCATTTTCCTCTTCAAGCTGCTTAAGCCGGCTTATGTCTTTGAATATCAGAACCTGACCTATTGTGCATCCGCTTCCATCCCTTACATCCGACCTTGAGACTATCGCAAAAAAAGGCTTGCCGTTTTCGGGTGTTATCACCTCGTCTTCTATAACTGCCTTTATTGAACTGCCTCCAACAACACCTTCGGCAGTAACATTCAAAAGTTTTTCGGCAACATGATTTATAAGCCTTATGATCCCGTCGCCGTCAAAAAAAACAACTCCTACATCAATGCTCTGCAAAATACTGTCGAGCAGCTGCTTCTTGTGGTCAACCTCGGCAGTAAGTAAAGTAACCTTCTCTTCAAGTATCCGATGAGACTGTATTGCTCTTTCGGAGGCAGCAATTATAGTCTTTTTCAAAAGCTCTATGTCGGTTGTATTTATGTTCATTCCTTCAGAAGCATGGAGGCGGCCTCGCCTATCTCGCCTCCCCCTTTTGCCGCTCGCCTCAGATAATCGCTGTTGTTTGTAAGCTTTCCGTACTGATACTCCGCCCACTGCTTTGTGCTTGCGTCCTTGAGCCCTCCCTTTAAGGCTTTTTCATAAAAAGTTACCGCCTTTTTTTCCTTGCCTATCAAATAAAGGCAATCGCCAGCCTTTACGGACGCAACACCGTCCCCCCTTTTCGAGGCGAATAGATAATGCTTGAGCGCGCTCATCGGGTCGTCTTTTTTCCAGTACAGATCGCCGAGCATTATGGCTGTTTTGCTGTCTTTGGTCTCCCTAAACGATCTGGTCAGATATTCGACGGCGCGGGTAATTTCGCCCTTTTTAACGAATATGGATGCGAGCAACAACGATGCCTGCGCACTGTAATCCCTGTTTTCTACAAGCTGCTCAAGCATCTTCGCAGCCTCTTTGTCCCTGTCCTCGCCTATGTAAATTTCAGCCTGCATAAGCATCGCCGTTTCTTTCGCGCTGCCTTTTTTGGCAAGATTCAAAAGACTGCCGCCTTCCTTCTTCTTGCCGTTGTCTATCAGGTATTTAGCCGCTTCTATAAAAAAGGGACTGCCGGGCGACAGGTACGACGCATATTTCTGCAGATACTCAACAGTCCTATTGTCCTTAGAACCCATGGCCCCCTTTAAAATACGCTCAACCTCGGAATATCTTTTTGCCTTGGTCTTTAAATAGATCAGCCCTTTTACGGCATTGTCTATGTTCCCGGTCCTCTCGAAAAAAGATATCAAACGCATTTTAAAATCATCCGGCGCATCAACCGACATGAGTTCACGGGCGAGATTCGAGGCCTCTTCGTTCTTGCCCTCCTTCTCGTAAATAAAAAAAAGGATCTTCTTGGCCTCGACACTCTCGCTGAAAAAAATAGGCTTTGCAATAATAGCCTCGAGCCTTTTCGCGGCCTCCCTGTCCTTGTCTGCTTTAAACAGCACCTCAGCCTGTTTTACCCTTAGATTTTCCTCCTTGAGCGTATCATCTAAGACCTTTGCAAAGGTTTTAACGGCATCAGCGTGCAAGCCCTTCCGGCTTAAGATCATGGCCCTTATATACAAGGCCCTAGGATCACGATCGTAAAGATTTTTTCCAATCCCGGCAAGAAGAGTTTCCGCTCGTAACACATTATCATCGAGAATCGCCAGTTCAGCCTCTCCTAACAGCGCCTTTGGACCTAATTCACCCTGAATGCGCTTGAAATATTCGGCAGCCTCTTTGTACTCTCTCAGATCGATAGACATATAACCGAGCAAGAGATACGCATCGTCAATGTATCGGGTCCGGGGAAAGTTCGAGAAAAGCGTTTTAATCCCCGTCTTAGTTTCAAAATAATGCCTAAGGCGATATTCGCTTCTGATAACGCCCCAGAGCGTTTTTTCCAAAAACACCGGGTCTTTTCCTTTTAGATATAACTCCTTGAATATCTGGCGCGATTTGACATAGTCCCTTCTCTTAAATGCCGTTTCAGCGGTTTCGAATTTAGCTTCGGGAGAGATTTCTTTTACCGCCTTGTCATCCTTTTCAGCCTTAGGTTTTGCCTCTGCAGTTTTTTTGCTCTCGGCAGCGCCGAATGCAGGCGAAGAAAACAAACAGAATGCCGCTGTAAAAAATACGATCGCTATTTTTGCCGTATGCATAGTTTCTCCTGACCGTTTACGCATAAATATCCTGAATATAGAATGAAAGAAATGTGCCAACTTGAAACCTGTTGTTTTATATGAGGTTAATTTATAAGGAAGTCAAATAAATGACGAGTCGTTGCAGCTACATGCCGAGCCGCTTCATCTTCTCTATAAGGGTCGTTCTGTTTATGTTCAAATATTTTGCGGCTTGGGCCTTTATGCCCTTATGCAGCTCAAGGGCGTGATTTATAAGCCGGCGCTCATATTCGTCTATGGCGCTGTTCAGATCGATGCCGCCCACAAAGGGGTTGAACCCTTCATCGTCGCCTAAGATATCGGGCAGATCCGGCATGTTACGTCCGGTTATCTTATCGGGCAGATCGCTAAGCCCTACAATATTGTTTTCATTCAAGACCAGCAACCTCTCGACAACGTTTTCTATCTCCCTCACATTGCCCGGCCAAGCGTAATTTATAAACGCATTCATCGCGTCATCCCTCAGTCTCACATCGACCCTGTCGAACTTCTCCGCATGCTTATCCAGAAGGAACCTGCAGAGTTCTGGAATGTCCTCTTTTCTCTCCCTTACCGGAGGGATTTCTATAGGGATGACATCGAGCCTGTAGTAGAGGTCTTCCCTGAATTTCCCCTGTTTTATTGAATCCTCGAGATTTTTATTGGTCGCAGATATGACCCTGACATTCACCGGAATCGTATCGTTGCCTCCGAGTCTTTCAATCGCCCTCTCCTGCAAAACCCGCAAAAGCTTTGATTGAAGAGTAAGGGGCATGTCTCCTATCTCGTCAAGAAAGATCGTGCCTCCGTCGGCATGCTCGAACCTCCCTGTCCGTCTGGCAACAGCGCCTGTAAAGGCCCCCCTCTCATGACCGAACAACTCAGCTTCGAGCAATTCATGGGGAAAGGCCGCGCAGTTGACGGCAACGTAACGTTTCTTGGCGCGGGGGCTCTTGATATGTATCGTCTTGGCCACAAGCTCTTTGCCTGTGCCGCTTTCGCCGGTTATTAATACGGTGCTGTCCGCTTTTGCCACCTGTGCTATAGTCTCATGTATATGCCTGATTGCGCTTGATATGCCTATTATTTGGGGTAGTATCGGGACTGCAGCGGTCATGTCATAAATATGACATACGGGGCGACGAAAGGTCAATTTCGACGCCCCGTAGAAAAATTGCGGTTTTTACTTCAGAAGATAACTCTCGAATTTCTTGGTGTCCGCACCGGACAGGAAGTTGCCGTTTATGAAAAAGGTGGGTGTGCCATTGATGCCTGCCTGAGAGGTTATATTAATATGGTCCTCAAGAAGCTTAAACGCCTCTTTATCCTTGCATTCCTCAGGATCTTTACTATCGAACTTGCCGGACATGACCTCTTCGAGGGCCTTGGCCTTGTCTTGGGAACATAGAACATACCTTGATTTGGCCTCGGCCTTCGGATGTATGTTTGTAAGAGGAAACATAAACACATACCTCGTAAGATCATTCCTTGTTTTTAAATAATCCGACATCTTTCTGCAATACGGGCAGTCCGGATCTGTAAACTCCACAACTATATTTTTGCCGCTGCCTATTTTAATAGCCTTGTTGAGTGGCAGTTCCTTGAATTTAGCGCTCTTTATCTGCCCCATTCTCTCTTCCGTAAGATTAACGCTTCCCTCAGACTCTTTAGTAATGATAGGACCGCCGACTATATAACCCTTCTTGGGATAATAGTAAAAAATTCCCCTTGCTGTAACAACCTCATAGAGTCCGTTTACGTCGCTTTCTTTTACACTCTCAAACTTAATTTTCGGAAAATCCTTTTTCAGGCTCTCCTCCACCTTGCCGCCCTCGCACGCAGTTGAAATGAAAAGCAGCGCCGTTATCATGACCGCAAAAATACCTTTTGACATTTTACCCTCCTGAAATATTTTCAAATGGCGTTTCGTATACGCAATGCAGAATTATTAAGGATATCACAGCGGGCCCAAAATAATCATTAATAGACTGCTCAAACAGGATTCTGATATTATTAACCATGATAAGAAACGAAAAATTGGAAGATATCATCCTCAAAACCGTTGATGTGCCTAGCATACCGGCCATCGCAGCTAAAGTCCTGAAAATAACCAATGACGACCGCGCATCGATCGCAGAACTCGAAAAAATAATAAGCAAGGACGAGGCCTTTGCGGCAAGGGTGCTTAAAGTGGCGAATTCGCCCTACTTCGGCAGAAGCAGGGACATATGTTCCATCTCTACGGCCATGATGGTCATAGGCTTTAATAATATGCATTCGCTGGTGGTCGCTTCTGCGCTGAAAGACCTCTATAAGAAAAACACGGTCTATGAAAAGAGCCTTTGGGAACACAGCCTCTGCGTGTCTATCGCCGCCGCCATTTTGGCCTGCGAAACGCGCCTCGTGCCTACCGAAGAGGCCCATATAGCAGCGCTGGTGCATGATCTGGGGGCCAGCGTTCTCCTGAACTGTATGCCTAACGATTACAAGGCCATAACCGACAAAGCATACAGGGACGGCATTTCCCTGATAAAGGCGGAAGAGGAATTTCTTAGATTCAACCACTGCGACACAGGCAACCTCATAGCGAGAAAATGGAGGCTGCCTATGAGCATGGAACTGGTCATGTCATACCATCACAAAGAAACTATCGACGCCATTCCGAAAAGCACCGAAGAACTGGACTTGAATATCTGCAGGGTGGTGAAAGCGGCCGACGAACTCTGTCTGAATATCGGCATCGGGTTGAAAAATCCCGATACCTCGGCGCGTCTCGATTTGGGCGATATAGGCATTCCCGAAAGCAGAATTCCTGAAATCAAAAAAGAGATAGAAAAAAATTACTTGGAACACACCTCGGACATAATCCTTTAGTCGCGGGGCCCGCATACCACCCGATGCAATTTATAACCGACGCTGCCGGGGGTGATAAACTTCCAGTCGGACGAAAAGGTATCGAAGGGCGAAATCAGCGTTAACCTCTTATCGAAGTAATTGTATGAAACCTCCCGCATCATGCGATTGGAGCATTTTATATCTATCAGAAATGTAGCAAAGCTTATATTTTCGACTTCCCGCGCAGGGAGCACACCGATTTTCGTCTTTTCCGCAAGCCAGTTCCTGCCCTTTTCGCCTTTGAGCGTGCTCCTGCATCTGACCCTTACCGTATTGTTGTCCAACCACTCGATGCTTTTTTTGTTGTACAAAAAATAAAGGTATTCACTTTCATCGTAGCGTCTCCAATCATTCGCCTCGACGTCCGGAACAGCCGCCGTAAAAAAAAGCGCCCCGACCAGCGCCAAACTGAAAACAGCGGTCTTACGGAGAAAAAGCCGATAGCTTTTCATATTCAAAACTTATACCACATGCCGGGCCAAGAAGCAACTCAAAGCAGCTTTGCGGCCCGCTCTGCAAGCGTCGAGCGCGCGGTCTTGGTAAGGTTCAGATAGCAGAAAGCCTCCTCGTTGATGAACCTGCTTATCAGATAAGCGAGCCCGTTGGAATGCGAATCGAGGAACGGGTGGTCCACCTGTTCGAGGTCCCCCGTAAATACGATCTTGGTGCCGGAACCGCACCTTGTAACGATAGTTTTTATGTCTATCGGACGCAGCTGCTGCGCCTCGTCCACGATAAAATAACGCGAGGGCAGCGACCTCCCCCGTATATAGGTCAAAGGCTCGACCTGCAAAATGCCGGCATCGATCAGATATTGATAATTCTTGTATTTCGAAGATATGGCGGCATTGTCCTTCATCAGCCCGCGCGGGGTATTCACTATGACCTCGAGGTTGTCGAATATAGGCTGCATCCACGGAGAAAGCTTTTCCTTTATGTCTCCCGGAAGAAAACCTATGTCGACGCCCCCGAGAGGAATGGTCGGCCTAGCTACAAGCACCTGTTCGTAAAGAGGCGATTTCTTGGTGGTCTGGTGTATGCCTGCCGCAAGGGCGAGCAGCGTCTTGCCCGTGCCTGCTGTGCCTGTAAGGGCGACTATCTCCACATCCGGATTGGTGAGCGCGTCTATGGCGCATTCCTGTTCGATGTTTTTGGGGGCGATGTTGTCGAGGGTCTTGCCCGGCTTGACCTTGGTCTGTTTGTCTTCGCCCTGAAGCCTGAAAATATCGTTGCCGCTCTTCATATACCTTACGGAATGTATGCCGTTCGGATAATCGGTATTTTCAAGCACCCTGCCGTACTCTTTAAATATGGACGTCTTGTCGTTTTTGTAGTCCTGCGACGGTATTCCGAGAGACTCGGCCTTTATCCTGACGGCAGTGTCCTTTGAGACCATGACCACAGGCGCATTGCGGTTGCCCTTTAAGAGATTCAACGCCACGGAAACTATCCTGTTGTCCGGCGATTGTTTCTGCAGCACTGACAATTTTTCATCCATCTCTATCCTCAGCTTTCCTCCCCTGCCGTTGGGCACCGGAACGCCTTTCGCTATATTGATATGCTCGCCGTTCTCCCCTTCCCTCAATGAATCTATCAGCTTAAGCGCATGCCTCGCCGAATAAGGGATCTCTCCATGCCCCTTCTTCATTTCGTCCAGTTCCTCGATAACGCTTATCGGGACGACTATGTCGTTATCCTCGAACCTTAGAATGGACTCTGGATCGTGAATCAGGACATTAGTATCGAGAACAAAAATTTTCTTCATACCCCATCACCTCGTCTGATTATTTTATTTCCGGACGTTTAATTATAGCACTAAAGTAATATACCCTGACATTTGCAATATAGGCCGATAAGCGTTATAATTATTCGAAAAATATCTTTTCCGCAGCGGATAAATATAAATATCAGGGGGTAGCAATGAAGGACGAAGATATCATCGAAATTCTGAAAAAAGAAAACGAGGACTTCAAGAAGGTCTACCTTGAGCACAGAGATCTCGACGGCAAGCTCAACGAGCTGGACAAGAAACATTACCTGTCGACAGACGAAGATATGGAAAGAAAAAAGATGCAGAAAGAAAAACTTCACAAAAAAGATAAGATGGCCGAGTTCGTAAGGGACTACAAAAAACAACACCCTTAGACGGCCGCAGCGTTTCCCATCCGATACAACCCATTCACAGCTTAAAGGGAGAATTATGACCATGAGAAGCAATACGATAAAATGCGGAATCGAGCGTGTTCCTCATCGCGCGCTGCTTTACGCAACAGGCATTCCTAAAACCGAGATGGACAAACCCTTTATCGGGGTAGCTACCAGTTTCACCGACATCATACCCGGACATATAGGGATGAAAGACCTCGAGCGCTTTATCGAAAAAGGCGTTCACACAGGCGGAGGCTACCCGTTCTTTTTCGGCGTGCCCGGAATATGCGACGGCATCGCCATGGGACACAAAGGCATGCACTACTCGCTCGCATCGAGGGAATTGATAGCCGACATGGTGGAAACCATAGCTGAAGCCCACAGGCTCGATGGGCTTGTATTGCTGACCAACTGCGACAAGATAACCCCCGGAATGTTGATGGCGGCCGCAAGAGTCAACATCCCCAGCATAGTAGTGACCGCAGGTCCTATGCTCGCGGGACATTACAAAGGAAAAAGGCGCAACCTTACGAGCGACACCTTCGAGGCGGTTGGAAAGTTTAAAAAAGGCCTTATAAGTAAAGACGAACTCTCCGACCTCGAAATGTGCGCGTGCCCCGGCGGAGGCTCGTGTCAAGGCATGTACACCGCAAACACTATGGCCTGCATAACCGAAGCCCTCGGAATGAGCATTCCGGGTTGCGCCACATCTCCCGCTGTCATGGGACAGAAAAGACGCATAGCCTTCGAAAGCGGCAGGCTTATCACAGGCTTGGTAAAGAAAAATATCACACCGAGAAAGATCATGACTGCTGCGGCCTTTAGAAACGCCATCACCGTCGACCTCGCGCTCGGAGGCTCGACCAATACGGTCCTTCACATCCCGGCCATCGCCCACGAAGCGGGCGTAAAACTGCCGATAGATACGTTCGACGAGCTGAGCAAACAAACTCCGCACATAGCCAACATGATCCCGGGCGGCGAGCATTACATGGAAGACCTCGACTATGCAGGAGGCATTCCTGCGGTTTTAAAACGATTGAAAAAACTGCTCGCCAAATCAAAAACAGTTTCGGGCCGGGACATAATCGATATCGCCGACAAGGCATATATCGCCGATGAGGAAATCATAAGACCGGTAGAAAAGGCGTATCACAAGCAGGGAGGGATCGCAATTCTAAAGGGCAATTTAGCGCCGCACAGCGCAGTCGTTAAGCAGACTGCCGTAAGCAAGAACATGATGTGCTTTGAAGGCTCGGCAAAGGTCTTTAATTCTGAAGAGGATGGAATGAAGGCGATAATAAACGGAAAGATAAAGGCCGGCGATGTGGTTGTTATCAGATACGAAGGCCCTAAAGGCGGGCCGGGCATGCGCGAAATGCTTTCTCCTACGGCAGCCATAGCAGGCATGGGCCTAAGCGAATCCGTAGCATTGATCACCGACGGCAGGTTCTCCGGAGGGACGCGAGGACCATGCATCGGCCACATATCGCCCGAAGCTATGGAAGGCGGGCCGATAGCGATTATTAAAGACGGCGACAGGATTTCTATAGACATAACGAAAAGGAAAATAGATGTAAAGCTTTCGGACGAAGAAATAAAAAACAGACTCTCCAAGTGGAAGCAGCCTTTGCCTAAAATAAAACACGGCTACCTTTCGAGGTATGCAAAACTCGTAACATCCGCAGGCACAGGCGGCGTGATGAAAAGCGACTGAACAAGCAAGACATCTGACTGCAAAAATAATTCAAGCAACTCTCGATCCCGTAGACGGTTATGCTCGATCGGACCGTTATGGCCCTATTCTTCGATAAAATTCATGTCTCTGTTAAATGTCTCTTCAAGCCTGTACAATGCGTAGAAAGAGATGCAAAGACAGACCGCCCCGACAAGCGCGCCGCCATAAAGAATGCCTAAATCTTTTTTTATGAACTGAAACAAAAACATTATCGGTATGACCGCACTGCGAACAAAATTAGGAACAGTGGTTGCAACGGTTGCCCTCAAATTCGTACCGAACTGTTCGGCTGCGATTATTATGAGCACGGCCCAATAGCCGCTCGCAAAACCGAGCGCCCAGCATACAACGTAAAATGTCTCTACGCTCGAGTTTTGTAGAGAGAAGTAGACCGCTATAAAAAAAAGATTGAGCGACATGAATGCGCAAACGGCTTTCTTGCGGCTCCTGAGCCGCTGGCTCAAAAATCCGCAAACGCAATCCCCTACCAGACCGCCGAAATATCCGAACATTACCGCCTTGCCTGCAGAAACAGGGCCGGTTATCCCGAGTTCCCTTGCAAACTCCGGAGATAGAGTTATCAGCAATCCTGCCCCGTACCAAAGCGGCATACCTATCAGAATAGTCTTCATGTATCTGAAAAATCTTGCGCGGCTGGTAAAGAGCTTTAGAAAAGCCCCCTTATGCACGTTCATGCCTTCCATCTGCTTGAACATTGAAGATTCGATGACCCCTGCCCTAAGGACAAGCAGCATAAGCCCCAACACGCCGCCTATATAATATGCGACCCTCCAGTCGAAACGCTCCGCGATTGTATTTGCCAGTATAGCTCCGGCAAAGCCGACCGCCGCTATGACCATGGCCCCATACCCGCGTGATCCTCTCGGGAGTATTTCAGCCACCAATGTTACACCCGCGCCCAACTCACCTGCCAAACCTATACCTGCGATAAAGCGCCAGAACGCATACGCATGCAGCGATGCGACCGTACCATTCGCAATATTGGCCACCGAATAAAGGAATATCGAGCCGAACAATATCTTCATCCTTCCTTTTTTGTCGCCGAAAATCCCCCACAAAATGCCGCCGATCAAAAGACCCGCCATCTGTATGTTGAGCAGAAATACGCCGTGATCAAGAAGCTCCTGTCCCGAGAACCCGATGGATTTAAGACTTGTTATCCTTACAATACTGAAAAGGACGAGATCGTAGACATCGACGAAATTACCGAGAGACGCGACTATTACCGGAACGGTAAGTATATCTCCCGCCTTGAACCTGCAATCTGAGGGCGAACAATTTTTATAATCCGTCACTGGGCGACTCCCGGAAATAGCATATCTTATCATGAAGCCGAAAAACCGGATACCACAAAATCGATTGCGTCATTTTTAGGACGGCTTGAGTTATAATATCAATTGAGCATAAATTTGCGGGCGTAACTCAGTGGTAGAGTGTCAGCTTCCCAAGCTGAAGGTCGCGGGTTCGAATCCCGTCGCCCGCTTTCTTGAAAACCAACCCTAAAAGGCATTTACACAAAAAAATTTAGACCTTCACATTTGTTTTTCCGTTTATACGATCATTTCTATTTTTTGAATTTAACGTTTGAGGTAACCGGCCGCCGGAGCGCGAAGCGCGGAGGGAACCCGCAAGCGCAGCTTGCGGGCGGTCCGGTTGACCGAAGGGTTAGGCGGCGGGGTGATGTGCGTTTTCAACAAAATTACTCACTGTGTAATGCTATGAATATGTCAGAGCCGGCCTGCGGAGTTTCGACATTTATGCCAGCTATGGCACCCTCGACTGAATCCTCCAACTTCGCGACAAACGGCCTCATAAGTTCCCACACATCGGATATGCATACTCGGTATTCGCCTGCAGCTAAGTGAACCAACGATGTCGGTCTTACCACTGCTTGGCCAACCGGGTTTACAAGCTCCATCTTCTTGAAGGGATACATGGTGCCGGGGCGAAGGACACAGGTTAGATGTTGAAAGGAAATGTCGTCAACAAACGTGATCCATGTGAGAACCCCAAGAGCGGTTGACTCCTTTGCGACTACGTAATCGATCCGTTGGGCTAGATGGTCAGCTACATTTCGCAGTTGTCGGACTTCCTGAGATAGCTTGATGAAGCTTTCCACCCTCTCGTCACTCATGAATTCATCAGCGACGTTTGGCATTTGCTGTATGAGAGTGCGTACTCGATCTGTTGCATCGACGAATGCCCAGGCGTCGAGGAATGCGGAAGTGTAGTGTCTAGCAAAGTGTGCCTTGGTGTTGCCGTCCGCATTCCCTGTGATGTGACCTCTAGCCATTTCTGTCAGGGCCGTGACAAGGCGGTTATAGGCTAGGTCCGCTATTTCAACCGCATGCCGTATGCCGTCGATGAATACCACTTGACGTCGATTGCGCAAAGCGGGGAGGCGTCGCAGTATGGAATTCTCCGATATCACAGTGGCTCCTTTGGGGGCGATTGAGCCGCCTAACTACTTATTAGATAGTTTCTCGCTATCACCGGAATATTTCATATTCACAATCTTCCATAAATATTGCCATCCGCATAACTGCTTGATTTGCTGTGTTATCAAGTCTGTCTAATATTACTTTTGTGATGTTATCGAGTTTTCTGTCTAACAACGCTTCCCCTAAGCAGTTTTGTTATACCCTGTCAGAGGTCTCCCCGTCAATAGGCAAGCTGAACTGAAAAGATGTTGATTCCAGCTCATAACCCCGCTGTATTTTGATATACTAAAAATAACGAAATAGGGATTGAGGTGATAGCATGGAATCGGCGGCATCGAAAGAATTGCAGGATATTTTTTCGGTATTACCCCAAAAGGCAAAGGTCGAAGCTATAGACTATGTTATTGCCGTTGATCTAAATATGCCCGTGCTGACAATATTTCCAGGTCGAATAGCAGACCATTTAAATCGATAAGATCATTATCGCCTGTTATCAGAAGCCCTGCTTTTGCTTCAAGACAGCATTCAAGAACCATATTGTCTTTAGGATCACGACAAACTATTAAATTTCTGCGCGGGAATACAATCTTAGCCTTAGACACAACAGCAGCAATGCCTGTAATTAATGCCTCTAACTGAATATGAGTGATTTTGCCTTTTGCCACAAGCTCTAAAGGGACATTGCGATATTCGCTTAGAAGGGTTGGAGAAACATAAATATCTGCTTCTGTAAAAGCTTTTTTGACGGCCTTTGCCGGGATACCACCAAAAGCAAAAGCAGAAATCAAAATACCTGTATCAAGAACTATTTTATCTCTTTTTCTCGTAAGCCTTTCTCCTTACAGCTTTTACTGCATTGTCAACATCCTTCATGGTTAATTTTGTGGTTTTGAATGCCTCCTTTGCCACCTTAAAAGCTGCATCAAGCCGCTCTTCAGGAGAAAGGACCGAAAGGATATAATCTTCAGGGTTAATTTTTTTTGCAGTGGCAACGCTCATATAAAACACCTCCTCAATTTTTTTCTCTCAATCACAAATCAAGACCTGTTACATATCATTGTATCACATTCAGTAAGCGATGAAGCTTGCATATTTAGAATAATCGCCTCATTGTTTATTTCAATTCGACTGTAGCAAATTTTGTAGCAGAAAATTGCAGAACATATCGAATCACCAATTTCCTGTTAAATAAGTATGTTACTGATACTCAACTAAAAAGCCAACTCGTTCTGAAGCGCTTCCAAATTGCTGAAGGTCGCGGGTTCGAATCCCGTCGCCCGCTCTTAAGACAACGACAAAAAACCGAGGTTCCTTCTCCAATATTGACATAGATGTAAAAATACTTTACACTTTTACATCATGATAACAAGAGCGTTAAAGCTGCCGACAAATAGATCATTCTTCCTGTTCGGCCCCAGACAGACCGGCAAAACCACCCTTATCAACAGTGTCTTCAAGGACAGGGTCTTTAAAGTCAATCTACTGCTGAGTGACCAGTACTTCAAATATTCAAAAGACCCCTCGCTGCTGAGAAAAGAGGTCATGGAGAAGACGAAAAGCATTAACTATGTCTTTATAGATGAGATCCAGAGGGTCCCTGAACTGCTCAATGAAGCGCAACATCTTATAGACAGCACATCGCTGTATTTCATCATGTCCGGTTCGAGCGCACGAAAACTTAAACGCGGTTATGCCAACCTCCTCGGAGGGCGGGCCGTGCAGCGGTTTCTTTTTCCTTTTATGTGGAGTGAGGTTTCAGAAAAAGCTAGGCTTATGGATTTTCTAAGGTTCGGGGCACTGCCGCCTGTTTTCTTTGCTAAGAATGAAACCGACAAGATAGACCTCCTTAAGGCATATGTGGATATTTATCTGCGTGAAGAGATACAGGCAGAGGGTATTGTCAGAAAAATAGGCGCATTCTCAAGGTTTCTTGATATGGCGGCGAGCCAGTTCGGAGAGATTGTAAACTATTCGACCATAGCGCGCGAATGCCAGCAGGCTGTCATGACGGTCAAGACATATTATGAGATTCTTGTTGACACTCTGATAGGTTTTCGTCTGGAGCCGTGGAGGAAGAGCATGAAGAAGCGGCTTGCCGGACATCCCAAGTTCTACCTGTTCGACAATGGCGTTACGAATATCATCAACCAGTATGACCATGCCATATCCGACCCCTATCTTCTCGGCAGGTTGTTTGAGCAATTCATCATCATAGAAACCATGAAATCAATAAAGACATCACAAAAAATGACCAATCTGTATTACTGGCGTACAAACACCGGTGCGGAGGTGGACCTCCTAGTGGAACAGTCGGGAAAACTCACCGGAGCTTATGAGATTAAATGGTCGAAGACTGTTACCACAGCACAGATTACCGGATTAAAGTCTTTTCAACAGGACCATCCCGGGGTGCCGTGTTACGTGATTTGCAATGCCGATGAATCCTATAGGCTCGGGAATGTGCTTGTGATGAACTGGAAGAAGTTCCTGCTTGAGACAGGGAAAAAACACCCACGGCGGTCGGAAAACCGCTGACGCGCAAAAGAGAGGATTGATACATGTCAAGCTTATATCTTCTTATAGCTATTTCTTTAGTTCTCGGTGTCGTGTGCTGGCTGCTGTTTATGTGGGCGGCCAAAAAGGGGCAGTACGACGATGTCGAGGGGCCAAAGTACAGAATGCTCGATGACGACGACGAGAAAGATGGGAAATAGGTCAAAAGTTTTTTTGACCAAAGCCGTGGCCTCGGTTTTTTTCATAGGCCACATTCCGGTTGCTCCGGGCACCTTCGGCACGCTTGCGGCTGTCGCTTTTGTCTGGGGCGTTAAACCCGAAGCAGCTTCGATGCTCATTATCTCGGCGGTCCTTTTTCTTGCAGGTACAGCGAGCTCTCACTATGCCGAAACCTTTTACGGCAGCCGGGACAGCGGACATATAGTGATAGATGAATTCGTAGGATATCTCGTTTCGATTATTTCTCTGCCGCAAACCGCAGGCTATATTATCGCCGCATTTGTTATTTTCAGGTTTTTCGATATTGTAAAGCCGCCGCCGATAAAGAATGTCGAACGCAAACTGCACGGAGGATTAGGCGTGATGATGGATGATGTTCTTGCCGGAATAGCTACAAATATGGTTTTGCAGGCATGGAAGCTGGTCTGATCTCAAAAACAGCCGGACTGCTGGCGCTGCTCGAGAGAAAAGGACTGAAACTCAGCGCCGCAGAATCATGCACCGGCGGGCTTCTGTGCCATGCGCTCACATCCGTCACAGGCGCGTCGAAGGTCTTTCATTCAGGCATAGTCGCATACTCCGACGATTCAAAGATAAAGCTGCTCGGCGTTGCGCCCGAAGTAATCGCACAATACGGAGCGGTAAGCGCCGAAACCGCGTCGGCAATGGCAGAGGCCATTTTCTTAAAAAGCGGAGCGGACATATCTGTCGGCATTACAGGGAATATCGAACCCGACGCCTCGGAGGCAAAGGCGCCGGTAATAGTATTCATCGCAGTCAGAGACAGAAATGGCATAGAAAGCGCCAGCCTCGGTTTGTCGGGCAACAGGATCGAGAATAAATACAAGGCCGCTGATTCGGCCCTTGATCTTCTTTTAAAAAGGGCGTCGGGTTTATGAGATGTTTTATAGCGATAGATATCCCTTCGGTTATCAGAGAATCGCTCGCAAAACTTATCTCTCATATCTCAGCTAAATCCTCAGGCGTCAAATTCGTGCAGCCCGAAAACATTCATATCACCATGAAGTTTCTGGGCGAGATCGATGAAAAAAAAACGCAGGATGTTATTGCATCACTAAAAGTTTTGTCCGCATCGCATTCCCCCTTCTCTCTCGAAATCAAAGGCGCAGGCGTATTCCCCGATCCCAAAAGACCGAATGTGCTTTGGGTAGGTGTTTCGGAATCAGGCCGTCTTCAATCGATGTATAAGGCGATGGAAGCTTCGCTCGCCCTGCTCGGCTTTGAAAAAGAGGCCCGCAGGTTTTCCCCGCATCTGACCATAGGAAGGGTAAAAGAGAGGCGCAGCGCTGGTTTTGCGGTGCATGAGCTTTTGAAGCACAGCGGCGAAGTGTTCGGCAGTTTTGAAGCAAGAGAGATATGTCTTATGCAAAGCGTGCTAAAGCCGTCCGGGGCCGAATACTCATCTCTTGCGACTTTCGGAATGAAACAGTGCTAAGGCTTTTTATTGTCTTCGTGTCATTATTTATTTTGGGCTGCAGTTCGTCTTCCAGACTTGACGGTTTTGTCTATTACCGCATCAATGCCAATCCCACAACCCTTGACCCTGCCCTGATCGTTGATGTAACAGGCGCATCCATCGCAGCAAAGCTTTTCAACGGACTTGTGAAATTGGATGAGAATTTGTCCGTCGTTCCGGATATTGCCGAACAGTGGAGGATATCGGGCGACGGCCTCAAATATACTTTCTTCCTTAAAAAGAATGTGCGCTTCAAAAACGGCCGCACCGTCAATGCGCATGATTTCAAGTTCTCTTACGAGCGGGTACTGCATCCTGATTCAAGGTCTCCGGTCACTTGGGTATTCGATAAGGTTTACGGGGCCTCTGAATTCAAAAGCGGCAAGGCAAAAGAGGTGATAGGCTTCAGGGTCATAGATGAGCACACCTTCGAAATCAGGCTGAATTCGGTGTTTGCCCCGTTTATGAATATGCTTACCACCACCACGGCGTATGTGGTGCCGAAAGAGGATGCGGGGCGATTGGGGCCTGATTTTTCGAGCAACCCGACAGGCACCGGCCCCTTTTCTTTAAGGGACTGGAAACAGAACTCGGAAGTCACACTCGTAAGAAACGACGACTATTTCGAAGAGAAGGCAAAGATAAAAGGCATTGTTTATAAAATTATTCCGGAAGACCTCACCGCAATAACGGACTTCGAACTCGGGAACCTCGATGTAATATCGCTGCCTGCTTCTGCATATTCAAAATTCAGGGACGACCCGAAGCGTAAAGACGATGTCTTGGCCATGAACGCGCCCAATACATACTATCTGGGACTTAACTGCTCCAAGCCGCCCTTTGATAAAGCGGAACTTAGACGCGCTGTCGGGCTCGCCGTGGACAGGAAAAAAATTCTCGAAACTTTCTACGAGAGACGCGGCAGGCTTGCCGGAGGTCCGGTTGCGGATGTCATAAGGGCTTGGCGATTGGATGCAAAAGCAAACGCTTTCGCATATGCCCCTGAGGAGGCCGCAAAAACAATCAAAAAACTTTATCCGCAGGGGCTGGAAGCCAAGCTGTATATCACGGCGGATCAGGATGTTGTTGACTTGGCCGAAATAATTCAGGCGTATCTCGAAAAGACAGGTCTCAGGGTCGTGATAAAGCAGCTTGAATGGAGCGCATACAAGCAGGCCATAAACTCAGGCGAGCCGGACATGTTCTGGTTAAGCTGGTGGGCGGACTATCCCGATCCCGAGAATTTTCTGTTCCCGCTTTTTCATTCGGCCAATTTCGGCTCGGGCGGCAACCGGACGAGGTATGTGAACAGGGACGTTGACAGGTTTATCGAACAGGGGCAGAAGTCGGTAGACATCGAGAAGCGGAATGATTTTTATAGACGGGCTGAGGAGTCCATAATCTCGGAAGCGCCGTGGATACCTTTCTGGCACAGGACCGACTATCTCGTCAAACAGCCGTGGATCAAGGGTTACAAGATATATCCGATACACACTATGGACAAGGGGCTGGGAATAAGGAAGGAGCCAAGACGATAGCACAGCTTGCAAGTGAATACCGGGTTCATCCGAACCAAATTGGGCAGTGGAAGAAGAAACTGCTGAAGGAGTTGCCGAGTATATTTTCCGATAAGCGGGAACGACATGACAAAAGTCGAGAGGAGCTTGAATCTGAGCTTTACCGGCAGATAGGGCAGTTGAAAGTAGGATTATTAGATAAGATAATTAGATAGGGACAGCGACCATTTCTTGATATTTACCGCCGCGAGAGGTGAGGATGTTACCATGAAAATCGAAAGTCGCATATTCGATTTTCATGGTATAGATATTTATTGACAATTTCTTGATTTCTTCCCTTTTATTGACTTAACTGACTGAAATTGGCATAATACAGTCATCTAAATGACTGTATTATGATATTATGTATATACCGCAGAGACAATTAGAGAACCTGAAAAAACTGATCTCTCCTGAAAAGGTGGTGGTGATCTACGGGCCGAGAAGGTGCGGAAAGACCACCCTGATCAGCAAGTATCTCGAAACAACCCAAGAGAAATATCTTCTTGCCAGCGGAGATGACATAACTGTCCAAGAATATCTCAGCAGTCAGTCGGTCTCAAAACTCAGGGGCTTTGTCGGCAGCAACAGTTTAATGGTCATTGACGAGGCGCAGAGGATAAGAAACATCGGCCTGAACCTAAAGCTGGTGGTTGACCATATCAAGGGGATCAAAGTAATCGTTACCGGCTCTTCTTCATTTGATCCGGCAAGGGACATAGGCGAACCCCTGACCGGCAGGAAATATACCCTGAAGCTTTTCCCTCTTGCGCAGATGGAGATTAATCAGACAGAACAACGGGCTGAAACAGATTCAAATCTTGAGGCAAGACTTATCTACGGCTCTTATCCCGAGACAGTCCTGACAAATGACAACAGCTTGAGGGAGAGATATCTCAAGGAGATAGTCGGCTCTTATTTATACAAAGACATTCTGGAGCTTGAGGGGGTGCGGCATCCCGACAAGATTGTCCGCCTGCTGCAGTTGATCGCCTTTCAGATAGGCAAAGAGGTCTCTTTAAGCGAGCTTGGCGGCCAGTTAGGGATGAGCAAGAACACGGTTGAGCGGTATCTGGAGCTTCTCGAAAAGGCCTTCGTTGTCTTCAAACTCACCGGTTTCAGCCGAAATCTCCGAAAAGAAATAAGCAAGAACGCACGGTATTATTTTTATGACGTGGGCATACGCAATGCCCTGATAAATAATTTCAACACCCTTCAGATGAGGGATGACGTTGGCATGTTATGGGAAAACTACGTAATCATCGAAAGGATCAAGAAACAGGAATATTCCGGACTGTCTGCAAACAACTATTTCTGGAGGACTTACGACCAGAAAGAGATAGATTTTATCGAAGAGCGCGAAGGGGCCCTTTACGGGTATGAAATGAAATGGAAGAAGGCTGCGGCTAAACCGCCGAAGGCCTGGGTAACGGGCTACACAAACGCAAGGTATGAGATAATAAACAGGGACAATTATTTTGAGTTTATAACATAGGCAAGACAGATTCGGATTAGGGGAATACCCTGTTCAGAGATGCGAAAAACGCACAGGACTACAAAGACTCGATTGCCAAATTCAAGGCGGCATCGTTATCAGCTCCGTGGTGGGCTGATGTTTATTACTATATGGGTTTAGCCAGTGAAAAGGCCGAGCTCTACAACGAGGCTATCACAGCGTTGAAACTTTATCTTGCGACAAATCCAGAAAGTGCAAATGTCCGCAAGGCGCAGGATCAGATATATATCATTGAGGCAAAAAAGGAAAAAGCTGCCAAGGAATCAAGCCCTGCTGCAATCGCTGAAAAGAAGAAGAATGAGGAAGAGGAGTTTATAAAGAAACTCAATGGGAGTAAATGGTGGCGGGTTGATACGGAAGGAGCGAAAGGTAATCGATTTTATCTAAAAATAGAGGAGACTAATCTCTATCATTGTTTCTACAACGCAACATATGGCTACAATGTTTGTAATTGGAATGAAGGAAAACTATCCGGCAAGCAACTTTCGGCCTCACACAATAACTAGGATTGTAAAGATATCACATATATGATAAGCGCCGATGCAATGACAATTGAGAAAGTGTCAAGGTGCCCTGATGGTCAATATAGATATCAATTCCGCCGCGAGAGGTGAGGAGAGGTC
This sequence comes from Nitrospirota bacterium, assembly GCA_004321915.1. GTDB lineage: Bacteria > Nitrospirota > Thermodesulfovibrionia > Thermodesulfovibrionales > Dissulfurispiraceae > MYbin3. Next base: position 169,121 of record SCQE01000041.1, read on the forward strand.
TATAAGAAAAATAGATCTGTTTTTCTTGACATAAGCGTCGTCAAATATAATGATATATGACGACAATGGCGACTATACGGGAAAATAACAGCGCCTCATTTATAAGCAGGACACTGAGCCTGCCGGCGATGCTGGAGAAGAAATCCTTTTTCTCCTCGGCCCTCGCCAGACAGGGAAGGCATCCCATATTCGGCATAAGCCCTAAGGGAACTCATATGAGAAAAGAGGATATGTTATAATTTCAACATGACTGTCGCGGCGATTGAAAAAAAGGCAAAGCTTATAACCGGCATGGATGGGAAGCCGGTTGAAGTAATCCTGCCATATAATATTTACAAAGAGCTTTTAGAGCTTGAAAGAGGCATGGAGATATTCAAACGCAAAGAGACCCAAGAAAGCATTAGAAGGGCAAAGGAAGATATAAGTAAGGGCAGGGTAAAAACCTTCGGCACCGCAAAAGATGCTGCTAAATGGCTGGACAAATAGAACTGATCCTCACTGAGGAATTCAAAAAATCCTACAAAAAACTCCCGGAAGATATCAAGAGAAAAGTCAAAAAGCAGTTAAATTTTCTGAGCAGTAATCCAGCGCATCCTTCCCTTAGAATTCATAAATTAAATGGCGAATGGGAGTTTTATGTTGATATCCATTACAGGTGTTTCTTCTTGCGGGAAGGAAACATGTTCAAGCTTCTTACAGTCGGAATTCACAAAATAGTAGACAGATATTAATGGACAGGTAAAAACAGGCGACCGTCCATTTTTGTCATAGATTCCACAGGGAGACATGAGGAAAGTATAAACCATATGAAAGGCGTAAGAATTTTCGACGGTAATAAACCCGGGGGGCGGAGCGGGCTTGAGTTCGACCTTGTTGACATCCTCTTTGTCCTCGGCATGCGGGCGCTCCGTTCCTTATGGAAAATAAGCAATCTGGAGTATGTGACAGACAGAGGCCGCACAATGGATGAGGTCTTCGGCAGTGATCAGGACAAGGATTATTATATGGACGGCAAGGAATTCATCGCAGCATCCCGGTATGTCTTTCAGGTGATTGATGGGGAGTTCGAGGCTACAGACACAAGTCAGGACAGGCCGTGGGCAGTTATACGTGCAGTTGACAGCTCATGGTGGGAGGTATACACGGACGATCCTGCTGTCTTTGAAAACATACGGCTGCGGTTCAGGAATGTAGAGGAGATCGCGGACAAAGATAATGACCTCATTTCTGCAAATCCCTTTGGCGAGACAGCCCTGATGGCCGCTGCTGCCGATGGTCATATCGAAATAGTAAAGCAGCTTTTGAAATACGGCTCTGCTGTTAACGCAAAAAGCAAGAACGGCTGGAGCGCCTTGAGCGCAGCGGCAATGATGGGCCATAGTGAGGTTGTAGATTTCCTGATCGCGCATGGCGCTGACATGAGTTCCAAAGACAGGTTCGGACAGACAGCGCTTATTGAGGCCGTAGGCTCAGGCCACTTCGACACTGCACGGCTTCTGATTGAACAGGGGGCTGATGTCAATGACAGGACGAACTGCGGCACCACACCTCTTCACCTTGCCCTCTTCACTCTGCAGCCCGATATGGACTTTGTCAAACTCCTGATCGAAAAGGGCGCAGACGTTCATGTGAGGGACTCGCTCGGCCGTACGCCATTGAGCTTGGCAATAGAGAACAATAATCATCTGCCTGGTTCCCATGCTCAGACAGGAAGGAGCATGGGAACCAGGCAGATGAAAACCATGGAAAACACTATGATAATCTTTATTCTGGCCGCTCCTGTAGAACTCGACGCATGGTTGACTGCATCTCTGAAATCAGGCATGGTCAGGAAACCTCGATAATACCTCCATTTGCTGGTCGCCTAAGAAAAAAGCAAAAACCCTCGCCATCGAGAAAAAGATGGATAAGAAAATCGCCGAATTTGTGCAGTTTAATCGCATCGAAACACGCTGAAATTGACACCCTTTCTTGTCCTTTCATATACTATCTAATTAGTGTCTGTCCATAAAGTAAGCAGTCGTCATCCTCGGGCTTGACCCGGGGATCCAGAACACCTTGAAAACACTGGATTCCCGATTAAGAACTTCGGGAATGACAGACAAAAGAACAGAGTTTGGGGACAGACTCCAATTAAGCATCTTAACTATAGGAGGATGTAACACATGGATTTTGGAATGAAAAACAGAATGGCTAAGATATTCAATCCCAAGGACGGAAAGACCGTTATGTTGGCGGTCGACCACGGATATTTTCAGGGGCCGACAACAGGTCTCAGGGACATGAAAAACATAATCCCGCTCATACCGCAGGCCGACTGTCTGTTTGTGACGAGGGGCATACTCAGAAATTGCATCGATCCGAAAATAGAAACTTCGGTATGTCTGAGGGTTTCGGGCGGGCCGAGCATATTGGGCGAGCTTTCGAATGAGGATATAACAACCTCTATGGAGGAGGCTTTAAGACTCAATGCGTCGGGTGTCGGAATGTCCATGTATGTAGGCGCAAAAAATGAGGACAGAACAATAACCAACCTCGGAAGGCTGATTAACGAAGCAGAAAGATTCGGCATGCCTGTTCTTGCTATTACTGCAGTGGGCAAAGAAATGGTCAGGGACGCGAGGTATATAGGCCTTGCCTGCAGGATAGCGGCCGAGTTCGGCGCACATATAGTCAAGACCTATTACTGCGATGGTTTTGAGGATGTAGTCGCCGGATGCCCTGTTCCGATAGTGATTGCCGGCGGCAAGAAGCTGCCTGAGATGGATGCGCTCAAGATGACCGAAAACGCTATGAAAGCCGGAGCATCGGGCGTTGATATGGGACGTAACATCTTTCAGAGCGACAGCCCGATAGGGATGATAAAGGCTGTGAAAGCGATTGTCCATAAGGGAGCAACCGCTGAAGAAGGATATGAGATTTATCAGAAAAACAAAAAGTCTGCGGTCGGCGGCATAGACCAAAGTATGGAGAAAGTATAACTTGAAGGTAGCGGTTTATCACAGCAACTCGGATGTAAGAATAGAGGAACGGCCTGTCCCTGCAATATGCGAAGGGGAAATCCTCGTCAAAATGAAGGCGTCCGGTATTTGCGGCACCGACGTTATGGAGTGGTACAGGATAAAGAAAGGTCCGCGAGTGCTGGGCCATGAGATGGCGGGTGAGATAGTAGAGACCGGCAGAGGGGTCGAGGCGTTCAAAGTCGGTGACCGGGTCTTCGTGTCCCATCATGTTCCATGCTACGATTGCAGCTACTGCGAACAGGGCAGTTACACTGCGTGCGAGACCCTGCATACGGGCAATTACGAGCCGGGCGGATTCTCTGAATACATAAGGGTCCCGGCGCTCAATGTCAAAACAGGGACATTTATACTTCCAGCAAATATGTCCTATGAAACAGCCACGATGATAGAGCCCCTCGCCTGTGCAGTGCTCGGCCAGAAAAGTCTCGATGTAAGAAAAGGACAGACGGTACTCGTCTTGGGTTCCGGCATTTCGGGGCTTCTGCATATCCAGATGTCGAAACTTAAAGGCGCAAAGGTCATAGCCACAGACATCAATAAATACAGGCTCGACAAGGCCTTGGAATTCAGGGCGGACCATGCGCTTCACGCTTCCGAATATTCCGCAGCCAAGCTCAGAGAGCTAAACAACGGCAGGCTTGCGGACAGGATAGTCGTTTGCGCCGGAGCAAAACAGGCTGTTGCGGGCGCGGTCGAGTCCATAGACAAAAGAGGAGTGATACTTTTCTTTGCGGTGCCTCAGGACGACATCTGCATTCCGTCGGTAAACTTCTGGCGCGATGAGATATCCGTGCGTTTCTCATACGGCGCATCGCCGCAGGACTTGAAAGAATCGCTCTCTCTTATAGAAAAAAACGCTGTCGATGTACAAAAAATGATTACACACAGGGTCTCGCTGTCAGGCATTCAGGAAGGTTTCAGAATGGTCTCGGAGGCTGCCGATTCACTGAAAGTGGCGGTAGTGCCGGATGGTCCGGTCCAATAAGGAGATAAGAAAATGATCGTTGTGATGAAAATAGGGGCTGCGGACAAAGAACTCAAACACGTCTGCCAGAAGGCCGAGGAACTCGGTTTTTCCCCCCATGTAATATACGGCAAGGAGCGGAATGTCATAGGCCTTGTAGGGACAGGCGGAAACAGGGACGAGGTATTTATCCTCGAGGAGTTCGAAGGCGTTGACAGCATAGTGCCCATAAGCAAGCCGTACAAGCTTGCAAGCAGGGAAGTAAAACGCGAGACCTCGACCGTAAATATCGGAGGGGTGAAGATAGGCGGCGAAGAGCTGATCGTTATGGCAGGCCCCTGCTCTGTCGAAAGCGAGGAGCAGATAGTAAGCTCCGCCCGTCACGTTAAAGCTGCGGGCGCAAAGATACTTCGCGGCGGAGCGTTCAAGCCGAGGACCAGCCCCTATTCGTTCAGAGGGCTTGGTGAGGAAGGACTCAAGTACCTCGCAAAGGCCCGTCAGGAAACAGGACTGCCGGTCGTTACCGAAGTGGTGAATCCTGCGGACATAGATATCGTGTACAAATACGCGGACGCGTTTCAGGTCGGGGCCCGCAATATACAGAATTTCGCGCTGCTTACCGCGCTCGGTCAGGCCAAGAAGCCTGTGCTTCTGAAAAGAGGCATGGCAACAACCATCGAAGAGTTTCTTATGGCAGCCGAATATATAATGTCCGAAGGCAACCATGATGTGGTGCTTTGCGAGAGGGGCATCAGGACCTTCGAGACCGCAACGAGAAACACGCTCGATATTGCGTGCGTTCCTGTGGTAAAGGCAAAGTCCCATCTGCCGATAGTGATAGATCCGAGCCATGCTGCCGGGCATGTCCAGTATGTGCCTTCTCTGTCAAAGGCGGCCATCGCGGCGGGAGCGGACGGCCTTATTATAGAGGTGCATCCTGAACCGGAACGGGCAACCAGCGACGGGGCGCAATCCCTAACGCCGACCCAATTCTCGAAACTGATGTCGGAGCTTAGGTTAATAGCGCCTGCAGTAGGCAGAAAACTTTAACGCTTTTCGACACGGACCAACGGAGGTTTATTATGAAAAAATTAGATCTGGAACTTGCAGTAGGGGTTTTTCTCTTGATAGGCATAATGTCGCTCGGATACATTTCTATAAAATTAGGCAGGCTGGAGGTGCTCGGGAATTCCGGCTACACGGTCCATGCGGAATTCGCAAAGTCAGGCGGAGTCAAGAACGGAGCGGTGGTGGAGATAGCGGGTGTCCAGATCGGAAAGATAAAGAGCATAAAGCTTAACGGCGACTATCTTGCTCATGTAGAGATGGTCATAAATAAGGAGATAAAGCTTCAGGACGATGCGATAGCCTCCATAAAAACAAAAGGCCTTATCGGAGAAAAGTATATCGAGATCACACCCGGCGGCTCTGAAAAGAGCGTGTCTGACGGCGGCAAGCTTCGCGAAACAGAATCGGCCATCGATATAGAAGAACTTATTTCCAAATACGCCTTCGGGAAGGTTTAAACAGGCAGTGCTGAATTTGAAGCCTCTTTGCACCGTAATATTCTGCGCGTTCATAATCGCGTTTTCGCCCGGCACATCCATGTCCGGCGGGCCTTCCAAGCCGAAGATTGTCCTTAATCTTCAGGAATGCATAAAAAAGGCCGTAGAGATAAGCCCCGAGATCGGGGAGACGCGTTATGAGGAAGATGTCTATAAAGCAAAAAAGATGCAGGCAGACTCGGCGCTCTACCCTCAAATAGAGATGCTCGCGGTAAGCGGCCCCTCGCCAAAGGCGCGGAGAGAACAGCTCAACCCGATAGACACGACCTCCAAAACCAGCATAGGCGGCATATTCGGCAGCGCCGAGGCAACGCTTATACAGCCTCTTTATACCTTCGGCAAGATAAGCAGTTACAGGGAAGCTGCAGCGAGCGGCATAAAAGTGGCAAAGGCCGGGGTCGAGAGAAAGACCTCCGAAATAGCGCTCAGGACAAAAGAACTCTATTTCGGACTTCTGCTCGCGAGAGATTTAAAGAAGCTCATACTCGAAATTAAAGACGGGATAGTCAGCGCGATAGAGAAGGCGGAAAAGCAGATAGCTACAGGCTCTCCTGCGGCCGACGAACTGAACCTTTTCAAGCTCAACGCATTTTACGGCGAGGTGCAGAGAAACCTTAACGAGGCGGAAAAGGGCATTGCTCTGGCCAAAGACGCATTAGCAACGAGCATGGGACTGCCTTTGGACGCCGACTTCGATATAGCGGACGCGTCCCTTACGCCTCAGGACAGAACTGCCGATGAGGTGTCCAGATACATTCAGTTCTCCCGCGAACTCAGGCCCGAGTTCCTTCAGATAAGGGAGGGGCTCATCGCAAAGAACGCTCTGGTGAATGTCGAAAAGAGCAACCTTTATCCTATGGTGTTTGCGGGAATGAAAGGCGCGGTGTCTGCCGCCTCGAACAGAGACAGGATAAACAATCCTTACATCGACGATTACTTCAACCATTCTTACGGCGGTGCCTTTATGGGACTGAAATGGGCCGTCGATTTCGGGATAACAAAAGGCAGGATCCAGGAGTCGCTTGCCGAATATCACAAGATAGCCGAGAAGAAAAGGTTTGCGGACGAGGCCATACCTTTTCAGGTAAGAAAGTCATATCTCGATTTCGAAGAGGCGCGCAAGAACATAATCGAGACCGAAAAGGGTTACACAAACGCGAAAAAATGGCTTGTAGCTGCAATGGCCAACCTCGATCTGGGCATAGGCGACGCAAAAGATATGGCCGACGCTGCGCTCGCTTACGCGATGCTTAAGGCGAACAACCTTAAATCCATGTACAACCACAGGATAGCCTACGCAAACCTTTTGTACGCGTCAGGATTGGACTTAAAGGAATTAAAATAGGAGGGATTGATGAGAGTTTTGGTTTGTTTGTTGTCATTGGTCGTCTTTCTGATTTCGGGCCCGACAGCTTATGCAGGAGAACCGACCAACCAGATACGGATCACTGTCGATAAAGTAATAGATATTCTAAAAAACAAAGAGCTCAAAAGACCGGAAAAAACAAAGGAGAGACGCTCGGCCATACGCAAGACGGTACTGGAGCGTTTCGATTTCGAGGAAATGGCAAAGAGGTCTCTGGCCCTGCACTGGAGCAAGAGGACCCCTGAAGAAAAGAAAGAGTTCGTGTCTTTATACACCGACCTGCTCGAACGGTCATATATCAAGAAAATCGAGAACTACAGCGATGAAAAAGTGGTATATCTCGATGAAAAGACGGACGGAGAGAATTCGATCGTAAAGACCAAGATGATAACGAAAAACAACACCGAGATACCTGTCGATTACAAGCTTGCAAAGCTGAACAGCAGATGGAATGTATACGACATATCCGTAGAAGGCGTGAGCCTCGTCAACAACTACAGAAACCAGTTTAACAAGATAATCCGTTCGCATATCAACGGCTACGCCGAGCTTTTGAAGATGATGCGCAGCAAGCAGGAAGACGAAGCGTTCGAGGAGAAGAAGAAGTAGTTTATTCGTTATGCAGATAAAATGCCCGCTTTGTAAAAAGAAAACCACTTGGGAGGAAAACCCGTGGAAACCCTTCTGCTCGGAAAGGTGCAAACTCATTGACCTCGGCAAATGGGCGATGGAAGATTATAAGATACCTTCAAGAGATGATGAATCCGAAAACAATAAAGTCGAGGAGGAGAAGAGATGACAAATATCATAGTTACAGGAGCAACCGGAAGAATGGGGAGCAGAATTTCTGCGCTTTCCAAGGAATATGCTGATATAAAACTAGCAGGTGCGACCGAGAGAAAGGGACATGAACTGCTCGGCAAAGACATAGGCGGGATTTTAGGCATCGGTGAAAACGGGATAAAACTCGCCGAAAATCTCGGCACGGTCATCGAAGCCTGTGATGTCGTGATAGATTTCACATCCATAGCTTCTTCCCTTGAGCATCTTAAAATAGCCGCCGCAAATAAAAAGGCGATGGTCATCGGGACCACAGGCTTTTCAAAAGAGGAGCTTGCCGAGGCCAAGAAAATCGCTGCAGGCATACCCGTTGTGATCGCCCCCAATATGAGTGTTGGAGTGAACCTGCTGCTGAAGGTCTTGCAGGATGTGGCCCGCGTGGTGGGCAACGAGTACGATATAGAGATAGTCGAGTCCCACCACAGACTAAAGAAAGACGCGCCCAGCGGGACCGCTATGAAGATGGCCCAAGTTATAGCCGACGCTATAGACAGAAATCTCGATGAGGTCGCTGTTTACGCGCGCAAAGGCATAATCGGAGAGAGGACAAAAAAAGAGATCGGCATCCAGACCGTCAGGGCGGGCGACATAGTCGGCGAACATACCGTTCTTTTCGGGGGCCTCGGCGAGAGGATAGAGATAACCCACAAGGCTTCGAGCAGGGACACCTTTGCGAGAGGGGCTTTAAAGGCCGCTTCTTGGATAGTAGGAAAGCAGCCCGGAATATACGATATGCAGGACGTTCTCGGACTGAAATAACAATCCCGTTTTCGGGAAGGCGTTATGCCGGAAAAAATCATAATCTACGGCCTGTCGAGTTTGGGATTGAGGATTGCCGAATTCCTAAAACAGACGGGAACGGAATTTTCGGTTGCGACCTACCCTGCATCACCTTATCTATCGAAACTCAAAGAATCCTGCGCCAATGTCATAGAGGAAGACCTTTCCAATACCGGACTTCTCGAAAGACTTGGGATCGCAGATGCCTCGGCCATAATACTTCCTTCGAGCGACGAGCAGTTCAATCTGCAGGCCTCGCTTCAGGCGGTAGAGCTCAATCCTGAGATTAGAGTGGTATTGAGGCTCTTCAATATAAACCTTGCGGCAAAACTTGAGAACAGCATGAAGGACTTCAAGGTCATTAGCGCATCTCAGGTTTCGTCAGCGGCCTTCGCGACCGCAGCCCTGCTCGAAAAACCCGTACTTTCGTTCAAGGCATCCGATAATATCTTCAGCTTCTTCAAAATCCCATGCTCGCTTTTCGCGCACAAGACGGTAAGCGAAGCGGAAAACGAACTCAACCTGAAAATAGTATCCTTAAACAAAATAGCATTCCCCTGTGAAAACGAGAAAATACCGGACCACGGCGAGTTGTGCGTTTTTTCTGAGTTTGCAGGGGGGTATGAGTTTGCAAAACACACTTTCATCGAAAAAAACGATACTGCGGTCAAAGACCCGAAAAAGGAAAAATCGTCCCTATCGAAAAGGTTCTGCGGCATGGACAGGATTTTGCGCAATACATTGACAGCCCTCGTTTCGGTCATAGTTTTCTGCATAGCTTACTTTTACAGTTTCGAGGACCTCTCTTTTATAAATGCCGTTTATTTTGTGGTTACGGTGCTGACAACTACCGGATTCGGAGACATCAGTTTAAAAGATTCGTCCACGATTTCCAAGCTTGTAGGGATCATGCTTATGCTGTCGGGCTTATCGCTTTTCACCATCCTGTTCGCCATAGTGACCGACACCCTGATCAAAAAGAGAATGGAACTGATGCTCGGCCGCAAGCGAAGCAGGCTTTCCGGACATATTGTTTTGTGCGGGACCGGAGATGTCGGCGTCCGTATTCTCGAAGACCTTTTGGCGCTCGGAGAAAAGGCGGTCGTTATCGAAAAAGACCCCGAAAATAAGTTCATGAACACAGTCAAAGAGCTGAACGCTCCCTTTATCATATCCGACGCAACCCTAGAAAAGACCCTTGCGGACGCGAACATCACCCACGCCAAGGCCATAATATGCGCCATGGACGACGACATAAAAAACCTCGAAGTCGGGCTTAACGCAAAGGCCTTGAACAAGGACATCAGGGTAGTGCTGAGAATATTCGACAAGGATTTCGCATCGCGCATCGAAAAATATTTCGACATACATTACGCCCTCAGCTCTTCTTATATCGCGGCCCCGGCTTTTGCATCGGCCGCTCAAGGAACAGGAATAGTCAATACCCTCGAAATCGAAAGAGAGCGGCTGTTACTGGTTAAAGGGAATTCGGACGTTACAAAAGACGGCGTGAAACCGCTTTTTGTACTGAATGAGGACGGCACGTTCCGTATAGGCAAAGGACCTGCGGAGCTTGCCGGAAACGACACGATGTTTTATCTGAGAAAGGCATGAGGTTTAAACGATGAAGAAAATTGTACTGACTTTTGCGTTATGTTTGCTGCTGTCATGTTTGTCCGCAGATGTTTTCGCTTCTGTTTACGTTAACGAGTACGAAGCCAAGTTTGAGCCTGTGGCCGCTAAAGAAGGCGACGTAAAGGTGCTGCTTAAAATCGTCTTCGGCGTGTCAGGGCAGAGGCTCGAAAAAGGCTTCAAGTTCGTCGGAAGCCTGCCTATCAGCGATGTATGGGTGGAAGACGAAAAAGGGGCGGTCCCCTTCAAAGTCGAGAACTTGCGTGAGCAGAAAATAAGTTTCAGTTTCGGACCCTTATCGTCAGGCGAAAAAACCGTCCATATCGGCTTTGTAATTCATGGTGCGCTTAAGCATGGGCTTTTTGACGCTGATTTCGGAGCGCCGTGGTTCGGCAATTGGAAGATAAATGTGAAAAAGGCGAAATTTATTTTCGTCTTCCCTGCCGGATACCGTTACAACAAACTTATCACGAATCTGCCCTCATACAGGGAAGAGACCATCGACGCTAAAAACGCGATAGTTTTCGAACAAGCGCCGTTGTCTCTGAAACAGGTCAACATGAATTTCAGTCCCGGGCTTCAGTCCTCGCAACTGCTGCCGTTCTACGCGCTGTGCCTTATAATCTCGTTCTATCTCATAGGTTACGCCGTTATAAGGATCAGAAAGGTAAAGGCGTCGGTCTTGGTCGACAACCGCGAGCCTTCGCCCGCAGAGATAGCCTACATAAAAAAGGGCAGACGCCACGCGCTTTGCGTATCGTTGTTCGATTTAATACGCAGGGGAGCGCTCGAAATGAAATCGGGCAAGACTCTCAAATCCACAAAAAAAGACAGCGCATTACAATCTTACGAAATAGTGCTGATAGGCTTTTTCAGGAACGATAAAACCCTGTCGGACCTGCTCAAAGACAGAGGGGCTCTCAAAAACTACGATCTCGGCATAGTCAATTCGCTTTCGAGGAAAGGCTGCCTGAACGATGCGGAAGAAGAGCGGTCTGTCGGAACCGGTTTGATCAGAAACTCTCTTTTCTCCCTTGCGCTTCTGCTCGCCTTCACATTGAACGCCAATATATTCGTAAAAGGGAACGCATTCTTTTATGCCGCAGTCTCTGTCGGCGTTATGGCGCTCATTTCAGGCATAGTCCTGACTAGGGCCCATATACATTCAAAGCGCGGCAAGGAGTTCCTAAAGAAATATGAAAACAAAATAAAAACGTCAGCCGACTATGTTTCGGACAGGAACAGCCAAGACCCTTCCCTCAGCTATGCGGTAGCAGTTCTCGGTTTCGGAATACTTGCAGGCTCCGTATTCGATGAATTCCTCAACTACGTTTCATACACCCGGTCCAGATTCCCTGATTCAAGCTCAGGCTGCTCCTCATGCTCCACTATGGGCGGTGACGGGGGCGGAGGAGGCGATGGTGGAGGAAGCGGCGGTTGCGGAGGCTGCGGCGGCGGGGATTAGTCAGTGCTGAGGGTGTCCGGTTTTAACGACCGGTTCTATCTGCAATGGCATATAACAGATGCTTGCAATCTGAGCTGCGCCCACTGCTACAATGACGCTCTTAAAGAGGAGCCCGACAGGAAAATCCTATCCTCGGTTTTAGAAAACTTCAAAAGGTTTCTTGATCGCAATCGCCTGAAAGGCCGGATACATCTATGCGGAGGAGAGCCTTTTCTGTCGAAACACCTTCATTACCTGCTCGCAGAAATCTCCAAGAGCTCCATACCGTTCAGAATCCTATCGAACGGCACACTTATGACCCCGGATATTGCAAAAGAGCTTAAACGCTATGCCTGCGACGCTGTCCAGATATCGGTGGAGGGCAGCGGGCCCATACACGATTCATTGCGGGGAGTATCGAGTTTCAGCAAGGCGATGACAGGGGCCTCTCTCTTGGAAGAGAACGGGGTGCCTGTGACCTTTATGATGACCGTGTCCCGAAAAAATGCGGCATGCATCGAAGATGTAGCAGGACTTGCCGCAGGCCGTGCGAAACGCTTTGCATTTTCGAGGCTCGTGCCCATAGGTCCCGGTTCCGGCATGTCCGGAGATGTGCTGAAACCGGTCGAGACCAAAAGGCTCTTTAAAAGTTTTCATTCGCTAAAAAAGAAGAAAAAATTCGAGGTCCCTGTCAGAGACCCCTTATGGCACGCCTATTTCAACAAATGCAACCCTCACCTTGTCAGCGGCTGTTCAATCGGATACAACGGTATCTGCGTGGACACCGACGGCTCTGTTTACCCTTGCCGTCGACTGCCCTTGTCCATAGGAAACGCCTGCAAAGACGATTTAAACGAGATATGGAACTCACCGCTGCTTGAGGCCTTAAGAGACAGGGACAGGTTGAAAGGCAAGTGCGGCAGATGCAGGCTAAGGTGGCAGTGCGGAGGGTGCCGGGCAATCGCCAATGCGGTATCGGGCGATTACTTGGCGGAAGACCCTCAATGCTTTACGTGAATTACCCCCTTATCAGTAGTGTCCGGTTAAGATCGAGGGGAGCAGCTGAAAAGTGTTGATAGGAGCTAATTTACAAGAGAAAATGCGTGCGTCTGATTTGAAAATAGTTTTACCGATCTGGGAAGGTTTAAG
>SCQE01000117.1 GCA_004321915.1 Nitrospirota bacterium
GCTCGGGTTCGAGGTGCGGTGGGCGAGCCTGCCGCCCGAGACCGGGCGAGCGGGCCACCTGATCGCGATCCATCCCGGCGATCGCGGGCGCCGGCTGCTGCTGCTCGGCCACCTCGACACCGTGCTCCAGGGCGAGCCCTTCCGGCGAGACGGAGACCGGGCCTGGGGCAGTGGCGTGTCGGACATGAAGGGCGGCGACGTGATCCTGATCGAGGCCTTGCGCGCCCTGTACGCCACGGGCGCTCTGCAAGGCCGCGCCATCACGGTCGTGCTGACCGGAGACGAGGAGCGAGCGGGGCAGCCTCACGAGGTCAGCCGCGGTCCTCTGCTGGAGGCCGCGAAGGACGTGGACGTGGTGCTGGCTTTCGAGGGGTACGCCACTGGCTACGCGGTCGTGGGCCGCCGCGGATCGTCGAGCTGGAGGCTGGAGGTCGAGGCCAAGCAGGCCCACTCCTCGGGCATCTTCAACGCGGAGACCGGCGACGGAGCGGTGTTCGAGCTGGCTCGCATCCTCGATTCCTTCCGGCGAGAGCTGCCCGAGCCACAGCTCACCTTCAACCCGAGCCTCGTGATCGGCGGGACCAACGCGACTCTCGGTAAATCAATATTAAGGATTTGAAATCCCTGGTTGTTTTTCTTGAATTTTAATACTCTTACCGTGTCAGGACTTGTGTTTTCATTAATGACCCACATATCCATATCTTTTGTTTGTCCTGCAGCCATAAGTCCGAAGTCAAGGTCGGGACGAATATTTAATTTCTTAGCAATATAATCAACAACTATAGTCGTATCATTTCCACGTCTGTCAATAAAGGTGATAACAGCTCTGGCGTCTTTGGATTTGTCAATTACCCAAACATGCCATTTGGTGGAAGCATCTTCACCCGGAATAAAATCTTCAAATGAGAATCTTGAATTAAAACTTGATTCAGGGTCAAAAAGAATTAATGATAAATTTGACCTGTCATTATTGCGCGGCATATCTTCAACAATCTCACCCCAGGTTTCACCTATTTCACAATCAAAATACCATGTCGGGTCGGGTGGTAAAGTATCCGGCTTTTCGAGGTCGCCGAGTGCAACGCTTGTAGGATGTCCATAAGAATCATAAGCAGAGAATCCGTAAGCATAAGCTGCAAACGGGTCACCCGCCCTGATTTTATATACTCCATCGGCAGGTAATTTAATGGTTTTGCTGAAGTATGTTTTTCCGTTGACCGGAATTTTAAACGGTTGTCCTGCCTTCGGGTCAATATCACGAAGTTTTTTCCATACAAATTCACCCCCCTGAACAGTAGCAAATTCTAAGTCTTCGGGTAATGAACCGTCATCTAACGCTTTGAACACCAGGTTAATATAGTTAACGGCAAATCCGAATCCACCCTTAATACCGGGGGTATTGAAAATTATTTCTCTTTGATACTGCTCAAATGGTGTCAATATTAACATGAAGGGGTCACTGACAATGTAATCATCATCCTGTCCAGGATTAAATTGCTCGACGTAAATCGGCTTATTACCTGAAAATACAATCGGTCTCGGAGCTCCAACGTCAGCTCTGAACCTCAGCCAGCCATCATTTTCGAGTCCGGCTCCAGTTCTTAATGTTGTAATAGGAACTCCGTCCATTGATATCTGAGTGCCTGCTTCTTTTGTGAAAATCTTAACAATTGAATTTCTTAATCTTCCAAAAATAGGTGTGTAATGATATTCGGTTCCCCATGTATTTGTCGGCAGCTCTGCTTCGCACATATAATCGCAGTAGCCGGTATTCTCAGGAACATAAGCACAGAAATTACTCGACAGCACACTAACAGGTTTGGTGGACCTTATTCTGCTGCCGGATAGGTCGGCTCGCTGTCCATAACTGCTTATCAGCAGCACATCTCCTTTCCACAGTGTATATTTCCTGGTTTCGAGAGGCAATTGTCCTCCTGCTGTTTTCGAACTTGTTGTTCCTCCCATAGTAAATCTTACACTGTTGTTGTCGTAAGGTGAAACAACAGCTGTATAAGATGGGAGATATTGCATACCGAAATCCGAAATATCACACCAGGATGCAACCACATAATCTTTACCGAGTGAAGAAGTAGGTAAAGCCAGATAACTATCACTTGTGTACTGATACCTTGTGACACCGTATACAATTATTGGTTGTTGTGCATAAACATGTACACCGTAACCGGAATAAACGTTATCCGGCTCAGGTGCCTGCATGTCTGTTTTCCTGTAACATTGTCCAAGTGAAGGTGTGAGAGTAATTTCGATAATATCATTCGGAACGGTTTTTTGCTGCCTGAGATAACCTTTGCCTGGTATCTCGACAGTAACAGTCGTTTCAACACCCGATGAGATATAAAGTTTCAGGTCGTTTTTTTGCCCGGAACTTTCCCAGCAGGGATTGAAAG
>SCQE01000130.1 GCA_004321915.1 Nitrospirota bacterium
GCGCCATAGGTGCATGACACAAAGGAGGGGCGGTACGCCATCAGGGCCTCGAGGGCGGCGAACAACAGGGACTCCCCGGCCTCAGTCTTGGGAGGGAATATCTCGAAGGAGAGTCCAAATTTTCCCTTGCCGTACACGTCGACGATCTTCATCCGTCTCGGCCGCTACTCCTGCACTGCTGTCTTCGCTCAAGCGACCACGCGTGGAGGAACGCAACAGCAGCCAATACCATGCGGACTGGCCAATGATTGTCAGGGGGCGCTAAATACAAAGGCCCTCGCCTCTGTCTGCCCGTCTGCGAGGGCCTGTCGTATCGCATCCTATCGGTTGTTTGAATAATGCGCTGACCTGAGCGTCGTGATTCGTATACCCTGGCTCCATTGAGGCTCTGGTTAATGTGTCTCTGGTTTCTTGATCCAGGTCATCATGGACCGGAGTTCCTTGCCTACCTTTTCGATCGGATGCTCTGCCTCCTGCTTGCGTATCGCCAGGAAGCTTGGCCGGCCGGCTTGGTTTTCGAGGATCCACTCTCGGGCAAAGGCGCCACTCTGGATCTCCTCAAGGATCTTTCGCATCTCGGCCTTGACACGCTCGTCAACGACGCGCGGACCGCGGCTATAGTCCCCGTATTCTGCCGTATCACTGATCGAATAGCGCATGTACGCCAAACCTCCCTGATACAAGAGGTCAACGATCAGCTTCAGCTCATGCATGCATTCGAAGAAGGCCAGCTCAGGCTGGTAGCCGGCATTAACCAGCGTCTCAAATCCGGCCTTGACCAGGGCGGAGGCCCCTCCGCACAAGACGGCCTGTTCGCCGAACAAGTCAGTTTCAGTCTCCTCGCGAAAGGTTGTCTCGAGTACGCCGGCCCTCGTACATCCGATCCCTTTGGCGTAGGCCAAGGCCATTGCCTTCGCGTTCCCCGACACGTCCTGGTGGATAGCCAGCAGCGCCGGAACGCCGCCCCCTTCCGTAAAGACCTGGCGCACAAGATGTCCCGGCGCCTTGGGCGCAATCATCGATACATCTACAGTTGGCGGAGGGAGGATTTGATGGAAGTGGACGTTGAAGCCATGGGCAAACATCAGGGTCTTCCCTGGCGTGAGCGCTCTCTCGATCGACTCCTGGTAGACCTGTCGTTGGGTTTGGTCGGGTAGCAGCATCATGATGACATCGGCGCTTAAGGCGGCTTCCTCGCAGGTGGCGACCTTCAGCCCATCAGACTTGACCTTGTCCCACGATTTGCTCTCCCGGTAGAGACCGACGATCACATCGAGGCCACTATCTTTAAAA
>SCQE01000131.1 GCA_004321915.1 Nitrospirota bacterium
AATTTCCAAGCCCTGGCTGTTATCCACTGGCTCAATGGCAATAGAATGCAATGAGCTATTTTCGTGAATGGCATTAGTATAAAAATCAAGCAACCACTAAGAATATGTATCAAAATAAAAGCATTATAAACATCCGGTTCAACTGTTAATTGAGCACATACTAAACCGCTAATGAATGGAATGAGCAACAACAGGGGCAATAAATAATCCTGCTTCCTACTTATAAATCTTGAAGTTTGACTGCTAATCCTTATGATGAAGAGTAATATTCCTGTTATTATTGTTGTTATTGTCATCCAATCAGCTACCTGTTTCGACAAAGATAAATTTATCAAGCTAATTTTGATTGAATTTTGAAATAGCAAAGCATGGTCAAAAAGAAATATAGGTGTGAATAAGAGTCCAATGTGAAATAATATTGAAACAAAGGCATAAATTGGCTTAACACGAAATGCTCTGAGAGGAAATAAAAAACCGAAAGTCATTTTTCTTACATATCCTTTTGGAATAGATTTATCCCGAGCTTTTTTCTTTGCTTCTAATCCGTTAATTAAAGATAAAACAAATAACCTTATTAGTCCTAAAATCATAATGGCAAATGAAAACCTGAAGAGCGGACCCTTCGCAAAATTTAATAATTCTTCCATATCATATTTATTATTTAACCAAAAATATTTTGAGGTATATAAGGATGTGTACCTTCAATAACCTCAATCCCTGACTTTGCTTTAATTTTATTTATGATTATGTCCTTATAAGGACAATGGTCAATAACACAAGGGGCAATATGAATTTTAGTCGGCTTCTCATTCATTTGTTTATTCCACAAGCTGAATTGTGCAAGACGTGTAACAACAATCGCACCGGGACAGTCTCCGCAGTTAAGCAATCCAATAAGTTCAACCTCTTTTTCTTTATATTGCGAGAATTCACCCTCACGGCGATTGAATCCGACAAGGCAACGTGAACAAGCTATACATGCATCGTTCATAGCTTTTTTACAACCGAATATCAAGAGCTTTTCCATGTTAATCCCTTTCTATTAATGTAAATTTCCAGATACAGTAATAATTATCATCAGTTATTTCAGGAGGACACGAAATACATTCTGTTTCAATCCTTTCATCAATTGTCTTAGCAAAAAAACGGTATTCAATATTCCCAACTTTTTTACAAGGAAAATCCTGTAATCCCTTTCTGCGTCTTGCTTCCTGAACGCGACAAGTACGGATATAATAATCCATATTTTTATTATCATGGATAACAATCTTATCTTCATTGATTGTAGAATAAAGCCGAAATTTTAATGCTTTTGCTAAACCTTTAATACCTGAATTATCAGG
>SCQE01000110.1 GCA_004321915.1 Nitrospirota bacterium
GTTCGCAGGATCGCCCATTTGAGTTTGCTTGCCATCACAATTTTTTCTCCTTCTAATTTGGAGAGGGCGTAATAATGCAAAGGGTTTGGCTGATCGGTTTCAACGTATTCGCTGCCTTTCATGCCGTCAAAGACAAAATCGGTGGAGAGGTGTATCAACCTCACCCCCAACCCCTCTCCAGCGGGAGAGGGGAGTTTTTCAAGTGTATCGCAAATATATTGCATCGCAGTAACATTGGCTGCCCAGCATTCTTCACGCTTGGTTTCGCAGGCATCCACGTTGGTCATGGCTGCGGTGTTGATGACTACATTGGGTTGGTGTTTTGAAAATATATTTTCTACCTCTGTTTTGCTGGTGATATCAAGCGATTCGTAAATATATCCGTCCTTCCGGTGGACGCGATTTTCTCCCTTAGCTGCGGCAATGATCTGTACTTCGCCTTTTATCTTTTTTCTAACGTCATCGGGAAGCAGACAAAGCGGATCACCCAAAAGACCGTATATGATCTTTTGTCCCAACAATCCGTTAGAGCCGGTAACAAGGATCTTCATCAGGAGAAGAGTTCTCTCAGTTTATTGATCTGATCGGAGGTGCCAAGCACGAATAGTTTTGCGTTGGGGATCAGTATGGTTTCAGCGGAGGGGTTAATAACGTACTCCCCCTTCGCAGTTTTGAACCCGATGATATTTGCTCCGCTTTTGTTGCGTACCTCCAGTTCCCGGATGGTTTTATTCTGAAGATTTTGAGGAAGATTTTCGTACGCAATTTCATCCAGGTTGATATCAACACCCACGCCCGTTACGTAATCAATGAATTCAACAATATCCGGTTTCATTACGAGTGATGCCATGTGCGCACCCCCTACCATGTCCGGCATGATCACGTGATCGGCACCGGCAGTTTTAAGTTTCTTGTCGGAGTTATCGTCCGAAGCCCGGGAGATAATATTCAGTTTTCGGTTCAGCGTTCTTGCAGAAAGCACAATGAACAGGTTATCCGCATCCACCGGCAAGGTGGTAACAACCGCACGTGCCCGCTGAATTCCGGCTTGCATTAATACTTCATCCTGTGTTGCATCTCCGGTTATTACCAGGTGGGGATATTTCTCAGACATATTCTGAACAGGCTCGCCTTTTTGCTCAATGACCACAAAGCGCTGGTTATGGCTTTTCAGCACGCGTGCGGCTTGCTTGCCGTTTCGGCCGTATCCACAAATGATTACGTGGTTCTCTAATTTTTCGAGTTCGGATGTCAAACGTTTGATTTTAAAATATTCGCGGAACTCCCCATCCATGATATAGCGGGTGATGGAGGTGATTGCGAAGGCAAAAGTACCAAAACTTGTGATGATAAGGATAATGGTAAACATTCTTCCCGCATCGGAAAGCGGGTGTACTTCCTGAAATCCGACCGTAGCCACTGTGATGGTGGTCATGTATAATGCCTCGAACAAAGTGTACCCTTCAATGGCGCTAAACCCAATAACTCCTGCAACAACAATAAGAACCAAAAGGCCAAGCGGGAAGTATAGTCGGGAGAATTGTTTAAAGTGATTCATTTATCCTGTATGAATCAAAAATCCCAAACACTG
>SCQE01000042.1 GCA_004321915.1 Nitrospirota bacterium
GCGAAATCATAGAGGTCCGTATATTTACGGGCAGCTTCCTTCAGACGCAGTTGAGCATCCAGCAGCTCCTCATTCTGCATCTCCAACTCGATCTGGTGCGTGCCGAGCTCATGCATGAGCCTAATGACCTCAGGGTCGGCATCAGTCCTCTGTTCCAGCTGCCTTGTCCTGAGCCTTAACTTCTCTTCCGCCTTCCTGCGAAGCTCTGAAAACCTGTCCTCGTTCATTTCAAATTTCCTGAATTCTGTTTTTTCATCTCCTCTATCTGTGCCTCCAATTCCTGTACCTTGCCCAGTGATCGCCTGAATTCGGAGATATCGCGCTCCGTGGTGGCAACCGCGACTTTTTTGCCTGCATCGTCCAGCAGCACGGTGATGGTCATCCATACATCCAGCTGCCGTCCGTCCTTGGTAATGCGTTCGGTTTCATACGATTCAACCGTTTCCCCTGCCTCGATGCTTTCTATGTATTTCAATGCCTCGGATTTTTTTTCCGGCGGCACGGTTTCCGAAATGTTCATCTCGAGCGCCTCGGCTTCGGACCAGCCGTACATCTTCTGTGCCCCTTTGTTCCATGCCAATATTTTCCCTGAAAAGTCCTGCAATGTTATGGCGTCATTGGAATCCCTGACAACAGTGGCAAGCCTTTTCACGCCTTCCGCCTGCTTGCGCTCTGTAATATCGACAAACGTCAATACCACACCGTCAATAATATTATCGCCCGTACGGTAGGGCAGAATGGTCATGACGTAGTACGTCTTCTCTTTTGTCTCGATCTCTTCTTTTCGCAATGTTTCGAGCACCCTCTCGGAAAGCATGCTGATGTCCTGATCGAGAATGGCCGAGGTTATTTCACTGATAGGCCTTCCGATGTCGGAATGCCTCAGTTTAAAAAGCTTCGTAACACCGGGGGTGAACCGCTTTATGCAGAATGCCGAATCGAGGAAGATAAGCGCGATATCTATTGCGGAGAGCATATTGTGCAGGTCGTTGCCTGTCTTTGCAAGCTCGTTCACCTTGTCCTGAAGCTCGGAATTTACTGTCACAAGCTCCTCGTTCGTAGACTGGAGCTCTTCTTTGGAGGTCTCCATCTCTTCATTCATGCTCTGGAGCTCCTCGTTCGTGGCCTGAAGCTCTTCATTGGTCGATTTCAGTTCTTCATTGGAGGTCTCCAGTTCCTCGATCGTGGTCTGGAGATATTCCCGCGTGGACTGGAGCTCCTGTTCGAGCGTCTGTATCCGGGAGTCAACCTTCGGCAGCGCTTCGGTCTTTGCCGTTTTTTTGCCGGCCTTCCTTGGCAAAGGCGCAGTCTCTTCAAAAACCACCATAACCAGTTCCTGCTCGGCAGTCTGCTCTTTCACAGGAATAACGGTTATCCTGACGGACCGGTAAGCATCCTTGTCCTTTATCGGGACATCTTCACCGACCACGCTCTTCTTCTGTTTGAACGCGGCATGTATCAGCGTGCTCAGTTTATACCTGAGGTCTTCATGCGCCATTTTGATAATGTTGAATACAGGCTCGCCGGAAGGCGGCATGAGATAGCCTGAGGTGTTGCCCTGAAAATAGAGCACGTCGTTTCTCTCATTGATGACGGCGCAGGGCGGCGTATATTTGTCAAGGACGGTCTTCTTCGCAAGCTCCGCCACGCTGACCGGCGTAAGGACCTTTCTGCCGGCCTCCATCTGGACCTCCACGCCATTCTCGACAAACGGCATCCTCGGCATATCAGCGCCCCTCGCAAGCGTCCGGCCCTTTCGTTTGAATAACTTTGCCCTCGAATTTATCGTTTCAAAAAGGCCGCTGAATTCTCCGACCGTCTCGGAAGAGCCGAGGAAAAGATACCCTTCGGCGTTCAGCACATAGTGGAACAATGGTATGATCTTCTTCTGCAGCACTTGGTTCATATATATCAGCATATTCCTGCAACTGATCAGATCCAGCTTCGAAAAGGGCGGGTCTTTTATGACGTCCTGTACCGCGAATATCACCATCTCCCTGATCTGTTTCCTGATCCTGAACACACCGTCGTCCTTCACGAAGAAGCGTTTCAGCCTCTCATTCGTCACATCCGCAACAATGCTTTCAGGATAAACGGCCGAGCGTGCCGTCTCAATAGAGGCACTGTCTATGTCTGTTGCAAATATCTGCGCTTGGCACAGGCTCTTGCTCTGATCAAGGCATTCGGCAACCACCATGGCTATGGAATATGCCTCCTCGCCGGTGGCGCAGCCGGCCACCCATATGCGCAGCGGAAGATCAGCGGGCCGCTTGTGCAGGAGCCGGGGTATCACTTTCTCTTTCAAAAACTCGAACGCGTCGGGGTCCCTGAAAAAACTGGTCACGCCGATGAGCATGTCTTTGGCCATTGTTTCGACTTCCGCCTTGTTGCGCTGCAGATAATTGAAATATTCCTCCAGCCTGTTGATCTGATGCAGGGCCATGCGCCTCTCGATCCGTCTGCGGATGGTGGTCTGCTTGTAATTCGAAAAATCGTGTCCGGTCGTGGAGCGGATGAGCATGAATATCTTGCTGAGATAGTTCTTGTACTGCTCGGAAACCGTAAGAGGGACCGGCTTCCCCTCAACATAGGGATGTTTGACGTATTTCAACAGCTCCGAGGATATTTTTTCGACCGGCAGGATAAAGTCAACAAGGCCGGTCTCTATGGCGCTGGCCGGCATGCCCGCATATTTCGCCTGTCTTTCCTCCTGAACAATGGCGATGCCCCCTTCTCCTTTTATCGCCTTCAGCCCGAGTGTGCCGTCGGTGCCGGTGCCGGACATGATGATGCAGATCGCCTTTTCCTTCAGGTCAAGGGCAAGGCTGCGCAGGAAGAAGTCTATCGGCAGCCTGAGACCTCGGCCTTCCGCCGGTTTCACAAGCTGAAACGTCCGGTCGATTATTCCGACTTCCCTGTCGGGCGGATTCAGATATATCCGGTTCGGCTCTATCTTCATACCGTCTTTTGCCTCTATGACCTTCATCTTCGTATATTTTTCGAGCAGAGACCCCATGATGCTCTTGCGCTTCGGATCGAGGTGCTGAACAATCACAAAGGCCATGCCGCTGTCCGGCGGCATGTTCGTGAAGAACCCCTCGATCGCCTCCAGCCCTCCGGCGGACGCGCCTATGCCTACGATGGGAAAGGGTTTGATTTCAGCGAGTTTCTTTTTCTTCGGCCTCACTTTTCCTCCTGATTTATTTTTGGCTCTGCAGGCAAATAGTACAAGCCGTCATCACGGGCAAAAAAAATTCTTATGAAAAAAGAATGGATGGATGGATGAGCAATTTTTGTGCCATTGATCTCATTGTTTCTAAAATGTTATCAAGAAATGTGAACAGTGTCAAGAATGAAACGGCTGAAAGGTTTTGCTTAAATTCAGCGTGCTTGGCCGAGCATTGCTGAAGCTCTCATTCGCTGTAAGGCTCGGGACAAGCTGAGCGGGGTGAGGTAGACCCCAAATAGCGGAGCGGGTAGTTATGCTGTAAACGTTGGGCAAGTTTAATCGTAGCGCATTTATGGCGTGTTTTTTTAATGAGTCATTTAACCTATATGCTACACAGGTATTTCCAAGAGTATCTTTTGATAATTGACTTTAGGAATAGTTCTTCTTCTGCCATTCTTCGACTCTTTTATATCTATAAGCCCAAGCTCGGAAAGGAAGTGTACATCATCGGACACATTCTTTGTATCACGCTTTAAAAGCTTTGCAAGCTCATAGATAGATTCCGGACTGAACTTCTTTATTGTTCGCAGGAGCCTCAACCTTTCATCCGTAATAAAGCTCCTTAAGGCCTTCATCGATTCAAAGGAAAGCGTAGAGCGGTTTTCCACTTCTTCACCTTTGGATATCCTTTTAAGGTCTCTTTTTATCTCAGAGATAAATTCGTCCTCTGCCTGTATTTCAAGCCTTACGTTTTTAACCTTCATTTTTAAACCTCCTTACATCGTTAAAAAAGTCTTCGATTAATTCATTAATGCCTTTAAAGAGGTATGGATGTTCTTTTCCGGCATAATGCCTATGATCTCCCTTTTGTTCTGCATTGTCATACCCAATCACTCTCTTGCCGCCCCTTATGAACACCAAAGAATACTTAAAGCCATGCGGCTTATCGCTGCTGCGCTCAATCTTCCACGATTTAATTTCGATAATATCTCCGTTCTCGTAAACCCTTTTAAACATGTAATAAGGTTCTGCTCTCATATATAGGTTATTATATGCCATTTATTTAAAACTAGCAATAACAGCGCATTCATTTAAACGCATCCCCTGAGGGGTGCCCTGTAAAATAGCGTAGCGAGTTTTATTGAGGGGATAGAAATATGTTTTGTTAAACAAACAATGCTTCAAAATCTCTATGAAGCACGAAACTCCCGCCGCAATTCGGCGGGAGTTTCGTTTTGCGTTTAGATGTCTATGTTCTTCGCCTCGAGCGCGTGTTTGGTTATAAACTCTTTTCTCGGATCTACTTGGTCGCCCATCAGCGTGGTAAAAATTTCCTCGGCCTTTACCGAATCTTCAACCGTAACCTGAAGCAGTGTTCTTTTGGCCGGGTCCATCGTGGTCTCCCAGAGTTGCTGCGGATTCATTTCGCCCAGACCCTTATACCGCTGGATGTTCAGGCCTTTTTTAGAAACCTCGATTGTAACCTTTAGAAGTTCTTTTATTGACGTTATTTCCCTGTCTTCGCCTTTAACCGCTGCTTTAAAAGGCAGCGCGCCGAAGGCTTCTACAATTTCACGGTAGCGGTTTGCTATTTCCCTGTATTCCGGTGACAAAAGCAGCAGCGATGAGAGCGTCCATCTAAAATTCTGGCGGACAATTTCGACCGTGTATGCTTCATGCTCCTCGTCAAAGGAGATATCGCCGACATTTAACTCTTTCAGGTTAGCTTTAAGTTTTTCGGCCAATTTTTCTACGGCTTCCTTGGACTTCAAATCGTTGTCCCCTACGCCCCATTTCAATAAAAGCGTTATTGCATCGGGGTCTATGCGTTTCCTCTCAAACCAGTCGAGTATTCTTTCATGAGAGGATATCTTTTTGAGAAACGGAATCATCTTCTTTCCGCTTATTGTTCCGGTCCCGCCGGCAATCTGAATGTCTTCGGCAGCGAGCTCAAAGAGCATCTCGAGGAGTTCCGCCTCGTTCTGCCTGTATTTCTCGGTCTTGCCTTTTTTTACCTTATACAACGGCGGCTGCGCGATATATAAGTATCCGTTTTCTATTAACTGCGGCATCTGTCTGTAAAAAAACGTAAGCAGCAGCGTCCTTATGTGCGCACCGTCAACATCGGCGTCCGTCATAACAACAACTTTATGGTATCTTGATTTTGCCGCATCAAAATCTTCGGGCCCTATGCCGGTGCCGAGCGCCGTGATAAGGGTTTTTATTTCCTCAGAGGTGAGCATTTTATCGAATCTTGCCTTCTCTACATTAAGAATTTTGCCTCTAAGCGGAAGAATTGCCTGAAATCTTCTGTCACGCCCCTGTTTTGCAGAGCCCCCTGCAGAGTCTCCTTCAACAATGAACAACTCGGACCTTGCAGGGTCTTTTTCGGAACAGTCCGCAAGCTTGCCCGGCAACCCTGTGTCCTCAAGAACGCCTTTTCGTCTAGTCAATTCGCGGGCCTTGCGGGCAGCCTCTCTCGCCCTCGCAGCCTGAATCGCTTTTTCGATTATCTTTTTAGCAACAGAAGGATTTTCTTCGTAGTATCTCGAAAGGGCCTCGTTGGTGATGGATTCGACAAGTCCTTTTACCTCGCTGTTTCCAAGCTTCATCTTGGTCTGGCCTTCAAACTGAGGGTTCGGTATCTTAACGCTTATTACGGCCGTAAGCCCTTCCCGGATATCTTCACCGGATATGCTTTCTTTGCCGTCTTTTATTATTCCGGCGGAAGAGGCGTAGCTGTTTGAGGTCCTAGTGAGCGCGGCCTTAAACCCGACAAGATGGGTCCCGCCCTCTCTCGTATTAATGTTGTTGGCAAATGTATAAATATTTTCGGAGTACCCGTCATTGTACTGTAATGCGATCTCTACGGAAATTCCCTCTTTTTCTCCGCTGATATATACAGGTTTCGGGTGGACCGGAGTTTTGTTTTTGTTCAAATGTTCCACAAAAGATTCTATGCCGCCTTTATAAAAGAACTCTTGATTTTCCGCGCTTCTTTGATCGGCGATCGTTATCTTCAATCCCCTGTTTAAAAACGCGAGCTCTCTGAGTCTTTGCGCCAAAACATCGTAGTGAAAATCGGTCACCTCAAAAATCTCGGTATCGGGCTTAAAAGTTACTTTTGTGCCCCGGCCTTTGGTCTTTCCAACTATAGCCAGCGGCCCCTTGGGGACGCCGCGCTCGAATCTCTGCTGATATACCTGCCCTTCCTGTTTTATCTCCACATCCAGCCATTCTGACAGGGCATTAACAACAGACACGCCAACACCGTGCAGTCCGCCCGAAATCTTATATGCCGACGACTCGAACTTTCCTCCGGCATGCAGTTCGGTAAGAACTATTTCAGCCGCCGTCCGCCCCTCCGGGTCTCCGGAATGCGCGCCGGTGGGAATTCCTCTGCCGTTATCGATCACTGTGCAGCTGCCGTCATTATGCAAAACCACTTCGATCAAATTGCAATACCCGGCCAAGGCCTCATCCACGCTGTTGTCGACAACCTCGTAAACCAAATGATGCAGTCCGTCAATCCCTGTCGAGCCTATATACATCGCCGGCCTGACCCTGACCGCAGAAAGGCCCTTAAGTATTTTTATATCTTCGGCCCCGTATGTGCTCTTCTCGTCGCTTAAAAGGCCTGCTTCAGCTTCTTTTTCGTTGCTTGTTTTTGTCTCTTCCATTTTTCTCCTTCTTGATAATGACCGCCTGTTTTCTTGATCAAAAAATTAAAGCCTCATCGGCATAATTACGCATTTGTAATCTTCTTTGCCTTCTTCAAGCATAAGCGCCGGACTCAAGGCCTCGTTGAGCTTGAATATTACCTTTTCAGTGCTCATAGCATTAAGCACCTCGAGCATATACCGGGCATTAAAGGCAAAGGTCATCTGCTCTCCGGAATACTCAACATCGAATTCGTCTTTTATTTCGCCCAGATCCGGATTTGACGCAGAGACAACCGTATTGCCCGCGTTTATCTCCACCTTTACGGCGTTGCTTCGCTCCCTGCTCATCGTGGAAACCCTTCTAAGCGACTTTGTCAAAGCAATCCTGTCGACTATAACTACCTGCTCATTGGCTGTTGGAATCACCTGCTCGTAATTCGGATAGTTGCCGTCTATAAGCCGTGTTAAAAATTGTATGCGATCGATACCGAACAAAATGTGGTTTTTGCCTATATCTATTTTTACCGTCTTTGTATCGTCATCGCTTAAAAATTTACGCAGTTCCGCAACGGATTTTCTCGAAACTATTACCTTCAGGTCCTCTTTAAGCGCCGTACCCGCTTTCTTCAGGGAAATAGCAAGCCTGTGTCCGTCGGTGCCTACGATCGTAAACAGTCCTTCTTTTTGCAAATGAAACAAAAGACCGTTAAGGACATATCTCGTTTCGGATTCCCCGGCCGCGTACAGGGTTTTATCTATCATCTCAAGCAGCATCTGTGAAGGAATTTCTATGCCTTCCGCCCCCTCTAAAGACGGCCAGACAGGAAACTCGTCCGGAGAGAGACAGGCTATCCTGAAATTGCTTTTGCCTGCCTTGCCCTTAAACCACTGGTTATCGGTGGCTTCCAGCGTCAGGGTCCCCTCGAGTTCTCTAACTATCTCGAACAGTTTTTTGGCCGGAAGACAGACCCTGCCTTCATTTATAACGGTAAGGTCTATCGGCTCCTTAAATGCGGTTTCGAGGTCCGTGGCCATAATATAGTTGCCGGTTTTATCGGCTATAAGCAAAAAATGGCTCAAGATCGGCCGTGTGTTCTTTTTTTCAACGATATTTTGTATGTCCGAAAGTTTCTTTTGCAGCTCTTCTTTCTCTACCGTTATTTTCATCGTCCCTCCCGTTAAGGTGCTATCCTTTTATTTAAATTTTCTATGGTCCTTCTGAAACTCTCTTCCTTGGCCTTCCTCTCTTCCACCTGTTTGCAGGCATAGATCACGGTTGCGTGGTCCTTCCCGCCGAAAAACCGTCCAATCTCGCTTAAAGAATGTTCAGTATATTGTTTTGCCAAAAACATAGCTATCTGCCGCGCGTTAGCTATTTCTTTGGTCCGCTTTTTGGCTTTTATGTCCTGCACCTTTATTCCGAAATATTCGCAGACGATTTTTTGTATCAAATCCACTGTCGTCGGCTTATCGTCTTCAGACAGCAAATCCTTCAATACGGTCTTTGCCAAGTTAAGGTCTATAGGCGTGGCTGTAAGCGACGCATGCGCGCCGAGTTTAATCAGGCACCCTTCGAGTTCTCTTATGTTCGATTTTATCTTCGATGCGATAAAATGGGCGACATCTTCGGATATGTTCATTTTTTCCGCCATAGCTTTTCTATACAGGATCGCCATTTTAGTCTCGATGTCCGGGGACTGAATGTCCGCAATTAATCCCATGCTGAATCTTGAACGCAGTCTGTCGGTTATGTCCGAAATTTCTATGGGGGCCCTATCGCTCGATATCACTATCTGTTTCTGTTTTTCATAAAGAGCGTTGAATGTATGGAAAAATTCCTCCTGTGTGGCGGTCTTCCCTGCAATAAACTGGATATCATCTATTAAAAGTACGTCTATATTTCTGTATTTGCTTTTAAAATCAGCCATGCGGTCATGCCGCATCGCCGATATTACTTCGTTTGTGAATTGTTCCGCGGATATATAGCAAATAGACGTTGTGGTCAGCCTATCAACAATGGCATTCCCTATAGCGTTAATCAGATGGGTTTTCCCGAGACCAACCCCCCCGTAAATGAACAAGGGATTATAAGAACCTCCGGGATTTTCTGCCACGCGTTTTGCCGCAGCGTGGGCGAATTGGTTCGATGTTCCTACAACATAGTTTTCGAATATATATTTCGGATTAAGATATATCCCTCTTTTCCCCAGCTCTTTTCTTCTGCTTTCATGCTTGTTTTCTATCCGCTTTATCGACGCGTCTTCTTTCTCCGATATTTTAAATTTTGCAGATATTTTATAACCCAATAGGGATTCTATTGTTTCCGACAATATCTGCGGATAGTTATCGTCAACCCATTCCCTATAGAATCTGTTCGGGATCTCTATAGTCGCGTTTTTATCTTTAAACTGTATTAATTTCATAGGTTTGAACCACAGTTCAAAAGAGTTTTCCCCTACTTTTTGAGCTATTATAGATAGGCTTTTGGCCCATATCTCTTCTATAGTCGCGTTTATTGTCATTTTAATTTTTCCATATTGTTAATACCAATTATTCAAGTTATCAATAGCTTGCCAACAAATGTTGAAAACTTTATCTTTTTGGTGCACGGTAATTATATCCTATACGTTAAAACAAGGGCAATAAATTGTCGGTATCTTTGTTGAAATAAAAAACTAACAAAAATCGCGTTTTTATCAATTCCGTTCAACCTTGTTTTTAAAGCACCAAACCGACTGATAAAAAACAAAAAAACTTGCCTTTAAACAAATAAACACCCACTACTATCTACTACTGAAAAGAATATATAAAAAAGAAGAAGAGAACAATCTCCTATACGTTAAGCCTATTGTCTTTTAATTTGTTCAGATAGTTTTTTATAAACAAATCTATATCGCCGTCAAGAACAGCATCTACATTCCCGATCTCTACACCGGTCCTATGGTCTTTTACAAGTCTATAAGGCTGTAATACGTAAGATCTTATCTGACTGCCCCAAGATATCTCTCTTTTATCGCCTACGATATTGTCCATTTTTTTTTCTCTCTCTTTCATGGAAATATCATAAAGACGCGATTTAAGTATTTTCATTGCCCTCTCTCTGTTTCTTATCTGGGACCGTTCACTTTGGCACGAAACGATTATTCCTGTAGGCAGATGAGTCAGACGAACTGCGGAAGAGACCTTGTTTACATGTTGCCCGCCTGCTCCCGAAGCTCTGAAAGTGTCTATTTTTAAATGCTCGTCTTTTACCTCTATGCTTATATCATCTTCTATTTCAGGAAAAGCGAGCACCGCAGAGAAAGATGTGTGTCTCCTCTTGTTTGCGTCAAAAGGAGAGATCCTCACCAGTCTGTGGACCCCTGCTTCGGCTTTCAGATATCCATAAGCATAAGGACCTTTGACGGAAAACGTAACATCTTTTATTCCTGCCTCATCTCCGGATTGAATATCCAAAATCTCTGTTTTAAAACCATGGGCTTCGGACCATCTAAGATACATCCTGAGAAGCATCTGGGCCCAATCCTGACTCTCTGTTCCGCCTGCCCCCGGATGGATTGTAACTAACGCATTATTTTTATCAACTTCGCCTGAAAGTAAAAGTTTGAGTTCTATATCTTCAATTTCTTTTTTTAACGCGAATATATCGGTTTTGAGATCGTCTGCAAAAATTTCACCGCCGTCCTCTCCGAGTATTTGAATAGACTCCTCAAGGTAAAGGACATTTTCGTACGCCTTTTCTATGGGCTCAAGTATCTCGTTAATATCCGCTTTGGATTTTTGAAGACTTTTTACTTTGGCGATATCAGACCAAACAGCCTCTGCAGACAGTTCCGTCTCTATTTTTTCAATGTCCCGCTTCAGTTTAGGGACATCAAAGATAACCTCTAAGGTCTAATACCGTCTGTTTAATCTCGGAAACATATTCCTTTAAATTTTTTTCAACCATAAAAACACCTCCTGAAGATCTATTTTATCAAGCGTTTCGAAATAAAAAGCAAACTGAATACTATGCAAAAATAAGAAAAGATATCACCGTATTTTGTGTAAAAAGAAAGTTTCTGGTCCGTTTTAAAACTAAAAACCGAAAAGGTCTTTTCGAAAAGCCCGGTTTTATCGATAATTCTGCCGTTACTGTCTATAAAACCCGAGATTCCGCTGTTTGCGGCGCGCAGCACAGGCTTCCTGTTTTCTATAGCGCGAAATACTGACATGCTGAAATGCTGATAGGGCCCGGCTGTGTTTCCAAACCAAGCGTCATTGGTCATAGTAACCATAAAATCGCCGCCGCGTGTAAAGAATTTTCTGACAAGGCCCGGGAAAATAATTTCATAACAAATTGCCGTGCCGAAAGAACCGAACGGCGTTATCGCCTTCAAATAATGATTGCCGGGGACGTAATCGCCTATGCCGTACACAAGCTTGTCTATGAAGAACAGTATTGTTCTTAAAGGCACATATTCACCGAAGGGGACCAAATGGATTTTGTCATAAATATAAGAGACGCTCCCTGATTTGTTAAGTAGGACTGCGCTGTTGGTATAACCGTTTTCTTGCATGCTTTTTTTCTCGAGCACGCTGCCGAAAAGCAGATAGGCATCCAGCTGCTGTTGGAAAAAAACAAGGTCTTCGGTCAGGGGTTTATCTTTACCGAAGAAAAAAGGCAGGGAGGTTTCGGGCCATATTATCAGATCGGGTTTGTGTTCCGAGGCCTGAAGGGTAAGCTCTTTATACGCCGAAATAACAAATTGCTGATATGAGGAATCCCACTTCCTGTCCTGCTCGATGTTTCCCTGAATAATCGCGGTTTTAATCTCTTTACCGTCCCGGGGTTCATAGAGCCTGTAAAAGCCGTAAGAAAAACTGAATATTAAAAAGCATGCTATAGATGTAAAACCGAAAATTGTGGGAAGACGCGAATACAGGGGTTTTTCTGTACGGCGTCTTTTAAGAAGAAGAAGATCGACGATTCCGGCGTTAAAGGCGATGACAAGAAAAGAAATACCATAGATTCCGGTAATATCAGAAACCTGTATAAAAGGAAGAAATTTGTATTGACTATAACCTATGCTGGACCATGGAAAGCCGGTGAAAGCGTATGAACGCAGATATTCAAGGCTGGTCCAGAGGGCCGGAGCTACGATTATCGACGGCAGATCGGTCTTTCTGATCGTTCTGGCATAAAGGAAGGCAAACACAGAAGGGTAAAGGCTGAGGTAGGCGCAAAGAAGAAACACCAGCACAATGCTGGAAGAAAAAGGAAACCCTCCGTATTTATGAATGGAATGGTATATCCAGAAAGTAGTGCCGAAAAAATAGACCAATCCGAACAAAAAACCGGCCTTGAACGCCTCTTTGCTTTCTTTTCCGTATATAGAGAAGAGGAAAGGGACTATTCCGACCCATGCCAGCAGATAAAGGTCTATAGTCGGAAAAGAGAGGAAAATAAGCAGGCCGGACAGAAGCGCATATCCATAACGTCTTAAAAAATCAAAAAATATTTTGACCATATAGCTTTTTATGTTATCATAACAAAAGCTATGTCCGCTATCGCGATTATACCCGCAAGATACTCTTCAACGCGATTTCCGGGTAAGCCGTTATGCAAAATAGCAGGCAAATATATGATTCAGCACGTATACGAAAGTGTAAAGAAGGCGAAATTTGTGCAGGATGTGTTTGTTGCAACGGACAATGACTTGATATACGACGCCGTTGCTTCGTTCGGCGGCATCGCGGTCAAGACCGACGAAAAACACGAATCCGGGACCGATAGAATAGCTGAAGCTGTAAATAAAATAGGGTTTGATCTAAAAGACGAAGACGTTATAGTGAACGTGCAGGGCGACGAGCCCCTGATAAAACCGCAAATGGTGGATGATGTGGTAGAGTTGATGAAAGATGATAAGGCCGCAATAGGCACCCTTGCTAAAAAAATAACAGAGTGTAAAGAGATAAACGATCCCAATGTCGTAAAGGTTGTTTTCGGCGAGGACGGATTTGCGTTTTACTTTTCACGGGCGCCGATTCCTTATCACAGGGACCTTTTTGGCAAAGAGGATTTTAATTGCGACTCGTTTTCTATGTTCAAACATATAGGTATTTATGCGTATAAGAAAAAAGTCCTTGCGGAGTTTTCGAAAATGACTGCTTCGAGGCTGGAGTGCATAGAAAGGCTCGAGCAGCTTCGCGCCCTCGAACGGGGTTATAGAATTAAAATAAAAGAAACAGCATACGAAACCATAGGGGTGGATACCCCGATGGATATTGAAAGGGTCGAGAAATGCCTAAGTATATCTTTGTAACCGGAGGAGTTGTGTCGGGGCTCGGCAAGGGGATAGCCGCAGCGGCAATGGGCGTGCTGCTCGAAGCGAAAGGGCTTCGCGTAACGATCCAAAAGCTTGATCCGTATATTAACGTAGACCCCGGAACATTGAGCCCGTTTGAACATGGAGAGGTGTATGTTACCGACGACGGCTGCGAAACGGATCTGGATCTAGGCCACTATGAGCGTTTCACGCACGTAAAAACCGCAGTAGTGAACAACTATACCACCGGCAGGATTTACAACAATGTGATAACAAAAGAGCGGCGCGGAGACTATTTAGGAAGCACCGTTCAGGTCGTGCCGCACATCACCGATGAGATAAAGGCGGCCATAAAATCAGCGGCAACAGGCGAGTATGACATTGTTCTCGTCGAGATCGGCGGCACTGTGGGCGATATCGAAAGTCTTCCGTTTCTTGAGGCGATAAGGCGCTTCAGGTACGATGTGGGCAAAGAGAATGTCGTGTATGTGCATTTAACGCTCGTCCCTTATATAAAGGCCGCAGGAGAGCTGAAAAGCAAGCCTACGCAGCACAGCGTTAATGAACTGCGCGAGATAGGTATCCAGCCGGACATTCTCCTGTGCCGAACCGACAGGCCGCTGTCTCCGGACGTAAAGCGGAAGATCGCTATTCACTGCAATCTCGACACAGACGCGGTCATAGCGGCGATGGATGCCGAGACCGTTTATGAGGTGCCGCTTTTCTTTAAAGAGGAGGGGCTGCATAAACTTCTGAAAAAGAAACTCGGTTTGACCAAAGGTGAGCCTGATCTCACAGTGTGGGAAAACGTTGTCAGCAGAATAAAGAAGCCTGCGCATGAGGTCAACATCGCGCTTGTCGGAAAATATGTGGGACTAAAGGATGCCTATAAAAGCCTGTCCGAAGCGCTTATACACGGCGGCATCGCAAACAATACAAGGGTTAATTTCCACTGGGTCGATTCTGAGGAGATAGAGGCCAAAGGCGCCGAGGCCTTTCTTTCGGAGGTTGACGGGGTGCTTGTCCCCGGCGGGTTCGGCAGCCGGGGCATCGAAGGAAAGATCGAGGCTGTGCGCTATGCAAGGGAAAAGAAGATACCGTTTTTCGGGATATGTCTCGGCATGCAGGTGGCGGTCATAGAGTTCGGTCGCAATGTTTGCGGACTTGGCGCTAACAGCACCGAGTTTGAATCAAATGCCAAAGACCCGGTGATATATCTGATGGAAAAATGGTACAACCATCGCTCAGGAAAGATCGAAGAGCGGACAAAAGATTCGCAAATGGGCGGCACGATGAGGCTCGGCGCGTATCCCTGCACACTTAAAGACGGCAGCCATGCGGCGCAGGCCTACCGCGTAAAAGAGATCCGTGAAAGGCATAGGCACCGCTACGAGTTCAACAACAAATACCGCGGCGTGCTGACTAAAAACGGCCTCGAAATTTCGGGGCTTTCACCGGACGGCGAACTGGTAGAGATTGTGGAGATAAAAGACCATCCGTGGTTTTTGGGCTGCCAGTTCCACCCCGAATTCCAGTCTAAACCCATAGAGCCGCACCCTCTGTTTACAGCCTTCATTGCGGCGTCTTTAAAGGAAAAGCGGGAGCTTTTCAAATAACCTGCAGCAGTGGAGAATCTTGTCTTTATCGGGGATTCTCTCACCGAATATTTTGATTGGCAGCGCCGTTTTCCCGCCTATAATGTACTGAACCTTGGTGTTTCCGGCGAGACTATCGAGGGGCTTGAAACCCGCATAGACAGAATATTGCTGGCGGTCCACGATCCGGATGTGATTTTTATCATGACCGGCATAAACAATATCGCAATGGAAGATTTCGATATACTGCAGACCTACAAGCAGATAATCAACAGACTGTTTTCATCGTATAAGAAAGCCATTATTGTCGTACAAGGTCTGTTGCCGCTTAATCTTTCGTGGATAGATAACGCAAGGATACGCGAAATAAACACAGGGCTTGAGGCGTTGGCAAAAAACTTTACGGCCGGGTATCTCGATGTTTATTCCCTTTTTTGCGATGCAGCGGGAACCGTAAACCCTGCCTGCCTGCTCGATGACGGCGTGCATCTCAGTGACAGAGGATACGAGGTGTGGTCGAACGCTGTGGAATGTTTTTTAAGAGATAAAAAACCCTGATCTATTTTTGGTTTGTTCTGCGCGCTGTAGCTTTCGTTACAGCTGCGATCGCAGCCTCCTGAGACATATTATCGATTTCTATCAGGACTTCGGGATTGTCCGGCTCCTCGTACGGCGCTGAGAGACCGGGCACAGGATGGCCGAAGAGTCCTTTTTTGTAAATGTCCCTCGGAGCTCCGTGGCTGTTTAATCTCAATGCTTCACGCTCCATGCAGGTTTTGAGGCTGCATTTCAGATAGACCTCCATGTAGCGCGGAATGAACCTGCGTGCGAGTTCCCGCCAGCGTTTGAGGTTGCCGGTCGCATCTATGATCACATGGTGGCCGAGTTCGGAAAGGGTTTTTGCCATGTACACAATGGCCCTGTAAACGGTTTCGCGCTCTGTTTCTGAATAGGTAGGCTGCGGAGTAAGGATTTTCCTGAGCTCGTCCATCCTGAGCACCACGCATTCGGGAAAGCTGCTTTTAACCCCTTCGGCTATAGTGCTTTTGCCGCTGCCCGGCAGGCCGGTTATCCATATTACGAGTCCGCTCATAGATAAATTTAGCATATATGGATGCCTTTTTATCCTTGCGTAAAATAATCCGCCAACAATTCCGCCTGTTTCAATACCGTGTCAATAGCCTTTTGCTGCATGTCGGGCGGATAGCCGTATTTGTTCAAAGTCCTTTTTACCAGCACCATCAGTTTCGCCCTTGCGCTCTCCCGGATTGTCCAATCTATCGTTGCGTTAGCCTTTACCTTTTCCGCCACTTCGACAGCAATAATTTTCAGCTTTTCATCGCCCAAGACTTCAACTGCGGATTTGTTCTCGGCGAGGGCGTCATAAAAAGCGATCTCTTCTTTTGATAGGTTTAGATGTTTTTCTCTTTCGTCATGCTCTCTTATTTTCTTGGCGACTTCATCAACAAGGAACTGTATGATTTCCGCTGTTGTGAGTAATCCGTTATTGTATTTCTTGATCGCTGTTTCAAGCAGCTCAAGCAATGCCCTGCCTTTTACCAGATTGGTCTTTGAGCGGATTTTGATTTCGTCATTCAACACCTTTTTCAGCAGTTCGAGGGCAAGGTTCTGATGCTTCATATCTTTTATCTCAAGCAAAAATTCTTCGGACAGGATAGATATATCAGGCTTCTTAATGCCTGCCGCATCAAAAATATCTATCACCCGCTCGGAACTCAAGGCCTCGTCAACTACTTGCTTTATGGCGGTTTCAATATCTATATCCGGCCTGCCTGTCCCGCCTCCAACAAACTTTATAAGTCTTGCCTTTACCGCCTGAAAGAACGCAACTTCATCTTTTATTGCCAAGGCCTTTTCATGCGGCACGGAAAGAACAAAAGCCTGACTCAGCAGTGTTACCTCCCGGATAAAGCGATTCTTGCCGTCATCCAAGCCTAAGAGATGCTCCTCTGCCTGTAAGATGATGGACAATTTTTCTTTTGGAGATGCAGAGAAGAAACGCTTGTAATTAAAGCCTGTTCCGGGGTAATCGTTGTAATAGGCAGCGGGCTCCGCAATCATAATCGCCTCTCTCGTCCTGCTCACTTCAAAAAACAGCTGGCGCACTACTTCCAGCTTCTCAAGCATGGCTGCAACCGCCTTTTCCTGCCCTTCCGCGGGGTCGCCTTTTCCTCCGGAATCGGAATAGAAAGACAAGGCCTTTTTGAGGTCTGATGCAATGCCAAGATAATCTACTACTAATCCGCCCGGCTTGTCCTTGAATACCCTGTTCACCCTCGCTATAGCCTGCATAAGGGTATGGCCTCTCATGGGCTTATCAATATACATCGTATGAAGGCACGGCGCATCAAATCCGGTCAGCCACATGTCTCTTACAATGACTAACCTCAACGGGTCTGCCGGGTCTTTCATTCTTTCGGATAAAGTCCTGCGCTCCGCTTTTGTCGTGTGCATCTTCTGCATAACAGGGCCGTCGGCGCTGGATGCGGTCATTACAACCTTGATCGCTCCTTTGGTCAGGTCGTCGCTATGCCACTCCGGCCTCAGTTTGATAATTTCATTGTAGAGGTCAACGGCAATTCTACGGCTCATGGCGACAATCATACCCTTGCCGTCAAATACAGCCTGCCGCTGCTCAAAGTGTGTGATAATATCTTTGGCCAAGTTTTTCACCCTTTCCTGATTTCCTACAATCGCCTCAAGTTTTGTCCACTTGGCCTTGGCTCTTTGCTTATCTGTTATTTCTTCGTCTTCTTCAAGTTCTTTATCGAACTCCGCAATCAACCGCCTGCCTTCATCATCGAGATTGACCTTTGCCAGACGGCTCTCATAGAAAATCTTAACAGTCGCGCCATCCGCCACTGATTGCGAAATATCGTATATATCAACATACTGCCCGAATACTGCTGGGGTGTTTATGTCCGCGCTTTCAATCGGCGTACCTGTAAAACCGATGTATGTAGCATTCGGCAGGGCGTCTCTCATATACTTGGCAAAGCCGTATGCTATGCGCTTGCCCACAACCTCTTTTGTCTCTTTATCCTTTTCATCAATCAGTTTTGCCTCAAATCCGTATTGAGTCCGGTGTGCTTCGTCAGCGATAACAACAATATTGGTTCTGTCCGAAAGCCTGTCGTATTCCGCCCTGCCTGCCTCAGGCAAAAATTTCTGGATGGTGGTAAACACGATGCCGCCGGATGCAACCTTTAAAAGGTCCTTTAAATGCTCGCGGTCTTTTGCCTGAACAGGCTCTTGCCTTAGCAACTGCTTTGATGCTGCGAAGGTTTCAAACAGCTGGTCGTCCAGATCATTGCGGTCTGTGATGACTACGACTGTGGGGTTATTAAGGCCCAATACTATCTTGCCCGTATAAAAAACCATTGAGATTGATTTGCCGCTCCCCTGCGTATGCCATACAACGCCGCCCTTGCGGTTTCCATCAGCAGATGCGGCCTTGAGCGTGCTTTCCACAGCCTTGTTGACCGCATAGTATTGATGATATGCCGTCAGCTTCTTTTCGGTTTCAACCCTTATAATCCTTCCATCGCGCCCGTTGGGAGAGGGCTGGGGTGAGGGTTTAGAAGAAATAGATTTTTCAAATACGATGAAATTGCGGACAATATCCAACAATGTAGCCGGATTCAGCATGCCGTTTATAAGCGTCTCCAACTGAGGCGAAAATCGGGAGGCATCGCCCTTTCCGTCTGCGGATTTCCATGACATATAGCGGCTGAAGCCTGCCGAAACGCTTCCAGCCCTACACTCCATTCCGTCTGAAATCACACAGACAGCATTATAGGTGAAAAGGCTTGGGATGGTTGCTTTGTAGGTCTGTATCTGGTCATAGGCTTTTCCGATGGTGGCGTTCTCATCAGCCGCATTCTTCAGTTCGATGATCACTAATGGGATACCGTTTACAAAGAGCAAAATATCCGGGCGTTTCTTCTGGTTGTTCTCAATGATTGTGTATTGGTTGACTGCAAGGAATTCATTGCTGGGGGGATTGTCAAAATCAATCAGGCTAACCTCATAACTTCTTTCATAGCCTTCCTGCTGATAAGGGATTTTTATCTTCTCGACTAAGAATTGGTGAAAGGTCTCGTTGTTATAGAGCAAATCAGGCGAATAAATACGCAAGACCTTTTGCACAGCCTGTTCCTGCGCATCAGCCGGAATATCAGGGTTTAATCTTGCAACAGCCTTGCGCAAACGGCGCTTTAAAACTATTTGCTCAAAGTTTTCCCTTTCCGCATGTTCTGCGCCCGGTGCAATAGCCAAGCCGTGAACATAATCCCAGCCTAAAGACTGAAGAGTTTCAATGGCAAAGGTTTCTATGCTGTCTTCGGTGATTCTGGCCATTTTATTCTGGCGCACTGAGCATTACAAGATAGGAAGCTTTTCTTTTTCAAACAGTGAGAGCAATAATTTATCCGCAGAAAGGAAAACGCAGTCCCCGCTTTTTTTTAATGTTAAAGCGGACGCCAGTTGTATTGAATCTAAAGTTCTTAACCCTTTATCTCCATATTTCATCAGCATGTGCCCGGCAGATTCAACAATATCGGATTGCAGCAATATCCATCTGAAATTATCACTATCATTATGAAAACATTTGATAACCTCTATGGCAGCTTTCTCCTGTATTTCTTTTTCTCTTATCTTCTTCCAGAGGGCTGAACGAAATTCAAGCGCTGATATTTCCGAAAGATATATTTCTTCGATACTTGAAGAAAGGGTTTCAATTACAAAGGCAGACCCTTCTTCCTGATGGTAAAGCTTAATCAAGGAAGAAGTGTCCAGAAATGCTTTCATATTGCGCTCCTGCGCTCTTCTATAATGGCATTACTTAAGGATCCTTTATAGCCTGACAACAATTTTTTCGCTTTTTTAAAGGAAAACTTATTTATATCAAGTTGCTTTCTGTCCGGCAACTGAGTTTTATCTAAAAAAGTCACAATGACATCAACAGGTTCTTCTGTTTGTATTTTTTCTTTTATAAACACCTTTCCGTTTTTATAAGTTCCTTTGACAGCCAGCATTGGATACCTCCTCTATTTTCTTCATATAACTCAGTATATCACAGCCTATGCCGCCTTCACCCTCACTTCTCCGCTCATCAGCTTCGGCAGGAGCGTATCCCGCAGGCGGGTGAGGGTGCGGATTTGGATTAGGTTCTGTTTTATTTTATCAAACATGGGGTTTAGCTCTGCATCAAACTGGACTTTCGGCGATAAGCGCAATTTTTCATTCTAACTCATTGAAAATAGACTGCAAATAGCTTTTCATAATGTAAGACCCACCAGATACTCCGTTGTTGCAACCTAAAGAGCAGGTCAGCATTGACAGTGATAACTTTTTGCTTGACATCGTAAGACCTTATTGGCATAATATTCACATGG
>SCQE01000043.1 GCA_004321915.1 Nitrospirota bacterium
CTCTTGCAAAAGTATTGAATTGGTCGTTTTTGCCGTCATACTCGCGAAGGCGGGTATCCAGAAGGTATTGTTTTTAAAGAATACTGGATTCCCCGATCAAGTCGGAGAATGACAAAAACGGGACTTTTGCAAGAGCCTCTTCGGATAGAGATAATCCGTATTCTTTTGAGGCTTTCAAAAGACCGTCAGGCTATAAGCATAAAAAAGTATGCTTATATTACAGGCGAGTTTGACGAACTCGGCAGAATGACCGGCGGCTGGCTAAAGGCGCAGAGTGGCAAAGACATACAAAAACCTCTGGCCTGAAATCACATCGTTTGAAAACCTGCTGACCGCATACTCTATGGAATGCTGCAAAATAAAATTGCGGATGCAGAAGCGTTATGGCTTATCAGCACGATTATTGAAAACAGCAACCCGCAAGAGCCGGTAAACGATTATTTTGAGGGTGACAGCCTGTTTGCTCCCCATGAACGTAAAAGAGGCTTGCCTATAGGGAACCTTACAAGCCAGTTTTTCGGCAATCTATATCTCAATGGGTTTGACCATTTTATAAAGGACGGGCTTGGCTGCAAGGCATATCTGCGCTATGTGGATGACTTTGCGGTTTTCAGCAATGACAAGCAGGAATTATGGGAAATAAAGGGCAGGATGGATGAATACCTGCGAGCATTGCGTTTGAAGCTGCATACAAAAAAGACTCGGATATTTCCGGTGAAAAACGGCTGTGAATTTCTCGGCTTTTATGTTTATCCGCAATTCAGAAAGGTGAAGAAAGCGAATGTAAGGTTTTTTGAGGGAAGGCTAAGAGCGTTGCAGGCAGATTTCAGAAAAGGCAGTAAGACACTCGAAGACATACGGATTTCTGTTCAGGGCTGGATAGCGCATGTTGAACACGCGAACAGCTACGGACTTAGAGAAAGGATTTTTGAGAAATATGTGTTTTGTAACTCCCCCATCCCCCTCTTAACCTAAGAGGGGGCATATAATATTCCTCCCCTTAAAGTAAGGGGAGGTTAGGTGGGGTTAGGGGGGACAGGTTAAAACGAACCGCGTGCTTCGCGGCGGGTCTTGGAACAACAATGCGAGGAACACGCGCACTGCCAACCGCAACAGGAACAATCCCGACAACAGGAACAACAACAACGGGTTCCGGTTGGCGAGCACTCCCAGTTCTCTTTGTCGGAGCTTCAAAGTCCATGGATTTTGAAGGCGTACATTTGAGAGTCCAGACCTGTCTCCTGTCCCGTGCTATTTCACGGGACGAATAGCGCAGCGCCCCGCTCCGGGCGAGTAGAACAACCCCCTTGCCCCCTTTGGTAAGGGGGAATACGAAAGCGCGGGGCGGGGAAATATCAAACATGCTGTTTGCAGGCGTGAATCCGCATCGAATCATGGAATTGACTTAGCCTTTAATAGTGGATTATTATAGCTATAATAATCCACATTAATTTATGGAGGACGGCGTGAGGACGATTCAGATGACTTTGGATGATAAGCTTGTCGTCGATGTCGACAAAATGGTCAAAAAATTGAAAACAACCCGCTCGGCCTTTGCGAGAAAGGCTTTGCAGAACGCGCTCAAACAGGTGAATGCCGGGCTGCTCGAGAGAAAACATAGAAAGGGATATGAGCGTCACCCTTCAGGCAAAAACGAATTCAGTGTTTGGGAGTCGGAACAGGAGTGGGGAGACTGATGAAACGCGGAGATGTCAGGTGGTACAAGTTCAGCAGCCCTGACAAAAAACGACCGGTGGTTATTCTTACAAGAAACTCTATCCTTGAATACTTGGGCGAGGTTACTGTTGCGCCGGTCACTTCTACGATAAGGGACATTCCGAGCGAGGTGCTTTTGACAAGTACCGAAGGCATGCATAATGATTGTGCCGTAAACTGCGACCACATACAGACCGTTTCCAAATCCAAGGTCGGCGCATTGATCACGACTTTATCTGCAGGGAAGATGGCCGAAATCAAAAGCGCAGTAAGTTTTGCTTTGAACCTGTAAAACCTGTCAGTAAAAAAATGTGAAAAGTACCTTTCCAAACCGCGCCTTTATTGCTATAATCATGCATAAGCCTGTTTTTGTCATGCCGGACTTGATCCGGCATCCAGTTGGTTCCCCGTCTTCACGGGGACGACGTCTGGATTTCCGCCTTCGCGGGAATGACGTTTCCGGCTTTCAGGGAGGCATTTTATGGGTAGATCAAAGTTGCCGTTATTTGTGGTTATTGCTGTTTTACTCATAACATCCTTTGCCCACGCATGGCAGGGTGGCCTTAATGTAAGCGTCTTTCCAGCGCCGCCCTCTCTTTCTGCCTCGGTCGAGTTCAGCGAACCATCAGGAAATAAGAAGCTCGACGCTGATGAAACCGGCAGGCTCATCATAACAGTAAGAAACACAGGCAAAGGAGAAGCCTTTGATGTTAAGGCAGACTTGTCAACCGAAAGAAATATCAGAGGCCTCGACTTTGACGGTTCTGTAACCATAGGCACAATAGCCCCCGGCGAGAGCGTAAGAAAAGAGGTCGCTCTCAGGGCATCCGAAGATATAGCAACAACGAACATAAACTTCAACATCACACTTAAAGAAGCCAACGGTTTTGATCCCGACCCTGTGAGGATAGCATTTGAGACAAAAGCCTTTGAGCCGCCCAAGCTCATATTGGCTGACATAGGCATGGACAAGCCGAGGGTAAAGCCGGGAGAAACAGTTGAGGTAACTTTGAGAATACAGAACACCGGCTACGGCGACGCAAGGAATGTATCTGTTGATATAGAAACAGGAGAGAATGTCTTTATTGCCGGAGACAGCAAGACTCATTTTGAACTCGGCGGCCTTTCTGCAGGGAAATTCAGGGATGTGAAATTTGAGTTCTACACCAACAAGCGCATAAGAAACGGCGAGAAAGTGCCTGTATCTGTCAGGATCAACGAAGCCCGTCCGCAGTTCAAACTTGCAAAGGCGCTCGACATAGTAATGGACTCCCCGCAAAAACAGATAGAAACCGTTGTGGTCAAAGGCGACGAAGACAGACCCAAAGGCTCGATAGAGGTTGCGGGCGGCCTGAGCAGTGAAGTTGATTCAAACATTCCCGAAGGAATAAAGGCCGGAGAATATGACGTAGCCGTGATAATCGGCAATAAAGACTACACAGAGGCGGGTATTGCCAATGTTGAGTACGCTGACAGGGACGCGCAGATAATGAAGCAGTATTTGATGACCGCTTTCGGGTTTGACGAGGACAGGATAATCTATGCCGAGAATGCCCGCATAGGAAAGTTCAACGAGATTTTCGGATCCGAGGCGCAGCCACGGGGAAGGCTCAACAAGGCGGTCAAGCCGGGCGTTTCAAAGGTTTTTGTTTACTATGTCGGCCACGGCGCCCCTGACCTTGATACTAAAGAGGCTTATTTTGTGCCGGTTGACGCCAATCCTCAATATCTTGCGTCCAACGGCTACAAGCTCCAGACCTTCTACAACAACCTTTCCCAGATACCTGCAAAGAAGATGACCATAGTGCTTGATGCCTGCTTTTCGGGAAACTCCCAGCAGAAACAGCTTATATTTGACAAGATAAGCCCTGCTCTGGTAAAGGTCAAAAAAGAACTGCGGTCGCCCCAGAACGCGCTGCTTATAACGAGCGCGGCTCCGGATCAGGTATCGGCGTGGTTCCCTAAAAAGAAGCATTCGCTTTTCACATATTATTTTCTGAAGGGCATACAGGGCGGGGCTGACGCCAACAAAGACCGGAAGATTACTGCCGCCGAGATGAGGGATTACCTTAAAGAGCATGTGCCTTATGAAGCGAACCAGATTATCGGCTTTGAACAGCAGCCGCTGGTGATG
The DNA here is from genome assembly GCA_004321915.1 of Nitrospirota bacterium. GTDB lineage: Bacteria > Nitrospirota > Thermodesulfovibrionia > Thermodesulfovibrionales > Dissulfurispiraceae > MYbin3. Next base: position 3,851 of record SCQE01000043.1, read on the forward strand.
GGCAATGACAGCGATGTGATAGTAACGCTGAAAAAGTAGATGGGTGGAAGAGTGAAAGGGTGGAAGGGTACAATTACTAAGGAATACATTTACAATGCCACATGATTTGTCATTCCCGCGAAGGCGGGAATCCAGAAATATCTTGAAAATACTGGATCCCCGGGTCAAGCCCGAGGATGACAGATATGAGGCT
>SCQE01000044.1 GCA_004321915.1 Nitrospirota bacterium
TCGCTCCCCAGCCCAGCAGGTCCATGCCTGTAAACGATCCGAGAGAAAGAACAAATATGAAGAGTCCCAGCCACAAGGACAACCAGTCCTCGCTTATTCCAGCCTTTTTTTCTTCCATGCCCTTAAACCTCCGAATATTTTTTTACTGACGACAAAAATATGAAAATTATTTTTCACCTCCCCCCTGTTTTATTACCGGCGAGCTGCCCCCTACCGCAGCATATGGTAAAGTTCATGGTACTGCCGTCTTAAGCTCTGCCATCTGTTCAGGGATTCATAAAGTCCGTACCAGTCTGCAAAATCTTTGTTGTCTTTCAGTGTCCCTTCTTTATGCATTTTTACAAATACGTCAGTATCGAAACCGTATTGCCGCTCCAATTTTTTAAGCGACAGGGTTATCCCTTTTATCTTGCATTCGCAGGCATGAAGCTCTCTGGACAGTGTTATCCCGTATTCATCCGTATGCATTTGTATAAAAATATACCTATTTACAGGGGTTGTCAAGTTGTTGTATCGACTGTGGCCGCGCTCATCACGCTTGGGCCGGCGTGTTGGCTGCTTTTTATAGGAGCTGATAGAGAACGGGCAAGGTCGCAAAACTCAGGACTATGCCTAGGCCGACCAATGCGGAGGCGAGGCGGGGCGAAAGATTGGCCAATATGGCCAGAGCTCCGGCTGAGATCATCGGCGGCATCCCGGATTCGAATACCGATACGCGCACCGCTTCTCCTTCCAGCCCTGCTGCCTTGCAGACGAACAAGGCTGCAAGCGGGGCGCCGATAAGCTTGATGCAGAGCCCTATGGAAAGCTGGGCGGTTGCTGTCCTGTCCAACCTCATGGTCAGCTGGAACCCCACTGCGATCATTACTATGGGCACGAGGGTCGAAGATAATGCCTTTAAAATATCGACCGCTATATCGGGATAAGAAAAAGGCCTCAGCAGCAGGGCAAGCACGAGCGCGATGAACGGCGGAAAGGAAACTATTTTCTTTAACACATCACGCATTGAAGGCCTGCTGTTACCTGTCCCGTACAGGGCCAGAACCGATGAGCCGTAGGTGGACAGCGCCAAGAACGAACCCAGCTGGTCATACAGCACCGCATAGGGAATGGCCTGCTCTCCGAAGAATGCCCTGACCATGGGAATGCCGAGAAAGGAGGTGTTCCCGAGCGGGACCAAAAGGAGGAGGCATCCTGTGGTGGGGCGGTCCCATCTGAGTGTCTTGGCCAAAAACAATATCAGAGAAGCGGAAAAAAGAAGAATGGCCCAAGGCATAAAGGCGGGGGCCAATAAATTTCCGGACAAGGACAATTCCGGAATTTTGATAAAGACGAGAGCAGGGAGCGAGACATGTATTACGAACAAATTAAGCGCATTTCCCGTCTCGGCCGGGAATGCGGGAATGCGCCTTAGGCCCATGCCGATGAGCAGATAGGCCAGTATTATTACAAAATTTTCCATGCAATGTATCGGCCGTAATATAAAACCGCTGTTTTAAATGTCATGAAGTTTTGGCCATTTTGCCGAGCATCTTTACAAAGGCCGCGAGCAAGGCGCGGTCGTAGTCCTCTTTTTCGGCCGCTATCGTCTTGAGCGCTTCGTAAGGGTTGAGGGCGTATTTGTTGGGACGCGGTGTGGTGAGGTAGTCGTAGCAATCCGCGATTGCCGAGATCCTTCCGGCTGTCTTTATTTCTTTGTCGGACAATCCCAGAGGATATCCTTTGCCGGTAAGTTTTTCATGGTGCTGCAGGACTATTATCAACGATTCGTCCGGAAGCCCGCCGACCTCCTTCAGGATCTTCATGCCTTGGGCGACATGTGTTTTGTATATATGGAATTCCGCGCTGCTGAGTTTGCCCTGTTTGTTAAGGATTTCGAGAGGTATTGCGGTCTTGCCTATGTCATGCAGCAGCGCCCCGGTCCCGTGGTGTTCGATGGTTTTTTCAGGAAGCCCCATAATTCTTCCCAACCCTATGCATAGAACAGCCACGTTTACGGAATGCATATAAGAATAGAAGTCATGTTTTTTCAGCGTAAGCAGGTCATAGATGACCTCCGGCTCTTCGAAGATGCATTTGATTATATGGCTTGCGGTATCTCTCACGGTTTCTACCGTCTGTCTGCTTACCGGGTTTGCAAAGAGATCCTTCATGACCATTTTCGACTGTTCTTTTATTATGACGGCCGCTTTTGACTTGTCCCCTTTGAAGGCGCTGTCCGTTTTGGTAAGCATGGACAGATAATCCTGATAAAGCGGTATGTCCGAACTCTTTATCAGGAAATCGCTCTTTTCGTCGACCGTTGTTTTGTCTATTGCTGCAGGGGCCGACTCATCGGCGTCTAAGACCAGTTTCAACATCTGGCCGTGAAGGGAAAATATCCGGAATGAGACTTTTTGCCCCGGAACAAGAAAGGCTTGGTCTATGAGATAGTATTGTTCCGCATTCAGCGTGTATTCTTTGTAGGACTGCAGCCCGTCTTCAGGCGGCTGCTCGGGTATATTTATGATCTTAGTGGACATATCGGGCTAAGGTCGTAATAAGCATCCGCTATGCTACCGGCAGATAAACGGTGAATGTCGTTTCTTTGTCGGGCACGCTTTTGGCTGACACAAAGCCGGAGTGCTCTTTGATGATGTTATAGGTCACGGAGAGCCCCAGACCGGTGTGTTCGAGCATGCTCTTAGTGGTAAAGAACGGCTCGTAGATCCTCGAGCGTACGCTTTCTTCCATTCCGGTCCCGGTATCGCTTATTTTCAGCACCACGGTCTTGCCGAGTTTTTGCAGCGGGTGTTCGGCGACATTGATATCTTCCGCATACGTTTCTATTTTCAGGACACCTCCGTCAGGCATGGCCTCTTTCGCGTTTATGCATATGTTCAGTATCGCCTGCTTCATATGTTCTTTGTCGCCTTTAATGTTCGGAAGGTCGGGCTGCGTCTTCTTCTCTATCTTTATGCTTTTGGGGAAGGAAGGGGCGATTATAGTGATGATCTCGTCAACCAGTTCGTTCATGCTCAAAAGGTCGGCCTCAAAGCGGCTCTTGTGCGAGAAGGTCCGGAGTTGCTGAATAAGCGCGGACGCCCTGTGCGCCGAGCTCTCTATGGTTTCGGCTATACGGGCGAGCTCATGCGAGTCCTTGTGCTGAAGGGACGAGAGTTTCATGCGGAGGAGCCCCGAATACCCGAGCACCCCGACAAGAATGTTGTTGAGATTGTGGGACAGTCCGGCCACGAGGGTCGTTACCGATCTGAGTCTTTGCGTTTCGAAAAGATGGGTTTCGAGTTGTTCTTTTTCGGTTATGTCTATGCCAGTTCCGACCACGTACTTTATTTCGTTCTCCTCGACTATAACGGTGTTGTTCCACAGCAGTGTGAACTCCCTGCCGTCTTTTGACAGGACCGGATTTTTTATGGAGTTCGGCGCTTTCTGTTCGACGAGTTCGTCAAAGGTCGTGCGCACCGGAGGAATAAAACGCTCGGGTATAAGAAAGTCCCAGATACACAATCCCTTTACCTCGTTCTCGTCGTAGCCGGTCAGGTCCTGTGAGGCCTTGTTGAACATGACTATCTTGCCGTCTTTGTCCAGTACGACTATGATCGCCCCGACCGTCGAAATCAACTGGTCCATAAAATCCTTCTGGTGCTGCAGTTCTTTGAGCGTGTTATGCAGTCTCTCTGTTCTAAGCGTTATGACGTATTCGAGGTTTTTGCGATAGTTGTCCATTTCCGCATTCATGCTGTTGAGCCTGTCGACCATGAAATTGAAGTTGTCCGCAAGCGTCCTGAATTCGTCGTTAGTGTCCGCAACTACCGACACGGACATTTCTCCCGCCGCTATTTTCATGGATGCGTCCGATATTGCCGAAAGGGGTTTTATAAGTTTCTTTGAAACGATGATGCCTATTATTATAAAAACAAGGCTTATGAAGATCGTTACTATTATGAAATATACGCTCTTGCCCATAAGATACGAGGTGAGGAACCCCGCATCGTATTCGAAATAAATAAAACCGGCCGTAGCTTTATTTACGGTCACAGGTTCGATGTATAACAGGGTATTGTCTCTCCATTCGTAGGCCGGTGATTCAAGCACCATGCCCTTTCTCAGCAGTGTCGTCTCGAACTGCGGTTGCGCGCTTGAGCGTGACTGCTCTGCAAGGAGTCTTTTGCTCCTGTCGTACAGGCCGATCCGGTTTATGTGCTTGAACTTCCACATGACCGCTTCCATATGCATGCCCGCGTCCGATACCCTGTTTTTTTTCAGGGGGTCCGAAAAAAGTATGCTTAGGGCCTTTGAGATGTCCTCCACCCGCTCGATGATATGCTCTTTTTCGTCTTCCTGATAATACATTTTAAATACATAACCCAGCGCTAAGCCGGTGGTCAGGACGGCGGCGGTGATAAGGATGCCTATTTTATAACTGAAGCCTAATCGCATTCGTTTTTCCGTTAAAAGGCAGGTAGTGAAAGTATATGGCCTGTCAGGAGATTTTGCAAGTCTTCAAAATTGACAAAAAGAGAAACTTAAAACTATAATCACATACTTTTCTTCAAATCAAGGAGGATGTTATGGCAGAAGGAATTGTTGAGCTCACCTCTTCCACATGGGAGCCTGAAGTATTACAGGCCAAGGGGCTCGTTATGGTTGATTTTTGGGCGGTTTGGTGCGGCCCGTGCAGGATGATAGCTCCTACCGTAGAAGAGCTCGCAAAGGAATATGCCGGAAAGATAAAGGTCGGCAAACTCAACACCGACGAGAATTCCGAAGTGGCAAGCAAGTATAAGATCATGGGAATCCCCACCATAATGTTCTTCAAGGACGGTCAAAAGGTGGACCAAGTGGTCGGAGCGGTCCCGAAACCGCAGCTCAAGTCCAAGATAGACGGCCTGCTCGGAGGGTAATGAGGAGACTCTTCCCTTTACTGGTTTTTATAGCGTTAGCTTTACAGATAACAGCCTGCTCTCAGAAGGGGAACGAAGCCGAAAAGACACAGCAGCCCGGCCGTTCCTCTTCTTCATTTACGCTTATCGGCCTCGACGGCAAAAAGACGGGTTTCGATGAATTTAAGGGCAAGGTCGTGCTGCTCGAGTTTTTTGCGACTTGGTGTTATCCGTGCGAAGTTGCGGCGCCGGACATCCAGCATATTTACAATAAATACAAGGACAAGGGGTTTACCGTAGTGGCCGTGTCCGAAGACGAAGGCCCGGGGGCTGCGGCCGCCGTGAAGAAATATGTGCAGGACCTCGGAATTTCATACCCTGTTTTCATGGACGATGCAAAAGGCGGCGCAGCCAAGCATTACGGGATTTTCGGCCTGCCGACGAGTTTTATAATCGACAGGGAAGGCCGGGTTGCAGCCAAGCATTCAGGATTGTCGCCGGACATGCTTAACGAAATGTCGCGCGAGATAGAGACGCTTCTTAAGAAGCCGCAATAAAAGCAATTTAACAAGGGAAACCGCTATGTTTGAAACGCTGAGCGACAAACTCGATTCGATATTCAAAAAACTCAAGGGCAGGGGACTGCTCAAAGAGGAGGACGTTGACGTTGCGCTCAAGGAGATAAGGCTTGCGCTGCTCGAGGCGGACGTTAACTTCAAGGTCGTAAAGGATTTTGTAGAAAAGGTCAGGGAAAAGGCCGTGGGCAAAGAGGTCCTCGAAAGCCTTTCTCCCGGACAGCAGGTGGTCAAGATAGTCCACGAAACCCTCTGCGATTTTCTAGGCGCGAGCAATACGAGGATCCAGCTTGCGCCGAACCCGCCTACCGTCTTGATGATGATAGGGCTCCAAGGTTCGGGAAAAACCACAACCTCCGCCAAACTCGCACGCTTCTTTAAGAAAGAGGGCAGGAGGCCCATGCTCGTTGCGGCGGACTTACAGAGACCGGCTGCTATAGACCAGCTTATAACGCTGGGCAAACAGCTCGACATCCCGGTCTTTTATTCCAAGGAATCGAAAAACCCTGTGGCGGTCTGCGGCGACGCGCTCAAACAGGCCAAGCTCGACGGCAGGGACATTGTTATACTCGACACTGCCGGAAGGCTCCATATAAACGAAGAGTTGATGCAGGAGCTCAAAGATGTAAGGAATTCGGCGGTCCCGAAAGAAGTATTGCTGGTGGCCGACGCCATGACCGGACAGGATGCCGTTAACATGGCAAAGAGCTTTAACGAGCAGATAGGCATAGACGGCGTGATACTTACCAAGATGGACGGCGATGCAAGGGGCGGCGCGGCCCTGTCCATAAGAAGCGTGACCGGCAAGCCTATAAAATTCCTCGGCATGGGCGAAAAGATAGACATGCTCGAACCGTTCCATCCCGACAGGATAGCAGGCAGGATATTGGGCATGGGCGATGTGCTCACTCTTATAGAAAGCGCCCAGCAATCGTTTGACCAGAAAGAGGCGGAGAAGCTCCAGAAGAAAATGCTCGAGGACAGTTTCTCGTTCGATGACCTTAAAGATCAGCTTAAAAAACTGAGGAGCATGGGGCCGCTCGAAAACATCCTCGGTATGATACCGGGGCTGAACAAGGCGGTAAAAGATGTGAAGGTCGACGAAAGGGAGTTTGTGAGGATAGAGGCGATAATCAACTCGATGACCATGAAAGAGAGAAACAATGTCAACCTTCTGAACGGCAGCCGCAAGAAGAGGATAGCCATGGGCAGCGGCACCTCTGTTGCCGATGTGAACCGTCTGGTAAAGCAGTACCTCGACATGAAAAAGATGATGAAGATGTTCAAGGGCGGCAAAGGCATGAAAGGCTTCAGGATGCCCAGAGGGTTCGGGTTCTGAAAGCCTTTACAGAAGCGAAAAGCATGTGCTAATCTAAACACTCTGTTTTATAGAGGGTAATTCGCGGAAATCCAAATACATAGAACGGGTTTACTGTGAAACAGACCGGAAATAAGAAAATATTTTAAGGAGGTGAAGAAACATGGCTCTAAACTTGGAAAAGAAGCAGGAGATAATCTCCTCATACAAGATACATGAGCAGGATACCGGATCGCCTGAGGTGCAGATAGCGCTTCTCACAGAGAGGATATCCTATCTTACGGAGCATTTTAAGACCCATAAGAAGGACCACCACTCAAGAAGGGGGCTTCTTAAGCTCGTTGCGCAGAGGAAGAGGCTTATCGGCTATCTGAAGGCCTGCGACAAAAAGCGTTATGACACCGTCATGGAGCGGTTGCAGATCAGGAAGTAGAAACTACTTTGCCCGAACCGGAGACGGAAACAGAAAATTACATAAGGAGAAGTGAATCGATTTGACCAATATTGTAGAACTTGAGCTGAAAGGCAGAAAACTGATACTCGAAACAGGGCAGATGGCAAGGCAGTCGGGCGGTTCGGTAATAGTGAAATACGGCGACACGGTCGTGCTTGCCACGGCAGTAGCAGACAAAAGGAAAAAAGAGGGGTTGGATTTCTTTCCTCTCACCATAGACTATCAGGAGAGGACTTATGCTGCGGGTAAAATTCCCGGGGGCTTCTTTAAAAGGGAAGGGAGGCCGTCGGAAAAAGAGATCCTCACTTCCCGTCTTATAGACAGGCCGCTCAGACCGTTATTCCCCAAAGGTTTTTATCATGAAACGCAGGGAATAGCCTCTGTACTTTCTTACGGAAACGAAAATATAGCGGACATGCTCGGGATCATAGGCATGTCGGCTGCCGTCCATATATCGGACATCCCGTTCGGCGGCCCTGTAGGCGCCGTAAGGGTGGGAAGATCGAACGGAACATTTATCGCAAACCCCGATCTGTCCGAATACGAAACTCTCGACCTCAACCTCGTTGTGGCCGGGACCGAAGAGTCGGTCATTATGGTCGAAGGCGGAGGCGCCGAGGTTTCCGAAGCAGTTGTCATAGAGGCGATAGACTTCGCCCACCAAGAGATCAAAAAGATAGTGGCACTCCAGAACGAACTTAAAAAGCTTGCAGGCAAAGAAAAACGGCCTGTTACGCCTCCGGTGGAGTCTGAGGAACTGAAGAAGCTGGTTGGCAGCTTTGTAGCGGAAAGGGTCAACGAGGCGATAACCATACCCGGCAAACACCGCAGGCAGGAGGCCCTCGATATAATCCTCGAAGAAGCCATAAAGCATTTCAATACAACCGAAAACGCAGAGAAGTTCTTTGCCGACGCCCAGAAAAACCTTACAAGAGAGATCGCCAACATCTTCGACAACTACGAAAAAAATGTTGTAAGAACGATGATAATCAACGAAAACAAACGCGCGGACGGCAGGAAGTCGGATGAGGTGAGGGCCATCAACAGCCATATCGGGATACTGCCGAGGGTGCATGGTTCCGCCCTGTTTGTGCGCGGCGAGACGCAGTCCCTTGTTGTCACTACGCTCGGCACGGCAGACGACGAGCAGAAGATAGATTCTCTCGACGGCGAGATGTATAAGACCTTTATGCTCCATTACAATTTCCCGCCTTTCAGCGTAGGCGAGGTAAAACCCCTCCGCTCGCCCGGCAGAAGGGAGATCGGGCACGGCGCGCTTGCGGAAAGGGCGTTGAAGTATGTGATGCCTTCCAAAGAGAAATTCCCCTACACCATAAGAATCGTGTCCGACATACTCGAATCCAACGGTTCATCGTCGATGGCCACGGTATGCGGAGGTACGCTTTCGCTTATGGATGCGGGAGTGCCTATATCCGCGCCTGTTGCCGGGATCGCGATGGGACTCATAAAAGAGGGCGACAAGGTCGTGGTGCTCACCGACATACTGGGGCTTGAAGACCACCTCGGCGATATGGACTTTAAAGTGGCGGGTACGGAAAAAGGCATTACCGCCTTCCAGATGGATGTGAAGATAAGCGGGGTCAGCCGCGCGATCATGGAGACCGCTCTCGAACAGGCAAGGACCGGAAGGATACATATTCTTTCGAAAATGAACGAAGCCATATCAGAACCGAAGCAGGAGCTCTCTCCTTATGCTCCGCGCATATACACAATGAAGATAAAGCAGGAGAAGATCCGCGAGGTCATCGGGAGCGGAGGAAAGGTCGTTCGAGGAATAGTCGAGAAGACCGGGGTCAAGATAGACATAAACGACGACGGCACCATAAACATAGCCTCTGCAGACGGCGAATCGGCCCAGAAAGCGATAGATATTATCAACGGCATAATAGCAGAGGCCGAACTTCATAAGATATATCTCGGCAAGGTCGTAAGGATAGCAGATTTCGGGGCGTTTGTCGAGATAATGCCCGGCACTGACGGCTTGCTCCATATCTCACAGATCGCGGACCAGAGGATCGCAAAGGTCACGGACGTGCTTAATATGGGAGACGAGGTGCTCGTAAAGGTCATCGAGATAGACGGGCAGGGTAAAATAAGGCTCAGCCGTAAAGAGGCCATGAGAGAAAGACAGACTGACGGGGGCAAACAGTAGCAGCTTAGTTTTTTCTGCGCAGTCGCAAAAAATAAGCCCCTAAATCTTTTCGGATTTAGGGGTATTCATTTATAAAGGACCAAAATGTTCAAAAAACTTCATCTTGATAACGGCATACCTGTTGTAATGGAGCAGATAAAGAGCGTCCGCTCCTGTATCTTGGGGATATGGATAAAGGTCGGCGCGCGCCACGAGAGTCCGGACAAAAACGGCATATCCCATTTTCTCGAACATATGTTTTTCAAGGGGACCAAAAAGCGCACGGCAACCGATATCGCCATCGAGATCGATTCGCTCGGAGGCGACCTGAACGCATTTACCTCGCGGGAGAATACCGCATTTTATGTTAAGGTGCTCGACGAATACATAGACCGCGGCGCAGAACTTCTCACCGACATATTCCTTCATTCGACCTTTGCCGAGGACGAGATCGAAAAAGAAAAAGGCGTTATAAAGGAAGAGATAAAAATGGTCGAGGACACGCCCGACGATTACATACACGACCTCTTCAGCAAGACCGTCTGGGGGGAAAAGGGCATCGGGCAACCGGTGCTCGGAAAGCGCGAGACGATAAAGACCTTTACAAGAGCGGACCTTATAAACCATGTAAGGAAATATTACGGCACGGCCGATACTGTCGTGGCCTGCGCAGGCAACTTCGATCCGGACCATGTCATCGGACTTCTGAACCAGCATTTAGGCGGCCTCAGGCGAGGCTCCGAACCTAAGACCCTGAGCCCCTCGCTGTTCAGAAAAGAGGTTGCGGTCTATCAGAAAAATCTGTCCGAAGTCCATCTCTGCCTAGGTGTGGAGGGGATATCGTTTGCGAGCGAAGAGCGTTATGCCAGCGCGCTTTTGAATTCGATACTCGGGTCGAGCGTAAGTTCGCGGCTTTTTCAGGAGATACGGGAGAAGAAAGGATACGCCTATTCCATTTACTCTTTTACATCCTCCTATCACGACACCGGCTATTGGGCCGTTTATGCGGGCACAGGCAAGAACAAGATCATGCCCGTGACCGAGCTTATCGTAAAAGAGATGCGCGGGCTGCGCGACACCGTTACAGACATAGAGCTGAGGAGGGCCAAGGACCAAGTCAAAGGCACGCTGATACTCGGCATGGAATCGACGAGCAGCAGGATGCAGAGCATTGCCCGGCAGCAGATCTATTACGACAGGTATTTTTCTCAGGAGGAGATCATGAGGGAGGTCGAATCCGTGACCCTGCCGCAGTTGAAGGCGCTTGCAGACAGGCTTATCAATAACGGCGTTATGAGCGCGGCCATACTAGGCCCGGTCAAAGAAGACCAGTTCAAAGGGGTCCTCGGATAACCTTCGATGCTTCGAGAGCTGTACATCAAGAGCTTCACAATAATTGACGAGGCAGCCCTCAGTTTCGAGGAGGGGTTCAATGTGCTCACAGGAGAGACCGGCGCAGGCAAATCCATCGTAGTTGACGCCATAGGTCTGCTTTTAGGCGACAAGGCATCGCAGGATGTGATAAAGTCGGGCGCGAAGGAGGCCGTAATAGAGGCCTCTTTCGATGGGCCGGAAATTCCGGAACTTGAAGAACTCTCGATAGGGAGCGAGGACGGGGTTGTTCTTCGCAGAAATATTTCATCTCAGGGCAAGGGAAAATCTTATGCGAACGATCTGTCCGTAAACATGCAGAACCTGTCCTCTGTAGGCAGGAAACTCGTTGACATACACGGGCAGCACGATCAGCAGGGGCTTCTCAAAAAAGATACTCATCTTCAGTTCCTCGATTCTTTTGCCGGGACCTTGGAGGAGGCGGAAAGTCACCGGCTGCTTTATGCCGAAGCTGCCGGGACCAGAAACGAACTCCAAACGCTCAAGACCCAAATACGGGAGAGAAGCCAGAGGATAGAGTTTCTGACTTTTCAGATAAATGAGATCGATGCAGCAGGCCTGAAAGAAGGGGAGAGGGAAAAGATAGAGGAGGAGCGCAGCATACTCCTCAATGCCGGCAAACTCAAAGAGCTCTCCGAAAACGCTTATAGCCTGCTTTACGGCGGAGACAATGACTGTTCTGCGCAGCTTGCAGCAGCCCTTTCCTGCGCTAAAGAGATATCCCGGATAGACAGCGACACATCCGAATTCAGGGAGCTTCTCGAAGCTGCCGCGCCCCTGATTAAAGACGCCTCGCTTTTAATAAGAGACATTAAGGACAAATACGACATCGACCCCAAGAAACTCGATCTCCTTGAAGAGCGGCTCGACCTCCTTAAAAAGCTCGAAAAGAAATACGGCCCCGGCGCAGATGCTGTTCTTGCCTTTCGAGAAAAAGCCGCGGCGGAACTCGAAGGCCTGACAAAAATAGAGGACAGGCTCGAAGCGCTTACCGGACGGCTTTCGGATTATGAAGAAAGGCTCAAGTCATCCGCGCGCAATCTTTCGGAAAAACGAAGAGAGGCTGCCAAGAAGATCAAGACGGCGACGGTGGAAGAGTTGCATCAGCTCGGTTTTCCCAAGGCCGAATTCGGCGTCGAGATGACGGAAAAATCCGAAGTCTCCGATACGGGACAGGATGACGTGGAATTTCTTTTTTCGGCCAATCCGGGCGAGCCGGCAAGGCCGTTGTCAAAGGTGGCGTCGGGAGGAGAACTTTCGCGTATAATGCTGGCCTTGAAATGCGTAGAAATACAGCGCATGGCGGGCGGGAAAAAACGCAGCGGGCCGGCCGGATCCAAGACACTGATCTTCGACGAGGTGGATTCGGGCATAGGCGGCGTAACAGCCCGGCATGTGGGCAGAAGGCTGCGTGAGATATCGAAAAATTATCAGGTTTTGTGTATAACCCATCTCCCTCAGATAGCGGCCATGGCCTCGAACCATTTGAAGGTCGAAAAGTCGACCGGGAAAGATGCGGTAAGAGTATCGGTCAAAAGGCTCGATAAGGATGAGCGGAAGACTGAAATAGCGCGCATGCTGAGCGGAAATATAACGGACAGTTCGCTCAAACATGCTGCCGAACTGCTCGAAGGCTGAGACCTAAGTTTTTTTGATTATAGTTTATCTGTTAGTATATCTAGGAGCGTTTCACCGGAGAGCTCCGAAACCGTATGTCGAAGAAACAATGGAAATATGATGCCACAGTCGCCAAATACACTAGGGCGATAGAGCAGAACCCTGCGGATTACAGGGCCTACAACAACAGGGGCATTGCGCATGAGAAAAAGGGCGAGTACGACCTTTCGATCTACGATTTCGACAAAGCGATAGAGATAAACCCGTCATTCGATTCCGCTTTAATAAACAGGGGCAATGTGTATCAGGAGATAGGCAAATACGACCTCTCCGTGGCGGACTTCAATAAGGCCATAGAGCTGAACCCGGAAAACGGCATGGCCTACAATAACAGGGGCTTTACCTATATGCTTATGGGCAGGTACGAAGAAGCCGAAACCGACATAAGGAAAGCTCTGGAATTAAGTCCCGACAATATCTACGCCTTGAACAGCATGTCCGAACTTTTCAGCGCTAAAAAAGAGTCCGAAGAGGCCTGCAAATGGCTTAAGTTGGCCATCGAGCACGGTTACAATAACTGGCATTACATAAAAACATCCAAGACCTACGATAACCTCAGGAAATACGCCTGTTTCAGAAGACTGCTCGAAGGCAGGTAAGCTTACTCTCTATCCTGACAGGTTTCATACATATCAGTGCGTTCGCCCTAGGTTAAATATCTCGCAACAAAGCTGCTAAAGCTGATAGAATAGGCGAAATATTTTGAAACAGGTCGTTCCATAATTATTGAGAGGTGCTGATGAAACTGAAACTTACATCCGATGAAGTTATCGAGGTAAAAGAGGGCGAGAGCATCTATGCGGCCCTTAAGCGTTCGGGCATATACCTGACCGCTTCCTGCGGCGGCAAAGGCGCCTGCGGTAAGTGCAAGGTAAAGGTGCTTGAAGGCGGCGTGAATATTACGTCTCAAGGCAAACTTACCGCAAAAGAGAAAGAGTCCGGCCTATCGCTTGCCTGCGCCACCTTTCCGATGGACGATCTGCTCGTCGAAATACCTAAGGAATCGAGGCTGATAGTCGGGGACAAGATATCCATAGCAAAGACCAAAGACCTAGCCGAATATCTCAGGTCTTACGGCGTCGATATTTCGTTGACCATAAAGAGCGTTGCGCTCGATCTTCCCCATCCGTCGCTCAGCGACAACATAGGCGACCTTGAAAGGATAAAGAGGGCACTGGAAGAGAAGGGCATTACCAATATGCGCTTCTCGCACGGTTTCACCTCGACAGCTGTAGAAGCGCTCAGATACTCAAACTGGAAGGTCGAACTGACGTATGTAACGGGCGATGTTATTCCCAATGAAGCCATATTTCTCACATCGAAAGAGTTCTGCTATAAGCGCTACGGGATAGCCGTGGACATAGGCACTACAACGGTTGTCGTATACCTGATAAACCTTATGACAGGCCAGATAGTGGATGTGGGTTCGACTTATAATTCGCAGATGCGTTACGGCGACGACGTGATAACTAGGATTGTTTATGCCACAGAGGGCGGCGGTCTGAATGAGCTGCGCGATGCCGTCGTAGGTGACATAAATACGATAGTGAATTCCATGAAAGAAAGGCATCACATAGAAACCTGCGAAATAGAGACCGCTGCCGTTGCCGGTAACACTACCATGGCGCATATCTTCTGGGGGCTGAATCCGGCCACCATCCGCGAAGAGCCGTACATCCCGACACTTAATAAATTTCCGCTGTGGAAGGCGGGCACCGCAAAGGTCGAGATAAACAAGCAGGCGCCCCTTTACACTGTGCCGTGTGTGGCGAGTTACGTGGGGGGCGACATAGTTGCGGGCGTTCTGGCGTCGAAGATGCACAGGAATGCCGAGGTCGCGCTTTTCATGGACATAGGCACAAACGGCGAAATAGCGATAGGCAACAACGAATGGCTCATGACAGCGGCCTGTTCTGCGGGGCCCTGCTTTGAGGGCAGCGGCATAAGGTGCGGAATGAGGGCCACTCCCGGAGCCATAGAGTCGGTCAAGATAGACCCTCAAACGTATGAAGCGACTATCGGTGTTATAGGCGGCGGCCATCCTATGGGCATCTGCGGTTCGGGCATGATAGACGCTGTTTCGGAAATGTTCCTTACCGGAGTATTGAACCAAAAAGGCAAATTCGTAAGAGAAAAATCATCAAAGATCAAGGACGGGGAAGAAGGGCCGGAGTTCATCTTTTATCACGATGAAAAACTCAACAGGGACATAGTCCTGACCGAGGTGGATATCGAAAACCTGCTCAGGGCCAAGGCCGCGATATATGCGGGGGTGACAACCCTGCTGGGCGAGGTGGGGTTTACGCTCGATTCGATAGAAAAAGTTTATATCGCCGGAGGGTTCGGGAATTACATTAACATCGAGAGGGCCATAATACTCGGCATGCTGCCTGATATGCCTTTGGACCGCTTTGTGTTCATGGGCAACACGTCGGTTACAGGGACCTACCTCTGCCTGCTTTCCGAGGATTTAAGGCGCGAGGCCGAAGAGATCGCCTCCAAGATGACCTACATAGAGCTTTCGGTTTCGAGGAACTTTATGGACGAGTATATGTCGGCGCTCTTCCTGCCGCATACAAACATGGACCAGTTCCCCACGGTGCAGGCGCTTTTACAAAAATAGCCATTATTTTCCTGTATAATAGCGTATGGGTTTTTTATCGGATATCAAGAGGGATTTTCGCGCTGTTTTCGAGCGCGATCCTGCTGCAAGAAGCGCTTTTGAAGTGGCGCTCACGTATCCCGGATTTCATGCTACTGCGGCGCATCGTATAGCCCATGCGCTGTGGAATTCCAGCGTGCCTGTGCTTCCTAGGCTTATCTCGAATATTTCGCGTACTCTTACAGGCATAGACATTCATCCCGCTGCCAAGATAGGGCCCGGATTTTTCATCGATCATGGGATGGGAGTTGTTATAGGCGAGACGACCGAAATTGGCGAAGAATGCCTTTTGTATCAGGGCGTGACCCTTGGAGGGACGGGCAAAGACAAAGGCAAGAGGCACCCCACTCTAGGCAATCACGTTGTGGTGGGCGCAGGCGCTAAGATACTGGGCCCCATAACCATCGGCAATTATGTTAAGGTCGGGGCGAACTCGGTCGTGCTGAAGCCGGTGCCGGACCACGCCATTGTGGTCGGTGTGCCGGGGAAGGTCATAAAGAAAAAGATAGTCAGGATCGGTGAGGAAGGAGTGTTCGAAACCCTCGACCACGTAAGACTTCCTGACCCCGTTGACGAGAGGCTGCAGGAGATGGCCGATTATATCGAAAAACTTGAAGGCAGGATAGACAGGCTTGAAGGAAGAGGAGGCAGGATGAAGGTATTCAACACCATGAGCGGCAGGAAAGAGGATTTTGTGCCGTTTGTTAAAAATAGAGTCGGCATTTACGCCTGCGGAGTTACGGTTTACGACTACTGCCATATAGGCCATGCACGCAGCGCGATTGTCTTCGATGTGATGGTGCGGTATCTGCGCCATAAAAGTTTTGACGTGAAGTATGTCAGAAACTTTACAGACATCGACGACAAGATAATCAGGCGCGCGAATGAAGAAGGCAGTGCATGGGATGCGGTGGCCTCAAAATATATAGACGAATATTACCGTGACATGGATATGCTCGGCATAGCGAGGGCCGACATAGAGCCCAAGGCGACCGAACATATTCATGAGATGATAAATGTGATAAAGGCGCTGGTCGAGAAAGGCGCGGCATACGCCGCTGCGGAAGGCGAGAACAGCAGCGTTTATTTTGCCGTCGAGAAATTCGGCGAGTACGGCAAGCTTTCGAAGAAAGAGCAGAAAGACCTGCTGGCAGGCGCCCGCGTGGATGTTGACGGCAGGAAGAAAAATCCGATGGACTTTGCCCTATGGAAGGCCTCAAAAGAGGGCGAGCCGTGGTGGGAAAGCCCGTGGGGCAAGGGCAGGCCGGGGTGGCATATAGAATGCACAGCTATGGCGATAAAACATCTTGGGGAATCCATAGACATTCACGGCGGCGGCGCAGACTTGATCTTTCCTCACCACGAAAACGAGATCGCCCAGTCCGAGGCGTTCACAGGCAAGCCCTTCGCCAAATACTGGATGCACAACGGTTTCATAACCATCGACAAGGAAAAGATGTCGAAATCGCTCGGCAACTTTTTTACGATAAGGGACATATTGGACAGGTATGACGCTGAGGTCGTCAGGCTGTTCGTTCTCTCAAGCCATTACAGGAACCCGATAGAGTTTTCTCACGAGCAGTTGAGGGATGCCGAATCCTCGCTCGACCGCGTTTACAGCACTATTGCTAGGACGGAGGATTTTCTCGTTTCCGATGTTTCATCGAAGAAAGCGGTGCAGACTGCGGAGTTCGAAGATTTTCTGGTAAAATTTAACGGCCTGTTCGAAGAAGCGATGGACGATGATTTCAACACAGCTCTCGCAATCGGCCATATGTTCGAATTTGTGAGAGAGATCAATAAATTCTTGGATGCAAAACCTCACGGAGACGCTGCGAAGGCGCTTGCAGCAAAGGCCAAGGAAGTGATGGCAACGGCAGGCGGTGTGCTGAACCTTTTCGGAAGGACGCCGCTTCAGTGGAATGTGGACCTGCTTAGAAGCAAGAGAATAGAGCTTTCCGAGCAGCAGATAGTCCAAAAAATCGCTGCAAGACAGGATGCGAGACAGAATAAGGATTGGGCCATGGCCGATGCTGTAAGAAAGGAACTCGAGGAGAAGGGGATCCTTCTTGAAGACAAAAAGGAAGGAACCGACTGGAAGGTCAAAATTGCCTGAGTCTCTCTTCAATCCGAAAGCGATAGCCGTAATCGGAGCATCCAAAGACCCCAAAAAGGTCGGTTATGCAGTACTCAAAAATCTTATAAAATTCGGATACAAGGGCGCGCTTTTTCCGATCAACCCTACGGCCCAAGAGATCCTCGGTATTAAATCCTATCCTAAAGTTTCGGAAACAAACTCGCCTATAGACTTGGCCATCATTGCGGTGCCTGCAAAATTTGTCGCTGAGGCCCTGCTCGATTGCGCGAAGGCAGGCGTGGGCTCTGCGGTCATACTCAGCGCGGGGTTCAAGGAAACAGGCCATGAAGGGATAAAACTCGAAGAGGAGCTGAAAAGAATAGGCAGGGAAAACAGGATAAGGATACTAGGTCCTAACTGCCTTGGTGTTATAAGCACATCGAACAGCATGAACGCTTCCTTTGCGGGCGATATGCTGCCGGCCGGAAGAATAGCCTTCTTTTCCCAGTCAGGCGCGCTCGGCATAGCCATACTCGACTGGGCGCTCGGCAACAGGATGGGGTTTTCAAAATTCATCAGCCTAGGCAACAAGTGTGATCTGAACGAGATAGATTTTATCGAGTACTTTATGGACGACCCTGACACGGACGTAATACTCGGATACATCGAGGATGTGGTTGACGGCAAGCGGTTTATGGATGTGGCCCGTCGGGCGACGAGGGTCAAACCCGTGATCCTGATCAAATCCGGGGGTACCGAAGCAGGGGCGCGTGCAGCCTCTTCCCATACAGGCGCGCTTGCAGGTTCCGAAACCGCGTTCAACGCGGTATTCAAGCAGACCGGCATTCTGCGGGCACAGGGCATTCAGGACCTCTTCGATAACGCATTGGCCTTTGCTTCGGGAAAAGTCCCTGATGGCAACAGGCTGCTGATAATAACGAATGCGGGCGGCCCCGGCATACTCGCGGCAGACATGTCCGAAAGGCAGGGGCTCCAACTGCCGCAGATGACAAAAGATAATATTAAAGCAATGGCCCAAGCGCTTCCTGCGAGCGCGTCGTTATACAATCCTGTGGATATTATCGGGGACGCGACCTCTGAGCGTTATGCGGTTGTGCTCGAGAGGGCCGTCTCCGACCCCGGTGTTGACGGCATTCTCGTAATACTCACGCCTCAGGCCATGACAGATGTGGAAAATGTTGCGGATATGGTAATCAACGCGTCAAGAAAAACCGACAAGCCGATCATATCCTCATTCATAGGAGAGATGCGTGTAAGGAGTTCGATAGAAAAACTCAAAACCGAATCGCTGCCCTGTTTTTCATACCCTGAGACAGCAGTGTCCGCTTTCAGACGCCTTTATGATTTCGGAATTATGAAGCGTTCGAAAGTCAAAGATGAATATGAGTCGCCTGTTTCAAGGAACAGAGAGGCTGCCGGCCGTTTGATAGAGGATGCAATAAAGGCAGGCAGGTTCGAGCTGGGCGAGGACTCGGCAATGGATATACTGTCGCTGTACGGTTTTTCTTTCCCGGACAGGGCGCTTGCGAGGAGCTCGAGCGAGGCTGCGGCAATCGCCGAAAGGATAGGCTATCCGGTCGTGATGAAGATCTCGTCGCCTGAGATCCTGCACAAGACCGATGTCGGGGGGGTCAAAGTCGGTGTCGGCAGCGAAGCTGCAGCCGAAGACGCTTTTATAGAGATTACCACTAATGCGCGCAGGTTTATGCCGGACGCTTTCATAAAAGGCGTGATGCTTTATGAAATGATAAAGGGCGGGAAAGAGGTCATTCTGGGGGTTACCTATGACAGGACCTTCGGCCATATGATCATGTTCGGGCTTGGCGGCATATATGTCGAAGTGCTCAAGGACGTATCTTTCAGGATAGCCCCGCTTTCACGCAGCGATGCGACCGCTATGATAAACGAGATAAAGACGGTAGGGCTTTTGAAAGGCGCGCGCGGCGAAAAACCTGCCGATATGAACGCTATAGTCGACGGCATTCTCGGCATCTCGGCAATCGTAAACGATTTCCCGCAGATAAGGGAGATAGATATTAATCCGCTGCTGGTGATGCACAGCGGCGCGATTGCGCTGGATGCCCGTATTATTTTCGAGCATACCAAGTGAAACATATATACTAAGATTTGCGAGGAGGGGATAAAATGGTTCCGGTTTTCATACTGTCCAGCAGAAACTATACGGGTAAAACTTTCTTTGCCTTGGGGCTTGCCTTAAAGCTTATATCCATGGGCCACAAGGTCGGTTATATGAAGCCGTTGGGCCAGACGCCAATGAAGGTGGGCAAGGGGCTTTTTGACGAAGATTCGATTTTTATCAAGGAACAGCTTTCACTGCCCGAGGAGTTGCAAATGGTCTCCCCGTTTGTTTTGAGCTTTGAGGCGCAAAGCATGATTTACAACGGCAGCCTTAAAGGGGTCAAGGAAGATATAATGAACGCTTTCGGTTCTTTTAAGGACAAGGACTTTCTTTTAATCGGCGGGGCCGGGGATTTTTTCGACGGGGCCACGCTTGGGATAGACGCAATAGAACTGATACGTCGTATGCAGGCCAAGGCTTTATTTGTCGAAGCGTGGCGCGGAGATATTTCCGCAGACGCGCTGTTCGGCGCCCGGCAGCTCCTCGGCGACAGCTTTGCGGGCGGCGTGCTCAATAAGGTCCCGGCCAATGCATACGGCCATGCTGTAGAAACGGTCAAGCCTTTTCTTGAATCCAAAGGGGTCAATGTCTTGGGTGTTTTTAAGAAAGACAGCATACTCGAATCGTTTACCGTAAGACAGCTCAATGAACTATTGAACGGAACGGTGCTCTGCTGCGAAGACCGTCTTGATGAGTCTGTCGAGCATTTTTCGGTAGGGGCCATGGATGTGGACAGCGCCCTGAACTATTTCAGAAGGATACAGAACAAAGCGGTAATAACAGGCGCTCACCGAGCCGATATACAGCTTGCGGCCATGGAGACCTCCACAAGGTGCATAATACTTACCGGCGGGCTGCATACGAACGAGATTGTGTTAGGCAAGGCCCAATCCAAGGGCATACCTATAATTTCGGTTGCGGACGATACCTTCACCACAATAGATAAAATAGAGGGTGTGATGGGCAAGACGAAAATAAGGGAAAAAGAAAAGATAAAACGGACAAAAGAGCTTATAGAAGAGCAATTCGATATGCAGAAATTTTTGTCCTGCGTAAAAAACGTGTAAGCCGGGAAAATTATTCCTGCTGGGACTTGCCTGCCAGAAAGTCCTCGACCGCGCCTAGGAAATCCTTCATCTTGATAGGCTTGGAAATGTAACCGTCAAAGCCTTTTTCGAGAAACATTTCTTTGTCGCCTTTCATGGCATACGCTGTCAGGGCGATTATCTTCATGTTTTTTGTATTTTCCTGAGACCTTAATATCCTCCCCACCGTTATCCCGTCCATTCCCGGAAGCTGAATGTCGAGAAGGATAAGGTCCGGCTGCTCCCTGTTCGCTATCCCGATCGCCTCTTCTCCGTCAACGGTATGTATGCATTCATATCCCCCTGCGCTTAGGATGTCCATAAACAGTTCCATATTGACGGGGTTGTCTTCAACGATAAGTATTCTGCCTTTACTCATAGGATACGAGTTTGCCTCCTCCTTCAATTTTTGTTTTTCTCAGAAGCTGGTGGGACTTGAATATAAGATCTTCCGGCGAATTTGCGTCCTTTGGAAAATTTAAAAGGGAGATGCTTGACGTAATTTTTCCGTGCGGCATGATGTTCACGCCGTAGAACGGATAGGTCTCGATGTAGGACAGGAACCTGCGCGCAACTATCTCGGCCGATTCTTTTGGAGTTTTAGCCAGTATTATGCCGAATTCGTCTATGCCGTAGCGCACGAGGGTGTCTGAATTCCTCAAAGATTTCCTTAGGAATTCGGCGATCTTTTTTATGCAGATGTTCGCCCTGTGGATTCCGTGGCATTTGATGTATTCGGTGAAGTTGTCGAGGTCTATCATGACCAGAGTAAAGACGTCTTTGTATCTGGCCGCTTTGCCCACCTCCTGCGCGAGGCGTATCTGGAAATACGAATGGTCGAACAGGCCGCTGACCTCATCGAGAAGCCCCGCCCTTGTAGGGTATGTGACTTCGAGGTCTTTTATATGCATCAACAGGTCGTCCTTTGTAAAGTGGCTTTTCTGGATGAAGCTTTCGATCTTGCCCGCAAGCCTGAGTTTGTCGTCAACGGTCAGGTCTTTTGCTGTGAGCACGAGGATCGGGATATCGATCGTGGCCTGATGGTTTTTGAGCGTCTGCGCCACTTCGAAACCGTCTACTTCGGGCATCATAAGGTCGAGGATTATTATATCGGGTTTGAAGGCCACGGCCTTTTCGAGTCCCTGCCTGCCGGACGTGGCAGTAATAATGCTGTAGTCCGCGGTTTCGAGAATAGAGACGAGCAGTTCAAGCGCTTGTTCGTTGTCGTCGATGCATAGTATTGTCGTGTGGGTGCCCCGTTTGCGCTTGCTCAGGTCTTTTATTCTGGAGAGAAGGGTTGTTTTATCCACGGGCTTTACAAGATAATCGGCTGCGCCCAGCGCGAAGCCCAAGTCCTTATTGTCTATGACCGACGATATTATGACCGGTATGTCCTTGAGTTCATGGTCGAGCTTGAGTTCCTGAATGACTTCCCATCCGTCTTTCTCGGGCAGCATCACGTCGAGGATTATTGCGAACGGTTTGAGTTCTCTTGCCCTGTTCATGACCTCCATGCCCGTATACGCATGCGCAACCCTGTACCCTTCTCTTACCAGACTGAGCGTTATAATCTCGGAGGTCGAACGGTCGTCTTCGGCCACAAGTATGAGCGGATATTCGCTCCGGCGCGTGACTGCGGATTCCATGCCTTCAAGATTGAGTTCGTCTTTTGCTGGAATGTGTTGGATCTCGCTGTGTACGCTTGAAATGTCGAAGGGCGGAATGATAATTGTAAATGTGCTTCCCTTGCCCTCTTCGCTTTCCACAAAGATGGCGCCCCCGTGGAGTTCAACTAATTTTTTGGTCAGGGCCAGCCCCAATCCGGTGCCCTCGTATTTTCTCGAATGGCTGCTGTCAACCTGCTCGAATTCGGAAAAGACCCTTTCTTGATCCTCCTCGCGTATGCCTATGCCTGTGTCGGTCACCGAAATCTTCAGGCATTTTTCAGGGCCGAGGTATGAATGGACCTTTTCCATTATCGGCGAGGCGGAATTGGTGTCCAGCATTTCCGCAGACAGTGTTATCTCGCCGCCTTCGGGCGTGAATTTCACCCCGTTTGAAAGAATGTTGTACAGGATCTGTTTGAATTTGATCTTGTCCGCCTTGATTATGGAAACGTCATCGGCGATTTTTATGGTAAGTTTCTGGCCCTTCTTGTCCGCAAGGGTTTTTACTACCGTCTGCACTTCGGAAATCGACTGGGCCACGGTAAAACCCTCGTAGCTGAGTTCCATTTTGCCGGACTCTATCTTTGCTATATCGAGCACGTTATTTATGAGCTGGAGGAGATGGCTGCCTGAATTGTAGATGTTGCTCACATAACGTTTTTGTTTTTCGTTCAGCGGACCGAAAACCTCGTCGATCAGCAATTCCGAAAATCCTAATATCGAGTTGAGCGGCGTCCTGAGCTCATGACTCATGGTTGCGATAAACTGGCTTTTGAGCTTGTTCGAGCGTTCCAGTTCCCTGTTTGCGCGTTCAAGCTCTCTTGTTCTTTCGAGCACCTTTTCTTCGAGCCTTTCGTTCAGGTCCTGAAGTTCGAGGCTCCTTTCGTGTATTGCAAGCTCCAAGCGTTTCTTTTCCGTTATATCTTTTGAGATGCCGACGGTGCCTATGACCTCTCCGGCCGCGTTTCTGATATACGAAAGCGTAAGGCTGGCGTCTATAAGCGTGCCGTCTTTTGTTTTTAGCCGCGTTTCGTAATTCAAAACGCTGCCGCTCGCCTCGATGGTCCTCATTACTCTGCGCCTGTCTTCTGGTTTTTCCCAGAGGACCTCTACAAGCATGCCTATGATCTCTTCTTGGGCGTAGCCGAGCAGCTTAGACGCGCCCTTGTTGAACTCCACCACCCTGCCGGACTGGTCCGTAGTTATGATTATGTCTGCAGAGTTGTCCAGAACGTTTTTGAGATAATTTTGGGTTTCGGATATTCTTTCTATAAGGCTGAATTTTTCTATGGCATAGGCGGCCTGAATGCCGAGTAGGGTAAGAAAGTCTATTTCGCGCTGTGTCCACGACCTTGTCTTGAAGTCGTCGATGTAAAGTATTCCTATTATGTTTTCACTTGCTATGAGAGGCACGCATATCAGGCTCTTTATGCCCTCGTTAAGAAGCACTTTGTTGTCCACGTAACTGTATTTTTCTATGTCCGGAATTACAGTCGGGATTTTCTTCTGTAGTATGTGGTCGGTCATTCCGCCGGGCCGTCTTGTCCATTGCGTGACCTTGGAAAGGTTAGGCGAAAAACCGCTGCTTGCTTTAAGGATAAGTGTTTGTGTTTTTTCGTCGTGAAGCGCGATGCTGCCCGCAGGCGCAGAGAGCGCTTGGAGCGCTTCGGTCAGGAGATTGTCCAACACTTCTTCCAGCTTTTCGGAAGAGGTGAGCGTGACCCCGATTCTGTAAAGGTCGCGCGCATCGTTAAGAAGGTTTTTTATCTCTTCTTTTGCCTGCTGTCTTTTTTCGAGCAGTTCCAAGAAGAGGGCGGTGCTTTTGCCGCAGATGATGCCTGTATTGGACGATTTGAGCTCCGTTATCTCGGACATCATGAACGAGTTGCTCGACGACACTATAAGGATGTCCGGTTCTTTTGCCAAAAGCTCTTTGAAGTCGGAGAGGTGAGGGATATTGTGTTTTTTTATGATCGCCGCGGCTTCGGACGAAAGGTTTGTGTCGGTTATGCCTACAACCGTTATCTTTCTTTCGGCGGTAAGGACGGACAGAAGGTTATACCCTTCTTTTCCTCCGCCCATTACGGCAACGCTGGTTGTAGGCCCGTTTTTCAGTTTGAAATTATCCATAAATCACCTGTAAGCGGTCAAAATATACATTTATTAATAATATGCTTATTGCTCTGAAGTGTCAAGGTTTTCCTGTCCGGTGGAGGCCGCTCTAAAGTTCTATTTTGCGATTAACTTATCCAAACCGAATAATAATACTTGACATAATTCAACTAAAGTTTTATGATATGAACAGGGAGAGGTAAAAGCCATGACAAGAGCCAAAGACTATTACAAAATTCTCGGGGTCGATAAAAATGCCTCGCAGGAGGAGATCAAGAAGGTCTTCCGTAAACAGGCAAGGAAGTACCACCCTGACCTGAATACCGGAGACAAGCATGCGGAAGAGAAGTTTAAGGAAATAAACGAGGCTTATGCGGTTCTGGGGGACGAGCAAAAACGTAAGGAATACGACAGCGGCGGCACATTCAACTTCGAAGGGTTCGACGGCCATCAAGGCTTCGGCGGGGGCGGCGCGGGATTTGATTTTTCGGATATTTTCGGCGATATGTTCGGGGGCATGCGAGGTGAGCCTGCACATGCAAGAGGCGAATCCATACTGGCAAGCATGGAGTTGACGCTCGAAGAGGCATTTTCAGGCGTCACAAAACCGATAACCTTTCGCAGGACGGCGAACTGCGATTCATGCGGGGGCACAGGGGCCGAGTCTTCGCAGTCCTGCCGCAACTGCGGCGGGTCAGGCCGCACCCATTCACAGAAAGGTTTCTTTAACACGGCGCAAGGCTGTCCCGAATGCCGGGGGAGCGGCAGGAAAACGCTCGCCGTGTGCGGCAGATGCGGCGGACGCGGCAGCGCTTATACTACGGAAACAGTGAACGTAAAAATACCGGCGGGTGTCGACAACGGCTCGGTAGTAAGGCTGAAAGGAAAAGGAAACGCAGGTTTGGGCGGCGGCCCTTCAGGCGACCTGCAGCTCGAAATAAGCATAAAGCCGCACACTGTATTCAAGAGAGAGGGAGACAATGTTCATGTCCATCTCCCTGTAACCTTCGGTGAGGCGGCTTTAGGCGCAAAAGTGGACGTGCCTACGCTCGAAGGGATTTCGGTCATGAAGCTTCCGCAAGGCACGCAGGGCGGGCAGAAGTTCAAGCTTTCCGGAAAGGGTTTCTCTGTCCCCAAATCCTCAAGGCGGGGCGACCAGTATGTCGAGATAAAAATAATGGTGCCTAAAGAGATCAGCGAAGAGGGCAGGGAGGCCATAAAAACCATCGAAGCTCTGTACAAGGAGAGCCCGCGAAAGGGAATGGTGAGCTGACTATGTTCAAGAAAAAAGAACATAAAAACAGGCCTCTGTACATGATAAGTGTTGTGTCGGAGATACTTGAGGTGCATCCTCAGACACTCAGGATGTATGAGAGGGAGGGGTTTGTATGCCCCCACAGGGTCAATAAACAACGGTTGTATTCGGACGAGGACGTAAGAAGGCTGAATTTTGTAATCCAGCTTACGCGGGACATGGGGGTAAATAAGGCCGGGGTGGATATTATTCTGAGGATGAGGAAAAAGCTCGAAGCGCTCCAGACCGAAACGTTCGAAATGCTGCGACACCTCGATGACGATATAAGGACTGAATTCGAAAAAAGATTGAAAACGATATTTTCGGAAGAGTAGGATTTCAGGAGGACCGAAATGAGAATAGATAAGATGACGGCCAAAAGCCAAGAAGCCCTGCAGTCGGCGCAGCAGCTTGCCGAAAGAAAAGGCAACCAGCAGATCGACGCTGAACACCTCCTTTTTGCGCTTGTCGAAAACGAGGAGGGTATAGCCTGTCAGATACTGAAGCGTCTCGGCGTTGACATAAGGCTTCTTTCGGCAGACGTGGAAAAAGAGATAGATAAATTCCCGAAGGTGTCTGGCGCGACGCCCTACGGACAGATTTATATATCGCCTAAACTCAAAACCGTGCTCGAAAAGGCCTTTGATGAGGCGACCCATCTTTCGGACGAGTTCATAAGTGTTGAGCATATACTTATAGCTTTGATAAACGTTCCGTCCAACGCCTCGGACTTGCTGAAAAAATACGGGGTCACATCCGATAAGGCCCTTTCTGCAATGAGAGAGATACGCGGGGTACACCGCGTCACAGACCCGAACCCCGAGGAGAAATATCAGGCGCTGACAAGGTACGGCAAGGACCTTACCGAACTTGCGAGAAAGGGGAAGCTTGATCCCGTGATAGGCAGGGACGAGGAGATCCGGAGGGTGGTACAGGTGCTGTCGAGACGCACAAAGAACAATCCGGTAATAATCGGCGATCCGGGCGTGGGCAAGACCGCCATAGCAGAGGGGCTTGCACAGAGAATAGTTGCGGGCGATGTGCCTGAAACTTTGCGCGACAAGAAACTGTTGAGTATAGATATAGGCGGTCTTGTTGCTGGGGCCAAGTATAGGGGCGAGTTCGAAGAAAGACTCAAGGCGGTGCTTAAAGAAATAGAGCAGTCGGAGGGCAGGGTAATCACTTTTATTGACGAGCTGCACACGCTTGTCGGGGCAGGCGGGGCCGAAGGCGCGGTTGACGCATCCAACATGCTGAAGCCGGCGCTTGCACGGGGCGAACTCCGGTGCATAGGCGCAACCACTGTGAATGAATACAGGAAGCACATAGAGAAAGACCCTGCGCTCGAGAGGCGGTTTCAGCCTGTTTATGTAAAAGAGCCTTCCGTTGAGGACACGATCTCTATACTGAGGGGAATAAAGGACAAGTACGAAGTCCATCACGGCGTTAAGATAAAGGATTCCGCGCTTATCGCGGCCGCGGTGCTTTCGCACCGCTACATATCAGACAGGTTTTTGCCGGACAAGGCCATAGACCTGATAGACGAATCGGCGGCGCGGTTGCGTATGGAAATAGACAGCATGCCGGTGGAGCTTGACGAACTCGAACGCAGACTGAGGCAGCTGGAGATCGAAAAGCAGGCGGTATCGAAGGACGGTTCTGCGGACGCACGGGAAAAACTCGAAAGGCTGTCGAGGGAGATGGCGGAACTCAACGGCAGAAGGGACCAGCTCAGGGCGCAGTGGCTCGGAGAAAAAGAGGTAATACAAAAAATAAGGGCCGTTAAAGAGAGCATAGAGAATACAAAGACGGAGTCTGAGCTTGCCGAGCGTGAAGGTAATTTGGTGAAGGCCTCGGAACTCAGATACGGCAGACTTCTAGAACTCCAGAAAGCCTTAGATACTGAAACGGCAAGGCTTCGTGAGACGCATTCACGTAGGAAGATGCTTCGCGAAGAGGTGGACGAGGAGGACATCGCCGGTGTCGTATCCAAATGGACGGGTATTCCCGTATCTAGGATGCTTGAAAGTGAAGTGCATAAGCTCATAAAAATGGAAGAGAGGCTGAGAGAGAGGGTCATAGGGCAGGAAGAGGCCGTAGTAGCGGTCTCCAACGCGATAAGGCGTTCGAGGGCCGGGGTGCAGGACCCGAACAGGCCGATAGGGTCGTTTCTTTTCTTGGGACCGACGGGGGTCGGAAAGACGGAGCTTGCAAAGGCGCTCGCCGAATTCATGTTTGACGACGAGGCTGCCGTTGTCAGGGTTGACATGTCCGAATATCAGGAACGCCATACGGTATCGAGGCTGATCGGAGCGCCTCCCGGTTATATCGGATACGATGAAGGCGGCCAGTTGACGGAGGCTGCGAGGAGGAGACCTTATTCGGTGATACTTTTTGACGAGGTGGAGAAGGCCCATCCGGAAGTCTTCAATGTACTGCTTCAGCTGTTGGACGACGGGCGGCTTACGGACGGCCACGGCCGGACGGTCGACTTCAGGAATACGGTGGTCATTATGACATCCAATATCGGAAGCGGCCATATACAACAGTTGCTCGAAGAGAGGGCCAAAAGACCTCACGACTACTGGTACGGGGACAGCGCCAACGAGCTGAAGGAAAAGGTGATAGAAGACCTCAAGAAGTTCTTCAGGCCCGAGTTCCTGAACAGGATAGACGACATTCAGATATTCAACCCTCTGACAGAGGAGCTGCTGAAAAATATCGTCGGCATTCAGGTGGTCAGGATGAAGAAGCATCTGCGGGAAAAGAAAATAGACCTGAGACTTACTGATGCCGCAAAGGCCCATATCGCTAAATTGGGATACGACCCTGTATATGGGGCGAGGCCGTTAAAGAGGACGATCCAGAAAGAGGTGCTGAATACGCTTGCAATGAGAATACTGGACGGATCGGTCAGAGAAGGGGACACCGTCGAGGTTGATTTCGACGGCAGCGGTATAAAATTTAACAGTATTGCAGAGCTTGGGGCTGCAGCTTAGTATGGCAAGAACGGGCCCTTGGCCCTTACAACAACTATAGTCGTGCTTCCGGCCGCGCACTACGGCAGCCGGAAGGAAGGAGGTAGCTATGTCGATCGTAAAATGGAGTCCTGTAAAGGAGCTTGAGGAGATGAGGAGGGACATGGACAGGCTTTTTGAAGATTTTCTCGCCCCCGGACGCAGAAGGGGATGGATAAGAAAGCCTGAACAGACCGTGGTTGTGCCGAACATCGAGATGTTCGACAGGACTGACGAGATTGTTGTGAAGGCGGAGCTGCCGGGCGTCACCAAGGAGGACATAGACCTTACCATCACTAAAGACTCGCTTACGCTGAGGGGCGAGATCAAGAAGGAAGAAGAGGTGAAGGAAGAGAATTACTATGCCTGCGAGAGGAGCTTCGGCAGTTTCACGAGGTCTATAGCCCTCCCTGTTGAGGTGAACAACGAGAAGGCCAAGGCGTCCTTTAAGAACGGCGTACTGGAGATAGTGCTGCCCAAAAGGGAAGAGGCCAGACCTAAAGAGATCAAGATCGAAGTATCGTAAAAACGGCCGTAAAAAAAGCCCACCCGATTTGCGCGGGTGGGCTTTTGGTTTTTTTAGGTCGATTACTGTTTTACAACGTTGATCGCCTTGAGACCTTTCGGTCCCTTTTCCGTATCGAAGCTGACCGATTCGCCTTCGGCAAGGGATTTAAACCCGCTGCCTACGATCGATGTGTGGTGTACAAAAACGTCACTTCCGTCTTCGCTTGTTATAAAGCCGAAGCCCTTAGAATCATTGAACCACTTAACTGTTCCATTAGCCATTTCGTTACCTCCTTGCTTACGAACTAAAGTTTCAGATTTGTGATGGTAATAAAAAAAGACCACCAAGCTAAAAGTCTTTGTGGCCTTTACAGACATAAAAACTCTGAAACTCTGTTTTAACAATAGCAGGTCTTAATGCAAATAGTCAATTATATTAATTTTTTCTTGACAAGCCTAAAGACGACGGTTCATAATGTTTATTGAAGTTTTCAGCCAATATTTCGGCAATTCCAAATTAAGGAGGTGATTCAAGAATGAAAAAGTTACTCGCACTCGTATTGTCGGCAATGCTACTCGTAGCATTCACATTTACGGTCGGTTGTAAGCCTGCTGAGGAGAAGAAGCCTGAGGCACCGGCGGCGCCGGCACCGGCTCCGGCTCCGGCCCCAGCTCCGGGCGCAGAGCAGAAGCCTGCAGATCAGAAACCTGCAGAGCAGAAGCCTGCAGAAGCAAAACCGGCAGACAAGAAGTAATTTGGGTAAAGATACGGCCGGGACCGCATACGCGGCCCCGGCCGTGTTGCTTTTTTAAGCCTGAAATTGTTATATTTTTAATCATCTTACAGTATTTTTTTATTTAAGAGTGGGCCACCCCACTCTTTTATTTTGTACGGGAAGGCATTTTAAATGTTAGACATAAAACAGAAGATATACGGGCTTGCTTCTCAGGCTGCCGAGGCGGAGGGCCTCGATTTGGTGGATATAATCGTGTCCGGAAAGGGAAGGGTGCTTCTAAGGGTGATTATAGACAGGGACCCCGATGGTGTCACGATAGAGGACTGCGAGCGTATGAGCCGGTCTTTAGAGGCATTGCTTGATGTTGAGGACGCTATAAGCGCCTCTTATATGCTTGAGGTTTCATCCCCCGGCATTGACAGGCCCTTGCTCAAGCCTAAGGATTTCGAAAAGAACATCGGCAGGCTGGCAAGGATTGTAACAAAGGAGGCGGTCAACGGGGAGACATTTTTCCTAGGCAGGCTTGTTGATGTTGGGGACGGCTGGGTAAGGCTGAGGCCTGAAAAATCCGGCCCGCAGAAACCCCACGCAAAAAAGGTTTCTAAACCGTCCGACGGACAGGACGATAAATTCATTCCGTTTGACGTTATTTCCAAGGCGAAACTTGAAATAGAGATAGGGCGGTCAGAAAAAGGCTAATTCCGGCGGCATGCCGTTAAGACATAAAGGAGGACATATTATGGCTAAAGAATTGTGCATAGTTGTAGACCAGTTAAGCAGGGAAAAAGGGATCCCGAAAGAGTCCCTTCTTAAGCTCCTTGAGACGGTCCTTTTGTCTGCGGCCAGAAGCAAGTTCGGTGAACGGGAAAATATAAATCTTCACATAGAGCCGAAAAACTGTGAGATAAAGGTTTACGAGACAAAAACGGTAGTGGAGACCGTTGCCGACAAGGACAAAGAGATTTCTCTTGAAGAGGCGAAGAAACAGGATGCCGGCAACAAGATCGGCGATACGATAGACATGCCTATCTCTCTCCATGACTTCGGCAGGATAGACTCGCAGAAAGTAAAACAGGTCATATTCCAGCGGGTAAGAGAGCACGAAAGGGACATAATATTCGAAGAGTACAAGGACAGGGTGGGCCAGATCGTAAGCGGTACTGTGCTGAGAAAAGAGAAAGGGCTTTATTATGTAAACATAGGCAAAACAGAGGCCATGCTGCCGCAGCGCGATACGCTGCCCCGCGAGACGCTTAAACGTGGTGATATAGTGAAAGCCTACCTTGCGGATGTAAGACAGTCGCCGAGGGGGCCTGCAATAATACTTTCGAGGACCGAACCGCGCTTTGTCGTCAAACTTTTCGAGATGGAAGTGCCCGAAATAGCCGACGGTGTCGTGATAATAAAGGACATTGCGAGAGAGCCGGGAGAGAGGACGAAGATCGCGGTAATTTCGAAGGACACTTCGGTCGACCCTGTCGGCGCATGCGTGGGTATGAAGGGCACCCGTGTCCAGTCTATAGTGAGGGAGCTCAGAGGCGAGAGGATAGACATAATACCTTGGAGCGACGATCCCCGTGTATTTATTGCAAGGGCGCTTACGCCCGCAACGGTTGACAGGGTCGGCGTGAGCGAAGAAGGCAAGACCGCAATGGTTATTGCCGAGGACCAGCAGCTTTCTCTGGCTATAGGCAAGCGCGGGCAGAACATCAAACTTGCCACCAAGCTGACCGGCTGGGAGATAGATATCTTGAGCGAGAGCGAGTATTCCAAGGTCAAGATGGAGGAGACCGAGAAGTCGCTCGACGACGCTGTCAGGAATTTCAGGAACAAAGTCGCCGAGGAAGAAAAAGAAGAAGAAGACAAAAACGAAGATAAAGAATAGCGTAGAAAATTAAAGATGGAAAAGGACCTCAACGCTCCCATACAGTATATAAAGGGGGTGGGTCCTCACAGGGCTTCCCTTCTCGGCCGTATCGGCATCAATAACGTAAGGGACGCCCTTTTTTGTCTGCCTTATCGCTACGAAGACCGCCGGGTCTTCAAGAAGATTGCCTTTCTCCGTCCGGATGAGCTTGTTACGGTTTCGGGAAAAATACTCAAGTCGGATGTGATATCCATAAACCCCCGGTTAAAAATATTGGAGGTAATAATATCCGACGGGAGCGCTTTGCTGAAGGCAAAATGGTTCAACCAGCCTTATCTGAAGAAGAATTTAAGGCCGGGTCTCGATGTTATTTTTTATGGCCAGATAAAGGCCGGATTCAGAGGCGTCGGCCTTGAACTCCAGAACCCCGATTACGAGCTTGTTGCTGAAGACGATGGGGACGGCGGGGTCCCGGCAATGCATACCGGAAGGATAGTCCCGATATATCATTCGACGGAAGGTCTAAGCCAAAGGCAGTTCAGGACCATCATGCATTCCATTGTAGGGCAATATTCGGCAGCCGTTCGTGATTTTCTTCCGGCTGAAATAGTTTCGAGATATAACTTCCCGAACATTACCGAAAGCCTTATGAATGTTCACTTTCCTGATTCGGCTGTCCCGATAGAGGACCTGAACAGGGGCGTGACAAATTATCACAGACGGCTTGCTTTTGACGAGCTGTTTACTCTTCAGTTGGGCCTTGCCTTGATAAAGAGGGACGAGGCTTCCGAGAAGGGCGTATCTTTTGAGCCTGACGGCAGGCTTGTATCGAGGCTCGTCGATAAGCTTCCATATGAGCTCACCGGCGCACAACAGAGGGTTGTTAAAGAAATTCTTTCGGACATGCGCTCTTCCTCTCCGATGCACAGACTGCTGCAAGGCGATGTGGGTTCGGGCAAGACAATAGTGGCGCTCATTTCTATGCTTTCCGCGGTAGAATGCGGTTATCAGGCGGCCATCATGGCGCCTACCGAGATCTTGGCAGAGCAGCACTACCTCAATATACACAGACTTGTCGAGGAGCTGGGGCTGAGGATCCATCTGCTGACAGGCAGCCGTAAGAACAAGGAATACGAAGCTATCGCGTCCGGCGATACGGACATCGTAGTAGGCACGCATGCCTTGATACAGGAAAGCGTGGTCTTTGCAAAACTCGGACTTATAGTCATTGACGAGCAGCACCGTTTCGGTGTCATGCAGAGGGCCTGTCTAAGAAAGAAAGGCCTCAATCCCGACACTCTCATCATGACGGCAACGCCGATCCCCCGTACACTCGCCCTTACGCTTTACGGAGACCTCGACTATTCCGTTATTGACGAACTGCCCCCGGACCGCACACCTATAATAACCAAACTTTTATACGAGGACGGGAAGGAGCGGATATACCGCATGCTCGATGATGAGGTAAAGAGAGGCGGACAGGCTTATGTAGTTTATCCTGTCATAGAGGACTCCGAGAAAACAAACCTCAAGGCTGCGATTACAGGCGCTGAGGCGCTTCAGAAGATGTTCCCCGAAACGGTCGTTGGACTGATACACGGACGAATGAAGACTGTCGAAAGAGAAGATATAATGCGACGGTTTAAGGAAGGCCGCATAAACGTCCTTGTTTCGACCACCGTTATCGAGGTCGGGGTGGATGTCCCTAACGCAACGCTTATGGTGATCATACACGCCGAAAGGTTCGGCCTCTCGCAGCTTCACCAGCTGCGGGGACGTGTAGGCAGGGGAGGCGGGCAGTCTTTTTGCATACTGCTGTGCTACGGCTACGGAGAGGATTCCAAGAGGCGGCTTGATGTTATGGTAAAAACATCGGACGGCTTCAGAATAGCGGAGGAAGATCTGGATATACGCGGTCCCGGCGAGTTTTTCGGAACCAAGCAGTCCGGCATCCCCGACCTCAAGGTGGCCAATCTTTTAAGAGACGGGGTGCTGCTCGAACCCGCGCGCAAAGAGGCTTTTGCGCTTATCGAAAGCGATCCTGAGCTCGTCCGCTTCCCCGGACTGAAAAGCTCGATCGAGGGCTTCTGGGGAAGTAAAATAGGGCTGTTTAAGACCGCATAAACTACTTTTTATTCTTTCCTGTATAATACCGCTATGCGGGGAGACTACAGCAGGAAATTTTTGATTGCTGCGGGCGTGTTACTCTCGACTTCGGTAATAATTTTTCTGATATTCGACACGCTTTTTTTTGTCAGTCATAAGCCGCACCGCAGCTTGATGACCGAGCATGCCGATATGCGCCGCTCCGGGTCTGTAGACGGTGAAGAGGTCGCTTCGGTGTTCGGCCAAAACAGGCCTGAGAAAAAGAAATCGGACCCGATAGGCAATCCCGGGGACAAAGGTCCTTCGATTATAACGTTCACCCCTCAGGTTGAATACCAATACAGGTCCGGGGAGACTAATGCAAAGGAAGAGACCGTTAAAAGCAGTCTCTTTGTGAGACAGCGCACGCGAGAGAGCTTTGAGGCGCACAGTAATATCGGCGGATTGACCGTAATACATTCTTTTACGGAAATCGGCCGGGAGGGTGTCACTGATCATAAGGCTTATTTCAAGTCTGCCCCGCAGGTTTCAGCGGAAGAGCGCATAACAAAATCGCTTGCTGAGGTTTCAGCGAACAGGAATTTTTATATCCACGGATACGATTACTACTTTGACCTGAAATTATGCGCTGCGCTGATGTCCCACCTGCGCTATTTTTTTGAGGCCGGAACACAGAGGGCGGTCCAGTCGCCCGGCGATAAGATCGTTAAACGGCTTGAATTGAAAGGCAGTTCCAATTTCGACGCCATGGTGTTTTTTACTCTCGACAATAACCGGTCTTATCCGCTTACGGACGCGTATCTGGTAGGCATACTCAGGTCAAAGCCTTATCATCCGGCGACTTTGGCCGATGTCAAGTAGCCTCTGAATTATTGCGCAACCATTTATCTTCCGCCCAGAAAGTCTCTCGGCTTGCCGGCGCCTTTATGGGGGCCCACAAGGCCGTCCCTCTCGAACTGCTCCATTATGTTCGCCGCCCTGTTATAACCTATCTTGAACCTGCGCTGGATCGAAGAGATCGAAATTTCTCCGGCAGACTCTGCAAACTCAATTGCCCTGTCGTAAAACTCATCGCGGCCCTCAGCCTCGCCGTTCTCGCCGCCGCCTTCATTCAGCGCTATGCTCTGAAACGCCGTATATTCAGGTCTCCCCTGAGCTTTTACAAAATCTACCACATCTTTCACTTCGGTTTCACTCACATAAGCGCCGTGAATGCGGACTATCTTTACGCCCGGGATCATAAAGAGCATGTCCCCCATGCCTAGGAGCTTTTCCGCGCCCTGTGAATCCAGTATGGTCCTCGAATCGATCCTCGACGTGACCTGAAAAGATATGCGCGCAGGGAAGTTGGCTTTTATCAACCCGGTAATAACATCGACCGAAGGCCTCTGCGTTGCGAGTATAAGGTGAATGCCTGACGCCCTCGCCATCTGCGCAAGTCTTGCTATGGCTGTTTCCACATCGCTCGGCGCTGTGAACATCAGGTCAGCAAGTTCGTCTATCACCACTACGATATACGGGAGCCTGTCTCCATCATCTTCGGTCAGTTTGTTGTAAGTCTCGATATTGCGTGTGCCTTTTTCGGCAAGAAGCTTGTAGCGCCGCTCCATCTCGAACACAACTTTTTTAAGCGCTTCCGACGCCTCTTTGGGGCTGGTTATGACCGGCGAGATAAGATGCGGTATGTCGGCATATGTCGAAAGCTCAAGCAGTTTGGGATCGATCATGAGCATCTTTACTTCGTCGGGCGACGCCTTATAGAGCAGGCTCATGATCATCGCGTTCACTGATACGCTTTTACCCGAGCCTGTTGCGCCTGCTACCAGTAAGTGGGGCATCCGGGCAAGGTCGGTCACGAGAGGGTTGCCGAAAATATCTTTGCCTAGGGCCAGTGTCAAGAGCGAAGAGCTTTTCCTGAAACTGTCGGATGCGATTATCTCTTTAAACGACACGGTGGCGCGTACTTTGTTGGGCACTTCTATTCCGATGGCGGCTTTGCCGGCTATCGGATAAACTCTGATGCTGGGGGCGCGCAGTGCGAGCGCAAGGTCGTCGGCCAGAGAGATTATTCTGCTTATCTTTACTCCTGCGGCAGGCTCGAACTCATACATGGTAACAACCGGACCGGGGTGCGCCTGCTTTATCTTGCCGTCAACTTTAAAATCCAGCAGTTTCTTTTCGAGTCCGGAAGCGGCGGAATTCATTTCTTCCCTCGACGGGGGCGCTGTTCCTTCGCCGTCCTTCAGCAAATCTAGGGACGGCAGGATATAGTCTTCCGGAGTTTCGCCGCTGACGCTTTCGAGGGCTTCAGCCGCCTGTTTTGCCGAAAGCCTGCTGCGCTGCCTCTTCTTTACTTCACGGACAGGCTCGGACTGTTCTTCCTGAATGGCCTCGGCCTGCAGCGGAAGTTCCGGAACGAGCAGGCCGTCGTTGGCAAGGTCCGAGGCTGGAAGCCCGGACATCTCGGCTGAGGGCTCGTCAGGTTCGGGGCCGGTCTCTTCTACAGATTTTCTGTTCATCAAGAGAGCGACCGGAGAGACGGGACTCATCATAAAAATAGAGACGATAAGTACGGCAATGCTGACTATAAAGGCCCCTATGACCGAAAGCAGGCCCTCGAGCAGCTTGGCCGCTAAAACGCCTATTATGCCTCCTGCCTCATTCAGTTTAAGTTGAAGTGATTGGGACAGCAACTGCGAGAAAACCGCAGAGGCGAACAGGAAAACGAACGCTCCGGAAAACTGCATCACATTTTTAGGCCGGTTAAGGACCCGTTTAATGCCGTAAACAAAGAGGAATAAGGGAACGGCGTATCCGGCGGTCCCGATAAGCGACATTATAATATCGGACAGATACGCGCCTACAACGCCGCCGTAATTCTTGATCTGCGTGTTCGAAAAGGTAAAGAGCGCATTGTCCCATCTGCTGTAGCTGTAAACAGACACCCCGGCGTAAAGGCTGCCGAGCACCGCTATTATGCCTTTGATCTCCTGAAGCCGTCTCTCGCCGCCGTGAGACGCCTGCGTATCGTTTTCTCTTTCTCCGTTCACGCTACTGCATCCTGAAATATGCCGCCGCTATTACAACAGCGAGCCCGAACCTGTAATAAACAAAGGCGTTGAGGGGATATTTTTTAAGGTATGCCAGTAAAAATTTGATAGCGAAAAAACCGGATATAAAAGAGGCCAAAAAGCCGACCGAGAACATATCGAGATTGTATGCCCCGGGATTTTTAATCAGTTTTCTGCATTCGAGCAGCGTTGCGCCTGCTATTACGGGCGTTGAGAGCAGGAACGAAAAGCGCGCTGCGGATTCCCTCGAAAGCCCCCTGAAAAGCCCTGCGGTTATGGTGATGCCTGAACGCGACACGCCGGGAATAAGTGCTATGGCTTGGGCCATTCCTATGAATAGCGCATCTTTAAAAGAGACCGAGTCGCGGTTTTTTGGGGAAAGTTTTTCAGCCGCAAGCATCACAACGCCGAACAGCGTCAGTGTGGCGACCATGATAAGAGGGTTCCTGAGCTGATGCTCTATGAAGCCTTTGAAAAGGATCCCGACCACGCCCGCAGGAACGACAGCGGCAAGGATAAAGCCGAGTTTCTGGCGTTCTTTTGTCAAAAGCTCCAGCCAGTCTTTATAAAAACATACCAGCAGGGCAAGCAGGGTGCCGCCGTGCAGGGCCACATCGAAAGTAAGAGAATCGATATCGCCGTGCCATCCGAAAAACCATGGGAAGAGTATAAGGTGCGCTGTGCTGCTTACAGGCAAGAATTCGGTAAGCCCCTGAACTATGCCGAGTATTATGGCCCTTTGTATTTCTTGGTCCACAAGAACCTAAATCGAGACCTTGCCCGTCTGCGCCAAGGCCCTGAGGTCCTGCGTGATCTGGTTCGAAAAAGGGTTCAGCTCCCACGCCCTCTTTATGGAGTTTATTGCGCTTTCTTTTTCACCCATTTCTAGATACGCCTTCCCCATATTGTAGTGGGCATTTGCATTGTCGGGGTTTATCTTCAGGATTGAGGAATAAAGGGCTATCGCCTCGTTGTGTTGTCCTACTGCGCGATAGGCTTCGGACAGGCTCATCATGATCGTAATGTCCGAAGAATTTTTCTTATGCGCCTTCAAAAGCGCTTCGAGAGCCTTTTCGTTCTCGTTTTTGCCTAGATACATTTCCCCTAAGAGGTGAAGAGAGGCAGAGGCGTCCTCCCTTAAGTCCGACTGCGCGGTAGAAAGGACCGTTTCCGCTTTTTCGACCGCGCCTGTTTTTTTGTAGAGCTTGCTGAGCGCGATAAGCCGCTCGCTGTTTGCCGGGCTGATGTTATGGGCCAATTCATAGTATTTCACGGCAGATTCCATGTCGCCGAGAGATTCGTAAATAGAGCCGAGAGAATTGTAGGCCCTGACATACATAGGTTTTATTTCGATGGCCTTTTTGAACGAGCTTATCGCCGCGTTAACATCGCCCTTTGCGAGGTAAAGCTGGCCGAAGCAGTAGGAGACCGTGGCGTTTTCTGAAATAAGCTCCGCGGCTTTGGAGAGCTCTTCCTCGGCCTTATCGAATTTTTTTGCATTCATGTGCTGTTTGAAATTCTTCATATGGACATCGTACATGGAAGGATTGAATTTTTTAATGAGGACTTTCGATATCTTATCTTCAAGCGTGGCCATTACGAAGGGTTTTACTATATATTCGTTGACGGCGCCTTCGGCCACGCGCGCCACCATATCTTTCCGGGCCTCTGCCGTTATGAAAATGAAACTGATCTGATCGAATTTTTTGTTCTCCCGCACTGTATTAAAAAGCTCGACTCCGGTCATCTCGGGCATATTCACATCGCATATCGCAAGTTCGACCTTTTTGCTTTTCATGAGTTCGAGCGCTTTTTTGCCGTTTTCGGCCATAAGCACATTCTTAAAACCCATTCTGCTCAGCATATTCTGTATGGTTTTGCGCATGGTGATCTCGTCGTCTATAACGAGGCAGTTAACGTTGAGATACTGGAGAGGCACTCCCATCAGGCCGGTCCTTCCTGCAATCTCTCGGGCAGAGTAAATTTAAATGCAGCGCCTCCGCCGGGGGCGTCTTCGACCCATATCCTGCCGCCGTGCGCGGTCACGACTAGTTTGCAGAATGTAAGGCCGAGCCCCGTAGTGGCTTTTCTCTGGCTGGCTTCGGAATGCACCTGAAAAAATTTGTCGAAGATCTTTTCCTTGAATTCGTCTTGAACGCCGGTGCCGTGGTCCGATATGCTTATCAAGACTTCGTGCAGAGCATCGTCATAACGCAGGCTTACAGCCAGTTCCGCTTCTTCGGGAGAGTAATCGATCGCGTTGAAAAGAAGATTGGCCAGCACCCTGCCGATCAGGCTTTCGTCGATATAGCAAATATGCGGACCGCCTTCGAGCTTGAGTTGAATATTTTTCTGGCTCAGGCTGTTTTTGCATGAAGCCGTCTCTCTCTTTACAAGGTCGTAAACGTCGACTTCGTCGCGGTAGATCTTGATCTTTCCGTCTTCCAGCTTGGAAACGTCGAGGATATTCATTACCATCCTCTGCAGCTTGTATATGTCGGACATGGCTATATTCAGGTATTCGAGCTGGAGAGGCGTAAGCTCCTCATAGCTCAGCATATCGAGGTTGGCCATTATCGTGCTTATCGGCCCCTTCAGGTCATGGACTATAAAGTTTGCGAGGTCGGTCTTCAGCGCGTCCAGTTCAAGCATGTGCTTCGTGGTCTGTTCGCATTTCGCCACTTTGGATTCTATCAGTTCTTTGCTTTGCACCGCGTAAATATACGGCGCTATGTGCCGTGTGACCCTGATGGCCGAAACTTCCTGTTCTGCCGATAGGGGATTGCCGTCCTTAGGGTCGCTCAAAATAAAGACCCCCAGTTTTTTGTCCAAGTAACTGAACGGGATATTTATAGAATAAGGGCATGAAAAACGCGAGGAATCGAGAGGCTGAAAGAAAGAGAGCGTCTCGGGGTTGGTTTTAAGCGGTGTGTTGTCGAGCAATGCGCGTGTGGATATGGTGACGTCCGACAGTTTTCTCTTGCATCCGACAAGCTCCTCTTTTGTCGAGGCCAGCACTTCGAGGGTCTGCTCCCCGCTATTTACGGACATTATGGAGCACCTCGACACGCCGAACGCTTCGGCGAGGGAGACAGCCGCATTACCGAGGTTCTTATCAAAGGCGGTTTCGGTTTTAAGAAGCGTCTCTTCTATGGCATAAATTATCTTTTCGGTGCTTTCGCTTTGCATATGCTTCTAGTATAACAGATTGAATAAACCGGAGGTCCGGTCACAATTCCACGATCAGGGGCATTATCATGGGCCTGCGGTCCATTCTGTTCCGCAAATATTTTTTAAGTGTCGAGCGGAGCTTTGCCGAAACATGCGAAACATCGCTTTTAAGGCTTTCTTCGAGTTCCGAAATCGTGTTGGCGGTCAAGTCTCTGACCTCGATCAAAAGGTCCTGCGAAGCGTCTTCCAAAATGAACCCCCTGGATATTATTTCGGGGCCGAACAATATTTTTTTCGTGGCCGCCTCCATGCCCAGCAGCACTATCACGATGCCGTCCTCGCCCAGCTGTTTCCTGTCTCTAAGCACGACGTCCTCCACGGCCGGAGAGCCTTTGCCGTCGATCAGTATTCTTCCCGAGCTCACCCTGCCTTTTACCGAGGCGCCTTCCTCCGTTATCTCGAGAACTGCGCCGTTTTCGAGGATAAATATATTTTCGGAAGGTATTCCGGACTTCTCGGCAAGACGCATATGGTATTTCAGGTGACGGTACTCGCCGTGTATCGGCATGAAATATCGCGGCCTCACCATGTTCATCATAAGCTTAAGCTCTTCTTTCGAGGCGTGGCCCGAAACATGTATTTCGGAAACTTTTTCGTATATGACATCGGCGCCTTTACGCATAAGATGATTGATGATTTTACCTATAGAGCGCTCGTTGCCGGGTATCATTTTTGCCGAGAGTATTACGGTATCGCCGTCTTTTATCTTTATCTCTTTGTGTTCGCCCACTGCGATGCGCGCCAGCACGCTCATAGGTTCGCCTTGACTGCCGGTGGTTATTATCACCACTTCGCTGTCGTCCATGTCCTTGAGTTTGTCGAGTTTGACCCATGTTTCCGGGGGTATCTTGAGGTATCCGAGTTCCAGCGCTATCTGAGAATTGGTCACCATGCTTCTGCCGCACATCATCACTCGTCTTCCGAACTGCCGGGCCACGTCTATGACCTGCTGTATCCTGTGTATATTGGAGGCGAAGGTGGCTATTATGATACGCCCCTTTTTTTTGTAGAAGATGTCCTCAAAGGCCCTCCTGACTTCTTTTTCGGAGAAGGTGAAGCCCCCTTTTTCTGCATTGGTGCTGTCGGAGAGCATAAGGACTACGCCGTTCTCGCCGTATTCCGCGAATTTGTGGAAATCCATAAGCTCGCCGTCCACGGGTGTGGGGTCGAGCTTGAAATCTCCCGTATGTATTACATTTCCTATCGGCGTTTGTATGCCGAGCGCTACGCCGTCCACGATGCTGTGCGTGACCCTGATGAACTCTACTTTGAAAACGCCGAGTTGGATGGTGCCTCTGGGTTTGACCGGGACCAGAGAAACGTCAGTAATCTTGTATTCATCCAGCTTGTCGCGCACGAGGGCCAGCGTAAGCGGGGTGCCGTAAACCGGGGCTTTAAGCCCGTCCAGCAGAAAGGGGAGGGCGCCTGTGTGGTCTTCATGGCCGTGTGTCAGAATTACGCCCCTGATCTTGTCTTTATGTTCGAGCACATATGAAAAGTCGGGGACCACGAAATCCACGCCGGGCATGTCCTCCTCCGGAAACATAAGCCCGCAGTCGACAATGAACATATCGTCGGCGTATCTGAATACGGTCATGTTCAGGCCTATCTCCTCGATGCCGCCGAGAGGAATGACCAAGAGTGAGTTGCCGTTCATAGGGTAGTCAGGACTGTTGTTTTGCGGGTCCGATGATAGGTCCGGGATCATCTCCAGCGATCGACGAGGTCGTCGAGTGCGACTTCGCCGTCCAGCACCTGCTGCAGCATAGCTTTTTGGGAAGGGAGGTCCGCCTTGGATTCTTTGACCTTTTTAATTGAAGTCTCGATGTTCAGGAACGCGTCTACGACCGAAGGGTCGAACTGTTTTGCTCGTTGCTCCTTTATGTATTCGAAGGCCTTGCCTACATCCCAAGCTTTCTTATAGACCCTTTCGGAGGTCAGGGCGTCGAAGACGTCGGCCACAGCCACGATCCTGCCCGAAATAGGGATCAGGTCTTTATCGAGCTTGAAAGGATACCCGTTGCCGTCCCAGCGTTCGTGGTGGCTTACGGCTATCTCTTTTGCGAGTTCCATCAACGGAAGCGTGGTCCCGCTAAGTATCTTGCCGCCTATCACCGTATGCAGCTTGATTATATCGTGTTCGCTGTCGGTAAGCTTTTCGGTCTTGAGGAGTATGACGTCCGGTATGCCTATTTTCCCGACATCGTGCATCGGAGAAGCGTAACGCATCATCATCGTCTGGTCCATATTAAAACCGAGTTCTTCAGAGATCATGTTCACATAGTCCGAAATCCTTTCGACATGCATGCCTGTCTCGTTGTCCCTGAATTCCGAGGCCCGGCCGAGTCTGTGCACTATTTCGATCTGCGTGTGTTCGAGCATGCG
The DNA here is from genome assembly GCA_004321915.1 of Nitrospirota bacterium. Classification (GTDB taxonomy): domain Bacteria; phylum Nitrospirota; class Thermodesulfovibrionia; order Thermodesulfovibrionales; family Dissulfurispiraceae; genus MYbin3. Next base: position 42,431 of record SCQE01000044.1, read on the forward strand.
CATTTTTTCGTGCAGGTTAGATTCAAGAAAGTCCAAGGAGGTATTGAGGAACTCGTCCCTCTCTTTCAACTTTAGCATGTTGTAGACCCGGGCCTTAAGCTCTTCGACGAAGAAGGGTTTGGTCACATAGTCGTCAGCGCCTACAGAGAGAGCTCGTATGATGCTCTGTTTGTCGCTCAGGGCCGAGAGGATTATTACCGGGAAATAGGTCTTGCTCCTGATCTCCTTAAGCGCTTCAAGCACCGCAAACCCGTCCATAACAGGCATCATGAGGTCGAGGATGAGCAGGTCAGGGACCCCGCTCTTGTCTATAAGGTCCAAGAGCTCCTTGCCGTGCAGCGCCTGCCCGATGCTGAGGTTCTGGTCGGTTTTAAAAACAGCCTCGACGAGTTCTATGTTGGTTTCCACGTCGTCTACAACGTATATCATTCGCTTCTGCATCAATTGCTCCTGCGCCTTTCGGCGGGTTCGAATTTTTTGTTTCGCAGTCTCAGTGAATTCCCGACCACCGAAACCGAACTGAAGGCCATCGCGGCCGAGGCTATCATAGGGTTAAGCAAAGGCCCTCCAAAAGGATAAAGTATGCCGGCGGCCACCGGTATGCCTATTACATTATAAAAGAAAGCCCAGAACAAATTCTGCTTTATTGTTCTTATCGTAAGCCTGCTGAGTTTTACGGCGTCGACCACGCCTTTTAAAGAACCCCTGATCAGAGTGATGTCTGAGGCCTCGATCGCAATATCGGTGCCGGTCCCCATCGCTATACCCACATCCGCTTCCGCAAGCGCGGGGGCATCGTTTATGCCGTCGCCGACCATGGCCGTAATCTTTCCCTCCGCCTTTATTTTTCTTACCGCTTCCGCTTTCTGGTCAGGCAGCACATCGGCTATAAAGCGCGACGTGCCTACCGCCTTGGCGATTGCGGCCGCCGTGTTTTCGTGGTCGCCTGTAAGCATAACGGTCTCTATGCCCATAGCGTTCAGTTCTTTGATGGTCTCCACAGACCCTTCTTTCAAGGTGTCGGCTATCGCAAAAACCCCCTCTACCGAACGGTCCACAACGAAAAATACCGGGGTCTTGGCCTCGGAGGATATCTTGTCGGCCATTATGCCCGATACCGAAAGGTCTATGCCTTCTTTTTCGATAAAAGTCCTGTTGCCTATCAGTATATCCAGAGGGCCGGTGTACTCCTTGGCCTGCAGCATTATTTTCGCCTTGACCCCGCCGCCCGGAACAGCCGTGAATTCAGCAGGCTCCATAAGCTCGATACCGTTTTCGAGCGCTCTTTTTACGATAGCCTGTCCAATAGGGTGCTCCGATCTTTTTTCTGCGGACGCCGCTATCTGGAGCATGCTGAAAGACGATTTTTTTGCGGGCGGTCCGGCTGGGTCCTCCTCAACGGCATTCTCATCATGCCGGGGCGAAAAGAGCGAACAATGGCCTTCCCCGTGAAATTCTATTATATCGACCACGTCAGGTTTGCCTGTCGTTATCGTGCCTGTTTTGTCTATAAGCACGGTTTCTATTCTGTGGCACAGTTCCAGAGCTGCCGCGTCCCTTATTAAAATCCCTTTTTCAGCCCCCTTGCCGGTCCCGACCATGATGGCGGTAGGCGTGGCAAGCCCGAGGGCGCACGGGCAGGCTATGATCAAAACCGCTATAAAATTCATAAGCGCAAGAGCGAAAGAAGGACCGGGAACCAAGAAAAACCACAAACAGAAAGTCAGCGCTGCGATGCTTATTACCGTTGGGACGAATATAGATGCGACCTTGTCGGCGAGCCTCTGTATCGGGGCCTTGCTGCCTTGGGCCTGTTCGACAAGTTTTATTATTCTGGACAGGGCGGTGTCTTTTCCGACCTTTTCCGCCATAAACATGAAGCTGCCTGCGCTGTTGACCGTGCCGCCGAAAACAGCGTCCCCCTGCGTCTTTTCGACGGGGAGGCTCTCCCCGGTAAGCATCGATTCGTCGATGCTCGAAAAACCTTCCGTAACTTTTCCGTCGACCGGTATCTTTTCACCCGGCCTGACGATTATTACGTCGCCTATCGTGACCTCTTCTATGGGCAGTTCTTTTTCTACGCCGTCCCGCAAGACCGCAGCGGTCTTGCTCTGAAAGCCCATAAGCTTTCTTATGGCGTCGGAGGTCTTGCCCTTTGCCTTTGCCTCGAGAAGCCGTCCGAACAGGATCAGTGTTATGATGGTCGCGGATGTGTCGAAATAAACCTGAGGGGCCACTCCGCTGGAGGAGAAAAGCTCTGGCGCAAAGACCGCCGCGAGGCTGTAAAGATAAGCGGACATGGTGCCGACGCTTATAAGCGTATTCATATTGGCCGAACGGTGCCGCAAGGCCGCAATGGCGGCCTTATGAAAATTCCATCCTATAATGAACTGTACCGGGGTTGCGAGTAAAAATAAAACGAACCGGTCCGAGATCAGGGGGAGGCTGAACATGCTCCCGAGCATTATCGGCGCCGAAAGTATCAGGCTTGCCGCCAAGCGGTTTTTCAGGGTCTTATATTCCCGCTCCCGTCTTTCGCGCTCCCTGTCTATAAACTCTTCCGCAGTATGCTCCGCGCCGTATCCTGACTTGCGTATGGCATCTCTTATTGCGTTTATGCTTGTGACCGTCGGGATGTATTCCACCGAAGCCTTTTCCGAAGCGATGTTCACCGACACCTTTATGACCCCGTTAAGTTCCGCCAACGCACGTTCGATAGTCCCTACGCACGCTGCGCAGGTCATGCCGGTGACCGCAAGGTCCGCTCTGGTCGTAACGACCCCGTATCCTTCGCCGGTTATGGCGTCAACCACATTTTTGATGCCTGCTTGTGAGACCGGTCCGGTGAACTCTATCGAAGCTCTTTCTGCGGGAAGGTTGACGGATACGGATTTTACGCCTTCGAGCCGTCCTACCGTTCTTTCGACAGCTGATGAGCAGGCAGCGCAGGTCATTCCCGATACGGGGATATCTATCCTGTGGGTCATAAACACTTTATTGTAAAAAAGGCCTGAAACAAAAAGCAAAAATCTTGCCTTAAATTCCGTTATGTCCGATAATAAAACGATGACTGACAAAAAATCGCTGCCGATCTTCTTGAGGCCCTTCGTGGCCTTGATGGACCGCCTTAGGTATCCCTATAAAATTTTACTGGTAGGGTCGGTCTTCCTGATGTTGTCCATCATATTGTTTGTTTTGCACCTTCAGGATGTGAACAGGAAGATATCCGTGGCCGAAAAGGAGATGAAAGGGTTCCAGAACGCCAAACGGATAGAGCGGCTTATACGCGACGTGCAGATGCACAGAGGCATGATGAGCGCCTTTTTGAACGGAGACCGGAAATTCCGTGACCGTATAGGCCCGAAGCAGCTCGAAATAAAAGAGGGTTTTCAGCTCTTTGATGAACAGCTTAAGAGGGACAAATCCATTCTGCGTTCTGTCGGGACGTGGGACAGCGCAAAGAAGCATTTGAATGAATTGCTGGTTTGTTGTTTAACGCTGTCTTCCTCCGAAAGCTTCGGACGACATACCGAACTTATCGGTGAACTCAGGACCCTGCTGCAAAAAGTGTCCCAGAATGCCGACCTGTTTCTGGACCAATATCCAGATTCATACCACCTCATAAGCTTTGTCTTGAATGACGTTCAGGACATCATAGAAAATTTAGGACAGATCCGGGCCATCGGTACGGCGGCCGTAACGCGTGGTTTTCTGGAGACGCCGGACCCGGCCATGCTTTTGAACCTGATCAGCCTGATACGGCGGGATCTGGATAAAAGTTCTCATAATATCGAAGAGGTTTATACTTTCAACCCTGATATAAAAAAAGCGCTGCAGGCAAAGCAAAAAGTTTTTTATACAGATATCGTCTCTCTTTTAGCTAGTGTAGATAACGATATCATAAAAAAGAGTCCGAAAAGTATTTCTACCGAATTTTTCTTTGAGCGTGTGACCGAGGTTATAGAGAGAGGTTACGGTCTGTCGGCAGAGGCCATAGTTGTTCTCGATGATCTGCTTAAAGAGCGGGTAAGACAGTCCAATCTGCGGAAAATAGTTCTTATTGTATTTGCCGGTCTCTCTTTTATCGCACTGGCCATACTTGGTACCGCCTCTTACCTTTCGATGACGAATATGCTCTATGAATTTTCGAATGTGTCAAAGGACATTGCCGACGGCAGATTCTCTTCGCGGGTGGCCATTCAGACGCGAGATGAGCTAGGCAGAGTGGGGCAAAATTTCAATGCGATGGCGCTGAAACTCGAAAATTATGTAAATGCGTTGAGGGACAGCGAGGAACGGTGGGCGTTTGCGCTTGAAGGCAGCGGCGACGGCGTATGGGACTGGAACCTTCAGACCAACGAGGTCTTCTTTTCGCGCAGATGGAAGGAGATGCTCGGTTTTGAGGACCATGAGATCCCGAACCATATCGATTCATGGGACAAGAGGGTGCATCCGGACGACCTCGTCTGGGTCACGGAAGAGATATGGAAATGTTTCAGAGGAGAAACTTCGGTATATATCACCGAACACCGCGTACTCTGCAAAGACGGCACATACAAATGGATATTAGACCGCGGGAAGATAGTCTCCTACACTCAGGACGGGAAGCCGCTGCGTATGGTGGGGACGCATTCGGACATTTCCGAACGCAAGCGTTCCGAGGCCGAGTACCGCGCTATTCTGAGGACCACTAGGGACGGGTTCTGGATTGTGGACATGCAGGGACGTTTTATCGATGTGAACGATTCGTATTGCAATCTTATAGGTTATACGAGAGAAGAGCTGCTTGGAATGAGCATAAGCGATATCGAGGTCATTGAAAATCCGGAACAGACTCGGGCGCATATAGAAAGGATACTTATATCGGGTTCCGACCGTTTCGATACGAAACATCGCGCTAAAAACGGGGCAATAGTCGATTTTGAGGTGAGTACAAACTATCTTGATATGGCCGGAGGGCGATTGGTGGTCTTTCTGCGGGACATTACCGAGAGGAAGCTGCTGGATGACGCTTTGAAGGACCGTGAAGCAAAGCTCAGTACGATCCTTAACACCACGGTCGAGGCGATAATCACGATAAATGAAGACAGGATCATCGAGAGCTTTAATCAGGCCGCCTCAAAACTCTTCGGCTATGGGCCTTTGGAGGCGATAGGCCGGAATGTGAATATGCTGATGCCCGAGCCTTATTATTCGCAGCACGAAATGTTCGTAAAGAACTATCTGAAAACAGGCGAAAAGAAGCTCATAGGCATAGGCATCGAAGCGCATGCCCGGCATAAGGACGGACGTGTATTCCCTATAAGCCTTGCCGTCAGCGAAGTGCCTCTGGCCGACCGCAGGATATTCACGGGTATAATTAAAGACATTACGGAGAGAAAGCGTTTTGAAGAAGAGATAAAAGCGGCGAAGGAAGCGGCTGAGGCGGCCAACAGGGCCAAGAGCGAGTTTTTGGCGAACATGAGCCATGAGATACGCACGCCGATGAATGCGGTCATAGGGTTGAGCCATCTCGCGCTTATGACGGATTTAAATCCAAAGCAGCTCGATTATCTGACCAAAATAGAAATGTCGGCGCAAGCGCTCCTCGGCATCATCAACGATATCCTCGATTTCTCAAAGATAGAGGCGGGCCGGCTCGTTATTGAATCGGTGATCTTCAATATCGACGATATTCTGGAGCAGGCAATTAATCTCATGTCGGTAGGCGCCAAAGAAAAAGGGTTGAAGATAGAGCTTTCGCTTTCTCCAGATGTCCCGCGCCTTTTGGTTGGTGACCCTATGCGTCTGCGGCAGGTTTTAATAAATCTGATAAGTAATGCCGTCAAGTTTACGGAGCAGGGGCTGGTGCTGATCAGCGTGGAAGCGGCAGCGGAAGGGTCGCAAGAAACGATAATTCTAAGCTTCGGCATACGCGACACCGGCATAGGCTTGACCGAAGAACAGCGCAGCTCTCTCTTTAATATGTTCACTCAGGCGGATTCGTCCACTACGCGCCGGTACGGGGGGACGGGCCTAGGTTTGAGCATCTCGAAAAAACTTGTCGAGATGATGGGCGGCTCGATCTCTGTAGATAGCGAATACGGGAAGGGCAGCCTGTTCTCTTTCACAGCGCGTTTTGGCAGGGTGAAAGATGAAGATATAAAGATAAGCGAGGCCCGTTCGACCGGCGCTGCTGAACAGTTGTCGGTATTGCAGGGCAGTCGGGTATTGCTGGCTGAGGACCATCTTATCAACCGGCAGGTGGCGCTCGAAATTCTGAAGAATGCCGGCGTGACCGTGGATGTGGCCTCAAATGGCCGTAACGCGGTCGAGATGGCGCTTTCCGGAGAAACGTATGATGCGGTGCTGATGGACATCCAGATGCCGGAAATGGACGGCTACGAAGCCACCCGCCGTATTCGCGAAAAGAAGACTGCGGAAGAGCTGCCTATTATAGCCATGACCGCCCACGCTTTTGCGGAGGAGCGTGAGCGATGTCTTTCCGCAGGCATGAATGCGCACATAGCCAAGCCGATCGATCTGAATGTCTTGTACGAAACGCTCAGCCGATGGATACATAAAAAAGATCGGGCCGCAATGCCTGTCCGCCCCTTATCAAAGGATGAGGCCGATATTACGTTCCCCGGAACATTGCCGGGTATAGATCTGTCTGCCGCTTTGGACCGCATAGCCGGAAACCGGCGGCTTTTTCTGAATATGTTGCGGCGCTTTGCGGAAGACAACCGTGACAAAATCGATGAGATACGTCGTTTGGCTGCAGTTGGCGAGACGGGCAGGGCAAGAGAGATTGTGCATGCCTTGAAGGGACTTTCGGGCAATATCTCCGCGACCGGTCTGCATGCGGCCATGGGGTCTCTGGAAAGAGCCCTTAGGTCCGATGATGACAGTGACCGCATACCGGATTTGTTGAATGATGCCGAACGGAGGCTTCACGAGGTCGTTGCCGCAGCCCGCGAGGCTGAAGAATACAGCGCATTGAAAAGCGGCGGTCCTTCTGCAGCCGCTTCTTCCGGGCCGTCAAATGCCGATGCGGTAAGGGGCATTTTGGAGGATTTGGCAAAATACCTGCTCACAAATAACCTCAAGGCCTTGAATACGGCAGGCCGGCTTAAGTCCGTTCCGGGAGAAACCGGGCCGGCGGAAGACTTCAGGCGGTTGGAAGACCTGATAGGTAAACTTGATTATAAGGGGGCTCTGGAAATGACGAAAAAGATGGCCCAAAAACTGGGCATAAGGATAGATGCTGAATGAGCAGGACAGGTCAGGAAGAATACAGCATTCTTATAGTGGACGACATGCCGCTTAATATTCAGGTGTTGAACGAGTTGCTTCAGGACGATTACCGTGTTTTTTTCTCTACCACTGGGGCCGATGCATTGGAGCGCATCCACGTTTTAAAACCGGACTTGGTCCTGCTGGACATCATGATGCCCGATATGGACGGATATGAGGTTTGTCGCCGGCTGAAGGCTGAGCCGGAGTTCAAGGATGTCCCGGTGATTTTCATCACGGCAATGGCGCAGGAGGAAAACGAGGCCGAAGGCCTGAAATTGGGCGCTGTGGACTATATCACCAAGCCTTTTAATCCGCCTATCGTGCGTTTGAGAATAAAAAACCAGCTTGAACTGAAAAGACAGCGCGACCTTCTGGCGCGTCTTTCCTCGCTGGACGGTCTGACCGGAATAGCCAACCGCAGGTCTTTCGATGAATATCTCGATCGCGAATGGCGCAGGGCCACTCGCACCGGAAGTCCGATGGGGCTTATAATGCTGGACATAGATTATTTTAAGAAATACAACGATACCTACGGCCATGCTATAGGGGACGAATGCCTGAAAGCTGTGGCAAAGGCTTTTCAGTCGGCGCTTGAACGGCCTGCGGATTTCGCGGCCCGGTACGGGGGCGAAGAATTTGCCTGCATACTGCCGGATACCGATATTCAGGGGGCCACGGTAATTGCAGGGTATATCGCGGAAGCGGTGCGGAAGCTTGCCATTCCCCATTCCGCTTCGCCTGTTGCGCCGTATGTTACGGTCAGCATCGGGGTGTCAGTAATCCAACCGTCTCCCGCGTTACATCCCTCGTCTCTGATAGAGGCCTCGGACCGCAAGCTTTACGAAGCAAAGCATAAGGGCAGGAACCGCATATCGAGTTGAACGCGGTTTTTTAAAGTAAGGCCCCTCTAAACCGATTCTACGGATTTTACTTCAGGGATCACCCTCTTCATTTCTGCCTCGATGCCGCCTTTTAGCGTCATGAGAGACATAGGGCAGGAACCGCAGGCGCCTTTAAGCCGGACCTTCACGATATTGTCGTCCGTGATTTCGACAAGTTCGACATCGCCCCGGTCCCTCTGGAGCGCCGGTCTTATCCTGTTTATGACCTCTTCAACTTTTGTCTTGTCAATCATACATCCTCCTGAATTTTTTATTGTGCCGGACTGTTTAAAAATAACATAATGCCGTACACCCATCCATGACCTAAATCATACATAACAAATCCGCGGGTTGTCTATAATCGAAAGGAACCGTATAATTATTTAATCATCGGCGCATAGAGGGATTTATGCTGGACAACGAAACCATTAAGCTGCTCGCCAAATTTCCTGAAGAGAGCCCTGATCCGGTCTTCGCCGTAAGGAAGGACGGCACGCTCGTTTATGCGAATGCGGCAAGCCTTCCTGTTCTGCAATCGCTCGGATGTCCTGCGGACCTGAAAAATCCGGTTTGCGACAGGGTGTTTCTTACGGATGAATTTTCTGTTTTTTCGGCAGTTGAAGAAAACACAAGGACATATTCTTTTTTTCGCGTGCCTGTCGGCGAGGACATCATATTTTTTTACGGACAGGATGTGACCGAAAAAAGGGCCGTCGAGACTGCCTTGAGAAGAAATCAGGAAGGCCTGCAGATAGCCCAATCCATAGCGCATATCGGAAACTGGGACTGGAACATAGCCGAAGGCACGCTCGCGTGGTCGGACGAGATATACCGCATCTTCGGACTCAAACCTCAGGAATTCGGGGCTACATACGAGGCTTTTCTAAGCCATGTCCATCCCGACGACAGGGAAACGCTCAAAAACGCCGTCAACGACGCTATTTCCGTAAGAAGCCCTTACGAAATGTATCATCGCATTATTCAACCCGATAAAAGCGAACGTATCGTTCATGAGCAGGGCAGGGTGATCTTTGACAAAAACGACAAGCCTTCACGCATGGTCGGGACCGTGCAGGACGTTACCGAGCTTAAAAGGACCGAGAGGGAGATGAAGAAACTCCTGTCGGTAATAGAGGAAAGCATAAACGTCGTGATCATAACCGGCTTCGACGGCTCGATAGAATATGTAAATAAAATGTTCGAGAATGTGACCGGATATTCAAAAGCGGAGGCCATGGGTCAGAACCCGCGCATCCTGTCTTCCGGAGAGACCGCCCCTTCGCAGTACGAAGGCTTGTGGCAGACCATAACTGCCGGCAAGACATGGAGGGGTATCTTCAAGAACAGGAAGAAAAACGGCGAACACTACTGGGGCAACGGCATTATTTCTCCCATAAGGGACGAACGCGGCAATATAACCCATTTTATGGCGATACAGGAAGACATTACTGACAAGATGCAGGTGACGGAGCAGGCGCAGTATCTGTCGCTTTATGACAAGACGACCGGCATATTCAACCGGTCCCACTTTGTCGGTATGCTCGACGAATGGCTCGGCCGCCCGGATATAAGCAGCAGGACTGCAACACTTTTGCTTCTGAATGTGGACGGTTTTAAGCTCGTCAATAACACTTACGGGCACGGCGCAGGGGATGAGCTCCTTCGTATCGTGGCGGATACATTGCTCGAAACGGTGCTGCAACTGGACACCTTGCTCGACAACGGGGCAAAGGGTTTTGTAGGACGTCTCGGCGGCGATGAGTTTGCGGTCTGGCTTCCTGACAGGAATAAAAAACAGGGGCTGGAATCGGCCGAGCATATAAGGAAAAAGATCGAGGTCTCAAGGTTTTTGAGCTTTTCGGTGCGTATCACCGTAAGCGTCGGGATCGTCCTGTTTCCCGAACACGGCACGAACACCAAAGAACTTCTCTCAAAGGCCAACGCCGCGATAAACCGCACGCGCGAAATGGGACAAAACAGGCTGCACCTCTACCAGAGCGAAGACGATTATCTCGCAAAATTCAATACAAGCCTTGAAGAGAAGGCCAATATCATGTCGGCGCTGGAAGAAAACCGCTTCCTGCCTTGGTTCCAGCCTATCTTGGACATTAAAGACGGGACAATAACGCATTATGAGGCGCTCGCGCGCATGCTCGACGGCAAGGGCGGCATAATCCCGCCGAGTTCTTTTATTTTTACTGCAGAGCGGTTCGGGCTTATAACGCACATCGACAAGGTCGTCACCGAGAAGACCATGACGCTTCAGTCCATCATGGCAAAACAGGGCAAGGCCTATTCCTTCAGCATGAACATATCCGGGAAAAATATAGGCGACAGGGAGCTTTTGAAGTTTCTGGTGTCGGCCATCAGAAGGACCGGCGCAGACCCCGAGGCCTTGGTATTCGAGATAACCGAGACGGCTGCGGTCAGCGACCTGAAAAGCGCGATAAATTTTATAAGGGCGCTTAAGGCCATGGGGTGTTGTTTTTCTCTCGATGATTTCGGCGTAGGTTTTACCTCTTTCAGCTATCTGATGGAGATGGGGGTGGACTATATAAAAATAGACGGTTCTTTCGTCAAGGACCTTACAGGCAATCCTAAGAACAGGCTGCTGGTCAGGGCCATCGCGGACATGGCGAGAGGGCTTGGGATAAGAACTGTGGCGGAGTTCGTCGAAAACAAAGAGACGCTCGATCTGCTCGGGGAATACAAAATAGACTATGCTCAGGGTTACTTGATAGGCAAACCTTCTCCTACGCTTCTCGATTGATAGCGCTCTTATGATTTAGCTCATACAAACAATCCTGCCGTTCGTGCAACAATAAAGCACAAGCTTAAAAGACTAAATCCGGCCGCATACAGGAGGCATAAAATGGCAACCGTTTTGGACTTGAAAAAACTGATCAAATTTCATCCCGACAAAATTTCGAGGGAGATGTTGGCCGAAACGCCCGAAATGCGTGTGGCCCTTATGTGCCTTGAGGCAGGACAGGAACTCCAGCCCCACAAGGCGCCGCTCAGACTTATGATGTACTGCGTGCAGGGCAGGGGCGAATTCGTCGTAGGCGACGAGACGATCGAGGCTGACGAGAAGACAGCTATTATTTGCGACCCTATGGTGCCTCACGGCTTCAAGGCCAACAAGGGAGAAAAACTCGTGGTCATGGCCGTCGTCACGCCTGTCGATTGATTTCCGGGGAAGGGGGCAAGAAGCCCCTTTCCCTTTTCAAGCAATCCCGGTTATTGACGATAATATAAGAAGTTTGTTATAAAAAACATCATAGAATCCGGGGAGAACTATGGAAAACAACAACAGAAGAGAAACCAGATACCCTCTTGTAAAGACGATCTATTACACTGCGGAATCCGGGAAAAAGAGCGATGTTTTCAAAGGCGTTGTAAAAAATGTCAGTAATTCGGGGCTCTGCATTTATCTTTCGGGACTGGTGGACGAGGGCAAACGCATAAGCATCAACAGCGCGCTGCCTATATCCTGCAACAAGGCCGTGGTCCGCTGGGTAAAGCAGATAGACACGGGTTTTTATATGGCGGGGCTTGCCTGCGCGTAAGCAAGCGATTGACTGAAGCTGTGTTTCAAAGGCGCTGCTAACCCTGCAGCGCCTTTTTTATCGTACTTTCGCTTACACCCTTTACTATTTTTACACGGCCTATTTTCTCGGGCAGAACAAACTTTATATTTCCGGACACGGCTTTCTTGTCGAGTTTCATATGCCCTATCAGGGCGTTGATGTCCGTGCCTGACGGGACCGAGGAAGGCAGGCCGTAGGCCTCTACGACGCTTTTGATTCTTTCCGCATCTTCATGTTTCATAAGCCCGAGTTCAACCGCCAGCCTTGCTGCCGAACACATGCCGATGGCGACCGCCTCTCCGTGCAGGTATTTCGAGTAGGAGGTTTCGGTCTCGATGGCATGTCCTACGGTATGTCCGTAGTTCAATATCTCGCGAAGTCCCGATTCCTTTTCGTCTTCGGACACGACATCGGCTTTTATTTCGCAGGAGCGCTTGACGATATATGCTACAGCGTCTTCTTTGAGCGAAAGCAGGTCCGCGCAGCGTCTTTCCATAAAATCGAAAAGCTCCGCGTCTTTTATAACGCCGTATTTGAGCACCTCGGCCATACCGCACAGGACCTCTCTTTGCGGAAGGGTTTTGAGCGTAGATGTGTCTATCAGTACGAGCTTGGGTTGATAAAAAGAGCCTATCATATTTTTGCCCGCCGGGTGGTTGACGCCTGTTTTCCCACCTACGGAGCTGTCGACTTGGGCCAACAGCGTTGTCGGTATCTGTACGAAGCTTATTCCGCGCATATATAAAGACGCTGCAAAGCCGGTGATGTCGCCTATTACCCCGCCGCCCAACGCGAACAGGCAGGACTTTCTGTCGTGCCTGTTTTTTAGCAGTTCGCTTAGGATGTGATAGCACCACGAAAAGTCTTTGTAGGACTCTCCGTCGGGTATCAGTACGGTATCGCAGCTTAATCCGGATTTTCCGAGAGAGAAGAGCGCCCTTTCGCCGTAAATGTCGAAGACCGTGGGATTGCTTATGATCGCGGCCCTGCTGAATCCGAAAGGCCTTGATCTTTCTCCCAAAGAATCCAAATTGCCTTCCCCGATAATTATATCGTAGCTTCTTTCACCGAGTTCTACTCTAACACTTTCCATTTTTCTCTCCTGCGCGGGCGTCATTCAGATGAGGCAGCGCGCCGATTATCTCTTCAGCCGCCGAAAGCGGCGTCATCCTGTCCGTCTTTATTACGATATCGGATTTTTCATAATACGGTCTTCTGGACTCCAGCAATTCTTTTATTTTCCGGAGCGCGTCGGGGACCTGCAGCAGCGGCCTGTTCTTCCCTGAGCCGATGCGTCTGAATATGACCTCGGGAGAGGCTGTCAGGCATATAAGTATGCCGCTGCTTTTAAGGTTTGCGATATTTTCCTCCCTGAGCACTGCGCCGCCGCCGGTCGATATTACTAAATTTTTCATTCCCGAGACCTTGCGTACTGCCTGAGCCTCGAGTTCCCTGAAAGCGTTTTCCCCTCGTTCTTCGAATATCCGGCTTACCGACATTCCCTGCTCTTTCTCGATAAGCCGGTCAATATCCGTAAAGACCAGCCCGAGTCTTTTTGCCAGTATTTTCCCGACCTCGGTCTTGCCGGTGCCCATGAATCCTGTCAGAACAATATTCTTCAATTTCGATCGGTCCCCTTGACCCCGTTAGAAAACAAAATTTGCATTTCATATCGAGGTATAAAAATATATCAGACTGGTTTGCTCCCCGTTCAATTTTCTAACGGGGTTGACCCCTTATGTTTTTCCCACTTATTATATATTCATGCAAAGATTTTTTTGTACACGTCTATTCCTGATAGTGGTTTCTCTGTTTTGTTTCGTTTCTTTATCCGAGGCCTTACAGCCCGGGCCATACCGTGTTACTGAGGTGCACGACGGAGACACGGTCACCATAAGGACCAGCAGTTTCATAGGCATTCCGTTCAAGACCGAACGTGTGAGGCTGATAGGCATAGACGCGCCTGAACTCAAGCAGGAGAACTGGGGAAGGAAGGCGAAAAGGTATCTGAAGAAGCTGATAAGCGAAAACGACTGGGTGGTGCGTCTGGAGTTGGATGTAGAGCAGCGTGATAAATACGGCAGGCTTCTCGGTTATCTATGGGACAACAGGGGGAGAATGATAAACGAGCTTATGATAGAGCACGGCTATGCGGTCCTTTACACTATTCCGCCGAATGTAAAGCATGATGAACGTTTTATGTTCGCACAGAAACGCGCCCAAACCAGAAAAGCCGGGGTGTGGCATAAAGGCGGCCTCCAGAAGAGTCCTCACCGGTGGAGAGAAGAACATCCGAGATAGCGGCCTCTATTTCCTTCGCTGCCTTAACGCCTCGTAAGCAATGATCCCCGCGGCCACGGACACATTGAGCGAATTCACCTTTCCGAGCATAGGCAGGCTTATGATGTTGTCGCACATGTCCTTTACTGTACGCCTTAGCCCATGACCTTCCGAGCCTACTACAACAGCTAGAGGGCCCTTCATATTTATGTCCCACATCGACAGGTCCGAGTCGGCCTCCGCGCCTATTATCGTTATGTCTTTTTTCTTCATCTTCTCTATGGCATGCTTGATATTGACTATTTCTACAAGGTTTGAATGTTCGAGCGCCCCGGCCGATGACTTGGAAACGGTCTCTGTAATGCCGGCAGACCTGTGCGACTGGAAAACGACGCCGTGCATTCCTGCGGCATCGGCCACTCTAAGCAGCGCTCCAAAATTCCGGGGGTCCTCTATGCAGTCGAGGACCATAAAAAAAGCGGCCTCTCCTTTTCTGTCCGGCAGTTCAAGCAGTTCTTCGATAGTTATCTTCTTTTTGGCTTTAACAGATGCAGCTACGCCCTGATGTCCTTTTGAAAAGCGGGCATCGAAAAAATTCTTTTCTTCAAACTTTATTCCAACCCCTCTTTCACGCGCAAGCCTTAAGATCTCATCGATATTCACTTGACGCTGCTTTGAGATATGCACCGAAACCACCTTGTCTCCGGTCTTGAGAGCTTCGGTTACAGGATTGATGCCGCAAATCAAATGCGCAGCCGTATGCTTGTCGTTCATTTTGCCGCCGCCTATATTTTGTCTTTTCGCGTTGACGCTTCAACGCTGTTCCTGATAATATTAATATTCCTTGCGCCCTTAGCTCAGCTGGATAGAGCGTCAGACTACGAATCTGCAGGCCGGGGGTTCGAATCCCTCAGGGCGCGCTTTAAAATCAATAGGTTAGGGCATCCGATAAGGATGCCCTTTTCTCTTGGTGACCGTTTGTCGACCGCCTAAATCTTGGTATCCACTTTTTCTATACTATCTAACTTTTGAACCTCTATTCTTTTTTTATATAAATCATATTGTCTTTGCAAGACATTAATTATTCCGGGTATTTTTGCAGGACTAACAATAATACTAGCAAAACAATCTGAGCGCACTTCTTGTTCTAAAGGTTCGTTTTCATTTATCCGAAGTTGTGGTTTTGTTTCAAAGAATAGTAGCTTAAATTCATTTTCAAGAAGTTGCACCATCATATTGCTAGAATAAAAAGAGTTCAACCCCTCTGGTATATTCCATTTAATTGGCACTTGTATTGCTTTTATTATTTCTTTGTCTTCCACTTTTGTTGCCACTTGCGTTTTCCTCTCTGAAAGTGTTTTTTTACCGTTTGTTTTCTTCATTTGTTAATATCTCCTTTATTTTATCAGTTTGAAGTTGCAGCCGATAATCCAAGCGACACTGACGAGAACATCGTAACAGATCCTCTTGGTATATAAGCTCCTTCATCGTTAGCGGCTGCTTTTGAATATATGAACTGTTGGTTATCGGCAACAAGGTCCATGTCTTGATTCTCTGTAGTTTCTTCAAAAGCCCAGAAATCATGAGGCTTGCCAGCTTTCTCCCAACATATCCTGAATATATCAGGGTTAATAGGCCCCTTTGCATTATCGGGATCGTTATCATCATACGCCATAATAGATACCTTCATATTTAAAGCCCTGCTATACTCTATAATTTTTTTAAGAGTAAGATTCCCAGGATTATTAATAAATTGAGAAACACGCCCCTTCGATAATCCCAATTTTTTAGCCACAGCATCTTGAGAAAGCCCCAGCATTTCCATCTTATCTTCTAATTGATTAACAAAGTCTGCTGCAATTTTGAACAAAAAATTCTCTGTATTTTGCGCTGTCCAATGAATATTCATAATGTCCTCCTTAAATAATCTTTAATTGTTTTGTGAATAGATATATCCGACCTTTTATTTTCTACATAATCAAGTTCTGATTTATCTGTTTCATGGTCTTTTTTTATTGCATGACAAACTAAAATGCAAATTTGATAACGGTTATCGTCATCTTTCGGATTACATAAAAATCCATAAAGTCTATGTTGTTTGTACTTAAAAACAAAGCATTTTGTATAGCGTCCACCAAATTCTGTTTTATTCCATCCGTGATAGCGATGTGGCTTATCTGGTTGTCCATCTCGCCAGTTATCAAATCTTGAATTAAATTGTCGTTTACTGGTGTCATTGTCTTTTAATTGGGAATAAAAATTATAAGCAGAATCCCTCCTATCATTAGAAATAAGAAAAGCCACGCTTCTTCGTTGGTGGTTCTTGTCTGTTATAGCTTTTATCTTGTAATTCATTTATCGGCACAATTATAGTTTAGCTTTAGCTAAACTATTTGTCAACGGTATATTATAATTTTCCTCTCTAATCCTAACCGTAAAAGGAAATAAAAACAAGAGGACAATTTTAAATGGAAACCATAATAAAAGTTTCATGAACACCAAACAATTGAATAGCATTCTGGTATCCGTTTGCCGACCGTTTAGTGTCTGCCGCTATACGCCAAATGGCGTAAAATCAAGACACAAAACAAATAGATTGAATAGCGTAAACCATTTGAAAGGCTTTAATAATCAAGCTGTTACAGCTAAAATTCCGTAAAAGTTCTGTGTGCTACGAATCTGCAGGCCGGGGGTTCGAATCCCTCAGGGCGCGCTTTTTTTTCATTGCCTGTTAAATTTAGCATATTTTCAGGCTTTGCGGTTTGAATGTTTTAATCGTTTTCCATCTTTGCCAGTCCTCCAAGCCTAACGCCCACAAGCCTGACCTTCTTGTTGAGCTCGAAATTACCGAGGCAATAAAAAGCCGCTTTGCGCAGCGTCTCGAGATTATGCGTCAACTCATCCATGGTCTTTGTTCGTGTTTGGGTCTTGAAATCCGCAAAGCGTATTTTAACGGTGACGTTCTTGCACATATATCCCCGCTCTTTTAACTCCGTCAGGGTCTCCCTTGTCATCCCGGCCAGATTCTTTGCGATAGTCTGCCAGTGGTCGGTATCATGCTGAAATGTTGTTTCTCTGCTTATCGATTTGGGCTCCCAGTGCGTGACGAGTTCGCTGTCGTCCAGTCCTCGCGAAGCTTCATATAAATAATGGCCGTATGATCTGCCGAAATGTTCCAGCAATGTTTCAAGCGGTACGGCTGCAAGCTCACCTATGGTGTTGATGGATATGCTCTTAAGATAAGCCTCCGTCTTTTCACCGACGCCCCACAATTTTCTGACGGGCATAGGCCATATTCTGCTTTCGATATCGCCTTCTTTTATGATCGTCAGGCCGTTAGGTTTCTGCATGTCTGAGGCTATTTTTGCCAAAAGTTTATTATTGGCGATACCGATTGAACAGGTTAGGCCTGTGACCGTTCCGATCCGCTCTTTTATCTCTCGCGCTATCTGTTCCGAAGATTTTTCATTGGCTGATATATCGAGAAACGCTTCGTCTATTCCGACATCTTCCATTACAGGGCTGAAATTTCTCAGGACGTTTTTGAATATTCCGGACATTCGGGAGTACTCTTCCATGTCGACAGGCAGGAATACGGCATGTGGGCAGTGTTTATAAGCGGTCTTTAGCGGCATGGCAGAGTGGATGCCGAATTTTCTTGCCTCATAATTTGCGGTCGAGACAACGCCTCTTTGCGTAGGGTCTCCGCTGCCGCCTATGACTACCGGCTTGTTTTTAAGCTCGGGACGGCGTTGTTCCTCTACCGCTGCGAAAAAGGCGTCCATGTCCATATGAAGTATGCGTCTCATAGGATATTATAAATAAAGCCGCCGGAATGAAAAACTTCAAGGGCCTGCGGGACGGGATTTAAAGTTGTCTTTCAGACGCAGTAGGCCTTAGCGTTGCCAATGTTGCGCCCCAACCCCCTGCGTCCTCACCGGCCAATCTGTACGAAATGACCTCGGGCATGCGTCCGAGAATAGCATGGACGGTCTTTCTCATCGTTCCGCCGCCCTTGCCGTGAATGACCCGTATTTCCAGTATCCCTATTTCCAAGCATTCCATAATGTAGTGGGGCAACAGGTCCTTTACTTCAGCCGGGTTGAACATGTGAAGGTCAAGGACCCCATCGATCCGGACATTGACCGGCCCCTGTCCGTCATTTATATCGTCGCTCTTGGCCAAGCGATCGATTTCCATGATCATTTTACTCTTCCGGTTTTCTGGTTCATAAGGTACATCTCGAGCGAATTCTTGTATGTGCTCTCGCAGTTCAACTTCTTGAAGATACCGACGATATCTTTATATACCGCCTTGTCCCCAATGCTGCGGGCCATCAGATATCCGTAAAACGGGCCCTCTACGATTGATTTCTTAAGTTCATCCAGAGGGATCTCCTCGACTATTTTTCCGCAATACATTACATCCACAACATCCTTCAATACTGCGGCGGCCTGCGGTGAGCCGGCATCGAGGCTGTTTATGAACTTACGGCTGGTTTCAGGTTCTACGGCAGCTTGCGCCGGGACAACAGCCGTGCCCGTATCCACTTTCTGGGCAGGCTGTTGGGATTGTTTTATTTGCCCGGATTTCTCGGGCTCAGGCGGGGTTTGAACAGGCTTGTCAGTAGTCTTTACATCCGGAGAGGGCGACCGGGTCTCCTGAACTTTAGCGGGTTGCGGCTGAGTATCTTTTTTCAAAATTTCCTGAGGTTCTTTTGCAGGCTCTGCTTTCTGTGGCCCCTTGATATCTTTCTGTTCAGGTTTTTTTTCTTCGACCTTGTCTTTAGGGTTTTTATCGAACCAATTAAGCGGGTTCAGCTCTAAAGCAAAAGCCGTGTACGAAAAAAACGGTATGAGCAGGGCTGCGGTCAGGGCACAAAAAAGTTTTTTCATTGCTGCCTCCTATATTGTCTATGATCGGTATTCCGGGCAATCATGTTATTGAGGATACATCGTTACAGGCTAAAAGTAAATGATATCATCGCAAAAAGAGCCGCACATTTCTGCACGGCTCTCTGTATATTTGATGCAATGTCTCTGTGGCGGGCCAAAAGCCTCTTTGTCTGTTGTTGGAGCTTCGACAGATGCTTTAGGCTTCCCCCTCGCTTCTGGTGGGCTTGCTCACCACATCTCGTTCCCGCTCCATTGCCGCTGATAATTCCTTATGGCTTACACCACAGAGAGGCATTGCAATCCTCTCTTCTGATTAAAGCCTATCACCGAAAAGGGTCTTCGTCAAGGTAAATTTGTCGTCATCTTTAAACGTTCTTGACTATACCCTGAAAAGCTGTTATGGTTCTGTCAGATATTTGCCTGCCAATGGAACAAGAAAACAAAATCACATCCATAATAGAATTCCTGAAATCGGACAGGACGATAGGGCCCGGAGTTACGGAGCACCGGTTTATATCCGCCACAGCGCCTTCTTTTGCGGACATACGGATAACGCCTGTTCTTAGGGACGCCTTGGGCAAGAGGGGCATCACAAAGTTCTACACGCATCAGGCAGAGGGCATAGAGCGCATACGGCAGGGCGATAATGTAGTTGTAATGACGCCTACTGCAAGCGGTAAGAGCCTGATTTACAATGTCCCGGTTGTAGAGGCAATGCTTCAGTGTCCGGACGCAAAGGCATTATACATATTTCCTCTAAAGGGGCTTGAGCAGGACCAAGTAAAAAAGATCAACGAACTGCTTGCTGACTGTATGCCGCAGCAGATCAAAAATAAAAGCGGTCTCGATTTTGCGGAAGTCTATGACGGCGATACCACGCCTTACAGAAGAAAGAAGATACGCGACAATCCGCCGAACATCATATTTACGAATCCGGATATGCTTCACCTTGCCCTTAACCAGTTCCATCGCAAGTGGGAGGACTTTTTCAGAAATCTCAGGTTTATCGTAGTTGACGAGATACATGCTTACAGGGGAGTGTTCGGCTCGCATGTCGGCCATGTTTTGAGAAGACTGGGAAGAATATGTACTCACTGGGGCAGCAATCCTCAGATAATCTCCTGCTCCGCCACGATCGCCAACCCCAAAGAGCTTTCCGAGTCTCTGACAGGACAGAGTTTCTCATTGGTGTGCAATACAGGCGCTTCTCAGTCCGGACGAAACTTCGTATTTATAAGCCCGATAGACAGCGCATACTCCGAAGCTACAAGGGTTTTTGTAAAATGCGTGAACGCCGGACTGCGCACTATCCTATTCACAAAGGCAAGAAAGATAACCGAGCTTATCTACCGCTGGAGCATAGAACGAGCGCCGCTGCTCAAGGACAAAATAAGCCCTTACAGGGCCGGGTTTCTGCCGCAGGAGCGTAGGGAGATCGAGCGGAGGCTTTTCAGCGGCGAACTTACGGGTGTCATCTCGACCAGCGCTCTTGAACTCGGCGTCGACATCGGCGGGCTGGATGTCTGCATACTCTGCGGTTATCCGGGCTCGGTTTCGAGCACATGGCAGAGGGCCGGAAGGGTAGGCAGGGAGGGGCGGGAATCTTTGGTCGTGATGATTGCATTGAAAGACGCGCTCGATCATTATATTGTTTCGCATCCCGGGACATTTTTTGAAAAGCCGCACGAGGCTGCGATCTGCCATCCCGATAATCTCTCTATTATGAAAAAACACCTCGTATGCGCCGCTGCGGAAGTAGCCTTAAAAGATCAGGAAAAGCTGTACGGGACCGGGGTTTTTTTGTCTGCGGTGCAGGAGCTCGAAAGGGAAGGCGCTTTACGCCGGAGCAAGGCAGGCAGCAGCTGGTTCACGCCCAAGAGGCTTTTTCATGCAGAGGTTGGAATAAGGTCTATAGGCAGGCCTTTAAAGCTTAGAGACCGGAACGGGAAATATATAGGAGACCTCGACGGCAAAAGGATTTACAGAGACGGTTTTCCGGGCGCAATTTATCTTCACAGGGGCAGGCAGTATGAAGTGAGTTTCTCGGACCCTGCGGAAAAGACGGCCCGGTGCAGCGAGGTTGATGTCGATTATTACACGCAGGCTCTTTCGAACGAGCATATCGAGATAATCGGCGAGCCGCAAGCTTCTGAAAGGCAGCTAAGCCGCGACATCGGCCTTTATCACGGCAGGCTGAGGATCACTTATCGGGTTGTCGGCTATGACCGGAAGAACCTGTATAACGGCTCCAAACTTTCAAGGCATAGCGTCGAGATGCCCGAATATATATTCGAGACCGAGGGCATTGCTATGCTCATAGGTAAAAGGCTCGAAAATATTTTAAGAGATAACGGCTGCGATTTTTCGGGCGCCCTGCACGCGGCCGAACATCTTCTCATATCGGCACTGCCGCTCTTCTCGCTCTGCGACAAGGGTGACATCGGAGGATTGAGCTATCCGGTCTATCCCGATTTCAATACTCCGGCCATATTTATTTACGACGGCTGCGAAGGCGGAATCGGACTGGCAAAGCGCGTTCTGGACCTGCCTGAAGAATGGATAAACTCCGCAGTCGAGATCGCCAAGAATTGCGATTGCGAAGAGGGCTGCCCCTCGTGCGTTCAGGATTCCCAGTGCGGTTCGGCCAATACCCCTCTAGATAAAAAAGGCGCGCTGTTATTTTTTAATGCGCTTATCGGCTGAATCAGGCCTTGATTTTGTCTTTCAGGTATTTGGCGAGTTTCTTGTCGACCTTTGATACGTGGTCTACAAGCCAATGATAGAGAGAGCCTTCCAGTTCGGCCCCGAGCAGGTTTGAAAATCCGTATGTATTGAGTCTTTTCTGTATGGCATACAGGTCTGAAATGAACCCGTGATGCTGGTCTTTGTGGTATGAATATTCCGGATAGCCGTATTGCGACATGTAGCTTTCTTCTGTCGTGAAATGAGTGTTGGCGTAATCAGCGAGGTAGTCCATTATTTCGCTCACCTTGTCCGCAGTCAGACCCTTGTCGATAGAGTCGTAAAACTTGCCGATCCTGTCGAAGAGTTCTTTGTGCTGGTCGTCTATAGAGTCTATCCCTACCAGAAGGTCGTCGGTCCATTTAAGCATGCCTAAATAATAACCCAAGAAAGCGGGCGCAGGCAACATCGATCGAGATGGAAGAATTCGTCTTGATTTTCTGTTTGATTATCTGCAATACTACCAAACGAAGTTGGGATGTTTTTGTCGTAAATGACCGCAAAGACATGAACTTTGCGGTTTTTTTGCGGCACGGCTCCGCAACTTCTATATCAAATTAGCGCATTAGCACAGCAAGGAGGTGTAGCAAGGTGGCAAAAGGAAAAGTGAAGTGGTTCAATGAGTCCAAAGGTTTTGGGTTCATCACCAACGATGAAGGCGGAGACGTCTTCGTACACTATTCAGCCGTTCAGGGCAGCGGGTTCAAGTCGCTCAGCGAAGGTCAGGCGGTAACGTTCGACATAGCTGACGGCCCCAAAGGTCCTAAGGCAGAAAACGTACAAAAAGCGTAAACTAAAAAGGGCGCCGCTCGCGGCGCCCTTTTCTAATAGTTTCATCCCTGATTGTTCTAATCTTCTATCTCAAAAATAAAATCTATCTCTACAGTTGCGTTCAGTGGAAGGACAGCTGCTCCTATCGCAGCGCGGGCATGAAGCCCCTTTTCTCCCAACACCTCGAGTAAAAATTCGGATGCGCCGTTCAAGACTTTCGGCTGATCTGTAAAGTCCGGCGCAGAAGCGATAAAACCGTTCAGCTTAACGCATCTTCTGATTTTTAGCAGACTGCCGCAATGGGCTTTAACGACCGCAAGGGCGTTAATGGCCGACTGTCTGGCGCAAGCCTGCGCATCCTCAACCGAAACCTCCGGGCCTGCCTTGCCGGTGCACATAAGTTTTCCGTCTTTCAAGGGAAGCATGCCGCTTATAAAGAGCAGGTTACCGGACTGTACGCACGGAACATATGCGCCGAGCGGCTTCGGCAAATCAGGAAGCGTTATCCCTAAACCGGCCAGTTTTTCTTCGGGGTCCATTCTAAAGCCCCAGTTCTTCCGGCGTGCCTATCCTGCCTAAAACAGCAGACGCGGCCGCAACAGCCGGATTGGAAAGATAAACTTCGCTTTCGGGATGTCCCATCCTGCCGACGAAATTCCTGTTGGTGGTCGCTATCGCCCTCTCGCCTTTTGCGAGTATGCCCATGTGTCCGCCGAGGCATGGGCCGCAGGTGGGAGTAGAGACGACCGCTTCCGCATCGATGAAGATATCGAACAGGCCTTCGTGCATGGCCTGTTTGTATATTGTCTGGGTCGCAGGGAATATTATCATCCTTACATTCGGATTTACCTTCCTGCCTTTCAGTATCTGCGCTGCCTCGCGCAGGTCTTCGAGCCTGCCGTTGGTGCAGGAGCCTACAACGACCTGATCCACCGTTATTGCAGAAAGTTCCTGTGCCGGTTTTGTGTTCGAAGGCAGATGGGGACACGAAACAGTCAATGGAATTTTGGAGCAATCATATTCTTTTATTTCCACATAAGATGCCTTTGGATCTGAGGAGTAGAATTTATAAGGCCGCTTTGTCCTGCCTTTGACATATTCTTCGGTGACTGCATCGGGAACGATTATCCCGTTCTTGCCGCCTGCCTCTATGGCCATATTGCACATCGTCAGTCTGCCGAACATCGGAAGGCCGCTTATCGTTTCTCCTTCGAATTCCATCGCCCTGTAGAGTGCCCCGTCAACGCCTATGTCTCCGATTGTGTGCAGTATCAGGTCTTTGCCGCTCGCCCACTTATTCAGTTTGCCGTAATAAACGAACTTCATGGATTCAGGCACCTTGAACCAGCACTCTCCTGTTGCCATAGCGGCCGCGACATCTGTGGAGCCTACGCCTGTGGCAAATGCGCCGAGGGCGCCGTAAGTGCATGTGTGGCTGTCTGCGCCTATCACGAGGTCTCCGGGGCCGACGATCCCCTGCTCAGGCAGAAGCGCGTGCTCTATGCCCATTCTGCCGACTTCGAAATAGAGGCCCAGTTCATGCTTCTTCGAAAACTCCCTCAGCATCTTGCACTGCTCCGCAGCCTTGATATCTTTTTGGGGCGTAAAGTGGTCTGGAATCAGGGCTATGCGGTCTTTGTCGAATACTTTAGCAGCGCCGGATTTGCCGAACTCGGTGATCGAAATCGGCGCGGTTATGTCATTGGCAAGGACCAGATCGACCTTAGCGTTGATCAGTTCTCCTGCAACGACCTCGTCCTTGCCTGCATGGGCTGCAAGTATCTTTTCGGTGATAGTCATCATAAAAATCCTCCGTTAGCAATTTAAAGACTTTTATTATATATTTCATTTTTTGGTATTGACAAGCTGTGTAAACTCGATGGCCAGCTCAGCATATGATTTCCGTCATGTTGCTTATTGGCTGTTTCTTTTAAAATCAGATTAGGATTTAAAGCAGCTTGTTGGCAGAGATCTTTCCAAATAATTCGAGTACATAATTCAGGTTGAGTTGGTCTTGCTTTTCGGATACAATGCTAATAAAGCAAAGGACCACATAGTTTCTGATTACTGCAGGGAGGGCTGATTATGAGAATAGTTGCGGTTATAGTCGTTTTTTTTCTGCCGTTTGTTTTTTTATCCGAAGGTTTTTGCACGCAAGAATATGCGGGGCAGACAGGGAAAAGCTGCGGCGAATGTCATATTGAGGCTGTCGGCGGAGGCAAGCTGACAGCAGCAGGAGAGGCCTTCAGCGACGACCTGCGCATAAAAGGGCATTTCAGGCCATTGACGCAGACGCAGAAAATTGTAAGGTTCATCATCGGTTACCTTCACACAATAACGGCCATAATGTGGTTCGGCACCATCCTCTATGTCCATATTCTACTTAAGCCAGCTTACGCTGCAGGCGGGCTGCCGAAAGGCGAGCTCATGTTAGGCTGGGCCTCGATATTTATAATGGCTGCAACCGGAGCGCTCCTTTCTATAGCGAGAGTTCCGAGCTGGGACATGCTCTTTCATACAAGGTTCGGGATCCTGTTGACGATAAAGATAATCCTCTTTCTGATAATGGTATCTACCGCTGTCTTCGTCACCTTTGTCATCGGACCAAGGCTGAGAAGAAAGATGCAGTGTGATATAAAGCATTGCAAGCAGGACCTTAATCCGGAACAGCTCGCTCATTGCGACGGCAAGGCCGGGCGCCCTGCATATATTGCGTACAACGGAGTTATCTATGATGTGGCGTACAGCAAACTCTGGAAAAACGGCTCTCACATGGCAAAGCACGCTGCCGGTCATGACCTGACGGATATTTTGAAGCAGGCGCCGCATGGCGAAGACAGGGTGCTGAAAATGCCTGTTATTGGAAAGCTGTTGCAGACAGGCAAGAGTGAAAAACCTGTGCCGATGAAGTTTTTTTATTTCTTCGCCTATATGAACCTGATTTTTGTGTTTCTTATAGTGTTTGTCATATCGCTTTGGCGTTGGTGGTAGAAGATAACGGACAGCTAAAAAACAGGCATAAAAGGAGGCAGGCAAAAAGACATTGGCGGTAAGGGCCAAAGGCAAAGAGGCCCAAGAACTTGCAGATATGTATTTTTTCGAAACCCTTGTAAGGATCCACAGAGAGGGCGAGGGCGCTCCGTATACCGGACTGAAACCGGGCGAAGCTGTTGAGCCTGCAGCGGAAGGGCATCAGCACCAGCATTAGGAGGGCAATTTTTTCTGACAAGGGGCTGATGAGATGGGAAAATCTGTTGGCAGGCAGGCTGGGGGAAGCGCTTGAAGGAGGCGTGGAAAACGAGTTAGATGCACAATAGCAGGAAACTTGATACAATTTGAGCAGGGAGATGGGGCCTGAATGCCTGTGGAGGTTTTTTCGTACAAACGGAACATAAGGCCAAATTTGCCGTCCATGTGCGCTTAGCCTGAGCGGCATGTTTTACAAAGATGGTTAAGCGTAAAATGTTATCGAGGCAAGGAAGCTTATCTAAGTAATTAAAAAAGGAGAACAGAGCATGGAACTTTCCCCTACGACCAAGGTCAGCGAGCTTTTGTCGAAATACTCGTTTCTGAAGGATTTTTTGATCGGTATGGACCCGCAGTTCAAACTGCTCAACAACCCGTTTATGATGAAGACCCTCGGCCGCATCGCAACCATGAACAAGGTGGCGTTTATGACCGGGATGAAACTCGACCGGCTGCTGCCTGCCGTAGCCGGGGAAATCGGGAAAAGAACCGGAGAGACCCCGGTTGTCAGGCTGGAAACGCCCGCAGGACCTGACGATGGGGCCCAAAAGATGGAGGCGTTGAAGGGCATCATCAGGGACTTGCACCGGGGCGTGGACAAACATATACTCACCGAACGGTTTCAGGAACTCATCAAAGACGTGGCGCCTTGGGAGATAGCGAACATGGAACAGCAACTCATGGCAGAGGGGCTGCACCAAGACGAGATCAAGCGCCTCTGCGATGTTCATGTCGAGGTCTTCAGAAGCGCGCTCGAAAAAAAGGTTGTCCCGGGGCTTCCCGCAGGCCATCCGGTACATACATATATGCTTGAGAACCGCGCGGCAGAAGACATTTTGAAAGAGATAGAAACGGCGGACATCGAAAAAGACCGGGAGCGGCTGTCTCGTCTTTTACACCGGCTGTCGGACATCAACGCGCATTACACAAGAAAAGAGAACCAACTCTTTCCCATTCTTGAGTCTAAAGGCCTCACGGGGCCGTCAAAGGTCATGTGGGCGCTGCATGACGACATACGGGCGATGCTCAAAGATGTTCGGGCCAAGGCAGAAACCGGGACCGTCAAGGCCATCGAAGTCAAGGCGCTGTTGCATATAATCGCGGACATGATCTACAAGGAAGAACACATATTCTATCCCATGGCGCTTGAATCCCTTACGGAAGAAGACTGGGGCAGGGTGCGCGAGGGCGAAGAGGACATAGGATACGCTTGGGTAACGCCGGAGGAGGAATGGAGGCCGTCCCCGGCCGAATTCGGACAGGAACCGCTTACGGACAGGACAGGCAGCCTCAACCTCGACACAGGGCTTCTGACCGTCGAGCAGATAAATCTCGTTCTGACCCACCTGCCCGTTGACATATCATTCGTAAATGACAAAGACGAAGTGGTGTACTACTCGCAGACCGCAGAGAGGATATTTCCGAGGAGCCCCGGTATCATAGGCAGAAAGGTGCAGAACTGCCATCCGCCTAAAAGTGTGGACCTCGTAGAAAAGATACTGGTGTCGTTTAAAGACGGGACTAAAAGCTCTGCTGAGTTCTGGATACAGATGAAAGGCAGATTTGTACATATCAGGTATTTCGCGGTCCGTGATGCGGAGGGGACGTACAAGGGCACGCTCGAAGTGAGTCAGGACGTCACGGATATTCGCAGCCTCAACGGACAGAAGCGGCTTCTCAACTGGGATTAAAGTTCGTGCTAAGCTTTTACTAAGGAATACATTTACAATGCCACATGATTTGTCATTCCCGCGAAGGCGGGAATCCAGAAATATCTTGAAAATACTGGATCCCCGGGTCAAGCCTGAGGATGACAGATATGAGGCT
>SCQE01000132.1 GCA_004321915.1 Nitrospirota bacterium
GGCGAGTCTGTTGCGATAGGCATGGAAGAAAAACGATGGGGACCACTCGATGCTGGTGCCACAGTGGATATGACGCATCACCGCATAGGGCGTGTACATAATCTTCCACCCCTTCAGCCTGGCCCGCCAGGCCAGATCGGTATCCTCGTAGTACATAAAGAAATACTCATCGAGGAGACCCACGTCCTCCAGCATCTTTCGGCGATAGAGGGCGCCGGCCCCGCAGGCGGCGAAGACCTCTTCAATGCGGTCATATTGACCGCGATCTTCCTCGAAATGTTGCTGTGCATTCCTGACGATGGCGCCACGGTCCCTACCCGAACCATCCGGGAGGATCAAGGAGCCTGCATTCTGGATGAGAGGTCTGGCATCCTGCAGGATGTCTTGTTCAAGCGGAAGCTCGTACACAGTTGAACCAACCTCGGTCTTGAGCTCGGCGAACCGCCTTTCTCCCACATAGAGCAAGACTGGCGCGAGAGCTACTCCACGCGGGCGCGGGTTGAAGAGCGTGAGTTGCAGGATTAGTCTCCTCTCGTTCCGCCCAACGGGGATCGTGAATACGGCTTCCCCCATCGACCACCGACAGATCTTCTCACCAAGTTTTTCCTCTTCGTAAAAACCCTCCGAGAATTCGACTGTTCGTTCGCCGTCGGCTCCTCTGACGACCGCCTCTTCAACGAGCACTCCCAGTTCCCTTGCATCAAGAGGGCTGCCATAGTCACTGGGCCTGAAGGGGTGTGTTTTGAGGTGGATACGAAGTCGATCGTCGAAGAGCAAGATCTTCGAGGCGCAGGCGCCCACCATCGGGTCCTTTTCGCAGACATTGACAAGCTGGATGAGCCAGTCCTTTTCGACCTTCGTGTCATTATTAAGCAGTGCGATGTAATCGCCTTCGGACTCCCTAATGCCTACATTATTCCCCGCCGCATAGCCGAGGTTCGAGCTGTTTTGCACGATCTTTACCCAGGGAAATTGTTCCCGAACATAGTGCACAGATTGGTCGCTAGAGGCGTT
>SCQE01000104.1 GCA_004321915.1 Nitrospirota bacterium
ACACAAGTACGCGATGACCCATTATAATTATGCACCTGAGACCGCAGGGTTTAGCGGGGACGTACCGATACCAATGACTACCACATATGCGAATACGAACAACGTCGTAAACCATTCAGCCGGTACCGTACCGGGGCCGTCACGCCACGCTGTTGCGCGACCCGGCGCTGATCCGGCGCGCATTCGTCTACAGGCGGAAGCGCTCTCCATCGCCTTCGGTGGTCAGCAAGTCCTGCGCGGCGTGGATCTCGACCTTGCCGGCGGCCAGATCGCTCTACTGCGCGGCCCGAACGGCTGCGGCAAGACCACCCTGCTCAACATCCTCTCCGGATTTCTCAAGCCCGATACCGGCCAAGCTAGCCTCGCCTTCAACGGGACGCGGGTGGACATCCTGTCCGAAACCCCGGACCGTTTGGCGCGCCTGGGCATTGCCCGACTATGGCAAGATATCCGCCTCTTTCCCACCATGACGGTGCTGGAAAACGTGCTCGCCGCCTCGCCGCACGCCATCGGCATCAATCCGCTGACCGCGCTCCTTGCCCGAGGCAAGGTCAGGCGTCAGGAAAACGAGTTCCGCGAGCAGGCGCTCCATTGACTGGAACTCCTCGGCATGGCCGACCGCGCAGATTCCTCGGGCGACAAGCTGTCTGTGGGCCAGTCCAAACGCGTCGCCATCGCCCGCATGCTCCAGACCGGGGCCCAGATGCTGCTGCTTGATGAGCCGCTCGCCGGGCTGGACCATGAATCGGCGGAAAAGCTCGTCCACGATTTGAATCGTCTGGCCGATACCACTCACAAAGCCATGCTGGTGGTAGAGCATAACCACGACGCCATGATCCCTGTGTGTGATATCCGCCTGACACTCACAGAAGGGCGGCTTCACCGCGAAGATTTGGAGGGCAAGCAATGGGGCAGGTAAGTGCTGTGCGGCATGCCCGCCCAGCCTATTCTTCGCGTACCAGCCGGATTTGCAGCGTGCAACCCACGGCGACGGCGTACTTGCGTAGCGTGGCGAGCGAAGGCGAATGCTTGCGCGAACCAAGCGAAGTCTCCACTCGCGCCAGCGCCGGTTGCGAAACCCCCATGCGCGCCGCGACCTGTTCCTGCGTCAGGCCCGCCCGGCGGCGGGCTTCCAACAGCACATCCAGTGCGCTGAACTCGTCCTGGATGGATTCCCAGGCGGCGCGGAAATCCGGGTCACGCAGGTCGCGTCTCAACGCCGCCTTGGGATCGTACGGAACCGGACGGTATGTCGTGTCACGTGCCATATTGCAGTACCTCACTCATGCGGTTGCGGGCGATTTTCAACTCTTTGGCCGGCGTTCTATCGGACTTCTTCACGTAACCGTGCAGGATCACGATGCGCCGTCCGATCAATGTGCAGTAGAAGGCGCGCCCGATGCCTTCCGCACTCTTGACGCGAATCTCGAACAATCCGCCGCCCAACGCGCGGGTATGCGGCATGCCGAGATTCGACCCATGATCCGCCATGCGCAGCGTCAACGCGCGATAGCGCGCCTTCAGCCCTGCCGGCCACGCCTCAATGTCGACTTGAACGGACGAGTTGAAATACTCGATGACGTAACCCACGACCGGAAATATAACATGCATGTTATATCACGTCAAGTGCAGCGCCATAGTACGATCCTGGAAAGCCAATGGGCCTGCTGAACTTCGTTCGAAGAAGTGCCCTGACGAAGAAGGGATTAAGACACATCCGCTTCACCTAATTTCTTAAGAACGGAAGAAGGTGCAGACATGCGAAAAGCGACCAAGAAAACAACCGCTCTGGAAGAAGCCGCCGAGGATCAAGCCGCTCTGGAAGAGATCGCTAAAATTCGGCGTAATGGTTTTAATCCGGGCGAAGAACTGGTGAATCGATTAATCCTGACCAGTGGCCCAAAACGAGCGTTCATCATCATGCGGGCCTCAGCAGCCGCCTACCGCAAGATTGTACCCTACCACTAAAAGCGCCCGCGGGTGTAACCGGATAGACCGAATCGGTCACGTTCCTTCAGCGATGATAGACTGGGATTAGGTCTATAGACGCGAGTGTTCTGGATACGGGAAGAACCGATAAGAAGCTGGAGACACAATCTCTCCCTGTCATGATCTCAGG
Organism: Nitrospirota bacterium; assembly: GCA_004321915.1. GTDB lineage: Bacteria > Nitrospirota > Thermodesulfovibrionia > Thermodesulfovibrionales > Dissulfurispiraceae > MYbin3. Next base: position 2,120 of record SCQE01000104.1, read on the forward strand.
CAGCGAGCTTCACCACATCCGGATCCTCCCACTCGCTGTCTGGATTCGCGGCGAACTGCGCCACGCGTACCCTGATGTATACCGGCTGCGCATTCTGCGCTCACCCTCGCAGGCGTCGATGAGGATCGCGAACAGGAGCAGCAGACCGCTGAACTCCGAGGTAAAACGCGAGAGAACTTTGGCGCAGCACCCGTCACTTGTGGTCTTCTCTCAGGGGTGGCGAATGGTCAATCGCCACAACTGGGGAATTTCTCATCGGCGATGACAGCCTGCGACTGTCGGATTAAATCCCGGCATCTACACCTGTGCATCTTCTACCTTTATTGGTCATGTCGTTACAAGTCCGAGTGTGTTGGGCGATATCGTTTGAGTGCCGGTGGGGGTCCTGGTAGAAGTTCGACGCCCGCCTTCAGGCTCGCTTTGGCGAGTCCGGCGTCGAGCGTGGCCAGTGGTGCGCGGTGGCGGATTGCCACGTCCAGATACGCGGTATCGTATGCGGACAGACCATATTCTCGCGCGAGCGGCAGAATATTACTGACGCTTTTGACTACCGGTAGCGAGTCCTCGTGGATCGTCAGCCCTTCCAGCAGTTCAACGAAGCGCCGGACTTCCGGTGGACTGATGCGCTTTCGCCGCTCGGCCACGATCACCGCATTCGTAATTTCCAGCGGCCACACTGCCGGAACCAGCATCCGCCGTTCTTCGAGCGCCACCAGTACCGCATCCGCGTAATTGCTCGCCTCATCCGGAAAGCACCAGGCAAGCGCCACGGACGCATCGATGACGATCTCTGTCAAAACCGCCTCCCTTCCTCTACCATCTC